>JBNJEV010000022.1:0-36188 GCA_051746185.1 Bacteroidota bacterium
CAGTGAACGCGGAAGCTCTCTGCTGGTAAAAAAGGGCGATCCCGTGAAGATCTGGAAGGAGCTGATCGGTATACATGACATCGAAGAGGTTTTTGTCAATGGCGATTATGAGCCGTATGCCATTGAGAGGGACCGGAAAGTTGAGAAGCTTCTCCGTCAGCAGGATATCCCGATGCATTTCTTCAAAGATCAGGTGATTTTCGAAAAAGATGAGGTTGTAAAAATGGATGGAGATCCCTATACCATCTTCACACCATACAAGAAAAGATGGTTGCAGCATTTTCGCAGTCAAACTCCCCGTCCCCCGGAATCTTCCGACTTCCGGATGTTCCTGAAGTCGGATTTTACTTTTCCGGACCTTTCAGAGATTGGTTTTAAACCCTCCTCCATCCAGGTGAAGGATTATGACCTTTCGGTGGCGGACAATTATGCCGATACCAGGGATTTTCCGGGACAGGACGCCACAAGCCGTCTGGGTCCGCATCTCAGGTTCGGGACAGTCAGCATCAGACGAATTATTTCCCGGCTGGATCCATCGCATGAAGTTTTCCTCGGGGAATTGATCTGGCGGGAATTCTTCATGCAGATACTCTTTCATTTCCCGGATGTGGTCGGTAAGAATTTCCGTTCAAAATACAACGGGATCGCATGGAGGAACAATGACGAAGAGTTTGAAAGATGGTGCAGGGGTAAAACGGGTTATCCCATGGTGGATGCCGGGATGCGCCAGCTGAACCGAACCGGATTCATGCACAACCGGACCAGGATGGTGACGGCCAGTTTCCTTTGCAAGCACCTGTTGATCGACTGGCGATGGGGTGAATCCTATTTTGCGCAGAAATTGCTGGATTATGAACTTTCTTCAAATAACGGAAACTGGCAATGGGCTGCTGGGACCGGTTGTGATGCTGCGCCCTATTTCAGGGTGTTCAATCCTTCCCAGCAAATGAAAAAATATGACCCTGGCCGGACTTATGTAGAAAAGTGGATCCCGGAATACGGCACCACCGAATATCCGGACCCCATGGTCGACCACAAATTTGCCAGGTCAAGGGCCCTGGAAACCTATAAAAAGGGCATCGAAACTCCCATCAGCGAGGCCTGAAGGCAGGTTGGTGAATTTTTGTTTTTAATATTTTGTTTCATACCCATAAAAACATATATTTACCAAGTTAAAAAACAAACAACCCTGGTTTCTTGCGTAAACTACACAATATTTGTTTATTATACAATATTCAGTTCTTCAGTTTCTGCAATCTGGATTTACTTTTTACTTTACATCCTAATATTTTAAATTTAAAAATCAGTTATGGAAACAATCAGGCTGCCTGATTCGGAGCTTTCCGAAATGAAACAATTTTATGTCGAAGAGTATGAAAGAACCCAAAAAAGACTTGAGCATATAAAAAACGTGCTCGGCAGGATGGGAATAAAGGAAACCGACCTTGAGAATGGCATGGCGGGGATCCGGGCAGAAATTGAGGGAAAAGCAAAACCGGCCCGGGGGAAACCGGCCGAAAAAAAGGGAACCGGGGTAGGTACGGCCAGAAAAACAAAGAAGAAAAAAGGCAGGAAATCAAAATGGGAGTTGCTGATAATGAAACGGTTAAGGCAACTCGACAGGCCGGTCACCTATGATGAACTGACCGATGAGATCATGACTTTTTCCAAATTACCCGAAAGCAAAAGAAAAAGCACCAAGCAGGCAGTGGTGAATGTCATTTTCCGCCTGAGGAACCGGGACCAGAAGCTCGATACCTTCTCCATCGGCACAAGAGAAAAGTATATAGCGCTGAAGGGCTGGTTTGATGAACCGGGGAAGATTAAAAAAGAGTATGCCGACAAAATAGAAAAACCCGGACCTCCTGCAAAAAGAAAATCTTCCCGGTCGGTGCCCAGGAAAAAGAGGGCGTAATATCCAGATCAGCCGTATCGCAAAAAAGGCCCACTTCAGACAATGCAAAAAGTGGGCCGGGAGGAAAACCTAATCCAGATTGCCGGATCAGTCCGTTCACAATCAAAATCTTCCTGTGTAAGGATGACGCAGATCCTTCAAAGGTTGCGTTGGATGTCTCTTTTCTGTCTGCCCGATTTTAACTAATTTTGCAGCTTTAAATCGTCGAACCAGGAATTATGTTTGAAAGCTTGTCAGAAAGACTGGAGCAATCCTTCCGGATGCTCAGGGGACAGGGACGGATCACCGAGATCAATGTGGCCGAGACCCTGAAAGATGTGAGGCGTGCCCTGCTGGATGCGGACGTGAACTATAAGATCGCCAAGCAGTTTACGGACCAGGTGAAGGAAGAGGCACTGGGACAGAAGATCCTGACCGCTGTAAAGCCAGGTGAGATGATGGTCAAGATCGTTCATGAACGACTGACCTCCCTCATGGGCGGGGAACATGTGGAGATGAACCTGAAAGGCAATCCGGCAGTGATCCTCATTGCCGGCCTGCAGGGTTCCGGTAAGACAACCTTCGCCGGAAAGATAGGATCATATCTCAGAAATAAGCAAGGAAAACAGCCTCTGCTGGTGGCCGGAGACGTGTACCGGCCTGCAGCAATCGATCAGCTCAAGGTGATCGGGGAACAGCTACAGATCCCTGTATATACGGAAGAAGAAAATAAGAATCCGGTAAAAATCTCCAGGGCTGCCGTGAAGGAAGCCCGGATGAAAGGTTACAATGCGGTGATCATCGATACGGCCGGACGGCTGGCCATTGATGAGGAGATGATGAAGGAGATCATCTCCATCAAGGAGTCGGTCTCGCCCCATGAGATCCTCTTTGTGGTGGATGCAATGACAGGGCAGGATGCCGTGAACACCGCCAGGGAATTCAACGAGAGGCTCGATTATGACGGAGTAGTCCTCACCAAGCTCGACGGGGATACCCGCGGCGGGGCAGCATTGAGCATCCGTTCGGTGGTTCATAAGCCCATCAAGTTTGTGGGGACCGGGGAGAAGCTGGATGCAATGGATCCATTTCATCCCAGCAGGATGGCTGACCGGATCCTGGGAATGGGCGATATTGTTTCCCTGGTGGAAAAAGCACAGGAGCAGTATGATCAGGAGGAAGCCAGGAAGCTGCAGAAAAAGATTGCCAAAAACCAGTTCGATTTCGAAGATTTCATGTCCCAGATCCAGCAGATCAAAAAGATGGGGAACATCAAGGATCTGGCCGCCATGATCCCTGGTGCCGGGAAAGCCCTGAAAAACCTGGATATGGATGATGATACATTCAAAGGGATCGAAGCGATCATCAATTCCATGACCCCGGAGGAACGTTCCGATCCCGCCCTGCTCAACGGAAGCAGACGGAAAAGAATCGCAGAGGGAAGCGGAACGACCGTCCCCGAAGTGAACAGACTGGTAAAACAATTCAGCGAGACCCGGAAGATGATGAAGATGATGACTTCCGGGAAGGGGAAGGCCATGGGACGGGCCATGGGTCAGAAAATCCCGGGAATGTAGCGGTTACAATTTAAATCAAAGTTATACGTTATGCAGATCATTGACGGTAAATCCACTGCCGGAACCATCAAAAAAGAAATCAGGGCAGAGGTCGATTCTCTTGTTTCATCGGGTCATCGAAGGCCTCATCTGGCCGCAGTACTTGTGGGACATGACGGCGGAAGTGAAACCTATGTATCCTATAAGATCAGGGATTGCGAGGAGGTGGGTTTCCGCTCCTCGCTCGTACGTTTTGAAGATGATGTGGAGGAAAAGATCCTTCTTGACAGGATCGATCAACTGAACAACGACCAGGAACTGGATGGCTTTATTGTCCAGCTGCCGCTCCCGGATCAAATCGATCAGCAAAAGATCATTGAAAACATTGATCCGGCCAAAGATGTGGACGGATTTCACCCGGTGAACGTGGGCCGTACCGTGATCGGTCTCCCCTCTTTCGTATCGGCCACTCCCTTTGGCATCATTGAGCTTCTGAAACGATATGAGATCGAGACATCGGGAATGCACTGCGTGATTGTTGGCAGGAGCAATATTGTGGGAAGGCCCCTGAGCATCCTGATGTCACAAAAATCGATGAATGCCACGGTGACCGTGGCCCACAGCCGGACCAGGAATCTGGAAGGGCTGTGTGCATCGGCCGATATCCTGGTGGCCGCCCTTGGATCTCCTGGATTCGTTAAACCGCACATGGTGAAGGAAGGTGCCGTTGTCATAGATGTGGGAACCACAAGGGTCCCGTCCACCGAAACAAAATCAGGATTCCGTCTTAAAGGGGATGTCCTCTATGACGAGGTTGCTCCCAGGTGTTCCTACATCACCCCTGTTCCGGGAGGAGTCGGGCCCATGACCAGGGTTTCGTTGCTGAGCAATACCCTGAAGGCATCGAAGAAGAATATCTACCCCTGATCTCTCGTTATCCTGAAGAGCAATCATGAGACGCATTTTTTTCTTTTTGATGACCCTTGCGGTCGCCGCCAATGCTTTTGGCCAGTCCGGGGTGCAGATGAACTTCCCCACCGACTCGGCTCGCAAATATATCAGGGATTTTGCCCGGAGCGATCTTTCCTGGAGATCGGAAAAAGTGCTCCTGAGAGAGGACCTGTTACGGTTATTTGAACATGCCGGTGAACCTTTCGACAGTGTAAGGCAGCGTATTGCCGGAACCGAATTTGATACGATAAGCGTATTCCTCAGAGATATTCTCATCCGGGATTCGTTGCAGGTAAGGTGGCTGAACGATTCCACCTTTATCCTGGATTCCATGGGCTGGAACATGAATCTGTTTTTGACAAGAAGACCGGAAATCCGTTACACGGTGGATGATGATGAGTTGCTGTTTGCAGACACCCTTCAGAATATCCGGGAGATTGCCGATTCCATCCTGCACCGGAAGCGGAAAGCCGATACGGTGATGGTCACAAGCATCGATACCGCCGCCCTGCGTGCCCTTGCCCTTCCCATGTACCGGTATTCAGGGAACAACATCATCCCGTCACCGGAGGATCCTGCCATGCGAAGATCGGCCCGGATCACTCCCGATTCGGCTTTCCTGGTGTACACCGATACCCTTTCCCTCTGGATGGCCGATCCTGCATCTCCTTTCCGGTACCTCGCAGGCAAACACCAGCTCGACTCGCTACAGCAGGCAGTGGAAACCCTGCTGGAATACACGGAGCAGAGGGATTCCACCAGGCTGGTCCTGAACGACATGTACGGGGGCCAGATGCCCCTGTGGCTGACTACGGGTAAAGAGGATTTTTACAGGTTCTGGATCAGGAATGACAAGAACGATTCCATTACTCTCTGGATCGGGAATCCACGGAAAAATGAGATCAGTCTGCTGCTGGAGGATGCCATCGATGTGAACCGGCTCACCAGGGAAAGGACCAAACATATTCCCGTTACACTCCGGGAACCTGACCGGTCGCTGGAAAAGATGGAATTGCTGGAGCCCGATCCCGTGTCCTGGGAATATGGTGCATCCAGTGCCTTCACATTCAATCAGACCTATCTTTCCAACTGGGTGAAAGGTGGAGAGAATTCCCTTTCCAGCATGCTGGATATCACGGGTTCGGCCACCTATACCAATAAAGCGAATAAAACCCAGTGGGTCAGCGAAGCCAGACTGAAATACGGGACCATCATCACCGAGGAGCACGGTCTGCGCAAGAACACCGACCAGCTGGTATTCAATTCCCAGTTTAACAGGAACGTCCGGGGGAAATTCGATCTCAGCGCGGTTTTCTATATGAAAAATCAGATCGGAAAAGGGTACGATTATCCCAATGATTCGGTGACGGTCTCAAAATTCCTGAATCCTGCATCCCTTACCGTGGGACTGGGTGTGGACTATAAGCCCTTTAAGCATACCTCCATCAATCTGGCCCCGCTTTCCTATAAGAACACCTTCGTGCTGGATACGGCCAGGATCGATCAGACCCAGCACGGGATCAGCGAAAACCAACGCGCCAGACAGGAGATGGGAACCCAGCTGGTGGTCCGGAACAAGATCAGCCCCCTGGAAGACATGACCGTTGCCAACTCGGTCAGGCTGTTCTCCAGTTATCTCAATAAACCGCAGAACATAGATGTGGACTGGGAAATGATCCTTGACCAGAAGATCAGCTGGTTCTTCACGGTCAGACTGAACCTGCACCTGATCTACGATGACGATATCCGTTTCCCTGTGCTGGATGAAGGGGGTGAGCCGGTCCTGTTGCCGGACGGGAGCAGGAAAAAATCGCCCAAAGCCCAGTTCAAGGAGTTCGTGGGAGTGTCGCTCCTTTTCAGGCTCTGATCAGTCCAGGAGCAGTTCCATTTCCTGCTGTTCCTCTGTCATCTTCAAATGATAGTACAATTTGTAAAGCGTTGAGATGGTAGGTTTGTGTCCCGGATTCAGTTCATGGGATCTCTCGAGCCACCTCACCGCCTCCCGGAACCTTTTTGTCGCCCTGTCCCTCTCCATCTGGTACCTGGCCCTGTTCCCGATATGTCGAGCGGCCTCATTGATGGCCACCCCGATGTTGTAATGGCAGATCCCCAGGTGATAATAGATCAGGGGCTCACGTGGAGATAGCTGGCTTGCCTTTTCTAACATTTCAATGGCTTTTTCGTAGGCACCGGTCTGCTGGTACACCTGACCGCATGTCCACGGGAAAATGGCATTGGCCGGCTTTTTAACCATCACACTGTCCAGCAACTGGATGGCATCATCCATCCTCTCTTTCTCCACCATAAAATCCACCAGCTTGAGAACAAGGGTCTGATCGAAATCATAACGGCCGATGCTCTGCGACAACACTTCCTCGGCCATCAGGGAATCTCCCGCCTCCAGATGTGCATTGTAGAGCAACAGGGCGGTATTGGGAGAATATGCATCACTGTTCAGACCGGAAAGGTAGTTGACCGCCTTCTCCCAGTTACGGCTTTCATAGGCTGCCAGAGCAGTATTGTATACCAGGCTGCTGTCGGTTTCTGCAGCGAGCAGTTCGCTCTTGCTTACCATCAATGCATGCTCAAATGCTTTCAGTGATTCTGCGTATTCCTTCTTCCGGTAAAGCCGTTCTCCCAGCTTCTGGAAATCATTCCCCAGCTGATAGTATTGAGCGGCAATGGCCGACTGAAGCCTGTTGCGGGTATCAAGCTGAAGGGCCTTTTTGTAGGCCTCATAGGCCACAAAAAGCTGGTTGGGATACAATTCCGTTTTGTCCCGGTCATTTTCCTCAAAACCCGCTTCAAAGGCTTTCTGGCAGAGCAGGCCCTTGGCATAAAAGGTCCTGAACCAGTCGGAGGTATTGTGATGCTCGAGGGCCAGTTCAATGGCATCCCTGGCATCTTCATAATCTTCCGATTCGATTAGCTGGAATACGGAGAAAACCCTGCTCTTCTGGGCAGCAGAAAATGCCGATATCCCCATCAGCAAGACAAGTACAATGATGAATTTTCTGCAAATCATATCGATCTCACATTCTTTCCGGCACCTCGATCCCGAGCAGACCCATCCCTGATTCGATGATCTGACCGGTTACCCTGACCAGCAGCAGCCTTGTGGAAACCTGTTCGCGGCTGCCGGCCCCCAGAATGCTGTAATCATGATAGAACTGGTTGAACTCTTTCGCCACCTCATAAAGAAAATTGGCGATCAGGGACGGATTGAGCGTTTTTGCCGATTCGACAATGATGTCGGGATAGTCATGGATCATCCTGACAAGCTGAACTTCTTTATCGTTCAATTCCCCCTCCCCTGCTTTCACTTCCTTTCCCTGACCTTTCCTCAATACGCTCTGGATACGGGCATAGGTGTACTGTATGAAGGGTCCTGTGTTCCCGTTGAAATCAATGGATTCGGCCGGATCAAAGGTCATGTTCTTTTTGGGATCGACCTTCAGGATGAAATACTTCAATGCCCCCATTCCCACCTGCCTGCAGATCCTTTCCCTCTCTTCTCCTGTGTATCCTTCCAGTTTCCCCAGCTGATCGGACATGACCGCGGCAGTGGCTTCCATCTCATCCATGAGATCGTCTGCATCCACCACCGTACCTTCCCGGGATTTCATTTTGCCCCCGGGAAGCTCCACCATACCGTAAGAAAGATGATAAAGCCGGTCAGCCCACCGGAATCCCAGTTTTTTCAGGACCATGACCAGCACTTTGAAATGATAGTCCTGTTCGTTCCCCACCACATAGATATGGGAGTCGAAGGAATATTCCCGGTAACGCTGGTGTGCGGTCCCCACGTCCTGGGTCATGTATACGGATGTCCCGTCCGATCGCAGCAGAAGCTTATGGTCCAGTCCCTCTCCTGTCAGGTCCGCCCAGACAGAGCCATCCGCCTTCCTGTAAAGGATCCCCTCATCCAGTCCCTTCAGTACAATTTCCTTCCCCAGTTTATAGGTCTCCGACTCATAGTAAATGGTGTCAAAATCCACCCCCATTCGCCGGTACGTTTCATCAAACCCCTCATATACCCACCGGTTCATCTTTTCCCAAAGTTCCCTGACAGCCGGGTCCTCTTTCTCCCACCTCCGGAGCATTTCCCGGGCCTCTTCCAGCAGAGGAGCCTGAGATTCCGCTTCTTTCCGGTCTTTCCCGTCCGATACCAGTTCCTCCACTTCACGCCTGTAGGCCTGTTCGAACAGTACATAGTATTTGCCCACGAGATGATCCCCCTTCATCCCGGACGACCGGGGTGTTTCCCCCCGACCCCATTTCTGCCAGGCAAGCATTGATTTGCAGATATGGATCCCCCGGTCGTTCACCAGGTTCACCTTCCTGACCCTGTCCCCGCTGGCCTCCATGATCCTGGAAATGGCGTAACCCAGCAGGTTGTTCCGGATGTGTCCCAGGTGCAGGGGTTTGTTGGTGTTGGGAGAAGAGAATTCGACCATGACCCGGGGCGAGAGGTCCGTCAACTCCCGGGTTCCAAAACGGGGAGAACGCATATCACCGCCCAGCTTTTCCTTCCAGTATTTCTGTGAGACGGTGAGGTTCAGAAACCCCTTGATCACCTCAAATCCTGAAAGCATGTCCGAATGTTCCACCATATAGCTTCCCATCTGTTCACCTGTCTTCTCGGGGGAAAGTCCGGATGCTTTCAGTAACGGGAACATGACCAGGGTAAAATCACCGGTAAATTCCCTGCGGGTTTTCTGGATCTGGATCAGCTCTTTTCCGATGGATATCTCCCATAGATCCCGGACTGCTTCCACAGCCATGTTCGTAATGATCCGGTCAATTCGCTGCATAGGTAATGAATGTTGAGGTGCAAATATAAAAAAAAAGATCCCCCGACTGGCGCCGGGGGATCCCAAAACTAAACTAACCCTAAAACTAAATCTATGAAAAGAAATGTAGAGAAAAGAACGAAATTATCTAATTGATAATCAATAATCTCTCTTCACTACTTAAACGCACCAACCATAGCAATTGTTGCGTTTATTTTTAAAAAAAGTACTAAAAAATGTTAATATTTTTTAGTTTATCTTTATCTGTTAGACCACGGTTTCTGATAAAAGTTTAACATGTCCCCGAAATATCTTCATATTGTATCCTTCAATGTTCCCGATCCACCCGATTATGGAGGGGTGATCGATATCTATTACAAAGTGAAGGCGCTGAAAGAAGCAGGGATTCATGTTATTCTTCACTGTTTCACCTATGGCCGCCGGCCTTCCAAAGAACTCGAAGAGATGTGCCTGAGGGTGTTTTATTATCCCCGCCTCTCGGGGATCCGGTATTTTCTCCGGAGCACACCTTACATTATAGCTACAAGAACCTCAAAATCCATGCCAGAAAACCTTCTGGGTGATTCTTTCCCTGTTCTTTTTGAAGGGCTCCATTCCACCTCAGTGCTGGAAATGTGTGTCCGGGCCCGGAAAAAAGTCCTGATCAGAACACACAATATCGAGCACCGCTACTATCATTTTCTGTCGGTGAGCGAAAAAAACCTGTTCAGAAAGATCTTTTTCCGGCTGGAAGCCCGGAAACTGGAGCGCTATGAAAGAGTGCTGGATCATGCGGACCAGATTCTGGCGATCGCAGAACATGAAACCGAATATTTCAATCAGCGGTACCCTCCTGCCCTGTTCGTTCCTGCTTTTCATAAGTTCGACCGGGTGAGCTGTCCAACCGGAAGCGGTGACTATCTTCTGTTTCATGGCAACCTGAGTGTGCCGGAAAATTCAAAAGCTTTTATGGATCTGTCCAGGACCGTTTTTTCCCGCATTTCCTATCCCGTGATCGTCGCAGGGAAAGCCCCGCCTGCATCGTTGATCAGGCGTGCCACTGAAGATCCCCACATGACCGTGGTTCCCGATCCGGATGAGGAACAGATGGAAAACCTTATCCGGAATGCGCATATTCATTTGCTC
Source organism: Bacteroidota bacterium (assembly GCA_051746185.1). GTDB lineage: Bacteria > Bacteroidota > Bacteroidia > Bacteroidales. The sequence goes on from JBNJEV010000022.1 coordinate 10,341, forward strand.
TACACCGCACAGAGTACCGGCATCAAACTGAAACTGATACATGCCCTTTATGCAGGAAGGCACTGTCTGGTCAACCGGCCCATGATCGAAGGGACAGGACTGGCCCATCTCTGTCACCTGGGAGGTACCGCGGAGGAAACACTCCGGAAAGTGGATGAATTGATGAATACCCCTTTTACGGAGGACCAGCTCGGTATCAGGAAGAAAACCCTGTCGGAATACTCCAACAGGGTGAGTGCGGAAAAGATCATCAGGTTGCTCGGATAACCTGTCATTCCTCCTTTCTTTCGGGCGGGTCAGGCCGGTCCAGGATGGAAAAAATCAGCACGATCACCGCGGCTGCGGCCAAAATGACCATCAATGATTTGAACATGCGCAGGATAAGATCCTCGATGTCCACGATCTCCCATATGCCCAGTATTGCCACCAGGGAAAAGAGCAATACGATTATGGCCAGGGTATAAGCAATGATCTTTTTGATTTTCATCTGATCAGGGTTTTGTTTGACGGGTCAAATTACATAATTATTCCGCCCGGATCAAGAACCGGGCCAGATAATAGATACTCTCAAAGATATGCTTTTGTCCTCCGCGGATCAGCTCCCATTGGGTTCCGTTCCCCTCTCGCCTGATCCTGATGGTGGCAACTCCGCTTTCCTGTCCGGTCCGGAACCCCAGACGTCCGATCGCGGTCCGTGTCCAGTCCATAACCGGACCCATTTCTCCCTCCAGCCTGAGGGTCCCACGGGCAACCCTATGCGGAACGAACCTGCGCAGGGAGTGGTCAAAGGTAATTCCCGATTCGGTAAAAAGATCATCAAACACGCTCCTGAGAGCCAGGTCCTCCGGGGCACCCTGCCGGATCCTGCCCCTGTGAATGACCCAGAATTTATCCGCCCACATCCAGGCAGTTTCCAGGTCATGCGTAGAAAAAATGATGGATTTGCCACCGTCCCGGAACCGTCCCAGGATCCGGATCAGTTCATATTTGTTGGGAATATCCAAAAAAGCGGTCGGTTCATCCAGGACCATCAAAGGTGTATCCTGTGCAAATGCACGGGCGATCATGACCCTGCGGCACTCTCCGTCGCTCAGCTGATCCACTTTCCTTTCGGTAAAATTCTCCATGCCCAGTTCACTGATGGCCTGTTTTACCAGCTTCCGGTCCTGTTCCCGGTGCCTGCCCGTCCATCCCGTATGCGGCATCCTTCCCAGGGATACAAGTTCCCGGACAGATGTGGGCGGCATGTCAGGGATTCTCGAGGAGACATAACTCATCAGGAGGGCTCTTCTGCGGAGATTGAGTTTCACGATCGGGGTGCCGAATAAACTGCAGTCCCCTGCAAGCAATGGAAGCAGTCCGATGATCGATTTGAGCAGGGTGCTCTTTCCCGTTCCGTTCCTCCCCACCAGTGCCACCATCTCACCCGGCATCACCGACAAACGGATGTTTTCCAGGATCACTTTGTCCGGGTCATAGCCGATGGCCGTTTTTTCCAGACTGACAAAGGGCTTTTCAGCTAAAGGTTCCATCAGAAAGCACGGGATTTTCGGTTGAGAATGACCAGCCAGATGACAACCGGGATGCCGATCAGAGAGGTGACCGCATTGATGGGAAGGATCCGGTCGGTTCCCGGCAACTGGGAAACAATGTCGCTGAGCACCATGATCACCATGCCCGTGATCATGGTGGCCGGCACCAGGACCCTGTGATCGGTCCGGCCGAGCAGGTAACGGGTGATGTGCGGGACAGCAATGCCTATAAATCCGATGGGACCACAGAAGGCTGTGATGGTCCCCGCCAGGATACTGGTGGTCGCAAAAATGATGATCCGCGATCGTTGGATCCTGACCCCCATACTCCGGGCGTATTCTTCCCCGAGCACCAGACCGTTCAGCATCTTCGGGTAGAACAGGGTTCCTGCCAGCACGGGGGTCACTGCGCAGGAGAGGATGATCATCTGGCTTCCCGTGACATTCCCCAGACTTCCCATGCTCCAGATGACGAATGATTTCAGTGCGGATGCATCGCTGAAATACTGCATGATGTTGATGATCGCCATCAGGGCGCTGGAGAACATGATGCCCAGGATCAGGATGGTCATGACATCTTTGATCCGGAAGGAGACAAAAAGAAGCAGGACCATTACCAGTCCGGCCCCCAGCCAGGCCGACAGCGCCAGTCCCCAGCCTGCTACCATTCCGCCGGCTCCCACACTCATGACCACCAGCGCTGCCCCGAAGCTGGCTCCGGAGCTGATGCCCAGTACATAGGGGCCCGCCAGCGGGTTCCGGAAAAGGGTCTGCATCTGAAGTCCGCACACGGGCAGGGCCGCTCCGGCCAGCAGGGCAGTCGCCAGCCTGGGCAACCTGAAATTCTTCAGGATGATAAGCTGCTCGCCGGAAAGGCCGTGGGAACGGGTAAGATGGGCGAGGATCTCAGAAAAGGTGATCCGGACACTTCCCAGCCTGATGTCCAGCAAAGAAAAAACGACCAGAAGCAGAACCAGCAGAAAAACGACCCAAGCGCTCCTGGAGTGCAACTTCACAGTCTATTTTTTAAGTTCTTCCACCTCATCTGCCATCCTGAGCAGGTCCATATGGACTTTTTTGTAATGCTCCTTCAGGGAGCCGGACTCGGCATCGGCCTCAGGATGATTGGTCCTGAGGATCAAATCATTTCGCAGCAGAACAATTTTCTTGATCACCTCGTCGAATTTATCCTCGGAGAGATCTTCCGAATGGTGCCGGTAAGCAAAACACTCGCGCAGCAGCTCAAATGCGATCTTGTTGATGTCTTTTTTCAGAAGTCTGATGCTGGGCATGGGTCAATGAGTTGATGATCCGCAAATTTAACGATTATTTTAATTTTCTGTAATATATGAATGAATGATCTTCCATCAGATCAGGATGAAAGATTTTGATCAAATCGGCAAGGATCAGGTCGGGACGGACCGCACCCGATTCCCAGTAATCATTCCCCCCCGATGGATTCAGCCGGGCATTGTTGTTATACACCATCCCCTCCCCGACCACATCCAGGGTTCTGAAACGCTCATCGAACCGGATCAGGTCATCCAGGCTGGTAGCGGCCCCGGGATTGATCCATACATCGGCCCTGACGGCCCTGGAAAAGACCGATTCAATATTCAGGGGGATGGCTTCGGTGGATTTCGAATCTTCCCAGAGATATCTTCCCCCCGCATCCTTGATCAGTCTTGCGGCATAACTGTTCCCGCCTGCCATATACCAGGCATCTTTCCATGGCAACCCCGTGAGCACGGAAGGTTTTTCCGCCAGAGAATCCGTCATGGCTGCCAGGACCCGGTAAGAGGAATCGATCCGCTGAAAAAGGCTGTCTGCTTCCGACTCCCTCTGAAAGAAAAGTGAAAAGAATTTGAGCCACTCGGCTTTTCCCAGGGGATGCTCCTCCAGGTAATCCCCGCAGAAGACAACCGGAACGCCCATCTCCACAAGCTTATCGGCGATCTCTCTGATATTGCCTTCCACCCCGTACAGGAAAAGTACATCGGGTTGCAGAGAAACGATCAGCTCATAGTTCAGGGTCCGGTCATATCCCACATCGATCACCTCCTCCTTCCGGATCCTTTTGATCATCGCGGTGTCATACATCAGATCCGCACCGGAGATTCCCCGGATGGTTCCCGATTCATCCAGCGAACGGATCATGGCAATGTGGGTTGTGGACAGGGTGATCACGCGCCGGACCGGAACTTCAATAAAGGGAATTTTCCTGAGTGAATCGGGAACCTGTGCGGGATCCTTTCCCAGGAGATAGGAAAAAGTGGCGTTCCTGCTTTTCTGCCAGGGATCGAAAACATGCACCAGCTTGAGATCCCCGGTCTGTTCCACCCCGAACCCGGAGGCGTACCGGGTATGGGGACCGCTTTGCTTTTCGCCGTTTTCATACCCGGTCCTTCCATTTCCCGTACAGGACCACAGCAGCTGGAGACCCACCAGGAGATAACCTGCAGTGGTGCAAAGAGCCTGCGGGATGTAGGGGATCCGTCTCATTCCGGCACAATGAATCTTTTATATTCAATTTCCCCTCCCGCTTCCAGCGCGATCACATAACTCCCGGGACTGAGCATCCGGATGTCGAGGGAGATCTGTTCCGCATCAACGAATTCGCCCGTCATATGGAGGCGTCCCGAGAGATCAAGAACCCGGTAGCTGATGCGATGCTGTCCTGCAGATAAAGGGACGATGTACAGGCTTCTCCGGACAGGATTGGGGAAAATCCGAAAACGTGCACCGGGATCCGATCCGGGCGGAGTAATATATGCAGGATAATACCCGCCGATGGCGACCGCACCTGAATCCAGGGGATCGAGCCACGGTTTCAGGACGGGTCCGGTATCTCCGTTATAATCCCAGGCCACGTCCATCCGGGTGTAATAATCATTCCGGTTCAGGGCCATGCTGTAGATCACCCTGTCCTCTTCCGCATCATAACCGATGGAATCCCCGCAGCTGGCATATCCTCCGGTCAGAATACCGATCATCCTTCCGGCCGAATTGAACAGCGGGGAACCGGAGGATCCCCCTTCGGTGCTGCCCACGTCCCACTGTTTGATCCACCAGTATGAGAAATAGTAGTAGTCTCTCAGTTCCCCCGGAGGGATATCGCCGGGTTCCTCCACAATGGACGGGGGATCCTCATCGATGGAGATCTTCTTGATGTCTCCCTCCGGATGATGGATGGTAACGGTTCGGGAAAACTGGTCCTCATTCAGATCCCAACCGGCAAAGTACACATCGAATGAATCGGGCGGCGGGAGCGATAACCTGACCAGGCTGAAATCAATGCTGTCGCCCACCGAAATGGTATCACAACCGGAAATGGAAAGGTCTGTTGATCCGTCCCCTCCGAAACAGGAGGGGCTCTCATAGTTGAAGACAAAAACGGAACGGTCGGCATAGTAGGTCCTGTTGATACAATGTTCTGAAGTGAGCAGGTACGGGATTCCGTCATAGGCCGTGGTGTTGACCATCACACCTGTGCAGTACTCCCTGGTGGTGAAGATCCTTACCACCGATCGTTTGTGCAGCTGCCATGATGCTCCTTCCTCACAGTTGATGTCTATCTCACAATCCTGAGAGCGTCCAAAACGGATGTCCCGTTTCAATTCTTCTGTAAAGAGGGGAAGAAAGGCGTGTGAGACCGATTCGAGGTGAAGGACCCCGTAATCGATCAATCCCAGGGGAACCTGCATTTCCACGATCATTTCCTGACCGGGAATGTGGCCCACGGGAAGGATCCGGGAAGGTTTGTTGTTCCCGGCTGTGAAAGCCCCTTTGATGTGCCGCATCCCAGGATCGTAGACAAATACCTTCACCCCTTCTTCCAGCTGATACCCGTTGAAGACGAGTCCCAGGGAATATGCCTCCGGGGAGACCACATGCACCCTCCATACGCGCATCTTTCCCTGCTGCATCCAGCTTCCCTGCGTCGCGGGAGAAAGGTCCACGGTTCTTTCCACGGCAAAATGGATGGTCTTGGCCCCTTCCTGCCGGTTCATCAGCCTGTCGGCTTCCAGTTCCAGCGGATCCATCGGGGGAAGCAGGTACATGACCTCTGCAGCCTTCAGGGAGCTTTCAAATCCGAAGGGTTTGCCGGGATGCTGAAGCTGGGCATCCAGCTCCCCGGCCCCGGTGGCCTCCAGGATCATTATGATCAGCAGACACTTGCGTAAAAGAAGCCGCATAACAGATCTTTCGGGTGTTATTAGAAAGCCTGAAGATACCATATCATCGGGAAATATTTTCTTAATTTTGCCCAAAATCCAGTCTTGATGACCCCAGAGCAGGCAACTTCCGGGCAGTTGACCCCCGAACAGGCCCGAAAAAGGATCGAAGATCTCCGGAAACAACTCCATCGCCATAATTACGATTATTACGTCAAATCAAGTCCGGCCATCTCCGATTTCGAATTCGACCAGCTTTTGAAACAATTGCAGCGGCTTGAAGAAGCATTCCCCCGGTTCAGCGACGAGAACTCGCCCACGCGCCGGGTGGGAAGTGACCTGAACCAGGAATTCGAGTCGTTCCCTCACCGGTATCCCATGCTTTCCCTGGGAAACACATACAGCAGGGAGGAGTTGATGGATTTTGACCGGAGGGTGAGGAAGGTGTCCGGGGGTGATCTATCATATTTCTGCGAACTGAAATATGACGGGGTGGCGGTGAGTCTCACCTATGTACAGGGAAAATTGCACAGGGCACTGACCCGGGGGGACGGCACACAGGGGGATGATGTGACCAGGAATATCCGCACCATCAGGAGCATTCCGCTTCAACTGCAGGGTTCAGGGTTTCCCGAACTGTTCGAGATCAGGGGGGAGGTGATCCTTCCTGCAGATGTATTTGAGAAACTCAATGTGGAAAAAAAACAGCAGGGGGAGCCCCCGTTTGCCAATCCCCGGAATGCGGCCGCCGGGACTCTGAAGCTGCAGAATTCTTCCCTGGTGGCAAGGCGCCCTCTTGATTGCCTGTTTTATTACATCCCCGATGCACGGCAATGGTTCTCCACCCACCATGAAAGCTTTGAAAAAGCGGGGTCATGGGGTTTTAAGATCCCCCCTTATAACACCATCGCCCATCATATGGAGGAGGTATTCGGCTTTATCGATCACTGGGAGAAATCCAGAAAAGATCTTCCCTTTGCCATCGACGGGGTGGTCATCAAGGTGGATTCCATCGACCTCCAGGAACGCCTGGGTTTCACCGCCAAAATACCCCGCTGGGCCATCTCCTATAAATTCAGGGCGGAGCAGGCACTCACCCGTCTGGTAAGCGTTGACTTCCAGGTAGGGCGTACCGGGGCGGTCACACCGGTGGCCAACCTTGAACCGGTCCGGCTTGCCGGGACAACCGTAAAACGGGCATCCCTCCATAATGCAGATCAGATCAGGGTGCTGGATATCAGGATCGGGGACCATGTGTATGTGGAAAAAGGGGGTGAGATCATCCCCAAGATCGTGGGAGTGGCCAGGGACCGGCGGGAGGCGGCCAGTGTCCCGTTCAATTTCATCACCCGCTGTCCCGAATGCGGGACGATTTTGAAAAGGGAAAAAGACGAAGCGGCTTACTACTGTCCCAACATCACCGGCTGTCCGCCACAGATCAAGAACCGGATCGAACATTTTATCAGCCGCAGGGCACTGGATATCCATGCGGCAGAGGCAACCACGGATCAGCTGTTCAGGGAAGGCCTTGTACGCGATCCGTCGCACCTTTACAAGCTGGACTTCGGTGGCCTGGTAAAACTTGACCGTTTCAAAGAGAAGTCTGCCCGCAGGCTCCTTCAGAGCATTGAACGCTCAAAACAGATCCCCTTCCCCCGGGTCCTGTACGGACTCGGGATCCGTTATGTCGGTGAAACGGTGGCCCGGAAGCTGGCAGAATCCTTCGGGTCGCTGGACCGGATCATGGAGGCCGACCGGGATGATTTGATGGCACTCGACGAAATCGGTGAGAGGATCGCAGCCTCGGTTCGTTCCTACTTTGACGATCCGAAAAACCTGGAACTGGTTAAGAAATTGAGATCCCACGGACTGCAATTCCGGATGGAAACCGGGAGCGGATCAGAGGAGCCCGGGATTCACGGACCCCGCATAAGCAATCCCCTTGAAGGTAAATCATTCGTGATCTCCGGGGTTTTTGAAACACACTCCAGGGATCAGCTCAAAACCATGATCGAACAGTACGGAGGACGCAGCACGGGTTCCGTCAGCTCAAAGACAGATTACATCCTGGCCGGGAAGAACATGGGGCCCGGCAAATACGGGAAGGCACAGAAACTGGGAATCCCTATCATTTCGGAAAAAGATTTCCTTTCCATGCTGTCCTGACAGCTTTCATTTAAAATTGTATTTTTGTTCCTAACATGACAAAACTGGCAGAAAGCATCGGCTGGAGGATCCTGAAAAGAAAAAGGAAATCTGCTCAGCGCGACGTCCAGGTGCATAATTTCAAGACCGCAGCATCGGCGGTGATCCTTTTCGATACCAGTGAAACTGATTCTTTCCGGGTCATCAAGGAATTCCGGAAATTCCTGGAAGAAAAAGAGATCCGGTGTAATGCGTTCGGATTCGTCCAGGAGAAAGAGATCCCCGAGGAGATGCTTTTCTGGAAAAACTACTCATTCATCACCAAAAACGACCTGAACTGGTACCTGAAACCAGGGGGCGAGGTGGTCGATGCCTACTTTCAGTGCGATCCTGATATCCTGATCGATTTTTCTTTCAGCATATCCCTCGAGTTGCAGTACCTTGTCCAGCTTTCCACTGCCAGGTTCAAGATCGGCTGTTACACCGAGCAGGAAAATGACTACGATCTGATGATCAATCTCGGGGATGAGAAACACGACATCGGGTATTTTGCCGAACAGGTCAAGCATTATGTTTCCATGTTGAATCCTTCAAACTGACACCGTATGACAATGGCATATCAATTCAGAGGAACGGGAGTTGCAATGGTCACACCATTCACAAAGGACGGGGAAGTGGACCATGGCAGACTGGCGGATCATACCGAACGGTTGATCCAGAACGGGGTCAACTACCTGGTTGTCCTGGGAACGACCGCCGAAACCCCCACCCTTTCGGCGAAAGAGAAAAATGAGGTGGTCCGGCGTGTGATTGGGACCAACGGCGGACGGATCCCGGTCATCGTGGGAGCGGGAGGGAACAATACCCGGGCGGTGGTTGAAGCAGTAAAGACGATGGATTTGAAGGGTGTCAGCGGACTGCTCAGCGTAGCTCCCTATTATAACAAGCCTTCCCAGGAGGGATTGTACCGGCATTTCTCAGCCATTGCGGCCGTCTCACAGGTCCCACTGATGCTATACAACGTACCCGGCCGAACAGGTTCGAACATCGCAGCGGATACGGTTCTCCGCCTGGCTCATGATCTGCCCGGAAAGATCGTTGCCGTCAAGGAAGCATCGGGCGATTTCGACCAGGTCATGTCGATCATCAGAAGCCGTCCGGATGGTTTCCTTGTGGTCTCGGGCGATGATTCCATCGCACTTCCCCTGATCGCTGCAGGAGGTGACGGTGTGATCAGCGTGATCGGGAATGCTTACCCCGGACTGTTTTCCACCATGGTCGCAGCTGCCCTGGAGGGCGCCTTTGACAAGGCCCGTGAACTGCACTACAGGCTCCTTCCCATGATGAAGGCCATTTTCAAAGAAGGGAATCCCGCAGGGGTGAAGGCATCCATGGAGATCCAGGAATGGATCGAAAATGTGCTGAGACTTCCCCTGATCCCGGTCTCCGATCCATTGTATTCCGAGATCAGTTCACTGGACCGGGAGCTTCATCAATAGATCTAGGTCATTCCCGGTCTCCCGTGACAATTCTTATATTTCTTGCCGCTGCCGCAGGGACAGGGATCATTCCTTCCTATTTTCTTTTCCACCCTGACCGGCTGCTGGGTCCTGGTACGGCCGTCTTTGCCCGGCCCACCACCGGAAGGATCATTGTATCTGGGCGTTTCATCCTTGTTGGCCTCGAATTTGCTCAGATCCATTCTTTTGGGAGCCTCTGCCTTCTTCACACTTTCCGGATCACGCAACGGAATGTGGGCCTTCATCAGGGTAGAAACCACATCCCGGTTGATCTTATCGATCATGGCCGTGAAGAGTTCAAAGGCTTCGAATTTATAGATCAGCAGCGGATCTTTCTGTTCATATGCGGCATTCCTGACCGATTGTCTCAAATCGTCAAGCTCCCGGAGATGCTCCTGCCAGGACTGGTCGATGGTCACCAGCAGGATGCTTTTCTCATAGGCACGTACCAGTTCCTTTCCCTCTGATTTGTGGCAGGCTTCCAGGTTGGCAAGGACCTGGAAGACCCGGGTACCGTCCGATACGGGTACCACGATATTCTCGTAGACCTGGCGCTGGTGTTCGTAGACCTGATTGATCACCGGCATGGCCTGATCGGAGATGCTTTCCTGCTTCCTTCTGTATGTTTCCAGCAGGATCTCGTAGATCTTATCCACCAGCTCACCGGCGTCCATTTTCTTGAATTCCGCTTCTGAAACAGGAGATTCGATGGAAAGGAAACGGATCAGCTCCAGCTTGAACCCGTCAAAATCAGCACCCTGATGAAAGTCGTTCACAATGCTCTCGGTCACGTCATACATCATATTGGCCAGGTCGAGCCCGATTCGTTCACCGTACAGTGCATGGCGCCTCTTTTTATAGATCACCTCCCGCTGGGCATTCATCACATCATCATACTCCAGAAGATTCTTCCTGATCCCGAAGTTGTTCTCCTCAACCTTCTTTTGTGCCCGCTCGATCGATTTGGTGATCATAGGATGCTGGATCACTTCCCCTTCTTTCAGTCCCAGCCTGTCCATCATCCCTGCGATCCGGTCCGAACCGAAGAGCCGCATCAGATCGTCCTCGAGGGATACGTAGAATTGTGAGGACCCCGGATCGCCCTGTCTTCCGGAACGCCCCCGCAACTGTCTGTCCACACGGCGCGACTCATGCCTTTCGGTCCCGATGATCGCCAGTCCCCCCGCCTCTCTCACCTCCGGCGCAAGTTTGATATCGGTACCCCGCCCCGCCATGTTGGTGGCGATGGTCACCGTTCCCGGCTTTCCGGCCTGGGCCACCACTTCTGCCTCCCGCTGGTGCAATTTGGCATTCAGCACATTATGATATATCTTTCTGATCTTAAGCATTTTTGAAAGGAGCTCCGAGACTTCCACCGTGGTGGTCCCCACCAGGGCGGGCCTGCCCTGCTTGTTCAGCCGGACCAGTTCATCGATCACCGCGTTGTATTTCTCACGCTTTGTTTTGAATATCAGATCCTCCCGGTCATCACGGATCACCGGACGGTTTGTGGGGATCACCATCACATCCAGCTTGTAGATATCCCAGAACTCGCCTGCTTCGGTTTCGGCCGTTCCTGTCATCCCGGCCAGTTTGTGGTACATCCGGAAATAATTCTGAAGGGTGATCGTGGCCCAGGTCTGGGTGGATGCCTCCACCTTCACGTTTTCCTTCGCCTCGATGGCCTGGTGCAACCCGTCGCTGTACCTTCTCCCCTCCATGATCCGGCCTGTCTGTTCATCCACAATCTTCACCTTGTTGTCGATGACCACGTATTCCACCTCTTTTTCAAACATGGCATATGCCTTCAGCAGCTGGTTCACCGTATGGATCCGCTCCGACTTGACCGCGTAATCCTGGAGCATCTTGTCCTTTACCTCAAGTTTCTTTTTGTCGGGCATGTCGGATTTTTCAATCTCGGCCACTTCGCTGCCGATATCCGGAAGAATGAAGAAGTCCGGATCATCCGAATCACTGGTAATCAGGTCAATGCCCTTCTCGGTCAGTTCCACAGAATTCAGTTTCTCCTCGATGACGAAAAACAGGTCATCGGTCACAAGATGCATGTTCTTGGACTGTTCCTGCATATAATGGTTCTCGGTTTTCAGCATCAGGGTTTTGTTCCCCTCCTCGCTGAGCAGCTTGATCAGGGGTTTGTACTTGGGCAATCCTTTATGCGCCTGCAGCAGCTTGAACCCTGCCTTTTCTGTGTCGCCCTCATCCAGCAGCCTGCGGGCATCTGCAAAGATGTTGTTGACAAGCTGACGCTGGGCGCTGACCAGTTTTTCCACCTTGGGCTTGTACTCACCGAATTCCTGATTATCGCCCTTGGGCACCGGACCCGAAATGATCAGCGGGGTCCTGGCATCATCGACCAGCACGGAATCCACCTCGTCCACAATGGCATAATTATGTTTCCGCTGTACCAGTTCGGCCGGACTGTGCGCCATATTGTCACGCAGGTAGTCAAATCCGAATTCATTGTTGGTCCCGAAGGTCACATCACACCTGTAGGCTTGTCTCCTGGCTTCTGAACTGGGCGGATGCTTGTCAATGCAATCCACCGTGAGTCCGTGAAATTCATAGATCGGTCCCATCCATTCCGCATCACGCTTGGCCAGGTAATCATTCACCGTGACCAAATGTACACCTTTCCCCGTCAGTGCGTTCAAAAATACCGGCAATGTGGCCACCACCGTCTTCCCTTCACCTGTGGCCATCTCAGCGATCTTTCCGCTGTGGAGGGCCACCCCTCCGATCAGCTGGACATCATAATGCACCATGTCCCAGGTGATTTCGTTCCCGCCCGCCATCCAGCGGTTCTTCCAGCAGGCTTTTTCCCCTTTGATCTCAATGGAATCCCTGCTGGCAGCCAGTGTGCGGTCATAATCCAGGGCCGTCACCTCGATGACCTCGTTTTCCTTGAATCTGCTGGCGGTTTCTTTGATCAGGGCAAATGCTTCCGGAAGGATCTCATCGAGGATCTCCTCATATTTGTCATCGATCACTTCCTCCAGTTTGTCTATTTCCTGGTAGATGGGCTCTTTTTCCGTTACATCCACATCCGGATCCTCAGCCTTCTCCTTCAACTCCTTCAGGGTTGCCTGCTCTTCGGCCACATACTCCTGCACACGTTTTTTAAGCGCGGCCGACTTCTCACGAAGTGCATCATTGCTCAGTGTCTGAATGGATTCATGTGCCTCATCGATCTTCTCCACGTAAGGCATCACTACCCGCATATCCCGGTCCGCCTTGCTTCCTAAAAACTTTGATAATATTTTACCAACATCCATGATCTGGTCTCTTAATTTTGAGATACAAATTTACTGTTTTTATCGGGGATATCCCCCAAATAACATACCAAACAAAAAAAGCCGGGATACTGCTCCCGGCTGCCCAGCCCATCTTTACCCTGCTACATATATTCAATGATCGCTGTACCGAATTCGGAACACTTCAAAGTGTGGGCATTCTCCATCAGCCGGGCAAAATCGTAGGTCACTTTCATCTGCTTAATGGCACTCTGGAGCCCCTTGACAATCAGATCACCGGCCTGGTCCCATCCCATGTAATGAAGCATCAGGACCCCCGAAAGTATCAGGGAGCCGGGATTCACCTTGTCCTGGCCGGCATATTTGGGAGCCGTACCGTGAGTCGCTTCAAAAACGGCATGACCCGTTTCATAGTTGATATTGGCCCCGGGGGCGATCCCGATCCCGCCCACAATGGCTGCAAGCGAATCGGATATATAGTCCCCGTTCAGATTCATGGTGGCGATCACCGAGTATTCCTTCGGACGGGTGAGGATCTGCTGCAGAAATGCATCGGCGATCACGTCCTTGATCAGGATCTTGCCTTCACTGATCGCCTGCTCCTGCATGTCGTCCGCCACTTCTTTCCCTTCCTTCTCCGCAATCTCATCATATTGTTTCCATGTGAAAACCAGGTCGCTGAATTCCCTCTCCGCCAGTTCATATCCCCAGGCTTTGAACTGTCCCTCAGTATATTTCATAATATTTCCCTTGTGCACCAGGGTAACCGAGGGGAGCTTGTTGCGAACCGCGTACTGGATGGCAGCACGTACCAGCCGGGAGGTCCCCTCTTTTGATACAGGCTTGATCCCGATGGAAGTAGTTTCCGGAAAGCGGATGGTGGAAACGTTCATTTCATCGATCAAAAACTTTTTGATCTTTTCTCCTTCCTCGGTCCCGGTCATCCATTCAATCCCTGCATAGATGTCTTCTGAATTCTCCCGGAAGATCACCATGTCTGTCCAGCCAGGGTCCTTCACCGGGGACGGGACCCCGGAATAATGTTTTACGGGCCTGAGACATACGTACAGGTCCAGGATCTGCCTGAGGGCCACATTCAGTGACCGTATCCCTCCTCCCACCGGAGTGGTGAGCGGACCCTTGATAGCAACCAGGTGGTCATGGATCGTATCCAGGGTCTCCCCGGGAAGCCACTGGCCGGTCTCATTGTAAGCCTTTTCGCCTGCGAGGACTTCCTTCCAGACGATCTTACGCTTCCCCTGGTAGGCTTTCTCCACGGCTGCCTCCAGAACGCGAACAGTTGCCGCCCATATGTCAGGACCCGTTCCGTCTCCTTCAATAAAAGGAATGACAGGATGGTCAGGCACAATAAGTTTACCAGATTCCTTGGTGATCTTTTCTCCGTTCATAAGAAGTATTTTTATAGGTATTAGGGATTCACTGATCAAAATCCAGATTGAACCTGGATTTGAGCTGTCCCAGCTCAGGGTTCTTTTTCATCAGGTAATCAAGTTTATCCTGATCGGTATAGATCCTCTTCCCGTTCTGCTCATTTTTTGCCACCTCTGTGTATATCTCCAGATGGGACACCCCGAGCGCATCCTGGATGAACTGTAAGAGGGCCGGTCTGATATTCCTGGTGAAATGATCCCGCTGTGCTTCGGTGTTGAGCTGTAGCCTCACTGTTCCATCGGTCCTTATTTCGGGCCGGTTGGACTTCAGGGTGCTGTATATTCTCGGGCGGCTTTTCTCGATCGTGGCAGCGTAGTCGTCCCAGGCCTTCAGGATCTGGTCCGGATCGGGAGGCTCCGGCATTTCACAGGCGGCTTTCCCTGCCGGGGGTTTTTTTTGATCTGCCGAAACTTCTCCTTCAGACTTGACGGATGTACCCTTCAGGCTCTCCCTGATGGAGATAGAGGGCTTCTTGATGATCTTGCTGGTGTGGTTCGCGTTTTCAGAAGCTCCGGGGTCCTGCGACGGGCCGTTTTTCGGTGAAGATCCGGTTGCTGCCGGAGTGTCGGGTTCCCGGGAAGATCCGGGAGCTGCGGAAGCTTCTGTTTCCCGGGAAGATCCCGCAGGCGTTACGTGCTTTTCCGGAGGACCCGGTTCCCGGGCGGGACCTTCGTCAGGAAATCCTTTTTTTTTTGAACCGGTTTGCAGATTTGTCAGACGGACCAGGGCAAGTTCAACGGTCAGCCTCTGATTCCTGCTGGTGCGGATCTGAATATCTGCCTGGTTACAGATCTCCAGTCCCTGGTAGATCATCATCACGGGAACATCTGTCGACCGTTCGAGGTACCTTTCCCTGATCCCGGCCCCCACCTCCATCAGCCTGACGGTTTCAGGATCCTTGCAGATCATCAGATCGCGCAGGTGTGCGGCAAATCCATTGATGAAGTTGCGGGCATCGAATCCCCTGGCCAAAATCTCGTCGAAGATCAGCAGGGCCGCGGAGGTGTCACGATCAAGGACTGCGGAGGTCAGCCTGAAGTAATATTCATCATCCAGGATATTCAGATTTTTGATCACATCCTGGTAGGTGATGCTCTTGCCGGAAAAACTCACGACCTGATCAAAAATGGAAAGGGCATCCCGCATGGCACCGTCGGCTTTCCTTGCGATTACATGGAGTGCATCCTCCTCGTACCCGATCTCCTCCTGCCGGGCGATCTGCATCAGATATTCCACGATATCGTCAATTTTGATCCGGTTGAAATCGAAAATCTGACACCGGGAAAGGACGGTGGGAATGATCTTATGCTTTTCTGTGGTGGCCAGGATGAATACGGCATGCTTCGGAGGCTCCTCCAGGGTTTTCAAGAAGGCATTGAAAGCCGACTGGGACAGCATGTGCACCTCATCAATGATGTAGATGCTGTAGGAACCGATCTGGGGAGGGATCCTGACCTGCTCGTTCAGGGTCCTGATATCGTCCACCGAATTGTTTGAGGCAGCATCCAGTTCATGGATGCTGTAGGAACGGTTCTCATGAAAGGATTTGCATGATTCGCAGCTGTTGCACGCTTCGCCCGATTCGGTGATGCTGAAACAATTGATGGTTTTCGCGAAAATCCTCGCACAGGTGGTCTTCCCCACTCCCCGCGGACCGCTGAACAGGTATGCATGCCCCAGGTGCTTGTTGAGTATGGAATTCTTCAGTGTGGTGGTGATTGAACCCTGCCCCACTACGTCATTGAACGTGTCGGGCCTGTATTTGCGTGCAGAAACGAGAAAAGTATCCATACCCTGTAATAAAATCGGATCTAAAGATAGGAACTTAGAAACAAAGTTGAAAGTGATCGAAGGCAGTTAAAAAAGATCTGGTTTCTTTGCTGTTATTCGAAAACTTGCTAATTTTGCAGTCGATTTTTTAATAACTAATTTATTCATAATGTTGAATCAATACGAAACCGTTTTCATTGCAACTCCCGTTTTGTCTGAAAATCAGATGAAGGAAGCGGTTGGCAAATTCAAGAAGATTATCACCGACAACGGTGGTGAGATCGTGCATGAAGAAGACTGGGGCCTGAAGAAGCTGGCCTATCCCATTCAGAAAAAATCGACCGGTTTTTATCACCTGATCGAGTTCAGGGCTGATCCCGGGATCATTGCAAAGCTGGAAACCGAATACCGCAGGGACGAGCGGATCCTGCGCTTTCTGACCATGAAAATGGAAAAGTATGCGGTTGCTTACAGTGAAAAGAAACGGGCGAAAAAATCAGCAGAACAAAAACAGGAGGAGGAATAATGGCACAGGACACGACAGAAATCAGGTACTTAACCCCCCCCACGGTTGAGATCAAAAAGAAAAAGTATTGCAGGTTCAGGAAGAACAGGATCAAGTACATCGATTACAAAGATCCCGAATTCCTGAAAAAATTCCTGAATGAGCAGGGTAAGATCCTTCCCCGGCGTCTGACCGGCACCTCCCTGAAATACCAGAGAAAGGTTGCTACGTCCATTAAAAGGGCCAGGCATCTGGCATTGCTGCCTTATGTTACTGACATGTTAAAATAAAAGGAGGAGCCGGAGATGAACATCATTTTAAAACAGGACATACCCAACCTCGGCCATAAGGACGATATCATTACCGTGAAGGACGGATATGCAAGGAATTACCTGATCCCCAAAGGATATGCGATCAGTGCCACCAAAGAGGCCACCAAGGTTCATGAAGAGATCCTTCGCCAGCGTGCACACAAGGAAGCGCAGATGAAGGAAGCCGCGGAGAAGATGGCTGAAAAGATGAAGGATATTTCCCTGACCATCGGAGCCAAGACAAGTACCAAGGGAAAGATCTTTGGTTCGGTGAATACCATCCAGATCGCCGAAGCGCTCAAAGAGAAGGGGTTCGATGTGGATCGAAAGAATATTTCCATCAAGGATGACCTGATCAAGGAGATCGGACAATACTCCGCCACCATTAAACTGCACAGGGAAGTGCATGTGGATATCCCCTTTGAGATCGTTTCCGAATAAGCATTCTAAACAAGCCTCATGACATCAAAAAGAGACTGTCCCGACAGGTTTCCTGTGTGAGAAACTTATTTCATGGCGATGGTCTCGATCTCCACCAAAACTCCCAGGGGCAGGGTTTTGACCGCAAAGGCAGCCCGGGCCGGTGGTTTTTCCGGGTAATAGCGGGCATATACCTCGTTCATGGCTGCAAAATTATCCATATCGGACAGCAGGCAGGTGGACTTGACCACATGTTCAAAGCCGTAACCGGCCGCCTCAAGGATGACACCGGTATTTTTCATCACCTGCTCTGTCTGTCCGGCGATCCCTCCTTCCGCCACACTGCCTGTATCCGGATCGACAGGTACCTGGCCCGAAACAAAGAGCATTCCGTTTACTTCGACGGCCTGTGAATAAGGCCCTACTGGCTGAGGCGCATTGCGTGTTTCGATGATCTTTTTGGTTTTCATGTGCATTGCTTTTAAAAATTATCCTGCCAGGACTTTCTCTTGTTGTATTTCAGATCAGACAGGATGGATGATTTTGCATTGATCTGGAAATTGTAGGATTTATACGTGCCAAAGGGTACCACCGAGATCCTCATCTCCCAGCAATGAAGATCCCTGTATATGCTCAGGTTGGTGGTGGTGAACTGCATTCGGTCCAGATCGTACCCGGTATTGAACCCGATCTTCCATTTCGGCGTCAGGCTGAAGTCCCCCGAAGCCCTTACGGTCTGGACCACACTGGGCACATCCCTGGGTTTGGAATAGCTGAAGCTGTAGTCCACTCGAAGGGACCAGGGAATATCGAAATCCACATAATCTCCGTAATAATCATCTTCCGCAGGGTCATATACAGACATGGGATCCACGCCTGCAAGATCGGGATCGCTCAGCTGTGATTCTTCATCCGCTCCCGGTTGTCTGGAATCCTGACCATTTCTGTCACCCTGCTTTGACTGAAGGGAGAACCCCGTGGACACACTGGCCCTGGTCAGTCTTACCGGTTTTCCCGTCTGTGAAAAATAAGTTTCCGTGGTGCGGCTACGGGTTTCATCGTATCCGAAAGGATCCATGGTTCCCCTGAAGGATAGATTCAGTTTATTATTGAAGATCCGGGTATTTCCGTTGAAGCTGATGGGCCGCCACCGGGGAGAAAGTGTATCGGTCTGGAACAGGTTCATGCCGGTACTGAAGTTCAGGTTATCCAGGATTTTCACTTTTTCCAGCTCTTCCACCGTATCGTTCCTGGAGCGCATCTTGGCCTCCAGGTTATTCCGTAATGAAATGCTGAAGGACCCGGAAGCTCCGTTGAAAGTAGGGGTCCCGTACAGCTGATCCTCATAGATGGAATAGACCTGGAGGGTATCATCATTTACCTCGTCGTACAGCGTCCGGTAGTAATCGGCCTGGATGCCCGTAAGATCGGGTATATAGGAAAAACTGGCCGATGGGGTCATCACGTGCCTGATGGCCTCCAGCCTCCCCTTCCCGGTGAACTGGAACATCCCGTAGACCTTGGGAGACACTCCCGCACTGAAACTGGGGAAAAGGGAATGGGCATAGGAGAGTTTGTTGATCAGCGAATCCTTCACGATGGGCTGGGAGATGATGGCCCCATTCTGCTCGATCTCATTATAACCCGTGATCTTTTTGACAGTCTGCCTGGTATAGATCATTCCGTTGTAGTTCATGGAAGGAGTCACCGTGAAACTCTGCAGCATGGGTATTTCCCTGAAAGGCTTAATGTTCAGGCTCAGCGGAATGGAATGCCTGTAGCCGTTGGTCATGTCGTTGAAGATCTCCCTGGTGAAAAGCGTCGAATCCGTGGTACTGATCCTGTTCTCAAGGATGCTGGTATAGCTGAGCTGAATGTCCTCGTACCATCTGTCCGGACCCGTGCCCGACTTCTTTTTGAAAGGTGTGATCCTGGACATGTTCAGGGATATCTTGGGCATGGTCAGACTGACCCCCCTGGTCCTGCTGTTCTGTGAGTGGTTCAGGGAAGCGCTCAGGTTGAAAGGACTGTTCGGCCAGGTTTTGGTATAGGCAATGCTGGATTGCTTGGTATTGGTCATCACGTTGTTGATGTTCCTGGTGTGGTTGCGGTCGTAGGAGGAACTGGAAAGGTTCACGCTGGCCCTGAATGAGCTCGTGGGATTGGCCCTGGAATCCTGACTGTGGCTCCAGGATACCGAGTAATCCCGGCTGACACTGTATAATCCTTCCAGGTTTTTGTAACCGCTTACATTTTTAAAGTACTGGACCCGTAAACTGCCTGTAAACCTGTAGTTCAGCTTGTAATTGGTACCCACCCGCACACCCCAGGTACCGTTGGTGTAGAGGTCCCCCGTGATCCGCAGATCCATATAATCATTCATGGCAAAATAGTATCCGCCGTCCCGGAGATAAAACCCCCTGCGCTGTTCTTCACCATACTGCGGGATCAGGAATCCGGATGTTTTTGTCCTGGAATTGGGGAAGAAACCAAAGGGCAATCCCAGGGGCAGGGGCACATCCTCCAGCACCAGGTAGACAGGACCTGAAATGATCTTGTCCCCGGGCATGGAGATCCCTTTGGTAATGGCCACGTAGAAATGTGGGTGTTCTGCATCACAGGTGGTATATTTACCGTCCTTCAGATGGATGTGCCCGCTGGTCTGTTTTTTTGTCTGTTCCGCATGCAGGTACCCCCCTTCCTGTTCCGTGATCACCTCCTCAATGTATCCCTTCTGGGTCTTGAAATTATATTTCAGTGATTTCGACTGGAAAGAGTTGTTCTTATCGGTAAACTGCGGATTCCCGGCCATGTTCCCGGCAGAATCGGGAAGCCCGTGGGCGATCACCAGGTTCTTGTCCATCTCATACCGGATGTAGGCTGCTTCCAGCACAATATCCTCATATGCAATGTGGGCATCGCCGTAAAGCTCCACGATTCCTGTATCCAGTGCAAACACTAGGGAGTCGGTGGCCCTGTATTCCACTTCCGCCCGGATGTCGCTGCTCACGGTTTCAGGAACAGGAATGGTGTCGCCCGTGATGGAATCCACCATGAAGCCTTCCGCAAGGCCGGTGGGGATGGTATCCTGGGGCATTTCCACCTGCATGAGGGTATCGGCCGGCGGCGTGGCAGCGGAGTCGGGTTCCTGTGCATGCAATATTGCACCGGCTGAGAGAGTTAGTAAGATGATGAAAACTATCTTAAAATGTTCGCAATGCAAGTTGAATAAACTTATAATTTTGTATTGCTGGTACAGCCTGCACCCACGTTGATGAACGACCGAGGTACATATGCAAAACGCAAAGGTAATGCCAATAAATATAAAACGATCATTTCAACTGATTCTTGTTTCAACCTTATTGGCTTTTATCTGTTTTCCACAGTCTCTGGGTGGTGATGATAACGATCTGAAACGGGGGATCCGCACCATTGTGATCGATGCGGGTCACGGGGGAAGGGACCCGGGGGCGATCGGCAAAAATGCCGTGGAAAAAGATATTGCCCTGAAGATCGCCCTCAAGGTGGGGAAATATGTGGAGGAGAACCTGGAAGACGTAAAGGTGGTCTATACCAGGAAGACTGACGAATATGTGGAGCTCTGGAAGCGCGCTGAATTCGCCAACAGAGCCGAGGCCGACCTGTTTATTTCCATCCATGTGAACGCCCATCCCCGTACCTCAGCAAACGGTACGCTTACCCTGGTACTGGGACAGCACCGTGCTGGTGAGAATTTTGATGTGGCGGTCAGGGAAAATTCAGTGATCCTTCTCGAGGAGAACTACGAAACCATCTATGAGGGCTTCGACCCCAAATCCACCGAATCCTACATCATGTTCTCCCTGATGCAGAAAACATATTTCAAACAAAGCATTGAATTCGGCGCCTGTGTGCAGGACCAGTTCAGGGACCGGGCCATGAGAAATGACCTGGGCGTAAGGGAACAGGGCCTTCTCGTGCTGGCCCAGACCTCCATGCCGGGGGTCCTTATTGAAACCGGGTTCATATCCAATCCCCAGGAAGAGCGGTACCTGATGACAGAATACGGACAGGATATCATTGCTTCAGCCATTTTCAGGGGTTTCCGTGACTACAAGGAGGAAATAGATCGCCGGAGCAACTTTAACGCACTGGTCCGGGAGGATACCGAAACGGAAACCGCAGAGGCAGACCTCTCACCTCAGGAAGCTGCTCCTTCAGAAGGAACCCCTGTACAGGAAATACCCGACAACGGGGTGGTGTTCAGGATCCAGGTCGCCTCCACCAGGAACAAAGTGCCTGCAGATGCGTCTTCTTTTAAAGGATACAGGGATGTTAACGTGGTTCAGGACGGGCGATGGTACAAATACATGGTGGGCTTTGAAACAGATTATCAGGAGGCACTGAACAGGTGTCTGCGGGTAAAGGAGGATTTCCCGGATGCATTTGTTGTGGCCCTTAAGAACAGTCAGCTTATTCCCATTCACGAAGCCATTCTGGAAATCAATCAGTAAGATCCCATGAAACTGAGCACCGAAGCAAAGGCAGGAATCCTCGGAGTGGTCCTGGTAGCCATTCTGATCTGGGGAATTAACTTTCTGAAAGGCAGGAACATCCTCAGGAAAACATACACCCTGTATGCGCTGTATCAGGACGCAGAGGGGATGAATAAAGACGCCCCGGTAATGATGAACGGGGTTCAGATCGGCTATGTGGACAGGATCCGGTTCAGACCCGGGGAAGAGCCGCCGGTCACCCTCTTTTTGAATATCGAGAAGACCTATCCCCTTTCCCGGGGTTCGGTGGCCGAACTCTACAGTGCGGACCTCCTGGGCACCAAAGCGGTAAGAATACGTGGCTCGGCAAATGAAAAAATATACCATGAAGGCGATACATTAAAAACCGCTGTTATCCCTGATATGCTTACCAGGCTCCAGGACCGGATCAACCCCGTCCTTCAGCAGGTGGGAGCACTCGCGATAACCCTTGACTCCCTGGGAAATAGCATGGATGATCTGATCGGTTCAGAGACCACCAGGCAGACCATGGACCATCTCTCCTCCATTTCACATTCCCTGAGCAGCACCCTGGACGAAGGCGGATCCCTGGAAATGACATTTGACAACCTGGAGAGCGTATCCGCCATGCTGAGGTCGCAGGAAGATGAGATCCATTCCATGATCGGCCATCTTCAGTCGATCAGCGAATCTGCTGACGGTGCAGGGATCGATACACTGACCGGTACCCTTGTATCAGCTGCCCTCCAGCTGGAAAAGCTCCTGGAAAAGATCAACTCGGGAACAGGAAATGCAGGCAGACTGGTCTATTCAGACACGCTTCTGCTCAACCTCGAGACCCTGGTTTCTGACCTTGATCATCTGGTGAGGGACCTGAAAGAAAATCCCGGTGACTACCTGCAGATCTCCCTGATCGGAAGATCAAAAAGCAAAAATAAATGAGTTTCCGGGAAGATTTGGGATTCCATATTTTGACCACCGGCACAATATTGTTGACCAATGTCCGGAGGACCCCTGAAAGTCATTTTAAAGCATATATTGAATTGGGATTGCTAAAAGTTTAGATCACACAATATTAAGGTTATATTAACATTCGGTAACCATAACGGCCTGTTTATCTGACTGTTAAGTTTTTTTCATTTTTTTTCAACCTTTAAACAGTTGACCCTAACATCAATAGATTTCGTGCCATAAATTCGGCCGGATTTCAATTTTTTTTTTGGGTTTTTTTCACAATCTTTGCTTAAGGGAATCCCGCTTATCTGTCAAATGACCTTGAACTAAATCGACGTTTGCAATGCATAAACGTGTCTGGAACAATTGTCTGAATATCATCAAAGACAACGTCCCATCCATCAGTTTCCGCACCTGGTTTGAGCCAATTGTTCCTCTGAAGCTTGACGATGATGTGCTGACCATTCAGGTTCCCAGTCCTTTCTTCTACGAATACCTGGAAGAACAATACATCGATATCCTGCGCAAGGTGATCAGGAAAGAAATTGGTCCGGATGCCAAGCTGGAGTATAATGTGGTGATGCAGAACAATTCGTTCAGCAACAACAAACCGTACACAGTGAAATTTCCCGCGCGAAACAACCGGGAGATCAAGAACAAGCCGGTAACGGTTCCCCTGGATACTACCGAACATACCATCAAGAACCCTTTTGTGATTCCCGGGCTGAAAAAACTGGATATCGACCCCCGCCTCAATCCGGAAAATTCCTTTGAGAATTTCATTGAAGGAGAATGCAACAGGCTGGCACGCTCGGCAGGATATGCGGTTTCCAAGAATCCGGGAGGAACGGCCTTCAATCCGCTTCTGATCTACGGGGAGAGCGGACTGGGCAAAACCCACCTGGCACAGGCCGTGGGCATCGAGGTGAAAGAACGGTTCCATGAGAAAACGGTGCTGTACGTGAATGCCAACAAATTCCAGACACAGTTCGTAGACGCCATCAGGAACAATAACAAAAACGATTTCCTCCATTTTTACCAGATGATCGACGTGCTGATCATTGATGATGTGCACGAATTTGCCGGGAAAGAAAAGACACAGGATACATTCTTTCATATCTTTAACCATCTTCATCAGAGCGGGAAGCAGCTGATTCTCACCTCCGACAAACCCCCGGTGGAATTGCAGGGAATGGAATCGAGACTTCTGAGCAGGTTCAAGTGGGGGCTTTCGGCCGATCTGCAAGCTCCTGACTTTGAAACCCGGATGGCCATTCTGAAGAAGAAAACTTACAATGACGGCATTGAGCTGCCAGAGGAGGTACTGGAATACATCTCTACCCATATTTCCGACAATATCCGGGAACTGGAGGGCGCACTGATCTCCCTTCTGGCACAATCCACCCTGAACAAGAAAGAGATCACCCTGGATCTGACCAAGGAGATGATCGACAAGCTCATCAAGAGCACCAAGCGTGAAATATCCATCGATTACATCCAGAAGGTGGTCTGTAATTATTTTAATATTGGCCTGGAACAACTGCAGTCCAAAACACGAAAAAGGGAGATCGTACAGGCCAGGCAGGTGGCCATGTTCTTTTCCAAGACACTCACCAAATCATCCCTGGCAACCATCGGTTCCCAGATCGGAGGAAAAGATCACGCCACGGTGCTGCATGCCTGCAAAACGGTGAACAATCTGATCGAAACCGATAAACGATTCAGGCTGCAGGTGGACGAGATCGAAAAAAAACTCAGGATGTAAGCCGGGGGACTGAATGCACTTTCTGATCCTCTGCATACTCTCCTCTACAGGCATCTTCATTATCTTCAAAGTCCTTGACCGGATGGGTCTGCCCGCCTTTCCGGTCATTGTGATCAATTACCTGGCCGCCACCCTTCTCGGCTTCCTGATCCATGCGGGTCCTGTTTCACTGGCGGATCTGCGAACGGTGAACTGGCTCCCTGCTTCCGTGCTCATAGGCGTTCTTTTCATCGTCATGTTCTTCATCATCGGCTATTCCACCCGGAAAGCAGGGATCTCGGTCACCACGGTGGCCAGCAAAATGTCGGTGATCTTTCCCATGGGCTTTTCGCTGGCCATCGATCCTTCGGACCGGCTCTCCACAGTGAAACTGGCCGGGCTTCTCTTTGCCCTGGCCGGCGTCGGCCTTACTGTACTGAAACCCCAAAAAGCACGTATTGATATCAGGATCATCTATGTTCCCCTGATCCTTTTTACCGGGATGGGATTCGTCGATTCGCTGGTAAAGTATGCCCAGCACCATTTTGTCAGGGATCCCGATACGGCGCTTTTCGGCGCGGTCGTTTTCCTGAATGCCTTTCTCAGCGGGCTCATCATAACGGCCTTTTTTCCCCGTTACCACCGCCGGTTCCTCAAACCTTCGGTCTGGGCCCTGGGCCTCCTTTTGGGAGGGGTAAATTTCGGTTCCATCTACTTCATGGTGCGGGCACTCAATTACCGGTCGCCTGTGGGCACAGGCATTGACAGTTCGGTGGTCTTCGGAGTGAATAACCTCGGGATCGTGGGCCTGAGTGTGCTGGCAGGACTCTGGATCTTCCGGGAAAATCTGCTTCCTCTGAACTGGATCGGGATCAGCCTTTCCATTGTGGCCATTCTACTGCTGACAATGGGTTAAATGAGCGATATCTATAAAACCATACGGGATCCTTCCACGGGAATCTATAAAGAGAAAGGGAGCAAGTTCCTTGCCTTTGCATATCCCGTCGAAACGGAAGAAACCGTCAGGGTCCGGATGGAAGCGTTGCACAAACAGTACCATGATGCACGGCACCATTGCTATGCATGGCGCCTGGGCGAAGGCATGGAGCGCTACCGGGTCAATGACGGCGGGGAACCTTCGGGAAGTGCGGGCAACCCCATCTTCGGTCAGATCCGTTCAAGGGATCTGACCAATATCCTGGTGGTGGTGGTCCGTTATTTCGGAGGTACCCTTCTCGGGACGGGCGGTCTGATCCATGCGTACCGGTCCGCCGCATCGGATGCACTGGACCGGTCTCATATCATCACCAGAAAGGTTTACATCACTATGGAATTGAATTTCGCATACGACCAGATGAACCGGGTCATGCGACTGATCAGCAGGTACGGTCTCGAACCCTGTGACCAGCATTATGAAAAGGATTGTACGCTCAGGGTGAAAGTATGGAAAAGAATGGCGCCCGGGATCGTAAGCAAATTCGGGAAAATAGAAGGGTGCAGGGTAAAGACGATGGAGGGGCATAACTTATGAAATTATATCAACAATGGGTCC
>JBNJEV010000023.1:0-34408 GCA_051746185.1 Bacteroidota bacterium
GGGAAATTCACCGGTTCATCAATAAAAACCGCAGAGTGCTGCTGTGGTCCCTGGGGATTGCCTCCGGAGCGGATTTGTTGCTGATCGGTAATTTCCTGGACCGCTCCATTCTGGCCCCTGCTGCAGTACTGGCCGCGCTGGTGTTGCTTTACTATGGAGTTCGTCACCTGCTCAGGCAGAACCGCATCTTTTTTATTCCCGGGGAGATCTTCGTGGTGCTGGTCTTCATGGCGGGAACCTGGATGGGACCGCTGCTCACCCGCAGCGGAGAGCTTACCGGTCAACACGGCATGATGACCCTGATGGCCGGGCTGGTCCTGTTCATGAACCTGGGGATCATTTCCCTGTATGATACCCATCTGGAAAAAAGGATGGGCATCGACTCCATGGCCAGGGTCCTGAGTAAACAAACCATTGTGAGCATCATCTGGGTGACAGCGGTGATGATCTTTGTTCTGCTGCTGATGCAGTTCCTCATCTATGGCATGGACCGTTACAGCATGTTCGGGGTGATCCTGGCTGGAATGGCCCTGATCCTGCTGGTCATCCTGCTGCTGCCGAGTTATTTCAACAGGAACCGGTACTACCGGATGGCGGCCGATGTCGTGCTGATCATGGGATTCCTGTCCCTGCTGGTGCCCTGACCCTCCTGGTTCGATGACTTGCTCTGCTGGTGCCCTGACCCTCCTGGTTCGATGACTTGCTCTGCTGGTGCCCTAACCTGCTGGTTTCATGGCCATGCTGGTTTTTCATGGCCCTGCTGGTGCCCTGACGTCGGGACCATGCCGCGATGTTCCGGGATTGCGGGTCGGGACGATGTAACTCCCTCCGGTCCGTTACATAGTGTCCCTCCTCCGCAATCCTTTCACGCAGAGGATATAATGTCCCTTTATTACAATCCCTTCATGGCGACAGGGTGCTATTCTCCGGGGAAGACCGCATCCAGCAGTTCCCAGACCTCGATGTTGGACTGATCCTCCCTGGTTGTCTGAACCAACTTGGTGATCTCATCCACGGTATATTCTATTCCCAGGTCAGCGGGTTCGATCCACGGTTTCGGGGTGTTCAGATCCTTCGCTGTGGCGTATCCGTTCACGATCACATACCTGTGCTGCCCCTCTCTGTAGGGCCAGATGTTCCAGACCCCCCAGTGGGACAAATTCCCCCTTCGGATCAGTTCTTCGTGGTAGGGCTTGAATATATCTTTTTCCATGTTCTCGTAATCTTCCTCCATGCCCGGTTTGGCATCCACCCGGCTTACCACCAGGTATCTGGTCTGAGTGGGATTCTCAGCCATGCTGATCAGGTTGGATACCTCCTCGATAGCGTAGACGCGTGCATCAAGGGTTTTATCATAGAGTTCCTCCCATTCTTCATCGGTATATGTTCCCTCAAGCCATCCTTCGTGTATGTTCTCCCCCAGGGCGTGTTCGTAATTGTCGTACCATTGCAGGGTAATGAACTGGTAGGGATCATCCTGGCCTGCATGCCGGTTCATCCATAGTTGCCAGCCATTGTGAACGCCGGCCTCGACGGCTTTCTGGTGGTATTTCTTCCAGGCCTGTTCAATTTCCAGGTAATCATTATAATTCCCGGGAACCTTCATATAGGCAGCAATGATCGTGCGGCCCTGGGAGAAGAGGGTGAAGGGAAGCGCTGCAAGAAGCAGAAACAACAGGATTCTTGATGTCGATTTCATTTGTTGAGATTCAGGTTAATAAAGTGCTATCGTACATCAAGTTACTGTATTCCATCGGTAGCTCCCGGGCCCGGCTGTCAGGACACCGACGGGCTTGCAAAGGGGGGACATGATATCGCTGACCGGCTATGATGGGGACTGCCTGACTGGTAGTTTTTTTAACCGGTATCCCATTTCGGGAAAACAGGAAGTCACAACTGTGTGACTTTTATACAATCTTGTTACTTTTTTTCTCTTGGGACAATTTTGTAATTTTCTGCTAAGTTGCTTTATTACAACGATATAAGAAGCCTGTAATAAAGTGGGGGAGTTTTGTAGAACTAACAACATTAAGAAAAAGTCACAACATTGTTACTTACCGAAATAGCAAAATGATCATACCGGGTTTTTTAGTTTTTCCTTTTCATGGATCCCTTTCTACAATTAAACAACGGGATTATCACCCATCCCCAGGGAGTTATGTAACCCTGACATGCAATCCCACCGGGCACTAAAATCCCCTCGAGGGCCGGGTTCGTGATATGGGTGAAATCATGAATCCGAAATCAGGGTTCCGAAAAGTTTCGAATTCAAGGCATAGCATTCAGGGTCCGGTTTTCTCCCCTTTTACCGTATACCCCGTCTCGGTGATCTTTTCTTCGATCTGCTCCCGGGAGGTGAGATTCCGGTCATATCGAACACGGGTCCAGCCTTCCTGGTGAGAAGATTCTACCGCTTCGATCCCTTCAAGGTCCTCCACACCGGCTTTGATGGCATTTTCGCAACCCTCACAGGTCATGCCGTCCACTTCAAGCACCACTTCAACCCATTCGGCCGCGGGGGTCTGGGTGTTTTCTCCTTCTGCTGTGTGATCCGTTTTCGGGTTGCTGCTGCAGCTGTCGATCATCATCACGGTGATCAGCAGGATCAGTATCCTGTACATAGTTACGAAATGTATTGATCTGTCAGAAACAGACAGCCGGCCGGGTTGTTTTGTTCACGGATAATCAGTTGCCCATGAATAATCATTGGCTCACAGGGCAACCAGCAGGAGCAGGGTCAATGGTTTCATTCTTTTCATGGCGTGGGTCTGTCGCAGCAGGGCCGGCATGAAATACTTCAGCTGATACAGTCTTGTTTTACCTGGCATATTTTTATCCATATAGCTCGTTTTTATTGAATAAACAGGTCCGGCTCATATTGTTCAGCATAAAAATAGTTATTTTTAAACTCATATAAATTAGAATGCTGCTGTCATATCCCATCAGTCCCCGGTTTTATGCTTGAATCCATTGATATGTCCCTTGTGACCTGGTCGCGCGGACAGTTTGCCCTGACGGCCATGTTCCACTGGATCTTTGTGCCGCTGATCGTGGGACTTTCTTTTATCGTGGCCTTCATGCATTCCATCTATGTGAGGACCGGAAGCGAGCAGTGGAAAAGGACCACTCGATTCTGGATGAAACTGTTCGGGATCAATTTTGTTTTCGGGGTGGTCACGGGGATCATCCTGCTGTTCGAATTCGGTACCAACTGGTCCGGTTTTTCCTGGTTCGCGGGCGATATATTCGGTGCACTGGCCATGCTGGGAATCCTGTTCTTTTTCATGGTTTCCGCCTTTGCGACCATCATGTTCTTCGGTTGGGACAGGGTCGGCAAACGCTTCCACCTGACGGCTTCCTGGCTTACAGCTTTCGGGGCCGGACTTTCAGTCATGTGGATCCTGGTGGCCAATGCCTGGATGCAGAAACCCGTAGGCGCCGCCTTCAATCCCGCCACGGCAAGAAATGAAATGGTCAGTTTTCCGGATGTGGTGTTTTCCGATCTGGCGGTGAACAAGTTCCTCCACACAGTCACTTCCGGCTTCCTGCTGGCATCCCTTTTTGTGATCGGGGTGAGTGCCTGGTTCCTCTGGAAGAGAAAAGAGGTGGTCTTTGCACGCAGCAGTACCCTTATCGCCTCGGTATTCGGAGTGATCTCGGCAGTTGCCACCATTTTCACCGGAGATATTTCGGCCAGGATCGTGGCCCGGGAACAGCCCATGAAATTTGCTGCCATGGAGGCCCTTTACGAGGGACGGACCCACGCCCCGCTTGTGGCCGTCGGTGCCATGCGTACCGATACCGCAGGAGTGCCCGGTATCCGCGAGGATTTTATCTTCAAGATCGAGATCCCCAGTGCACTCTCCTACCTGGTCTTCCTCACACCGAACGGATTTGTGCCCGGGATCCTGGACCTGGTTTACGGGAACGAGGAGAAGGGACTGATTTCCTATGAGGAGAAGATTGAGCGGGGAGCCATTGCCCTGCAGACCCTCAGGGAGATGAAACAGGCAGAGGACCGGGGCGACCGGGATACCTATGCCAGCCTGCATGCAAAGTTCGGGGATCCGGATTGGGCGGATGATTATCTCCCGTATCTCGGTTACGGGTATTACCGGGGACACGAACCCGGGGAACTGGTCCCCGATGTGAGACTGAATTTCTACGCCTTCCACATCATGGTGATCCTGGGGATCCATTTTCTGATCCTGCCGGCGATCGCCCTCTGGCTCAGTTTGAAGAACCGGTGGGGGAGACACAGGTGGCTGCTCTGGGTGGCCATGCTCTCCATTCCCCTTCCCTGGATCGCCGGCCATGCCGGATGGCTGGTGTCGGAACTGGGCCGGCAGCCCTGGATGGTCTATGAGCAGATGCCCGTCATCGCGGCTGTTTCCCGGCTCAGTGCCGGGACGGTCCGCGCCACATTCTGGATCTTTCTGATCGCTTTTTCAGCTCTTTTCATTGCGGAGATCAGGATCATGGCCCTACAGATCAAAAAAGGACCCGGAGGATCATAGCCATGTTTGGAAACACTACATACCCGGATCTGCAGCAGTACTGGTTCATCCTCATTTCCCTGCTGGGTGGCCTGCTGGTCTTCTTTTTCTCCATCCAGGGCGGATGTAATTTCTCTTTCGGGCCGGAAAAAACCGCCGGGGAAAGGCCGGGAAGCACCGCCGGGGAAAAGAAGGGTAACACCATCGGAGAAAGGACGGAAAAAACCGCCGGGGAAAGGACCCTCCCGGGGAATGGACCAGGGGGGAAAGGGTTATTTACCCTGGCCATGCTGGTGGCCTTCGCAGGAACCTTTTTTGCATCGTTTCCGCTGTTCTATGCCACCAGCTTCGGGGGAGCCTACTGGCTGTGGATGCTGATCCTGTTCGCTTTTGTGATCCGGGCACTCGCCTGTGAGATCCGGCGCGTTGCCGGCAGTCTCCCCGTCAAAATGATCTGTGAAGGCTCCCTTTTCGTCGGTTCCATGGCAGGGACCGTCCTGGTGGGGGTGGTCCTGGCTACTTTCTTTTCGGGTTCCCCTTTCTCACTCAGTGAAATGAACAGTGTTGTTTGGGGAGACTCCGGACGGGGACTGGAGGCAGTGCTGAGTGTGTTCAACCTGTCTCTGGGACTGGCCTTCTTTTTCCTGGCCCGGGTGATAGGATTGCAGTATTTTGTCAGAACCTCTGACTATGATTATACCATCCCACACTCCAGGAAACAGTTGCTTTATAATGCCATACCCTTTCTGTTCTTTTTTCTGGTCTTTTTCATCTGGCTGATGCTCAGAGAGGGATATGCGGTCGATCCGGACACAGGGGAGGTGTTCATGGAATCCCGGAAATATCTGCATAACCTGCTGGAGATGACACCGGTGCTGGTCATCTTCCTTACCGGGATGACCGGGGTGCTGGGAGGGATCATCCTTTCGCTGCTTCGCAGCAGCAGTTTCGGCATATGGCTCACCGGACCCGGAACGGTGCTGATGGTATTCTCCCTGTTCATGCTGGCCGGTTTCAACCATACCGCCTTTTATCCATCTTCCACGGACCTGCAGAGTTCACTGACCATCGGGAATGCTTCATCAAGCCGTTATACACTGGAGGTCCTCAGCTATGGTTCCCTCTTTTTGCCCGTGGTCATCGTATATGGTGCCATTGCCTGGAGGGTGATGAATAAAAAGCCACACATGACTGATCTGTAGATAAAATGGAATACCTTGTTCCCATTGTAAAATACCTTTCCTGGCCTCTGTTGATCCTGGTCAGTTACCTGGCGGTGCTGCGGGCGCTCATGATGCATGAGAAACAGACTGAAAGGGATGAAAAAGATGCTGAAGAATGAAACGACACCTTCCCAACATGCTGACACTCCTGAACCTTGCCCTGGGTACCACCGCCATTGTACTCACCCTGGAAGGACAGTGGCGGTCGGGGGTCATCCTGCTGCTGGCCGCCGGCGTGCTTGATTTCCTGGACGGATGGGTGGCCAGGCTCCTGGGGGCATACAGCGAGACCGGCAGACAACTCGACTCCCTGGCCGATATGGTCACCTTCGGGGTGGTCCCGGCCCTGTTCATCTATACCATTTTCCAGCGCCTGTTCATCCCGCCTGACGGGACAGGGTATTCCCCTTCCCCGATTCTGCAATGGATCATCCTGGGATCGGTGTTGCTCGTGCCCGTTCTTTCGGCCATCCGGCTGGCCCGGTTCACCACCCGGGAAGATGCAGGGCCTTTTTTCAGCGGACTTCCCACTCCCGCACACGCCCTTTTCTGGACCGGCCTTTTCTGGCAAATCATGCAGGGAGGGCTCATTTTCGGAAACCGCATGAATATCTTTTTCATGTGGGCCATCATGGTGCTGATGGCTATTTATATGATCCTTCCGGTTCCCATGATCTCCCTGAAATTCGAACATTTCAGATGGAAGGGGAACCAGTATCGCTACCTGCTGATCATTCTTGCGGGAGTGATCCTGGTGCTCACCGGGATTCCCGGGCTCACCCTGGTCATTCTGACCTACATTTTACTGTCCCTGTTGAACTTTTTTCTCCGTTCACGGGTTACCAGTAAGGACATCCTCAACAATCATCACCCATAAATATCAGTTTTAATGCAAAACAAGAGATCAGCCCTGGCAGAGAAACTTTATGATTTCAATAAACAGTTCAGCCAGGAGACGCCCTGTATTCAGGGAACCCACGATTTTGTGGAAACCTTCATCCAGACCCTTTTCCCTATCTGCAGGAACAAAAAAACCGAGACGGGAGAACTGGAAATAGAGCTGGACTATTGCTCGGTGAAGCTGAAGGAGCTGCTCTACCCCCTCAGGAACAAGATGGAAAAATCACCTGATGAAGTGGTGGAAACCTTTTATGACCGTCTTCCCGAAGTCTTTGACCGGCTGATCGCCGATGCGGAGATGATCACCCGTTTTGATCCGGCCTCATGCTGCCTGGAAGAGATTATCCTCTGTTATCCCGGGTTTTCCTGTATCACCGTTTACCGCCTTGCCCATATCCTTTATGAGCTGAAGGTGCCTTTGCTTCCCAGAGTGATGTCGGAATACATTCACGGGAAAACGGGGATCGACATCCATCCGGGGGCAAAGATCGATTCCCCCTTCTTCATCGACCACGGCACCGGTGTGGTGATCGGGGAGACGGCCGTGATCGGCAAGAATGTGAAGATCTACCAGGGGGTGACCCTGGGAGCGCTCACCGTGGAGAAGGGTATGGCCAACACCAAGCGGCATCCCACCATCGAGGACAATGTGATCATCTATGCCGGAAGCACCATTCTGGGGGGAAAGACCGTCATCGGTCACGATACGGTGTTGGGCGGCAATACGTGGATCACCGAATGCATCCTGCCCCACTCGGTGGTCTACCGGCAGCACCGGGTGGTGGTGAGGGACAGCAAGGATTTTAAAGACCCCGTCGATTACGTGATATAAGCAGACTATTTTATTTTCAAATCATTATGAAATTCATGACGAATGAAATTTGAGAACATTCTGGAATCCATCGGCAACACCCCCCATCTTCATTTAAAAAAACTTTATCCGGGAGCCGGACAGGTCTGGATCAAGCTGGAAAGAGCCAATCCTGCCGGAAGCATCAAAGACCGGATCGCCTGGTCCATGGTGAAGGATGCGGAAGAGAGCGGGATCCTGAAGCCGGGCAGCACCATCATTGAGCCCACCTCCGGGAATACGGGGATCGGACTGGCCATGGTGGCTGCCGTAAAGGGATACCGGGTCATCCTGGTGATGCCCGAATCCATGTCGATCGAGCGCCGGAACATTATGAAAGTGTACGGTGCGGAGATCGAACTTACCCCGAGGGAGAAGGGGATGAATGGGGCCATCGAGCGGTCCCGGGAGCTTGCATCCGGGATCGGTGATGCATGGATCCCTTCCCAGTTCGATAATCCGGCCAATCCGGCCATCCATGCTTCCGCCACCGCCCGGGAGATCCTGAAGGATTTCCCCGGGGGGATAGACTACCTGGTCACGGGAGTGGGGACCGGGGGGCATATTTCGGGTGTGGGAAGGGTCCTGAAAGAAAAGATGCCCGGGATCGAAGTCTATGCGGTGGAGCCGGCAGACTCGCCCGTGATCGGCGGCGGTGAACCCGGTCCCCACGGCATCCAGGGAATCGGGGCGGGATTCATCCCGGAGAATTTGGATACCTCGGTGCTGGATGGCACCTACTCCATCGAAAAGATCGAAGCATTTGAATACGCAAAGAAGGCGGCCATGGAAGAGGGGGTGTTCGTAGGGATCTCAACGGGTGCTTCCCTGGCAGCGGTGGCAAAACTGCTGGACCGGGTGGACCCCGCATCCACCATTCTCACCTTCAATTATGACACCGGGGAAAGATATCTTTCGGTGGAGGACCTTTTTTAAGATGTTTTTTTGGTATTTTTGAACGAGTTCCAAGACCCGTTCAATATATGTTACAAGGTCCCCTGAAGATCGCCGTAGATTTTGACGGCACCATCGTAGAGCACAGGTATCCCGAGATCGGCAAGGAGATGCTGTTTGCCTTTGATACCCTGCGCGCGCTCCAGAAGCAGAAACATCAATTGATCCTCTGGACATTCCGGACAGGTAAAGAGCTGAAAGAGGCCGTGGAATACTGCCGCCGGAACGGGGTGGAATTTTATGCGGTGAACAAGAGCTATCCCGAGGAGGAGTTCGATGAAGAGACCAGCAGCAGGAAGATCGAAGCGGATATTTTCATTGATGACAGGAATATAGGGGGACTTCCCGGATGGGGGGAGATCTACCAGATGATCAATCCCGGCGAGCACCCCACCATGGAGAATGAATTGAAGAGGATTCCCGGAAAACGCTCTTTCTTTCAGAGATTGTTCGGCGGCTAAGCGTATTCCCATGAAAAAGAGATCCTGCGTTTTCCCTGTTCTGGTCCTGCTGGGGATGTTGTCCGCCTGTGGTCCCAGGAACGGTCTCCCCTCCGAAAAGAGATCCCGTCCGGCTCCCCCGGTCAAATCCACCGCCCTGGAGCGCCCCGCTGAATCGCTGCAGATCCCCGTGGGACAGCAGATCGAGGTTCAGCTAAACATCCCCGATACCCTGGCATTCGATTCCATCCAGGTATTTTTGGGAGGGGAACTGAAGCAGACCCTGAAGGATCAGGTGCAGACTTCCCTCTCCAGTGAGGGATTGTCCGTGGGGGTCAAAGGATTGCGGACCAGGATTTTTCTTTCCTCCGGACAGAGCGAGAACCACACCCGGCAAATCACCCTTTTGTCCGACCGGAAACCCGTGGAGTACGGTTACAGGGTGGTAAATGAATATCCTCATGACCGTCAAGCCTATACCCAGGGACTCCAGTATGCCTACGGCTGGATTTACGAGGGTACGGGGAATTACGGGCGGTCTTCGGTCAGGCGGGTGGAACTGGAGACCGGGGAGGTCAGACAGATCAGGAATCTGGACGAATCGCTCTGGGGGGAGGGCATTACGGTGTTCGGGGACCGGATCTACCAGCTGACCTACAAATCCCAGATCGGATTTGTGTATGACCGGGAGAGCTTCGAGGTGATCCGGAAGGTGTATTACCAGAACCGCGAAGGGTGGGGGCTGACCCACAACGGGGAGGAGCTGATCATGAGCGACGGGTCCAATGTGATCTATTTCCTGGACCCGGAGATGTTCACCATCAACCGCCAGATCGAGGTCTACCATGACGGGGGGCCTGCAGAGGACCTGAATGAGCTGGAGTACATTAAAGGCAGGATCTGGGCCAACCGTTTTTATACCGATGAGATCTTGATCATCGATCCCCTGTCGGGAAAGGTCGAAGGACGTGTCAACCTGAAAGGGATCCTGAAGGCAGCCGACCGGGAACCCACCACGGATGTGCTCAACGGAATTGCCTGGGACAGGGAACGGGACCGTATCTTCGTTACCGGGAAATACTGGCCCAAACTGTTCGAGATCAGGCTGTCTTCTCCCCCGAGATGATCCGGACGCTTCTGGGGATGATCTGGAACTGCAGGGGCCCGTGACCCAGGGATTCCCCGTCTGTTTCAATTTTCAGAAGGGCCGGTCCTTCGATCAGCACTGAACGGGCCGTGTAGGTTTCCACCTTGGAGTGCTCCGTAATGCTTCCGTCATAGAGACGCTTGATATTGGCGATCACGTTCAGCCTCCCCATCCTCCTGATCAGTGTGATACTGTAAAGTCCGTCGTCGGCAATGGCATGGGGCACCGGGATCATTCCGCCTCCATTGTACTTCCCGATCCCCACATTCATCAGGAAGATCTTCCGTTTGAAGGTGGTCCCGTCAATGGAGATCCTGGCTACCAGTGAACGGTAACGCAACAGGCTGTAAAAGATGTTGTAGAAGTAAAGCATGGGACCGTTCCTGCCCCGGTCCTTCATCCGGTTGGTCCGCTCCACAACCCTTGCCCCGAAACCCATTCCGGCGATGTTGACGAAATACCGTTTCCACTCTTTGCCGTTCTTCAGATATCTCACCAACCCGGCATCCTGGATGAATGTCTTCTGCTTTTTGATGGTCAGAACGGCCTGTTCATAATCGGAGGGGATATTGAACATGCGGGCCCAGTCGTTTCCCGTGCCCACAGAGATCATCCCCAGCATTACCTCGTCGGTGCGAAGCCTGTTCTGGGCAAAGACACCATTGATCACCTCGTTCATAGTCCCGTCGCCTCCCACCACGATGATCTTCGAATATCCTTCCTGGATCTTGTTCCTGGCAATGACCGATGCATGCAGCCTGCGGTTGGTGTAAAACGGTTCGAACGCGATCCCGTGCCTGTGGAGCAGGGACTCGATCAGGGGCCACTCCCTGCCCGTTTTCCCGCTTCCCGCGGTCCGGTTCACAATAACAATCCAGTTCGATCTGTTCATAGTCATGTACAGCATCCGGATGCAAAGATAATTAAAATCCCGCTGTCTTCATTCACTGCCGGGAATTCCGCGGGGACAGTCATACTCCCGGCCGGGATCAAAGCTGTTCGTCCGGATGTGATCGCCTCGCTTGGGAATCTTGATGGTTAATTTTAACTTTGAAAGGTCGAAATCCAATAAGACCAGACCTAATTTTCAGGAGTTAACCACCTTATGAGGTTATCATAGGAAATTGTTCATAAGGTGTTTAAAAATGAAAATGGTTTGTTTACAATAAGAAAATAGCTGAAAATAGCGGGATATGCGAAAATAGTAAATTTACAACCCGCTTTATGAACATAATAAAGAGAATGGCCGATGGGTAAAGTAATTGCGATAGCGAATCAAAAAGGAGGCGTAGGGAAAACCACTTCAGCGATCAACCTGGGAGCAAGTCTGGCTGTACTGGAAAGAAAAGTGCTGATCATTGATGCAGATCCGCAGGCCAATGCTACTTCAGGGACCGGATTTGACATCAAGAAAGTAAAAACGAGCATCTATGAATGTCTGATCGAGGATGCCGATCCCAGGAAGATCATCCTGAACAGCGAAATAAATGACCTTGATCTGATCCCCTCACATATTGACCTGGTGGGAGCGGAGATCGAGATGCTGAATATGAACGAGCGGGAATACATGCTCAGAAATGTGATCGACCAGGTCAAGGATGAATATGATTATGTCCTGATCGATTGTTCGCCATCGCTGGGCCTGATCACGGTCAATGCACTCACTGCGGCCGATTCGGTGATCATCCCCGTCCAGTGCGAATATTTTGCCCTGGAAGGACTGGGCAAATTGCTCAATACGATCAATATCATCCAGCGGGGACTGAACAAGAAACTGGAGATCGAGGGTTTCCTGCTGACCATGTATGATGCACGGCTGAGGCTTTCCAACCAGGTGGTGGACGAGGTACGGAAACATTTCCAGCAGATGGTGTTCGAGACCATCATCCAGCGCAATATCAAGCTTACGGAAGCCCCCAGTTTCGGAAAACCGGCAGTACTGTATGATGCCGAATCAAGGGGTGCGGTCAGCTACCTGAACCTGGCACGGGAGATCCTCCAGAAGAATGAAGAGACCCTGTTGAAACAGGAAGAAAAAGTTATGGATTAATCTGATGTCTTATGGCAAAAAAGAATGCATTGGGCAGGGGACTGGGTGCGTTGATCGAGGTGAGCGACGAGAATGAAAGAGAGCTGATCCGTGTGGCTTCGTCTGTCAGCGAAATACCCATCAAAAATATTTCCGCGAACCCGTTTCAGCCCCGTACCTCATTTGATGAAGAGGCCCTCAATGAGCTTGTGCAGTCGGTGGAGGAGCACGGGATCATCCAACCCATCACGGTCAGGAAGGCCGACGATTCGACCTACCAGCTGATTACCGGTGAACGGCGCCTGAAAGCTGCCCAGAAGGCGGGACTGAAAAGGATCCCCGCCTATGTTCGTGAGGCGGGAGACGACCGGATGCTGGAACTGGCACTGGTGGAGAACATCCAGCGGGAGGATTTGGACGCCATCGAGGTGGCCATTTCCTATCAGCGGTTGATCGAGGAATTCACCCTTACCCAGGAAAGCCTGGGCGAAAGGGTGGGAAAAAAGCGGGCCACAGTCACCAATTACCTGAGGCTGCTGAACCTCTCCCCGGAGATCCAGGCGGCCATCCGTGAAAAAAAGATCACCATGGGACATGCCAGGGCATTGCTGGGAGTGGAGGACAGCGACATTCAGCTGGAGATCTTCGGGAAGATCATCAGCCAGGATCTTTCGGTAAGGAAGGTGGAGAACCTGGTTCAGCGTGCCAAACAGGCAAGGCCCGAAAAGGAACCGGAGCCCGGTCAGCCGCGATCGGCTTATGAGGATCTCCGGGAGCATCTCTCCCATTATTTCGGGGCCACTGTCGAGTTCAAGCGAAGCAATAAAGGTTCGGGGCGGATCGTTATTCCATTTAAATCGGATGAGGACCTGCAACGTATTGTGAGCATTCTCGATAAACCGGCTAAATGAACAGGATCTGCTACACCTCTCTATGCATACTGCTCTTCGTTTTGCCTGTTCACGGTCAGGATCCGGACACCATACCCCCCGCATCTGATACCCTGCGCTCCGAATCTCTGCGCTCTGATACCCTGCGCTCCGAATCTCTGCAGTCCGATACCCTGCGCTCGGATTTCCTTCAGTCCGATACTCTTCGGTCCGACGCCTTCAGGAGGGAGGCCCGTTTCATTCCCGTAGAGGCCGACACGGTTTCCCCCGATACCCGTTCTCCCCGCAAAGCCATCATGTATGCCCTGGTGCTGCCCGGCCTGGGTCAGATCTACAACCGGAAATACTTCAAGGTACCCATTGTGTATGCTGCCCTGGGTGCGGCAGGGTATGCCATTGTCTTCAATACCGAAGAATACCGGCAGGCAAGCCTGGAATATGCCGGGGAGCAGAGTGAACTGAACAGACGTTACCTGGAATACTGGCGAAGGAACATGGAATTGAGCTATATTGCACTTGTGGCCGTGTATGGCCTGCAGATCCTGGACGCCTATGTGGATGCACACCTTTCCAGCTGGGACGTGAACGAGAACCTATCCATGCAGGTGGCCCCGTCACTGCAGCCGGTGAGAATTTCCGCAGAGCGGCCATCGCACCTGCTGGGGCTTACCTGCAGATTTGAAATCAGAGGAAGATGAGATGAAAAAGAAATACGGAACCCTGAACATGCAGCCGGCACCTGTGCCGCCGGTGGTCGCGATTCTACTGCTGGCAATCTCCACCGCATGCAGTCCGGCCGGGGAAATTTCTGCGACATCCGGCGTTCCGGAAAAAAACAGCCGTCAGGTCGCGGTCAGGGATCCCGGGTCCGGTACGCTGAACGATCCCGGTGACGGAACGGTGAACGATCCCCGGCTTCAGGTCCCCGGTCCCGCCGGACCCGGAGAAACCGGGAAGGATACCTTGGTCGGGAAGGATACCATGGCCAGGAGGGATAGTATGGCCAGGAGGGATACCATGGCTGTGAAGGATACCATGGCCGGGAGGGATACTATGGCCGGGAGGGACTCGGATGTCTGGTGGTCACGGATGCCTGCCGACACGGTACCTTTTCTGGATACCTTTATCATGGAGGGTGAAATCCCGCTGAAAATCTCGGAGAATCTGGACAGCATGCTGAACCTCTGGTATGTGAACCAGTCGCTGGAGGATGCGGTGGACGACTACATTCCCGGAGAGGATACGCTCATCCCCGATTTCCCGGATGCTGTTTACATGCAGCGGCTCGCGGAGATACCTTCGGTGATCGATCTGACCTACAACAGGATCGTGAAGAACTACATCAATGTTTACACCCGCAAGAGAAGAGAACAGGTTAGGGTGATGCTGGGACTGGCCGACTATTATTTTCCTTTTTTTGAGCAGATCTTTGATACCTATAACATTCCCTATGAGCTCAAGTATCTGTCGGTCATCGAGTCGGCTCTGAACCCCAGGGCCGTCTCCCGTGCAGGTGCGGTGGGAATCTGGCAGTTCATGTACGGGACGGGCAAATATTACGGGCTCACCATCAACTCGCTGGTGGATGAGCGGCGCGATCCCGTCGCCGCCACCCATGCGGCCGCCCGCTTTATGGTGGACCTGTACAGGATGTACGGCGACTGGACCCTTGCACTGGCAGCCTACAACTGCGGTCCGGGCAATGTGAACAAGGCGATCCGAAGGTCGGGAGGGAGAAGGAATTTCTGGGATATCTATTATTTCCTTCCCCGGGAGACCCGCGGATATGTCCCCGCTTTCATCGCGGCCACCTACACCATGAATTATTACCCCGAGCACCGGCTTTCCAAAAAGCCGCTGGAGTTGCCCCGGTTTTCCGATACCATTGTGGTTCATGAACAGGTGCATCTGGAGCAGATCGCCGGGGTTTTGGGGATCCCTCTCCGGCAGCTGAGGGATATGAACCCGCATTACAGACGGGATATCATTCCCGCCACGGTGAAAAATGGGTATGCGGTCAGGATCCCCCTGGAGAAGACAGCCTCCTTCATTGATCTTCAGGACAGCATCTTCGCCTACAGGGATTCCGTCTATTTTAATCAGGAAAAACTGGTGGCCACTCCCCTCAGGTACGCTTCCGGCTACAGGGTGGAACTTCCGGCAGACAGGTACGATAAGCTCATTTATTCAGTGAAGGCGGGCGACAACGTGGGATTTGTGGCCGACTGGTATGATGTCAGGGCTTCCGACGTGCGATACTGGAACAATATCCGGAGGAATTTGATCAGGACCGGACAGAAGCTGGTGATCTACAAACCCAGAGGAACGGGGGCAAGGTATGCGAACATCGACAACATGAGTTTCAGGGAAAAGCAACAATTTGCCGGAAGGGTTGTGGCCTCCCCGGGTCCGTCGACCACATCGGCAACTTCCGTGCCTTCCGGGGCCGGCGAAGAGGGAAGCGGAGAATACATCACCTATGTGGTGAAAAGCGGGGATACGCTCTGGGAGATCGCCAAAGGCTATCCCGGGGTGACGGAGACCGATATTGCCAGGCTCAACAACATTACCAACCAATCCAAGATAAAACCAGGACAAATCATAAAGATCAAGCGCAAGGGTTGAGCCATGCGGCCGTTCAGGATCCTCATATTCTTTGCAGCCGTAGGGATATTGCTACTCATCATCGCCCTGGCACTGCCGGAGGAAGGGATCCGCATCACGGAAGATTTCAGGATCTCCTTTTTATCCGTTTCGGATTTATTCCAGAAGGACACGACCATGGCCAAAGCGGAGGTGGAGGAGCTTCTTTCCACCTCCACGGTGACAAGCGACCCGGAAGCCGGAGCTGTTCATGATCCCCAGGTGCCCCCCGGGATGTTCTCCACGCCGGATACGGTTCCGGCAGGAGCCGAACCTGATCATGCCCCCCCGGTGCCCCGTGACAAGTTCTCCACACCGGACACGATGCAGGCAGAAGCCGAACCGGTTCGTTCTGCAGACACGGACAGGTTGTCGAAGACCGTTCTGCCCCTGGAATTTGCGGGGGGAAATGAAGCGCTGCTGGCACCATTTTTCCGGAAGCTGGACGGACTGAGAGAGGGAACCGTCAAACGTACCCGGATCCTCCATTTCGGGGACTCGCAGATTGAGAACGACCGGATGACCGCCCTGATCCGTTACCGCCTTCAGCACCATTTCGGAGGATCGGGGACCGGACTGGTTCCGGCCATTCCGCTCTATTCAGGTCACCTGGCATTCTACCAGGAATATTCCGACCGGTGGCAGCGCCATACCTGGTTCGGAAAGCGCGATACCGCCATTCATCACAACGTTTACGGTCCCATGGGTGCCTTTGCTTCGGTCCCCGAACCCGGAGAGGTCATGCCATTTCTCTATTTCAGATTCAATACAGACCGCAGGACCGGCCGGTGCGACCGCATCAGGGTCTTCATGCATTCCCGTGCGGAAGATGCATCGCTTATTTTCCGGCTCAACGATACTGTACAGGTCAGTTTTACCGGTCTGCCCGCAGGCTACAACACCGCCGATCTCAGTTCCGGCACACTGGTGGAGGAACTGAACATTTATGCCGGTTTTCCGCAGGGAGGCAGGATCTACGGGATCTCCTTTGAGACAGAGCAGGGGCTCCAGGTGGACAACATCGCCATGCGGGGGTCTTCCGGACTTTTTTTCACCAAACTGGACCGTGAACAGCTCGGGGCCATGATGGAAGACCTGGCACCGGGGCTCCTGATCCTGCAGTTCGGGGGGAACGTGGTACCCCATATTCAGGATGCGGGTTACTACCGGCGCGCCTTTACCAGGGAGCTCCGTTTCATCAAAGGGCTCTGTCCCGGGGTGCCGGTCATCGTGATCGGACCCTCTGACATGTCCTTCAAGCAGCGGGGCCGGTTCAGGACCCATCCCGCCGTGGAACCGGTCAGGGATGCACTGAGATCGGCGACCCTGCAGAGCGGATTTGCTTTCTGGGACCTTTACCAGGCCATGGGCGGGCAGAATTCCATGCCTTCCTTCGTGGAAGCCGATCCGCCGCTTGCCTCCTCCGATTATGTGCATTTCACACCCCTGGGTGCCAACCTGATGGCAGAGATGTTCTACAATGCCCTGATACTCGCCTACCGGGAATACTCATCTGAAAACGGATCCTTTTGAACCAGCTCCTTTCTGACATATTCCTGTTCAACCCTGAGAAACCCCTGCTTTTCACCCAGCTCTATTTCTGGATCTTCTACTTTGTGGTGCTCCTGGTCTATTCGGTGATCTACAAAGAGCGCGCCCTGCGCAATGCTTTTCTGTTTGCGGTCAGCCTGTTCTTCTACTGGAAGACCTCCGGACTGTTCTTTCTGATCCTGGTCTTTTCCACCTTCTCCGATTTCTACCTGGGCCAACTGATCCACCATTCCCGCAGAAAGGGATGGAAAAAATTCGGAGTGATCATGAGCGTGGCGGTCAACCTGTTCATGCTCTCCTACTTTAAGTATACCTATCTTTTTATCGATACGGTCAATTCCCTGCTCAAACTGGACCTTGAGGTGGTCAACCACCTGGCGCTCTGGTCCAACCAGCTCACCGGAACCCGTTTCGATACCTCGGTGATCCTGCTCCCCGTGGGCATTTCCTTCTACACCTTCCAGACCATCTCCTACACGGTGGACATCTACAGGGGCAAGGTGGACCCGGTGAGGCACATCCTGGATTTCGGTTTTTACGTTTCCTTTTTTCCCCAGCTGGTGGCCGGGCCCATTGTCCGGGCCTCCCAGTTTATTCCCCAGCTTTACAAACGATACAGTCTCACCTACCAGGAATTCGGTTATGCCCTTTTTCTGATCCTCAAGGGATTGTTCAAGAAGATCTTCATCGGCGATTACCTGGCGGTCAATTTTATCGACCGCATCTTTGCCAATCCCCTGGATTTTTCGGGATTTGAGAACCTGATGGCCCTTTTTGGCTATTCCCTGCAGGTGTATGTGGATTTTTCAGGATACACCGATATCGCCATCGGGGTGGCCCTGCTTCTGGGATTCCGTCTTCCCAAGAATTTCAATTCCCCCTACAAGGCCCTCAATGTGGGCAGTTTCTGGAAACGATGGCACATCTCCCTTTCCTCATGGCTGAGGGATTACCTCTACATTCCCCTGGGAGGGAACCGGAAGGGGAGGGTCATGACCGATGTGAACCTGATGATCACCATGCTGCTGGGGGGACTGTGGCACGGGGCCAGCTGGAATTTTGTGATCTGGGGGGGACTGAACGGACTGGGGATCGTGGTCTACAAGCAGTGGAAGAAGATCAGTCCCTATGAGAACATCCGGCACTGGGCGGTGAGGTTCTGGAAGATCTTTCTCACCTTCAACTTTATCACCTTTACCCGCATCTGGTTCCGATCCGAATCCATGGAAAAATCCGGCCAGCTCATCCGGCAGGTGACCCGTTCCTTTCATGCCGACATCATCCCGGAGGTGCTGTGGAATTACCGTGCGGTGTTCGCAATCATGCTCCTGGGGTATGTCATGCACTGGGTGCCCGAGCGCTGGAAGCTGGCCCTGCTCAACTGGTTCATCCGCACCCCCATCTGGGCCAAGGTGCTGATCACCGTGGTGATGATCCTGATCATTTACCAGTCCTGGTCGGCCGAGCTCCAGCCCTTCATCTATTTCCAGTTCTGACAGAAATTTTGCCTGTTATTCTCCGGAGA
This sequence comes from Bacteroidota bacterium, assembly GCA_051746185.1. Lineage (GTDB taxonomy): Bacteria > Bacteroidota > Bacteroidia > Bacteroidales. The sequence continues at coordinate 18,649 of JBNJEV010000023.1, forward strand.
TCTTCCTCTGGATCTCCCTAGCGAGATCGGCAGAGAGTCTTTTGGCCGAGTGATGTTCAAGGTGGCTCCCGTCAAATGTCCGGTACCGGTCCGGAGGAACATCGATCCAGATGCCCCCGGCACCGGTGAAGCGTTCCACAAATTCGGATTCCGAAAATCCGCCCCGTTCACGTTCGTATTGCCTGATGGTGCGGGAAGCGGGCGGACGAAATCCCACCACATGGATCCCCATACCGGTCCATTTTTCCACAAATTCGACCAGTCCCCCGATCACCTCATCACTCACAGGATCGTCCGTAAAGAGATCCTTATAGAACCTGGCCGAATGGGATGTGTCCGGAACGATCCAGTAAGATTCCACCCAGCCGTCCGGGTGATAGGTGATCCGGTAGTTGTTCGGCTTTGATTTCCCTGTCAGTTTCTCTGCCAGTTCGATCACACTGAACGGTGCAAAGATCTCCCGGATCTTTGAAAGGTAAAGGCTCTGCAATACGGGTTCTTTTGCTCTGCGCAACTCCCAGTGATAATGCTCACTCCTGGCGGTTTTCTCTGTCAGCGAATGGGGTGAGATCCCCAGCACGATGATCTTTAATTCGGAAGAAGTGTCGACCTTTCCTTCGATGCCCCTGAGATAGTCTTTTCCGTATCCGTTGGCCCAGTAAGCATAATTGAATGCCTCCAGTCCGTCGAATTCCGCTGAAAAGTGTTTCGGGGAGATGCCGCGGAAAACACGGGAATCACCTCCGAATACAATATCATACGTTTCGGTGTTCCTTGTTTTTACGACCCAGTGACGGTTTTTCTTGATCTCCTCCGTATCCATCTCATCCCTGATGAGGTAGACAAGCAGAGCCACCAGGACAGCCGAGACAAAAATATATGGGATCCTCCGTTCTGGCATATCTGAACTTAAAACTGAAAATAGATGAATACATTGCCCTCTCCCCGCAGATAGATACAGGCCAGGAGCATCAGCAGCACATAGAGCATATCCGCAATTCTCCGGTACTGCCGGGGAAGGGAAAGGTGAGGTTTGATCCTGAAATAGGTCACGATTTCAATGAGCAGGCTGACCGATAGCCAGATGATCCCGTTCCTGATCTCTTCATTGGTGACAAAGCCGCCTTCTCCGGCCCAGCTGAACATATTCGAAATGATCTGCAGGGCATCATGGTAGCTGTCAGCCCGGAAAAATGCCCATCCGATGAGCACAAGGATATTCGTGATCACGATGGAGACCAACGTCCCGGCGGGGATGTCCCTGAGCTTCTGAGGCCAGTGTGTAAGGCGTTCGACGGAAATATAGAGAGCGTGTAAAGCTCCCCATATAATGAAGGTCCATGCGGCCCCGTGCCATAAGCCGCTTATTACCATGGTGATCCACATATACAGATGTGCTCTCCATTTTCCCCTGTGGGAGCCGCCCATGGGAATATACACATAGTCCCTGAACCAGGTGGACAATGAGATATGCCATCTGGTCCAGAATTCCCTCAGAGACCGGGAATGATAGGGATGGTTGAAATTCAGCCTGAAATGAAGGCCCATCAGTTTGGCAAGCCCCCTGGCAATATCCGAGTAACCGCTGAAATCGAAATATATCTGAAATGCAAATCCAATGATGATCAGCCACCAGAATCCGCTGTGCTCCGTCAGGTGAATGTTGGCAAATCCCGAATTGACCATCGGAGCGATATTGTCGGCCAGCACCACCTTCTTGAAATACCCGATGATGATGAGCTTGAAGCCGTTCCATCGCTCAAGTTCACTGGTGGTCCGGGGTTCCCTGAGCTGGGGAAGCAGATCCCTTGCCCTGACGATCGGTCCTGCCACCAGCTGGGGAAAAAGTGAAAGATATGCAAAGAAGTGCAACACATTCCGGGTGGGTTTGAGAAAGCCCCGGTATATGTCGATGGTATAACTCATCGACTGGAAAGTATAGAAGCTGATCCCCACGGGAAGGATCAGCATGAAGTTCGGGACCCTTTCCGCCAGGTTTGTTTCAAATCCCGCGATCCCCAGCAACACATCGAGGTTCTCGGCGATGAAACCGGAATATTTAAAAACAGCCAGCGATCCTACGTTCCCGATAATGGACAGGACCAGGAATAATTTTTTTCTTGCGGGGTACCTGTGGATCCCCAGGGCTCCGAAATAATCAATGAGTCCGCTGGCAAGGATCAGGAACAGAAAGCGCCAGTCCCACCATCCGTAAAAAAAGAAGGATGCCGCCACAAGGAATCCGTATCGAAGATTGCGGTTCCCGGATTTTTTTACAAGAAAGAGAAGCGGAAAGAAAACGGAAGCAAATACAATAAATATGAAGGAATTGAACAGCATTGGGATTCCCGGGTCGACCTTTTAAAAAGGATTAAAAATAACAGAAAATCCTCAATTACCAACGCGGCATCCTGAAGGGGGAGGGATCTGCACAGGCCGGTCATGTGAAATATTGTTATATTTGACCACATCCTGCAACCAAGGCGTACCATGATGAAAAGCGTGTTTCAGAGAAAGAACTTCCCGGTCATCACCCTGATCATCATTCTCCTCACCAACCTGTACACCATCGGGTATTTTCACAGGTGGAAGAAGAATGAGGACGGTACCAGGGGGGTGATCCGGTGGGATGTGATCTCTTATTACGGGTATCTTCCGGCCGCGGTGATCCACGGGGATGTCAGCCTTGATTTCATAGGAGAGGGGAAAATTAAAAATGACAACAAATTCTGGTATGTGAAGCTTGAGAACGGGAACCGCCTCATCATCACCACCATGGGACTTTCATTTCTCTACGCGCCTTTCTTCTTCATTGCCCATGCACTTGCCCCCCTGGTGGGACAGGCCAGGGACGGGTTCAGCAACATCTACCAGCTGATGCTGGTGGTAAGCGGTTTGTTCTATGCGTTCATGGGACTGATCCTTCTTGCCCGGTTTCTGCGAAAGCACTTTGATCCGCTGATCACCGCCATTGTGGTCCTGGCGGTGGGACTGGGCACCAACCTTTACTATTACTCATCTCTGGAGGCGGCCATGCCGCACAGTCACAATTTCTTCCTGATCACCCTGTTCATGACGATGGTGGTCCTCTGGTACCGGAACCGTCACTGGGTACACGGGGTGGCCGTCGGATTTTTGCTCGGGCTGATCGTTCTGATCCGGCCCACCAATGTCCTGCTGTTCCTGTTCTTTTTCCTCTACGGCGTGACCAGCTGGAAGAAGCTGTGGGAACGCGTGGTTTTCTATGTAAGAAAATGGCACATGGTCCTGATCATGATTGCCGCGTTCCTGATCCCCTGGATCCCGCAGCTCCTTTACTGGAAAGAGATCACAGGAGAATATCTTTTCTACACCTATGGAGAAAAGAATGCCCGCTTCTATTTCACCCACCCCCATATTCTGGAGAGCCTGTTCCATATCAGGAAGGGATGGCTGGTCTATACCCCGGTGATGGCCTTTGCACTGGCAGGGATCCCGCTTCTTTACAGGCACTCCCGGGAATGGTTTTTCGCCCTGCTGTTCTATGTCATTGCCATGATCTATGTCCAGAGCTCCTGGTGGTGCTGGTGGTTCGGAGGCGGGTTCGGACTGAGGGCCTATATTTCCATGTATCCCCTGCTGGCTTTTCCCATGGCTGTTCTGTTGAAGGCATTGTGGGACAGACGGAAACGGACCGGATTTATCATTGTTTCATCGGTCATTGTGCTGCTGGTGGCCTATCAGATATTCCAGACCCGCCAGTTTACCACCACGGCCATTCACTATTCGGCCACCACCACCGGGTCCTACTGTGAGAATTTCCTGAAGACCTATCCCACGGGACCCTCCTGGAAAATGCTTGAAGTTCCGGATTTCAACCTGGCCAGGCTCGGGATCTACGTTGCTTATCCCACTTCGGAGGACAAAGATACCTGGAGGAACATGGAAAAGGCGGATGCTTATGCCCGCATCAGGGAAGAGATCCACACCGACCGGAAGGTAAAACGGCAGATACGGAGGTATGCGGAGAGGGAAGATATCCCCGTGGATTCAGCCATGCAGATGGTCCTGGACAGGATGTACGACAGGAAGACCAATTGAATCCAGCCCGCGCATTGACTGCGTCGAGTTCGCAGGCTCGGTTCTCCGTATTTCACTTCGAAGGACGCTGTTTTTTCCACCTGTTGAGGATCATCGCCAGCAGGAAGATGAAGACTTCCCCCACCAGGAACCATAACCTGCTGGCCACGGCAATGGTGGTGGCATCCTGCAGGTCCAGTCCCGCGAGGGTCAGATACCCCGTCAGGATCCCCTCCCGGATGCCCAGTCCCCCGGGAGCAAAGATCACCAGGATTCCCAGCGACCCCGCCAGTCCGAAGGCGAAGGATACATCCAGGGGGATCGTCTGGGGGGTAAGAGCGGCTGCAAGAAAATAAAAACCCATGCACCAGGTTCCCCAGTTCATCAGGTACCAGAAAAGCACCGGGGGCATTTTCAGAAAAGGGAGTCTGGGCACCTTCACCGGTCTTTTAAGTATCCTGGAAAGAACAAATGAGGACACCCTGTGGAACAAAGGGGTATAGATCACCAGGCTCAGCAGGATAAAGAGGATCAGGACCCCGGCCCCGTATATGTTAATGCTGCCGATGGAGATCATCCCGATGGTTCCCAGCAGGAGGGCGACCCACAGGGCGATGAACTGGGCATCAAATGAAAAGCTGGCCAGATCTTTTCTCGCACCGGGGAATTTGCCCGTCAGATATTCAGCCCTCCCCATGATCACCCAGATCTTTCCCGGGATATATTTCCCGAAAATGGATAATCCTGTTGCGGTGATCCCCTCCCCGAAAGTGATCCTGTAGCCGGCCTGGTTGAGGACGCTGGCCCAGCTGGCCCCGCTCAGCAGAAAACCGGCCAGCAGAAGAACCAGTGAGGTCACAAGATAAACAGGATCATAGATACGGGGAATGACCAGATAATCAGCTCTGATCAGTGCGATGATCAGGAATACCAGGGATGCATAAAACAAATACCTGAACCAGTTCTTCATGGACGACACAGCTTTTCACCGGGTTCCTCCGGATTCCCTGTTTCTGCATTTTCACAGGGGGATCCTGTGCGAAGATAGAAAAGATCGCTAATTTTAGTCCGATTTCAGGCAATCTTAACCTTTCAACAACCCCTGTAAAAATGAGTCCTTCCCCCGTTACCTCCCTGATCAGCAGATCCCTCAGGTTTCTCACCCAATCCCTAATCATCCCGGCACTTTTCCTGATGCTCTGCATGATGCAGATCTGGACCACCCGCTATGTCCCCTCCCTGGATGGTCCCCAGCACCTGTACAATGCCCATGTTTTGGCCGGACTGGTCAAAGGGAATGACCTGTTCGGGGAATTTTTCCGCGTCAACCCGGTGGTGGTGGGATACTGGTCGGGGCATTTCTTCCTGGGGCTTTTCAAACTGTTCCTGCCCGGCTGGCTGGCCGAGAAGTTCTTCCTCTCGGCCTATGTGCTGGGCATGTTCTTTTCATTCCGTTACCTGGTCAGGAGCATCCGGCCACAAGGAGAGAACCTGCTGGTCTGTCTGATCTTCCCTTTTATTTTCCACACCTACCTGCTGCTGGGGTACTATTCTTTCAGCATCGCGGCCATCTTCTTTTTCTGGGCATTCGGGTACTGGATCAGGACCTCGGGCCGGTTCCGGTGGAAACAGATGATCGCTTTCGGAGCCCTGGTGATGGCCATTTTCCTTTCCCATGCACTGATATTCCTGTTTTTCGGGGTCTCTTTCCTGGTTTATTTCCTGTCCACTTCCCTGCACCGGAGACTCAATGGTAAGACGGCGCTCGCAGGCAGGGCGGACGGCAGCAAGGTTGAGGCCGGTGGTGGCGGGGCATTCGGGACCGGTTTCAACAGGGAAGGGGTGGGGACCCGCAGGTTCCTCTCTGATATCTGGCGGCTGGCCCTGTCGGTGCTTCCGGCAGTGGTTCTCTGGGCCCTGTATATCCGCAGGGTAATGGAAGTGAACCCGGGTGTGACCCCCGCCGCCTATCCGGCCACCGAGCTGATCAAGGATTTGTTCAGGATCAGGCAGCTGGTAGGGTTCCACCACGAGATGGAGTCTCCTGCCTACCGGGTGCTCTTTGTCCTGATCGCGCTGCTGGGCCTCTACCTGTTTGTCCGTACCATGTGGAAGCTGAACAGGGGGGATGAACGCTGGATCGTCTGGCTGAACCGTCATTACGCCTGGGCCTGGGTCTCGCTGATTTTCCTGCTGGCCTATTTCCTGGCGCCGGACCGCATCTCTGCGGGAAACCTCACCCACCGTTTCGGGGTCTTTTTCTTCCTGAGCCTGGTGGTCCTGCTGGCAGCACAACCGGTCCCCATGTGGATGCAGCTGATCACCGTGGCTGTCCTGCTGGGGGTGATGGGGATCACCCGGAACATCCACCACGATTTCTATGAGCGGCTCAATGCGGATATCGGGGAGATCCGGGAGATGTCGCCATACATGGAGGAGGGGACCACCGTGGTTTCCATCAACACCTCCGACAACTGGATCCATCGCCATTTCCAGCTGTACGCGGTGGTGGACAAATCCATTGTTCATCTGGACAATCCCCAGTGCAGGGGACAGTTTCCCGTTGTCTGGGATAAAACGTCCCTGCCCGAAAGTTATACGGGCGACCGGTTCTACCGTCCGGCGGGTTCACCCGATGTCAGAGGAGAGGGTCACCGCATCCTGCAGGTGGATTATATCACCGTTTTTTACTATGAGCGTTTCTGGGAAACGGAGGAATATGCAGCCTGGCAGCAGATCCTCGAAGAGCATTACGAAAGGGTGGTGGTCAGCAGCGGGGGACGGGCAGGATTATACCAGAAAGTTGCGGATTAGCGGGGCGGGATTCCGGGGTTGCCAGAATGACCGGATCCCGGAATGGCCGGATCCCCGGGGTGGGAGGTGTATTTCCCGGAGTGGGTGGTTCCTATTCCCTGGAGATGGGCATGGCATAGCTGGCCACATCCTTGCCGGTGATCTCCTTTTCGCAGAGAATGATCAGCCGCTCCAGCACATTGCGGAATTCCCGGATGTTTCCGGTCCAGGTGATCTTCTTGAGCTCCTCGATGGCATCATCGGTGATCACCCTGGGATGGGTGCCGTATTCCTCGCAGATCACCCTGTTGAAATGATCCGCCAGCAGGGGAATGTCATCCAGTCGCTCATTGAGTGAGGGGACATGGATCAGGATCACGCTGATCCGGTGGTACAGGTCTTCGCGGAAAGTGTTCCTTTCGATCTCTTCTTTCAGGTTCTTGTTGGTGGCGGCCAGCACACGCACATTCACAGGGATGTCCTTGTCGCTTCCCACCCGGTTGATCTTGTTCTCCTGCAGTGCCCTCAGCACCTTGGACTGGGCCGAAAGGCTCATATCCCCGATCTCATCCAGAAAGATGGTCCCCCCGTCGGCCTGTTCGAACTTTCCCTTCCGCTGTTTGATGGCCGAAGTAAAGGACCCCTTCTCATGACCGAACAGCTCACTTTCGATCAGCTCCGAGGGAATAGCGGCACAGTTGACCTCAATGAAGGGTCCCTGCGAACGGGGACTTTTCTCATGAAGGGAACGGGCCACCAGTTCCTTTCCTGTCCCGTTGGCCCCGGTGATCAGTACCCTGGCATCGGTGGGGGCCACCTTGTCCACCATCTCCCTCACCTTTTTGATGGCATCGGACTCACCCACCATTTCGGAGGTTTTTCCCACCCGCTTTTTCAGTACACGGGTCTCGGTGATCAGATTCGATTTATCCAGTGCATTGCGGATGGTGATCAAAAGCCGGTTCAGATCCAGCGGTTTTTCAATAAAATCGTAGGCCCCTTTCTTGATGGCTTCCACCGCCGTGTCAATGTTGCCGTGACCGGAGATCATGATCACCTGGGCATCACCCTCTTCCCGGAAGATCTTTTCCAGTACCTCCAGACCGTCCATTTCGGGCATCTTGATATCGCAGAGCACGATATCATAACTGTTCTTTTTGTACAGCTCCAGTCCCTCCGCCCCGTGCTCGGCAAGGTCGACTGTGAATTTTTCGTATTCCAAAATCTCCTTCAGGGTGTTTCGGATGCTCTTCTCGTCGTCTATGACCAGTATGTGTGGCATGTGCTTTCGGTTATAATCCCGCCAGTTCTGCAATAACCCCTTCTTTCAGGGCGAAACCGGACTGGCAGAGATGCCGGATGTGGCAAATCCTGAGTACAAAGCTAACAAAAATAGAGGCGGCCACAATCATTTCCACCCGCACGGGTTCCATCCCGGGCATGGTTTTTCGCTCTTCCAGGGTGGATCTGAGAAGCACCCTGTGGATCATTTTATAATCCTTCATGGGTATTTCGCGGCCATTGTTTTGATCGGGCCCTTCGCCTTTTCTGTGCACTATGAGGGAATAAAAGGTGTCAAAGGAACCCGAGGCCCCGATCAGGCGGACAGGTCTTTCTTTTTTCACCACCTCCAGAAGGGGTTGAAGTTCTTCCCAGTAGTAAGATTCAACCGCCCAGATCTCCTCAGGGGTAATGGGATCGGACAGACTGAACAGTTCCAGGATCCTGGCCATCCCGATCTCGAAACTTCTTTTCCAGATGATCCCTTCCCCGTTACAGAGGATGAATTCGTTGCTTCCGCCCCCGATATCCAGGATCAGCACCTTGTCTGCGGTCAGCCGGATGGCCTGGCGGACCCCTTTATAGATCAGCTCCGCTTCCCTGTCGCCGTTAATCACCCGTACCCTGAGACCGAAACGCCGGCGGACCGCATCCACGAAATCCGTCCCGTTGCTTGCACTGCGGATGACCGAAGTGGCAAAAGCCCTGATCTCGGTCACCCCGAAACCCCTGATGGTCTCCAGGTGATTCTGTATGGCCACGAAACCCCGTTCAAAGGCGTCGGGAGTGATCCGGTTGATATGGATCCCTCCCGATCCCAGCTTAACCGGCTGCTTGCTGGAATGAAGGATTTTGAAGGTCCGGTCGCCGCGTTCGGCGATCAGCAAATTGAACGTATTCGTACCAAAGTCAAGGATGGCAAGGGTCATGAGCGGATCATAAAGGTCCAGTGTTTCAACGGAAATCCGGAGGGAAAGGTTACGAAGAGTACCGGAGCCATTTCCAGATCTCCCGGTAACTGACCTTCTTTCCGTACATCAGGATCCCCGTGCGGTATACCTTGGCCGCCACCCAGGTCATGGCCAAAAATGTGGCCAGCAGCAGGATACCGGAAACGATCACCTGCCACCAGGGGACTCCGAAGGGGATCCTGACCATCATGACCACCGGTGAGGTGAAAGGGATCATGCTGAACCAGAAGGGAAGTGAGCCATCGGGATTGTTGATAGCACTGATCATCACATAAATGGCCAGAATGAGCGGCAGGATCACGGGCCATATCAGCTGCTGGGTATCCGTCTCGTTGTCCACCGCCGAACCGATCACCGCGAACATGGCCGCATACAGCAGGTATCCGAAAAGGAAGAAGAACAAAAAAGAGCCGATCATGACCACCGGATCGATGGCCTTCAGGGATGCCATGATCTCCTCTGCCGTGCCCATTTCATCACCCGGGATTGATTCTTCCGGGGTTCCACCCCCTGCGGTCACTTCCGGCCCCTGACTTTCCCGGGGACCGAACAGATCGGATGATACCACCTGCTCGGTGGGGGTCCGGCTCATTTCCGGGAAAAATGCAGCCTGGAGTCCCACGATCAGGACCATGGAAAAAACGATCCAGATCACAAACTGGGTAAGCCCGGTAAGTCCCACCCCGACAATTTTACCCATCATCAGCTGGAAAGGACGCACGGAGCTGACGATCACCTCGATAATGCGGCTGGACTTCTCCTCGATCACTCCGCGCATCACCTGGGAGCCAAAGAAGAAGATAAAAAAGAAGATCAGCAGTCCTGCCAGATACCCCGTGCCCATGACCACAGCCGGATTGCTCTCCTCGGTTTCCCCGCTTTTGGTCCATTTGATGTTCCTCACATGGATGCTGGTCTCCACCTGCATCAGGATCTCCTGGATGTTATGGATGTCATGGGCGGCCAGCTTCAGGTGTTCGATCTCCTCCTCCATGGCGCTCCTGATATGATTGGTCACATCGATGCTGATCTGTTTGGTGGAGTAGAAAAGGGAAGATTCCGAGGCCAGAATGTTTTCAGGGATGAACAACACCCCATAATATCCTGTTTCTTCAAATCCCTGCTGCAGGGTCTCAAGGGAGATTCCCTCTATGATCTTCAAATCCAGGTACTCGGTCCCGGGCAGCACACAGGTGGGCCCTCCCGGTCCGTATTCGGTGAAAAGCCCTGATTCATCGATCACCACAACGGTTTTCTCCTCCTTGTCTTCCAGGGTGGCGAAGTACATGGGGATCAATACGTAGGCAGCAAAGATAAAAGGTCCGAGCACGGACATGATGATGAAGGATCTCTTCCTGATCCTGGTCAGGTATTCCCTCCGGATGATCAATGATGTTTTACTCATGGTTGGTGACGGCCTGTATAAAAATTTCATTCATGCCGGGCAGCACTTCATAAAATGCTTTGATGTGGATGATCTCCAACAGGTTCCGGATCAGATCTTCCGAGCTGCCGTCCTCTGTGATCCTGATGATGGCCTGATGCCCCTTCCCGTTCTGCTCCACCTCTTCCACCTCGAAGCCGCTGCGTAGCTCCCCGTGCAGTCTCTCCGGATCCCCGGTGAAGGTGACCCGGTACTTGCTGGTCTGGTATTTCTCACGGATGGAACTGATCTCTCCCTGCAGGATGGTTTCCGCTTCGTTGATCAGCGTAATGTGGCTGCACAGCTCTTCCACCGAAGACATGTTGTGGGTGGAAAAAATGATCGTGGCCCCGTTCTTTTTCATCTCCAGGATCTCCTGCTTCAGCAGCTTTACATTGATGGGATCGAAACCGCTGAAAGGTTCATCGAAGATCAAAAGCCGCGGCTGGTGGATCACCGTGGTGATGAACTGCACTTTCTGGGCCATGCCTTTGGACAGTTCCTCCACCTTTTTGTTCCACCAGGCACCCATCTCAAATCTCTCGAACCATTTTTTGAGCCGTGTTGTGGCATCGTGCTTTGACATTCCTTTGAGCTGGGCCAGGTAGAGTGCCTGTTCGCCCACCTTCATTTTTCTGTATAACCCGCGTTCCTCGGGAAGGTACCCGATCCCGGTGGTATCTTCCCTTTTGATAGGGCGCCCCTCGAACAGGATCGAACCATGGTCCGGGGCGGTGATCTGGTTGATGATCCTGAGCAGGGTGGTCTTGCCGGCGCCGTTGGGACCGAGCAATCCGTAGATGCTTGCACGGGGAACTTCCATGGAGACCCTGTTCAGGGCCCTGTGCCCGCTGAAATCCTTGACCACTTCCTGCGCGGTAAGAATACTCATCTTATTCGAAGAAATTTTTCATTTTGTGGAAGAAGCCACCTTCCGATTTGTCAGGCCTGGGCGTAAAGTTATCCGATTCGGCCATTTTTTCAAACATCTTCTGCTCTTCCTTGTCCACCGTCTTCGGGATATAGACATTGATGTGGACCAGCAAATCGCCCCGGCCGTATCCGTTCACCTCGGGAACCCCTTTTCCTCTCAGGCGGAGTGTCCTGCCGGGCTGGGTCCCTGAATCGATCTTGATCTTTGCCTTGCCGTCCACTGTGGGGATCTCCACGGTGTCGCCCAGGGCTGCCTGGGGAATGCTCAGATGGAGGTTGAATATCAGATCATTCCCGTCCCTGGTCAGGTGGGGATGCTCTTCTTCCTGGATGATCACCAGCAGATCGCCGTTCATTCCGCCCCGGCGGGCCGCATTCCCTTTCCCGCTCATTTTCACCTGCATGCCTTCGGCCACCCCTGCGGGAATATTGATCTTGATCACCTCTTCGCTCTTGACAATGCCTTCTCCATAACAGGACTGGCATTTCTCGCTGATGACCTCCCCTTCGCCGTGACAGGAGGGACATGTGCTGGAGGTCTGCATCTGTCCCAGAAATGTGCTGGTCACACGTGTTACCTGTCCGCTGCCGTGACAGGTGCTGCAGGTGGTCTTGGACGTGCCGTCCTTTGCCCCCGTTCCGTTGCAGCTCTCACAGGGAACATATTTTTTGACCTTGATCTTTTTTTCTACCCCGTTGATGATCTCCTTCAGGTTCAGCTTGACCTTCACCCTGATGTTGGAGCCCCTGGTCACGCCTCCTCCCCTGCGGGCGGAGCTCCCGAATCCTCCGAAACCGAAATCGCCGAAACCTCCGAAGATGTCCCCGAACTGGGAGAAGATGTCCTCCATGGTCATCCCCCCGCCGAATCCGCCTGCACCTGCATGTTCAAAGGCCGCATGTCCGAACCGGTCATATTTGCTGCGCTTTTCGGGATCCCGCAGCACCTCATAGGCCTCGGCCGCCTTTTTGAAATGGTCCTCCGCATCTTTGTCACCCGGATTCTTATCGGGATGATATCTCAGCGCCTGTTTCCGGTAGGCCTTCTTGACCTCATCCTGCGATGCATCCCGGGAGATCTCCAGTACTTCATAGTAATCTTGTTTCGCCATGTATTCTTGTCTCTTATTCCCCGATTACAACTTTGGAATACCGCAACACCTTATCATTCAGAAAATAGCCTTTCTGGATCACATCAAGCACCTTCCCCTTCAGTTTCTTATCGGGGGCCGGGATCTGGGTGACCGCTTCGTGAAGATCGGTATCGAATTCCTTGTTTTTCGCCTCAATCTCCTTCACGCCCTGCTGGCTGAGGAAGGCCTGGAATTTGGCCGATATGAGTTTCAGTCCCTCCTTGACCGCTTCAATGCTTTTGGCTTCATCCACGGACTGAAGGGCCCGGTCAAAATCATCGGCCACAGGAAGCAGTGCAGAGAGAAGCTCCACATTGGCATTTTTCTGCAGTTCGATCTTTTCCTTCAGCGTTCTTTTTCTGAAATTGTCATATTCGGCAGTCAGCCTCAGGTATTTATCCTGCAATTCTGCCAGTTTTTCTTCCGCAGTGGGTTCTGCAGGTTCCTCTTCCGCCTCTTCCTCTTCCGTTTCTTCCCGGCCAGCTTCTTCTTCCGTTTCGCCGGTAACCTTCTGCCCGGTTACTTCCTCTTCCTCTGCAAACCTTTTATTTTGTTGGTTTTCAAGCTCTTCAGACTTTTCAGACTTCTTTACCATTTCAAATCACATGTTTTAAGATCCGACAATCGGCATTGACAGGTCAAATATTGCGCCAGAGCAGGATCTTTGACAAATTGTCACCTCTGCGCCTCTGCTGACGGATCACTGACTTTCCGGCGATTGATCCTGCGATCCGGAGTCTCCGGCTCTGCACCGGAATGGTCCGGGCTTCCGCTGTCACTGAGTCCGGGCTTCCGCTGTCACTGCGTCCGGGCTTCCGCTGTCACTGCCCCTCGTAAGGGATAACCTTCAGTTTCCTGAATTTCTTCTTCCGCTGCTGTCTGATCCTCAGGAGAATGAAGATCAGGGCAGTCAGGATGATGAACCCGCCGATCATCAGGGCCTGCAGGGTGTTTTGCTGAGGCGAGGCAAGCAGGATCACTTCGCGTTTGATCAGAAAGCCGGTGAGCACATTGATCAGGCATTCCGGAACAAGTCCGATGGCCGTCCCCAGAAGATAGGCCGGGGTGGAGATGCTGCTCAGGGGAAAGCTGAAATTGATAACGCTGGTGGGGATGATGTAAATGGCCCTGCTGAATACCACCGTCCAGGGACCATATTTATGGATCCGTTTGTTGATGCGGCGGATCAGCTTTTTCTGCCCGTACCGTTTTATGAAATAGGTGGAGAATGCAGAACGGACCATATAGAAGGAGGCCATGACCGAAACCAGGTTCATTCCCCAGCAGATCAGCAGGGCCGGAACAAAGTTGAGTAAAAATCCCAGGGCCAGGGACAGGTAGAATACCGGCAGTCCTGCCAGCGTACTGAGCAGGGTAAAGGCGCATATCAGAAGGATGAGCCCTGCCTGATGCTGATCGGTGACCCGGATGCGTTCAAACAGGAGTATTTCCGGATTATTTCCGGCGGTAAGGTAAATGAACACCCCGGCCGTGATCAGGATAAAGGCGATGATGATGATCCGGAGCTGTTTCACATCAAAAGGCCCCTGTGTGGCGATAAAGGTACAGCCAGCCGGTGTAGAGATTTCCCTGACCTTCCGGCTCCTGTCCGGGCGTCTGTGATCCTGTCTGGTTACGGTTGTTCCGGTTCAGTCTCCAGTTCTCAAAAATAGTAGGATCGCTGTAATCCACTCCGTCATAGCCTGTTGCCTCCACCACATAGTAATATTGTCCCTCGGGAGCCCTCCGGTCACTGTCACGCACGTTCCCGTCCCAGCCTTCCCACTGGTAGATATCATCGATCTTCCGCCTGTAAACCACCTTTCCCCAGCGGTCCACGATGGTTACCCTGCAGGATTTGATGGACTGGTCCTTGAATATGAACACATCATTGGTGCCGTCCCCGTTGGGCGTGAATACATTGGGGATCTCCAGCAGGGAGGGGACCAGGTAGATGGGCTGTTCCAGCCGGAAGGTATCGGTACATCCTTCCTCGCTTGTGCTCACCAGGTAGGGATCATAGTATTCATCGGCCTGTTCATAGGTGTATTCGGTGTAGGTATCCACATCATAGGTGGTCTCGGTCTGTTTGATCCCCCCCAGGGTATCCAGAAAAACCCATTCAAAAACGGCCCCGTTCCTGGATTCATTGATGAACCTGACTGTCAGGGGGGCATCCAGGCTTCCCCGGTCTTTGTTCCAGGCCCCGGTCAGTTCCGCATCCAGGGTATCATTGACCTTGTCATAATAGGTGATGCTGAATTCCGCCCGGGTCTGGATCGATTCATAGAGGACCGAATCCACATCCGTCATTCCCAGTTCATCGGTGACAGTCAGGATGTACCATGTATCCTCCAGGGGTGGCATGTAGGTGATGTTGGGATCCAGGATCGTGGAATCATTGGGAATCCTCAGATCATCATTGTCGGAGGTCCATTTGAACCGGAAATCTAAATTAAAGGGAATGATATCATGGGTAACGGGATCATGGTAGGTGAACGTGTCGGTGGTCACGGAGCCTGAGATCACCAGGTAGTCACAGGTATAATTGGAGGGTCTCACCTTGCCTTCTGCATTTTTGTCAGTCCTGGCCACCAGGTTGTCCAGCATAACCCAGCACATCATGGTGGTATCGTAGGATCCGTCACTGATCCTCACCCGGTACCCGCCGTCCTCCAGACCGGAAACAGAGGAAGAGCTGGTACTGAGATCGCTGTGGAACGGTGTACCGAATCCGGGAATGGCAGGATCGTACCTGCTCCACTCAAAATCATAAAATCCCGTAACAGGATGGGTGGCCCTCAGACTCCCCGGCCGGTAAACGCCATGGGTCTGGTAGAATACAAACAGCGGGTCCTTTTCCGTGCGCAGGGGATAGGCGAGGCTGTCCCTGTAATCGGCATCCGGAGAGGTGATCTGGGCTCCCGCTGTGGTAAGAATTACCAGGAGCATCAGACCTGTTGTCAGCTTTCTGGCGGGTATCATCATCTTCCTGGCCGCTGCTTGAAGACCTGCCGGCGATCTTCCGAGGTCCGCAGGAATGTCCCGCAGGCGTCCTGGAGTATGGGTATGAGAGGGATTCGGGACAGTTCCGGGTTGCGGCATGTTCTCGTTTTAGACTATAAACGGATAAAAATGCAATTTTAAGGTTTATTGTGCAATAATTT
>JBNJEV010000024.1:0-33873 GCA_051746185.1 Bacteroidota bacterium
CTGGTCAGGAGAGCTTGGGCAGGAGATAGGATCCGGTATGGGAACCGTTTGCAGGAATATTTTCAGGGATTCCCTGGTAAACCAGCTGGCCCCCCTCATCCCCTCCCTCCGGACCCAGGTCAATGATCCAGTCAGCAAATTTGATCACTTCCAGGTTGTGTTCGATCACCAGGACCGTATGCCCTTTTTTCAGGAGTGATTCAAAGGACGAAAGCAGCATGGAAATATCATGCATATGCAGTCCGGTGGTGGGTTCGTCAAAAATGAAGACAACCTTCTCTTCCTCCGACTCCCTGCTCAGAAAGTAGGCCAGCTTAATGCGCTGGCTCTCTCCTCCTGAAAGGGTGCTGGAGGATTGTCCCAGCTTCACATATCCCAGCCCAACCTCCTGCAGCGGCCTCAATTTTTTAATGATCCTTGATTCAGTAGCTGCATCTGTCTGGCCAAAAAATTCAATGGCCTCATTGATGGTCATTTCCAGTACATCATAGATGCTATGATCCCGGTAGGTGACCTGGAGGATATCATCCTTGAACCGCTTGCCTCCGCAGCTTTCGCAGACCAGTCTCACATCGGCCATGAATTGCATCTCAACCTTGATCTCACCTTCTCCCTGGCATTCTTCACATCTGCCCCCCTCCACATTGAAGGAAAAATGCGATGCTTTGAATCCATTTATCTTGGAGGCCTGCTGCGAGGCAAACAGCTTTCTGATCTCATCATAGGCTTTCAGATAGGTGACCGGATTTGAACGGGAGGATTTGCCGATGGGGTTCTGATCCACGAGTTCCGCCCGGTCGATCAGGTGGATATCCCCCGCGATCAGATCATGCTTCCCGGGCTTTTCGCCGGCACCACGCAACTGCTTGTTCAGGGCGGGATAGAGGATGGCACTCACCAGGCTGGATTTTCCTGAACCGCTGACACCGGTCACAACGGTCATTACATTCAGGGGAAAACGGATATCGAAACCTTTCAAATTATTCTCCCTGGCACCGATGATCTCGATATAATTGCTCCATTTTCGTCTGACAGACGGGACCGGAATGGAATCCAGGCCATTCAGGTATCTGGCCGTGATGCTCTTTTCTTCTCTGAGAAGGTCCTGGAGCCGACCCTGGAATACCACTTCTCCCCCGTGTCTGCCCGCACGCGGTCCCATATCTACCACCTGGTCAGAAGCCCTGATGATCTCCTCGTCATGTTCAACGACCACCACGGTGTTTCCCAGCTTCTGCAGTTCCCTGAGCACCCCGATCAGCCGGGAAGTATCCCTGGGATGAAGGCCTATGCTGGGTTCGTCGAGGATATACAGGGACCCCACCAGGCTGCTCCCAAGCGATGTGGCCAGGTTGATGCGCTGACTCTCGCCACCCGAGAGAGTGGATGAAAGCCGGTTCATGGTCAGGTACCCGAGTCCCACACTGTTCATGAAATGAAGCCTGCTGATGATCTCCTTCAGCAGGCGCTCGGATATTTCCCGTTCTTTTTTATTGATCTTCAGATGCACGAAAAAATCCTCCAGCCCACTCACCGCTAACTTTACCAGGTCCTGGATAATTCTGCCCCCTACCCTGACATAACCGGCCTCCTTTCTGAGCCGGCTCCCGTTGCATTCGGGACAGACGGTCTTTCCCCGGTAACGGGATAGCATCACCCGGTACTGTATCTTGTATTTCTTCTTCTCCAGGTGTTCAAAGAACCGGTTCAATCCCCTGAAATAGCGGTTCCCTTTCCAGAGTAGCCTTCTCTGTTCATCGGTAAGCTGGAAATAGGGAGTATGGATGGGGAAATCGAAACGGTCTGCATTCATGACCAGCTTTTCTTTCCATCTTTTCATTTTTTCGCCTTTCCAGCAAACAATGGCATCATCGTAAACGGAAAGGCGTTTGTCTGGGATCACCAGGTCCTCATCGATCCCCATGACTTTCCCATAGCCTTCACAAACCGGACAGGCGCCCAGGGGATTATTGAAACTGAACAGATGCTCGTTGGGTTCATCAAATTCCATCCCGTCTGCTTCGAACCGGGTGGAAAACTCCTCCAGCGCACCTGTCTTTGGATCCCAGATCATACAGTGTCCGTGCCCCACCTGCAGGGCGGTCTGAACGGAATCGGAAAACCTGCTGATGGAGGCATCATCTTTTTTGACCACGATCCTGTCCACCACCAGGTTAAGGATCTGCTGGTCCGGCCCCCTATTGTTTCCTTTCAATTCTTCAAGCTGGACGAGACGGTTTTCCTCCAAGACCCTTGTCATTCCCTGCTGAATAAAAATGTCCAACTGATAATCAACATCTTTGTCCGGGTTCAGATGGACCGGCGAAAGGATCACCAGCCTGCTTCCTTCTTCCTGTTCAAGGAGATGGTCCACCACGTCGGTCACGGTGTGTTTTTTCACCAGCCTGCCCGACACGGGAGAGTATGTTTTGCCGATCCTGGCAAAGAGAAGCTTGATGTAATCATAAATTTCTGTGGAGGTCCCCACGGTGGAACGCGGATTTCTTGTGTTGACACGCTGCTCGAGGGCAACCGCCGGTGGTATGCCATGGATGAAATCCACATCGGGTTTGTCGATCCTTCCCAGAAATTGCCTGGCATAAGCCGACAGGCTCTCCACATAGCGCCTCTGACCCTCGGCGTAAAGCGTATCAAAGGCCAACGAGGATTTCCCTGAACCCGACAGTCCGGTGATCACCACCATCCGGTCACGGGGGATTCGCAGTTCCACATTCTTCAGATTGTGCACACGGGCTCCCCTGATATGTATTTCCTGGTCGTTTACAGGCTGCATAAAAAAAAAGTGTCCTCAGAAATGTAACAAAATTGCGAAGCACCGCGTAAAATTAATACATTTTGTAATAACAATAATTTTTGCTTAATTGCATCACAAATCCAGCTAAAAAGCAATAGCCTATCGGAACACCTCTACGCTTAACCAATAGGAACGAGAGTTTTGAAAAACAGTGCAGTGAGTGACCAGAGATTGGTTCAAGCATACATCAAAGGTGATCAATCAGCCATCGAGATTTTAATCAACAGGCACCGCAATAAGGTGTTCACATATATATTGCTTACCATTAAGAACCAGCAGCTGGCTGAGGATCTTTTTCAGGAGACTTTCATCAAGGTGATCCAGTCCCTCCGCGCGGGCCGATACAGGGATAATGGCAGGTTCCTTTCATGGGTTATCCGCATTGCCCACAATTTGATCATTGATCACTTCAGAAAGGAGAAACAGATGAATTCGGTCTCCAATGATGACACGGAAGTGGACCTCTTCAACAGTAAAAAGCTTTCCGACGACAACATCGAAGAGCTGATTGTCAACAGCCAGATCAAAGCAGAGATCCGCTCCCTGATCAATGAACTGCCCGAAGATCAGCGGGAAGTGGTGCTGCTCAGGCATTACGGAGGGCTCAGCTTCAAAGAGATCGCCAATCAGACCGATGTCAGTATCAATACTGCCCTCGGTCGGATGCGTTATGCACTGATCAACCTGCGGAAACTGATCAGTGAAAAAGAGCTTTCCCTGACCCCGTACTGAGATTCTTTTTACACCCTTCAACAATAAAGAAATAGGCTGGTCCGTTTTTATGTCGGAAACCTAATTCTTTATTGCCTATGGTAAAAAATTTTACCCTGTTCCACTGGGTGGACGGATTTCATGAATCAGAAAGTACAATCAAAGAACCGCTGGTATTGAATATGGACTCTGTTGATTCTCTGCTCACCCAGTTGCTTGATCCGCTGATTTTCGATCCAGGCGATGAAATTGTAGAAGCGCTCCTGCGGAAAATCTGAAGCAAGCGCAGACCTCAGACCGCCCCGAACGGCGGTCTTTTTTTTGTCCCTTCTCCCATCCTCCGTTCTGTCCCTTCTCCCATTCTCCGTTCCCGGAAGAAACAGCTGTTCCTCACTGTTCTTTGCACCCGGGCGGAGGGATTGCAGTGGAGAGACACTTTTGCATCCGGGCGGAGGGATTGCAGTGGAGAGACACTTTTGCATCCGGGCGGAGGGATTGCGAGGGAGAAACACTTTTGCACCCTGGCGGAGGGATTGCGAGGGAGAAACACTATGTAACGGACCGCAGGGAGTTACATGGTCCCGACCCGCAATCCCGGAGCATTGCGACATGGTCCCGACCCGTTATTCCTTCGGAAAAAACACTCCGTATAATGGGAGCCGGCCGACTAGTTGTTTTTTCCCGGTATCCCGATTCGCGAAAACAGGAAGTAACAAAACCGTAAATTCTTTACGTTTTTGTTAATTTATTATTTCTTGAATTCTTTCGTTAGTATGTTCTAACCACCTAATTTATAGCTTTTTGGAAGGATCGGGAAAAGAATGAAAGATTTTCGGAAACTAACAAAAATGTTAAATATTAACAGGATTGTTACTTGCTAAACTGCCCAAATTGGCCATGCCGGTTTTTTTCGGTTTTTTTATGGTACTCCTTTCTACAGTTCAGCGAAAAGATCATGACTGATCACAAAATCCTCACAAGCAGACGTACTCAGAGATACCGCAGGTTGAGGGCCGCACAGATATACACCCCTGCCGTTTCTGTTCTCAGCCTTGAATCACCTAGGTGAAAAGGCCTGTAGCCGGCATCAAGAGCTGCTTTGACCTCCTCATCGGTGAAGTCCCCTTCGGGTCCGACCAGCAGGGTATATTTTGAATCCCGGGGCAAGCGTGAAATACTGGTGCGGCCGGAGGAGCGGCCGGAGGAGCGGCCGGAGGAGCGGCCGGAGGAGCGGCCGGAGGAGCGGCCGGAGGAGCGGCCGGAGGAGCTGCCGGAGGAGCTGCCGAAAGAGCTGCCGGAGGAGCTGCCGGAGGAGCTGCCGGAAGAGCGGCCGGAAGAGCGGCCGGAAGAGCGGGCGGAGGAGCGGCAGGAGGAGCTGCCGTTTTCGCCGGGAATACAGTGGGCGATCCCCAGGATACCTTCATGATCCGAAGCAATGAATTCCGTGAGCGGGGTCATCGGATGCAGGGTGGGTTTATAGGCTTTCAGGGACTGTTTCATGGCAGAAATGATGATCCTTTCCAGACGGCCGGTATTTATCCTTGTCCGCTCGGTCCGGTGACAGAGCAGCGGGGTGATCTCAGAGATGCCTATCTCAGTGGCCTTTTCCAGGAACCATTCGAAGCGGTCCGTATTCTTGACGGGAGAGATAGCCAGGTGAAGTGAGTACGGGAGGGGGTGATGATCCGGCACCCGGGAAAGGATCTTCAGCCGGCAACGTTTGGGGTGGTCCTCCTCGATCACCGCCTCATACCAGCCTCCTTTTCCATCCACCAGGTTTACGGCGTCACCGGTCCGGAGCCTGAGCACCCTGACCGCGTGGCCCGATTCTTTTTCATCCAGTTCTGCGAAATCTTCCGTAACACGGGGACTATAAAAAAGACTCATGACAGGTATTTGAACCTGAAACAGGTAGTTGAACCTAAAAACCTGAAGCAGGCAGTTGAACCTAAAACCTGAAACAGGTATTTGAGCTTAAAATTAGTAATTTCACCCGATGTTCAGAATCGGACTCCTTTCGGATACACATGGATTTTACGATATACGCATTGCCGGTTATTTCAGCCATTGCAATGAGATCTGGCATGCCGGTGATATCGGTGGCATGGATGTGGTGGAACAACTGGAAAAGATCGCGCCTCTTGTGGCCGTACACGGAAATATTGACGGTACCTCGATCCGGGTCAGGTTCCCGGAGCATCAGCGCCTGAACAGGGAAGGACTTGATATCTGGATGACCCATATCGGCGGATATCCCGGCCGCTATGCTTCCCCTGTAAAATCTGTCATACGGAATGACCCGCCCGGTCTGTTTATTTCAGGTCATTCCCATATCCTCAAAATTATGCCTGACAAAAAACTGGGATTGATTCACATGAACCCGGGAGCAGCCGGACGATATGGTCTGCACCGGGTAAGGACCATGATCCGCTTCGAGGTCGACAGTGGCAAAGTCCACAATGTGGATGTGATCGAGCTGGGTCCCCGTGCCCGGGACTAATACAATTCATTCCCCTGCTCTTCCTGCATTTGCTCGATTTCAAGGAACCTGTCAATAAAAAGTTCCAGTCTCCTGGCTGCGGCAAGGCTGTAAACATACTGCGGCTGGCCCAGTCCGGACCTCACCCTCCTCTGGGAGGCTTTCAGCTCATAGACGATATTATTGAATCTCCTGTTCGAAGAGAGCACCTGCAGGCCACCCGGGGAATATGCAATGTAATACCAGCTGTTATCGTTCACCATCAGATAGATATCAAAAATGTCACCCGAGCCTTTTTCGGCAAACTCCACATAGGCATTCACTTTTTTATTCACCTGGATGTCACCGATGTTCCCGATGCCGACCGGACCGTTGTACCTGAAGGAACGACTGTCCTGGTTCCATTCCAGGGGCAGGTCGTTGAAAAAGATGGTATGCTTCCATTCCGGGGGGATCTCCTCATAGACACCGGTGAGCTCGAGTTGTCTCTCAAGTGTTCGGGCAAGCCTGCTCCCGAGCAGATCACGCATGGCAAGCCGGTAATGAGGATCTATCAGGCTGACCGGTTCCAGGTCTGGTAAACTGTCGATCTCATTTCCCATCACCTGCAGGGCCTCCGGAGAGAAAAAGAAATCCAGTCCCAGGACCAGCCGGGCAGTAAATACATCTTCACTGGTCCGGTGTACCGCATTCCCGGTCGAGGTGCTCTTCACCTGTCCGTAGTCCAGGTTCAGATCGATCTGACCTTCTCCGTAAAGCCGGCAGGATGCCGTTTCCAGTCGCAGGTAATTCCCGGGCAGGGTAGTATCTGCAAGTTTTTCAGGAGAGGAGATCAGGTAACTTTCACGGTCCGGATCATAGAGGAGGGTACCGCTGGCATCGGTGATATTGGCATCAAAATAATCCTTTCTTCCGGAAAGGAAAGTGGGATAGATATGGGAGGAATCGCGGGTGATCAGTGACCCTGCAAAGATCTTGTTCAGTCCCACATTCTGCATTTCCTCCCCGACCGGGATCCGGATATCCTCCGGATCCAGCTCGGCGGTGAACCGTATCCAGTCTCTCGCGATATCACAGTCATGAATAATGCGGGCACCTCCGTCAAATGTAAGCCGCGGGCTGTCCGCATAGAGGAACACATCTCCCTGGAAATCAAAGAAAGGAC
The DNA here is from genome assembly GCA_051746185.1 of Bacteroidota bacterium. Classification (GTDB taxonomy): domain Bacteria; phylum Bacteroidota; class Bacteroidia; order Bacteroidales. The sequence goes on from JBNJEV010000024.1 coordinate 7,171, forward strand.
TGAGCATGAAAGGATCCTCAGGATCCACATTACCCGAGGACCGGGTCTGTTGGGTGGTATCCACCCAGATCCGGGCAAAATGTACCGGATGACTGTTCCCGAAGGCATCACGGTAATCATATGTGCCAGAGCCACTGTAATCCTTCGCTCCGCTGATGGCAATGGAGGCATCATAGATCAGATGCTGCCGGTTCGTCTGACTGGCAAGGACCCTGGAATTCTCCAGCATTTCCATGGTGGCCTGGTAACCGATATTCACATCTCCCTGATCAGGAAAAATATAGGCGTCGGCCACCTCGATAAAAGGTACGCGGTGGGCGTGCAGCTGTCTGGTCCGGTAATTGTATACCGCTTCAGGCGCAATAAAATTGAGTTCATCCTGCCCGGGATGCCGGGAAAGATAGGTGGGACCGTTCGTCTTCAGAGAATCAATGCCGATATCCACTTCATTTTCAGGCAGATACTTTTCCTGTGAAAGTCCCACTTCACCCCGGTCCATGAACCACGTCATTTGATCAAGCCTGGTTTCATAAAGATTATAGGGGAATTCAACCAGGGTAAGATCTGCCCGGGCTGTAAATTCCCCTTTCTGCATCTCCAGGTCCACATCGATCCCCACATCGTTGGTAAGAAAAGGAAACTCGTCTTGATCTTCCGACTTGAGCCGTACTCCCGCAGAATCTGCAAGAATGGTTTTCGTCCCATATCTGAAACGGTCCGATTCGAGTCTTGCATCCGTGAGTGCCATCACCCCTTCTCCTGACAGTCCGTCCGGACTCAGATCAAGATTTCCGGCTAAAAACACACTGTCGCTGAACATTTTGAAGGTCTCCCTGAACCGGTCAGCTTCCAGCAACTCCCTGCCAGGGATCAACTTGATGTCCGCAACAGTGTTCTCAACATGCGGGTACTGGGTCCCTTCCATGTTTTCCCTGATCAGATACCGCCTTGAACGGGCCATCATGGAATCGGGATGCATCAAAAAATCGTCCGACCAGGTGGTGGAGGTCAAAAAATCGAATGATCCGTAACCGTGCAATCCCCTGCTGCTCATCTCAATGTCGTTGTAAAAAGTACCCATTCCCCCGTACAACGGGATCCCTTCTTCGGGTGCCTGCAGATAGAATCCGAGAGAATTATCCTCCCGGAGGGTCATTTCCATTTCCAGCCGGGGAAGGATGGATGCAGACACAAAGGTCCCCTGCAGAGCAATGGCCTCCCGCCTGAAGTTGTCCAGGCTGTCCACACGAAAAGAATCCAATTCAAAATAGAATTCATCCCGGTCATACACCCCTTTCTGAATGGAAGCTTCATCAAAGAAAATGTAAGCGTTCCCCCGGGTGGTGAATGTGGGATACCGGGGATAATTCTCCAGTCCCGATTTGTTCTGTGGATCATCGATGAGCAGCTCACCGCTCATCTGCTCGATCTTGTTATCAATGCCCGCCAGCAGTTCCTCCCCGTACTGATTGTACTGTCCCGTTTTCACGAACAGCTGAAGCGAATCGATATCCTGGAGATTGATCTTGAAGCTGTCATACTGGAAAAAGAAATTGTGACCGTGAAAACGGAACAGTCCGGCATCCACCATTCCATTGAACTGGAAATTGCGGTTCCGTTTCATCACAATAGTATTCTCCGCGGGGACCAGCCTTACGTTCTGGGAATCGCTCAGGAACATGGAAGGGATCCCGTGGATGGTAAGGTCCCGGGTATCCAGGTCCAGCTCGGCATTGGCACCCCGCTCGGTCCGTGAGATAAACCTGATCACATCATAATCCCGGTTCTGCATGGAGGACTCGATATAATCAAAGAGTTTCTGCCGGACGGTGATCAGGTCGGTTTCATCGTTGTAATAGACAAACCCCAGCTTCGAGAGGCTCATCAGCTGATGTCTGACCTGGTAATGGGGATAGCGGATATAGTTGGCGTACCCGGTCAATGCAAAAGTGCGTCCCTGCAGGTACCTGGAATAATTCCACAGCTGAACCAGCGGATGGTCATAATCCATTCCCTGCAGTTCCATGAAGAAATCGTAATTGAAGAATGTATTGGATTCGAAAGTGGCCCTTCCGATGGAAGTCCCCAGCATGGCCTGAAGCTTCATCACAGGTTCATTCCTGTTCCAGTAAAGTTCATCGAAGTTCATATCGATGTTGTGGTAAGAATTGGAATAGGGCCCCTGGGAAGTAAAATTTTCCGATTTGATAAGCCTGACCTCCTCCTTGCTGATGTCATACATAAAGACCAGGTCAGGATGATAGATGGAATCCCGGCCGAAATAAATGGAAACTGACACACTGAGCGAGCGCATCAATCTTTCATTGAGCGTGGCCCTGTGCGTCAGTATCTTCATCCGCAGGGTGTCATGACTGAAGATCTCCATCACTGCCTGCTCTCCTTCGACCCCGGTTCCCACTAGGTTGGGACCCTCGACGGCCAGTCCCCCGCGATAATTGACGCCGGGAGCAAAATCCCGGATGCTGTATTCATTCCTGTAGGAGACGAACCGCGGATACCGGGCCGATTCCAGGTTTTTGATCAGCATGACCTTGTCTTCCAGCTTTCCCAGCACCTCGGCCCCGAAATAAGCGGGATAATACAACTTTGCCGAGTCTGCTGTATAACTGGGAGTCTTCAGATTGATTTTGTATTGATCCAGAATGGCGTGAAGCTCATCCTCCGGGATCCCGACCCGGTCCCAGGTGACCTTCCCCCGGCTTCCGATCCATTCCAGGGTGAATGGATCGATGTAACCCGATGCATCCATGATCTGTATGAAATCCCTGCCCGAATAACATGCAACGATCACATCATCAAAACGCACCCGCATCCCCTGCTGGTCGGTTACAAAACGGAATGAAGGCTCCGATACCTTCCAGGTGACCGCATTTGAACTGTAAAAGACATTATCTTTCAGCAAGTTATAAGAGAGAGACAGCCACTGGTTGATGGTTTGCAACAGCGTGCTGTCGCTTTCCAGGAAGGCCTGATACCCCTCCAGCCACTGATCATATCCGTGATGGGTCTTGTCCTGGCCAAAGAATTCTATCATCACACGCTGGTACTGTATAAAATGCGGACGGGGACGGCATTTTCGATCCAGCATCAGGTTGGAGACCCGGATAACTTCCATGCGTTGCTCATGGGACAGTGAATCATATAATCCCATAAAGCGTTCAAAATCTGGCATTTCGGAAGTCTCCAGGGCGGTTCCGGTAAATTTGATGAGCTCCGGGATATAGGTCGCCGTATCGCTGCTGAATTCCCTGATGATCTGGGCATGTACCTGGATTGCCAGCATCAGGGACAGGATCATCAGGACTCCTTTTTTCATACACGCTCCTCCAAAACCTGTGATTTTGCAAATGAGAGCAGGATCCAGTTGGAATCCTCTCTGGTATTCAGATGACTCAGGCCACAGCGGTAAGCAGCATTCAGCACAAACTGAACATCTTCTGCCAGGAAACCGCTCAGGATCATCACCCCCTGTTCCAGCATACGATCAAAGTATTCCGGCATGTCCCGGACAAGGGTATTGCGGGTAATATTTGCCAGAAGGAGATCGAATTTTTCATCCCCCACGTCCCGGATTTCTCCCAGCCTGATCTCCACGCCTCCGGCCTGATTCAATTCAACGTTTTCAAGGGCATTCTCATATGCCCACTGGTCATTATCTATTCCCAGGATCCTTGACGCACCCTGGTTGGATGCATAGATACTGAGAATGGCTGTCCCGCATCCCACATCCAGCACTTTTTTTCCCTTCAGATCATACTGCATCATTTCAAGGATCATCAGCCGGGTGGTATGGTGATGACCGGTCCCGAAGGACATTTTAGGTTCGATGACAATGGTGCAGGGACGATCCTCGACATTCTGATGAAACGGGGCCCTGATCAGTACCTGATCCCCGATGAGAACAGGTTCAAATTTCTTTTCCCACTCCTCGTTCCAGTTCTGATCGTTCGTCTCATGGAACCGGTACTGCACCCTGATCCCCAGATCCGAACATTCATCGATCAACTGGTTCATTTCATCCCCCGAATAATGCTCCATGGCGATGTAAGCCTGGATCAGTTCATCAGTTTCCACGAATCCCTCAAACCCGAGGAGGGACATTTTGGCAAGCAGGATCTCCCGCTCGCTGCTGCTCCATGCCCTGGCCGGAAGTTCGAACTCAAGCATTGCCATGGGTGTGGTTTAATTATTTTCAGAAGGAATTCACAATGGCAATGAAATCCTCAGCTTTCAGCGAAGCCCCGCCGATCAGTCCTCCGTCAACATCCGGCTTGGCCAGAAGTTCGGCAGCATTTGAGGGCTTGCAGCTTCCTCCATAGAGGATGGACAAATTCTGTGCCAGCTCACTGTTGAACATCTCCCCGATCAGCTCGCGGATAAAATGATGCATTTCCTGGGCCTGTTCAGGAGTGGCAACCTTGCCGGTGCCAATGGCCCAGACCGGCTCGTAGGCGACCACCACGTTTTGCATCTCCTCTTCCGAGAGATCCCGCAAACCTTCTTTCAGCTGTTCCCTGACCACATCGAATAACTTTCCTTCCTCTCTTTCTTCAAGCACTTCACCGCAGCAGTAAATGGGTTTCAGTCCGGTCGAGAGTGCCAGCTTCACCTTTTTGTTCAGCAGCTCGTTTCCCTCACGGAAGTATGTTCGCCTTTCAGAATGACCGATGATCACATACTCCGCTCCTGCCGAGAGCAACATTCCCGGGGAGACTTCACCGGTATATGCACCGGAAGCCTCCGAAGCGCAATTCTGGGCACCCAGTTTCACGTTCTCGATGAGTTCCGACACCTTGCTCAAGTGGGTGAAAGGGGGTGCGATGATCACCAGTGCATCGCTGGTTTTGTTCTGCTCCATCTTTTCAACGGCCTTGGCCAGTTCCATTCCGTCTTTCAGGTGGGTGTTCATTTTCCAGTTTCCTGCAATTATCTTTTTTCTCATACTCAAGTGGTTTGTTCGTTTAAAAATAACAAATATTCCTTACGGATGAAATCCATCAGGAAGTTCTTACCCGCGGGTCAAGCAGTGCATAGGTGATGTCCACCAGCATGTTGATCACCACAAAGATGAAAGCAATGGTCAGCACACATCCCAGCACCACCGGCATGTCATACTGGTTCAGTGCATGGACGATCAAATATCCCAGTCCTTTCCATCCGAAAATGTACTCCACAAATACCACCCCTGCCATCAGGGAGGCAAACCAGCCGCTGATGGTGGTCACCAGCGGATTGAGTGCATTCCGGAGTGCGTGTTTCCTGATCACGCGCCCGAAGGCAAGTCCTTTCGCCCTGGCAGTCCTGATGTAATCCTGACTGAGCACATCCAGCAGTGAATTCCTTGACAGCTGGACAAAAATGGACAGCGGTCTGATGCCCAGGGTAACGGCCGGAAGGATCAGGTTCTTCAGCACCAGGGTTCTCCCCTCGCCCATGGAATCCACTTCTCTGAGATTCCCGGTGAGGTTCAGGCCCGTCACCTCCCCCAGTACATAAGCAAACAACCATCCCATCAGAATGGCTGCAAAAAATGAGGGCAACGACATCCCCAGCGTAGAAAGGAAGATGGAAAGACGATCGAACCAGCTGTCTTTCCAGAGGGCACAGAGTATTCCCAGGAATATACCCGCTGCGGAGGCAAGCATGATAGCAGTGAGTGCAAGGATCAGTGTATTCGGAAAAACATCCCCGACCATCTGACCCACATGCTGGCGGTTCTGAAAACTCCTGCCCAGATAGGGTGTTTTCAACAACAGCATGAAATCCCCGCCTGTTTGCAACAGGGTGATGTGGTGCCGATATTTCAGGAAGTCGGCATATAAATAGCTTTCCGGGTCCGAACTGTGAACCGACAAAGGGGAAAGATCGTTGATATAACGGGCGTACTGGACCAGCAAGGGCCGGTCGAGACCCAGTTCATGCCGGATGGTTTCAACGGTGTTCAGATCAGCCCTCTGTCCGAGCATCATACGCGCAGGATCGCCGGGCAGCACATGAAACAACAGAAATACAATGGTCACCACTCCCCAGAGTACCAGAAGTGCATAAGCCAGACGCTGTATGGCATTCCTGAACATAGGACTACAGCCTGACGGGTGAGGTGAAATGGGAAAATACAAGCAGAATGACAATTCCCAGAATGAAAGCCGCCACCACCCATTTTTCCCTGGCAGCAGAGCAATCCTCAAAGAGGAGGGATAACGCCGGACGGTCAAATTCCACCACATCGAAGGAAAGCGGGTCCATTACCCCTGCTTCCATCAGGATCTGTGATTCTTCATCCAGGGGGCCCGCAGCGTTCCCGATCATCCCGGGCCAGCTGGCATCCAGCTCTGAAACAATGGGGAAATCCCTGTATGCCCACTTCCCCACAATGGTTCCGTTCTTGATCAGCACAAAACCGGGATTGGAGCGGACCACTGTTTTCAGCATGATCTCATCGGCAGAATAAAATCCGTATGTAAGTCCAATGGAAGCAGCCAGGTGTTCCACCTCCTCCGAAGGGGAAGCGGTGACCGCATAAAAGATGAAATCATCGGCCAGAACCTCCAGTCCGGACCAGTCGTTCGCCTTCCGGAGTCCGTCCGTGCCGGCCCCCCGGAGATCGTAGGAAATCATCAGAAGGGAGTATCCCCTGTGCGACAGAATCCTGTCAGTCAGATCCGATCCATACTCATCCATGATGGCAAAGTCATGGATGGGGGGTTCATATCCCTTCCTGATAAGCTTCGACTGACTGCTGACAAACTCCCATGCGGTTGTATCCCGGGGATAATTCTCAATGGAGAACTCCTCTGTTTCCCCTGTTTGCCGGTTCCTGTAGACGAGTGTGGTCTCATACTCATCCATGGGGGCTCCCTCCGGGATCTGCATTTCCTCCTGGATCACCGTCCCCACGTCGTAGGGCCGGAAATCCAGCAGGGGAAGATGCCTGTAATTCCAGACCGAAAAGATCACCGACAGGATCAGAAGGAGCGCTCCGGCCGTCCATTCCCTGGAAGCGGTCCCTCCCGGTGCCGGAGTGTTGCGATACAGGAACAGGATCACGACAAAGACCATCAGCACCATGTTCTTAAAGAAGGTCTCCCAATTGGTAAGGACCAGTGCATCCCCAAAGCAACCACAGTCTTCCACCGGATTGAAAATGGCCAGTATCAGGGTGAGTACCGTAAAAAATCCCATGAAAATCATCACCAGCCAGGTGACGATCTTTCGCCTGTATCCCAGAATGAGCATCAGTCCGAGCGTCATCTCAAAGGTTGGAAGAAAGATTCCCAGGGGAAGGGAAAACCCGTCCAGAAAACCCATTTGAAACGCATGGAAATAATCTGAAAATTTATAGGCCGAACCCAGGGGGTCGACCGCTTTCACGAATCCACTGAAAATAAATACAATCCCCAGCAGCAACCGGCTGAAAACCCTCAAATATTTCATTGCGGCAATGTAATATGATGAAGAATGATTTCCGAAATGGCAGCCGGATCCAGCATACCCCCACGGTCATCCTGACAGTTGACCAGGACCAGATCATCCACGTGATCCCGGAGGTTATGGTAGATCTCCCTGACCTTTTCCTGGAAATCCGGGTTCTCCTCATGGATATCCCGGGCACCCTTCAGATAGGCACGGTCAAATCCCTGACGGTCGCCGTACAGCTGTTCTCTGATAAACGAAGCCGGTACATCCAGATAAAGATTGACATCCGGTCTGGGGATGGCATTGTACCCGTACTCAAACTCCAGGATCCAGTCCCGGAGATCCTTTTGTTTTTCGGTGTCATCAATCTTGGCACACTGAAAAGCAATATTTGAATAGACATACCGGTCTGCGATCACCAGGGAACCTTCCTTTATCCATTCCCGGATCTGTTGGGCAGCATCTGCACGGTCGCCCGCAAAGAGCAATGCCGCAAGGTAAGGATCCACCTGGTCATTGGTCCCCAGCTCCCCCCTGAGGAAACGTGCGATCAGCTTTCCGTAGAATCCTTTCTCAAGCCTGGGAAAATGCAGGTACCTGTATGGTACGGATTCCCTTTCCAGGTGCTTTTGAAGGAGGTTCAGCTGTGTGGACTTGCCAGAGCCATCCAGCCCTTCAATCACGACAAAATGCATGGACCGATTTCGGATTATTTAATGTACTTTTGATAAACCAGTTCCCAAACATACAAAATATCATTTCAACTATTCATAATTGATGAAGAACTTCTCCACAAACGGACCCTTGTTTTCCGATACGTTTTCCCTCAATCTCAGGGGACGCATCCTGGATCTGTCCACCCCACGGGTCATGGGGATCATCAATGCAACCCCCGACTCTTTCTACCGGGAAAGCAGGCTTTCTGATCCGCATGTGGCCCTGGAGGCAGCCAGGGAGATGTTCCGGCAGGGAGCCGATATTTTGGATGTGGGAGCGGTTTCGACCAGGCCGGGAGCAGAAGCGGTGGATCAGCCGGAAGAGATCCAAAGGCTTTCGCCGGTTTTGGAAACCCTGAGAGATGGATTCCCCGAAGCGGTCATCTCAGTCGACACCTGGCGGTCGGGGGTGGCCAGGGAGATGCATCACCGTTTCGGGATCGATATGATCAATGATATTTCTGCGGGCAGTCTGGATCCGAAAATGTTCGCCACCATGGCTGATCTTGGCATTCCCTATGTGATCATGCATATGCAGGGAACTCCTGAAAATATGCAGGATAATCCCGTTTACGACCATGTTGTGGATGACCTGCTTCAATATTTCGCGGAAAAGGTATTCAGGTTGCGTAAGCTCGGGGTCAGGGACATTGTCATAGACCCGGGATTTGGATTCGGAAAAAACGTGGAGCACAATTATACATTGCTGGCCCGGCTTCCATCTTTCCGGATGCTTGAACTGCCGATCATGGTGGGTATCTCCCGCAAGTCCATGATATGCAAGGTACTGAAGAAGGATCCCCCACAGGCCCTGAACGGGACTACTGCGGCCCATATGGCCGCCCTGCTCAACGGCGCCCACATCCTTCGTGTTCATGATGTGGAGGCTGCGGCGGAAACGGTGAAGATCTTTCAACATATTGTGAAAAGCGGCCGGGAAGACGTTTGACATCTTTTACTAAATTTGGACCGAGATCAGATCCTGTTTCATGCTCACTGCATTCATCCATATCCGTTTTCTCGATGTGATCGATATCATCCTGGTGGCATTTCTGCTCTACCAGATCTACATGCTGATCAGGGGAACGGTGGCGTTCAACATCTTTCTGGGAATTGCGGTCATTTACATATTCTGGTGGGGTGTCAGGGCCCTGAAGATGGAACTTCTGAGCAACATCCTGGGTTCGGTGCTCGGGGTGGGGGTGATTGCCCTGATCATTGTCTTCCAGCAGGAGATCAGAAGATTTCTGATCTACATCGGATCCAGGTATGTGGACGGGAACAGGATCAGCTTTGAAAAAGTCCTGAACATCAGGTTTGAATCCAAATCGCAGGTGAAGATCCGGTCTGTTTTAAAAGCGGTCATGCAGTTCTCCCAGGAAAAGACCGGTGCGCTGATCGTGATCAAAAGAAGATCGAATCTGGATATGTACGCCGAAACAGGGGATATCCTGGAAGCTCAGACTTCCAGCCGGCTATTGGTCAGCATTTTCAACAGGACCAGTCCGCTCCATGACGGGGCAGTGATCGTGGAAAATGACCGGGTGAAAGCGGCCAGGGTGATCCTTCCGGTGACCGAACAGAGAAACCTCCCCCCGGAGTATGGATTGCGCCACAGGGCCGGATTGGGGATCTCGGAGGTGACCGATTCCCTGGTGGTCATCGTCTCTGAAGAGACCGGCCAGATCTCCCTGGCAGATAACGGGATCCTCCAGAAGAACATTCCGCCCAAGATTCTCAGGCAAAAACTGGAGGAAGAATTTGGCTGATCAGACCGGAAGGACCAAACTCCGGAGTGTCATACAGCGAAAGGCTGTCCTGAGGTGACGCTACAACTGCGGACCTGCCGCCACCAGCCTTCGTCCCTCCTCGGTATCGGTGAACTGCCTGAAGTTCTCAATAAATTTCTTCGCCAGATCCCTGGCCCTCCGGTCCCATTCATCCCTGTCCTTATAGGTATTTCTCGGATCCAGGATCTGACAATCGACACCGGTCACATCTACCGGGATCTCCAGGTTAAAATAAGGGATCGTGGTGGTCTCGGCCCTGTCCACGCTTCCATCCAGAATGGAATCGATGATGCAACGTGTATCCTTGATAGAGATCCGTTCGCCCGTACCGTTCCAGCCGGTGTTGACCAGATAGGCTGTAGATCCGGCAGCTTTCATACGTTTCACAAGTTCTTCGCCGTATTTGGTGGGATGAAGTGTCAGAAATGCCGCTCCGAAACAGGCCGAAAACACGGGCAGGGGTTCAATGATCCCCCTTTCTGTACCGGCAAGTTTTGCTGTAAAGCCTGAAAGGAAGTGGTATTTGGTCTGTTCTTCTGTAAGTTTGGAGACTGGAGGCATCACCCCAAAAGCGTCGGCGGTAAGGAAGATCACTTTCTTCGCATGGCCTCCCTTTGAGATCGGCTTGACAATGTTATCGATATGGTAGATGGGATAGGAAACCCTGGTGTTCTCCGTGATGGATGCATCATCAAAATCCACCTTCCCGTTTTCGTCCACTGTGACATTCTCCAGGAGTGCATCCCGGCGAATGGCATGGTAAATGTCGGGCTCATTCTCCTTGCTTAACCGGATCGTCTTGGCATAGCAACCCCCTTCGAAATTGAAGACACCGTTATCATCCCATCCGTGTTCGTCATCGCCGATCAGGGCCCGCTTGGGATCTGTGGACAGGGTGGTCTTTCCGGTTCCGGACAGACCGAAGAAAATGGCGGTATCCCCGTCCCTGCCCACATTGGCCGAACAATGCATGGTGGCGATCCCCTTCAGGGGCAGGTAATAGTTCATAATGGAAAAGATCCCTTTCTTGATCTCCCCCCCGTACCAGGAACCTCCGACCACGGCTCTTTTCTGGGTCAGGTTAAAAAAGACGAATACCTCTGAATGAAGTCCATGCTCTTTCCAGCGGGGATTGGTCACCGTGGGTGCATCCAGCATTACAAAATCGGGCTTAAAATCTTCCAGTTCCTCTTCCGTTGGCCGGATGAACATGTTCTTTACAAAGTGGGCCTGCCATGCCACTTCCAGGATCATCCGTATGCTCAACCGGCTGTCCTTGTTGGCGCCGCAAAAGCAATCCATAACGAAAAGGCGTTTCCCGGACATCTGTTCCGAGGCCAGATCGTAACAATAATCCCAGACTTCTTTGCCGATGGGCTTGTTGTCAGAGCTTTTGGCCTGTTCGGACCGCCACCAGATGGTATCCCTGGTGACATCATCCATGACCACGTATTTATCCTTCGGTGAACGGCCCGTAAATATTCCTGTATCGACCTTTACAGCGCCGAATTCACTCTCCACACCTGCTTCAAGACCCTCCAGAGAAGAGTTCATTTCTTCCCTGTAAAGCTGTTCATAAGAAGGATTGTATACGATCTCTTTCACATTGTGAATGCCGTACTGTTCAAGTTTTAATTTTTCAATGATTTCGGTCATAAGATTTATGATTTAAAGCTAAAGCGATTAATTATTACTGATTTGACAGTCAACGGGCTATTTTCAGTAACATGTATTCGATCAAATATCCAAAAAAAAAGCGGTAAAAACAAAGTTTTACCGCTTTAAAAAATTCTCTGTTCAGAGAGTGCTCATCGCTTACCTTAAAACTGCCTGGGCAGCGGCCAGGCGGGCAATGGGAACTCTGAAAGGCGAACAGCTCACATAGTCCATTCCGACCCGGTGGCAGAATTCCACCGACGCGGGATCTCCACCGTGTTCACCACAAATTCCAACCTTCAGGTCCTCACGTACAGAACGGCCCCTTTTTGTCCCCATCTCAACCAGCTGCCCCACTCCTTCCTGGTCCAGCGTCTGGAACGGATCGTCCTTCAGAATTCCTTTTTTCATATAGATGGGCAGGAACGTGCCTGCGTCATCCCTGGAATATCCGAAGGTCATCTGGGTCAGGTCATTGGTCCCGAATGAGAAGAATTCGGCATGCTCGGCCACCAGGTCAGCCGTCAGTGCAGCCCGGGGGATCTCAATCATGGTACCCACCAGGAAATCCACCTCGGCGCCCTTCTCCTCAAACACCTGTTGGGCGGTTTTGCGGATGATCTCTTCCTGCATCTTGTACTCCTGCCAGGTGCCGATCAGCGGTACCATGATCTCCGGACGGGCATCAACCCCCTTCTTCTTCAGGTTCACCGCAGCTTCAATAATCGCCCTGGCCTGCATTTCAGTAATCTCGGGATAGGTGTTTCCAAGACGGCATCCCCTGTGTCCCAGCATGGGATTGAACTCGTGCAGATCATCCACCAGTGATTTGATATCTTCTGCCGAAACTCCCATTTCCTTTGCCATATCTTCCTGGGCGGCTTCATCGTGGGGAACAAATTCATGCAGAGGCGGGTCCAGCAGGCGGATGGTCACCCCGAATCCCTCCATCGCTTCCAGGATTCCCTCAAAATCCTCCCTCTGGTAGGGAAGCAGTTTTTCCAGTGCCTTGCGACGGTCCTTTTCATTATTGGCAAGGATCATTTCACGCATGGCCTTGATCCGGTCGCCCTCGAAAAACATGTGCTCGGTACGGGTCAGTCCGATCCCCTTGGCCCCGAATTCACGTGCCTTTTTGGCATCATGGGGTGTATCGGCATTGGTGCGCACATCCATCCGGGTATGCTTTTCAGCCAGATCAAGGATGGTTCCCAGATCACCGCTCAGCTCGGGATCGATGGTATCGATCTTCCCTTCCAGCAGGTTGCCCGTACTTCCGTTCAGGGAGATCCAGTCGCCTTCCTTGAATACATTCCCCTCGACGGTCATCGTACGTTTCTTGTAATCGACCTTCACCGCACCGGCTCCGGAAACACAGCATTTTCCCATTCCCCGGGCCACCACCGCAGCGTGGGAAGTCATTCCTCCGCGGGCGGTCAGGATCCCTTTGGCAATGTTCATTCCTTCGAGGTCTTCCGGTGAGGTTTCAATACGTACCAAAATCGAATCGGGGTATTTCCCGGCCTCATCTGCAAAAAAGACGATCTGTCCTGTGGCTGCACCGGGAGAAGCGGGTAATCCCTGTGCCAGCACATTGGCTTTGGACAGGGCCTGCTTTTCAAATACGGGGTGAAGCAGTTCGTCCAGTTTGGCAGGCTCCTGGCGGAGCAGGACGGTCCGCTCATCGATCTTACCGTCACGGAGCAGGTCCATGGCAATCTTCACCATGGCTACCCCTGTCCGTTTTCCGTTACGGGTCTGAAGCAGCCACAGTTTGCCTTCCTGGATGGTGAATTCCAGATCCTGCATGTCGGCATAATGATCTTCCAGTTTCTGCTGGATTTCATCCAGCTCGGCATACACCCCGGGCATTACTTCTTCCAGGGACGGATATTTCGCCACGCGTTCCTGTTCGGAGACCTTGGCCAGTTTGGCCCAGCGCAACGATCCCTCCTTGGTGATCTGACGCGGGGTCCTGACTCCGGCCACCACATCTTCGCCCTGGGCGTCCAGCAGATATTCCCCGTTGAAAATGTCTTCACCGGTTCCCGCATCCCTGGTAAAGGCCACACCGGTTCCGGAATTCTCACCCATGTTCCCGAACACCATGGCCTGTACATTCACCGCGGTACCCCATTCTTCGGGGATCTGGTTCAGATGGCGGTAATATTTGGCCCTCGGGGTATTCCAGCTGTCAAACACAGCCATCACCGCTCCCCAGAGCTGATCCCACGGATCCACCGGAAAATCATGTCCGGTCTGTTTTTTCACCGCCTGCTTGAATTTTTCAACCAGGGATTTCAGATCTTCCACAGTCAGCTCATTGTCATTTTCCACGCCCCGTGCTTCCTTCACTTCGTCCATGATCTTTTCAAAAGGATCGATGTCCTCTTTGGATTCAGGTTTCAGTCCCAGCACCACATCCCCGTACATCTGGATAAAACGACGGTAGCTGTCCCACGCAAACCGCTCATTTCCGGTCTTGGAGATCAGACCTTCCACCGCATTTTCATTCATTCCAAGGTTCAAAACCGTATCCATCATCCCGGGCATGGAAACCCTGGCTCCTGAACGAACGGATACCAGGCAGGGATCCTCATTACTCCCGAATTTGGTCCCCATGATATCTTCAATATTCTTGACCGCGGCCTCAACCTCCGGCTTGATCATCTGGATCGCTTTTTCACTTCCGGATTTGTTATATTCGATACATACTTCTGTGGTAATGGTGAAGCCGGGGGGTACGGGCACACCGATCAGGTTCATCTCGGCCAGGTTGGCACCCTTTCCGCCCAAAAGATTTTTCATGTCGGCCTTACCATCGGCTTTTTTGTCCCCGAATGTATACACATGTTTTACATCTGACATTGGAAATACTGTTTTAATTATTAATAATCAATTACTTATGGTAAATTCTCTTGAATTTTAAGAATACAAATGTATTCAAAAAATTCATAAATACGGTATAAATACAGTGTTAAGTGATGGCTTCCAGCATGGCCAGTACATTCTCCAGGGGTACGTTGGCCTGGATGTTATGAACGGTGTTGAACACAAATCCCCCGCCTTTGGAAAAGATCTCACAGGTCCTGAGCACGTGGTCCCTGACCTGTTCCGGAGTTCCGAAAGGCAGCACTTTCTGGGTATCCACACCGCCACCCCAGAACACCAGCCGGTCGCCATATTTCTTTTTCAGCAATTCCGGGTCCATTCCCGCTGCATTCAACTGAACCGGATTGATGATGTCAAAACCGGCATTTATGAAACTCTGCATGAAGGGTTCCACAGATCCGCAGCTGTGCTTAAAGGTTTTCCATCGGGTATTTTCATGGATCCAGTTGTTGATCTTCCTGTAATAGGGGGCGTACAATTCCTCAAAAGTATCTACCGAACAGAAAGAGGATTCCTGGGTACCGAAATCGGTCCCGCAGATCATCACCGAATCCACATGGTCGCCGGTGGCCTTTTTGAGCATTTCCAGGTTCTTTACTGCTATATCTGACTGTTTGTCAAATACATCATGAAGGTAATCAGGCCGCATAAGGGTGGACATATACCACTCCGCCACATCCCTGATCCCCCGGGGATGTTTCAGCTGCATGGCAGGGACAAGCGCAATGTCCCCGATGGCCGTGCCCCCGAAATTGGCCATTACTCCCCTGCCGCTGATTGAGGCCTGTTCAGCAGCTCTCTTCCAGTGCACCAGGTCCTCCTCCGTGAGCAGGGCGAACTCCTCCAGGTTATCCTCCGGATCAAGCTTTTCCTCTTCAATGGGTTCCTGGCGGATGATCGCATCAAAGAAATAGGCCGCTTTCGGCATTTTGGCACTGGGGGCCACCGAAGTATCTCCCTGTGGATACATCAGGGTATCCCCCCGTTCATCCACGCTGGTATTGAAATCGCCGGGGACCAGTACTTCCTGTCCCCAGTTTGTCCTCCAGCTCTTCCATCCCTCCTGGCGGTGACCGAACATGTTGGCCGGTCCGTAAATACCCGTCACATCCACATTCATCGCATCCTGCAGGTCCTCTTCTATTTCTCCCAGCATCTGGTAGGGTTCAATGGCTCTGACCGGCTTTTTCTCAAGCCCGAAATGTTCCCTGAGTTTTTCCACCACAAGAATGTGGATGCCTGTGACAGCCGTGGATCCGAAATCCACCACCAGGCTTCCGGTTTCCCGGTGATCCAGTGTCTTCAGTAATTTTTCCTTTGATGTCATGATATAACCGGATTAAGTAAAACTGCTTAAAAAATATGCAATATAATCAATCATGATCAGATCTTGCTGATGGCCGGAGAAACTCCTATCTTTCGGCGGTAATCAATCCTGTTCACGTGAACCGTTTTTTGCTGATCATATGGGTGTTCCTGCTGTCGGTTGCTGATGTACGGGGACAGGAAGGCATGTATTATTATGGGGCCAATTTCAGACCGGTGGAAAACAAAGAGGAAGCGGTCCGGATGAAAGATGTTAAAAAGAGATCGGAGGATACCTACATCATCAAAACCCGCCGGAAAATTGAAGGGGAATGGAAACATGTCAGCAGGGAAAAGATCAGGATCCGGTCTGACGGGGATCAGTTGATCCGCTACCGGGCGGGAACTTTTTTCCCGAAAACAATCCTCCGGGAAATGGAAAAAGAAGGATCAAACGGATACCGTTTCCGGGAATCTTTTCAGGACAAGGTGGTCAGGACCGGCACCTCCTCCACATTTCTGCCACTCCACCTGGAAGGAACGGTGAAGGAGTACCATCCCAACGGAGAGATCAAGACCATCGCGGAGTACAACGATAATCAACTGGTGACCAATCAGAACTGGCTTCCTGACGGATCCCCTTACATTGATTCGGTCTTCTACTCGGCCGATCAGGAACCTGAATACAAAAGGGGCGACGATTTTTTTAACAGCTACCTTTTGCAGAAACTAAGGAACAGCAATATCGATCTGGACCAGGTCCAGGACAGGGTGGTCATTGGCTGGGTGGTCATGGAAACCGGTGAGATCGAAGGAGTGATCGCACTGGAAGGAAGAGTCAGGCAGCTGAACGAATTCCTGGTGGAGACCATTGAACAACTGCCGGGTGAATGGGATCCCGCCCGCCTGAAAGGATCCCCTGTCAGGTACTTTATGTCCATTCCCGTGAATTTTGAACATAAAGGAGCCTCATTCCAGGAGCTGGAACTCTCCTCCGGAATGCTTCACTACGAAAAATACTGATGAGCCTGCCCCTGCCGGTTACCTCAGCTCGAGTGTGATAATCGTATCAATGGGTTTTATTTTCTCCGGCGGAATGGAAATAGCGATCCCGTCCCCGCTTTTTCTCACCCGCAATTCTGTCCCGTCGTCAAATAACCTGGCAGATCTCAATTTTGGCTGGAATCCCGGGATCTCGAGGGTCCCCCCCTCATGCTCCAGCACATGCACGAAAACAGTATCTCCTTTCCGGGTGGTGGCTCCCCATGATGCCGGTTTGACGGGCCCTGACCGCGTGCCGTACAAAGATTCCCCACAGGCATCCATCCATTGACCTATGGCCATCAGGGTATCCACATTCTCCTGCTGGATCATCCCGTTGGGCATGGGTCCGGTATTGAGGAGAAAATTGGCCCCGTAACCTGCCGCCCTGACCATGGTATGGATCAGGGTCCTCACAGATTTAAAGTCCCGGTCAACGATGTTGAATCCCCAGGAGGAATTCATGGTCTCGCACATCTCCAGGGGCAACCTGTCCGAAACACCCGCTTCATTGAACCCCATGGTATTCTCCCCCGGAAGGTCCCGTTCAAACATCTGGAAATCCTCTCCCGGGAAAGGCATCCGGTGGTGGTTGCTTCCGATCAGCGCCCCCGGCTGCAGCTCGTGGATCATGGAATATGTTTCGTCCAGCTTCCAGTTTGCATCAGGCTTATCCCACATCCCGTCGAACCAGATCCCGCCGATCTCACCGTACTGTGTTAAAAGCTCTTTCAGCTGTGCATTCATATAGGCGAGATAAGCATCCCAGTCACCCGATTGCGGCCTGCCCGTATAGCCCTGTCCGGTCCGTCCGCGGGGGTAGTAATCCGGATGGTGCCAGTCCAGCTGGGAATAATAGAAGAACAGTTTGATCCCCTGCCGGTCGCACTCCTCTTTCAGCATCCGGATCACATCTTTTCCGTAAGGAGTGGCATCGACAATGTTGTAATCACTGATCTTCGAATTGTACATGGCAAATCCGTCATGGTGCTTGCTGGTAATGGTGATGTATTTCATTCCGGCCTGTTTCACCATGGCCACCCACCGGGCAGGATCGAAATTGACCGGATAGAAGAACCCGGGAAGCTTCTCATAGGCGTCAATGGGGATCTCCTTGCGGTTCATGATCCACTCGGCAATCCCCTCATCACCTCCTCCGCCCATGATGGAATACACACCCCAGTGCACGAATAATCCGAATTTGGCATCCTGGAACCACTCCCGGTTCTCCAGGTTTTCAGGTGCAGGCTGATAGTCCTTTTGGGCAAAAAGCCCTGAAAAGCAGATCAGCATGATTGCAGAAAGCATTGAAAAAAGAAATGAAGACTTTTTGTACATGATCAGTTTTCTTACCAAGATACGCATAATCGCTAAATGGCACCAGGATGATTAATATTTTTCCCGCCGGGAACCATTCTTCAGACGAAATGCTTAACTTAAAAGCCAGCCCAAAACGTTCCGAAAAATGAAGTTGCTGTTGCAAAAGGTCTATTACATCATTCCGGTCTCGCTGCTGCTTATCCTTCCGTCTGCCTGCGGCTCCAAAAGGGGCACGGATCATCAATCCCCTGAAATCCAAAAAGAGCCCCGGGTAGTTGCCTCAGAACTGGAGAATAGCCTGCTGAACGAGATCTTCGAACCCTGGTATCCGCGCATCATCGATTCAGCATATGGAGGATATATCTCCGATCTTGAATACGACTGGTCACTTTCCGAAACCTCCCAGGAAAAAGCACTGGTTCAGCAGGCGCGGCATCTCTGGGCTACTTCGTTCATCTATGAGCATTACGCGGAAAAAGAAGAATACCTGGAATATGCGGACCACGGGTTCGAATTTCTAAGGGATCATATGTGGGACAGGGAATTCGGAGGATTCCATTACTCCTGTACCAGGGAAGGTGAACCTGCCGGGGAATTCAACGGAGAAAAACGGGTCTACGGGGAGGCCTTTGCCCTGTATGGATTGTCGCAGTATTACAGGGTGAGCGAAAAACCGGAGGCACTTGAGCTGGCCAGAAAGACATTCCTCTGGATGGAGGGGGCGCATGATCCTGAATATGGTGGGTATTTCGAACATCTGAACCGGGACGGCACACCTGTTCTGAAGGCCGGCATCGGCGGACCGGATGATGCTGTGACCACCGGACTGAAGGATTACAACAGTTCCATCCACATCATGGAGGCACTGACCGCCTTTTACGGGATCTGGCCGGATACACTGGTACGGGAAAGACTGGAGGAAATGTTCTCTCTGATCAGGGACACTTTTGTGCATCCATCTGGGTACCTGCAGCTGTTCTTCTATCCGGATTGGACGCTGGTTCCGGATGAGACTTTGGAACCGGGTGCAGGCGAAGATCACTGGTATACCCGGCACATCACCTACGGGCATGATGTGGAAACAGCTTACCTGTTACTGGAAACAGCCCATATACTGGGAATGGATGAAGATCCGGTCACCCGCCGGATCGCCAAACGGCTGGTGGACCATTCGCTGGAATCGGGATGGGACACCGTTGCGGGTGGATTTTTTGATGCAGGAAAGAAGATGGAGGGTGAGATAAGTATCATCAACCGGCATAAATCATGGTGGGCCCAGGCGGAAGGCTTGAATGCGCTGCTTTTAATGCATACGCTTTACCCGGAGGATCCGGCAGATTATTACGGACTTTTCTTAGAAATGTGGGAATATATTGACCGCTACCTGATCGATCACACATATGGGGGGTGGTACAACTCAGGACTGGATACCTATCCTGGAAACAGGACACAAAGAAAAAGCCACGCCTGGAAGACCACCTACCACAACACCCGGGCTATGATCCATTGTATAGAAATGCTGAAAAACAAAGAATTATGAAGCAACTGATTTTTTGCTGGTCACTCTGCGCGGTCCTGACTTTATATGGGCAGGAGACAGTATGGGAAGGTCCCTCCGTGGAATTCTCACATGGCAGGCTGACCGTGTCCGAAAACGGGCGTGTTCTCATTTTTGAGGATGGAACGCCCTTTTTCTACCTGGGTGATACGGCCTGGGAACTGTTTCACCGTTTGAACCGGGAAGAGGCCGTCCGGTATCTTGAGAACAGGAGAGAAAAAGGTTTTACGGTCATTCAGGCGGTGGTACTTGCAGAGCTCGACGGATTGAATGACCCGAATCCCTATGGCCACATCCCGCTGACGGATAATGATCCGGAAAGTCCCGGTGAACGGTATTTCGAACATGTGGATTTCATTATTCAGGCTGCCCGGGAAAAGGGACTGTTCATTGGATTGCTTCCCACCTGGGGAGATAAGGTGGACAAAAGATGGGGCGTTGGTCCGGTGGTTTTCAACGAAAAGAATGCGTATGCATACGGACGGTGGCTCGGGAAAAGGTATAAAGATGTGCCCAATATCATCTGGATCAATGGCGGGGACAGGCCCTGTGAGGGTGAGACCGGGGTATGGGATGCGTTGGGGAAAGGGATCCGGTCGGCGGATAAGCAACACCTGATAACATTTCATCCCAGCGGAGGATCATTCTCATCTGCCTGTTTCCATCATGCCGAATGGCTGGATTTTAACATGTTCCAGTCCGGACACTCGGAAAAATACATATCCAATTACCGGATGATCGCCGCTGATTATGACCTGTGGCCAGTGAAGCCCTGTATGGACGGAGAGCCCTGTTATGAGGATCACCCCGTAAACTGGGATGGGAAGTTCGGGTGGTTCGATGATGAGGATGTTCGCCGTGCGGCATACTGGGCACTGTTTTCAGGGGCGCACGGGCATACATACGGATGCCATCCTGTCTGGCAGATGCTGGATGAGGGAAGAACCCCGGTTGGCAATGCAAGGCATGGCTGGCACCAGGTACTCGATCTCCCGGGAGCATGGGATATGATCCATGCCAGGAACCTCATGGAATCCAGGCCTAGGATCAGAGGGATGCCTGACTCCACCATGATAGCCTCCGGTGAAGGCAATGAAGTGAACCATGTACAGGCTTTCAGGGGGGAGGGTTTTGCATATATTTACCTGCCTGCAAACAGGAGTGTCGCTATTGATCCCGCCCCGCTTGAGGCGGAAATGGTCAGGGCATGGTGGTTCAACCCAAGGACAGGTGGTGCCGAAAAAATTGGCGAGTTTGAAGAAACGTCACAGCGCACTTTCACCACCCCTGTCAGTGGAGTCGACTGGATCCTGGTAATTGATGATGCGGACATGGATTATCATTTCGAATGAAACTGGGAATAAGCTCATATACGTATACCTGGTCTGTCGGAATTCCGGGATTTTTTCCGGACCGGCCCTGGGATGAGAAAAAGCTGGTCAGTCAGACTGTTCAACTCGGTCTGGAATGCCTGCAGATCGCGGATAATCTTCCACTGCACACATTCAATGAAGCGAGGCTGAATGAACTGAAGAAAACGGCGGCCGGTGCCGGTGTTGAACTGGAGGTTGGGGCAAGAAGGATGACCCTGCAACACCTCTTGGAATATATCCGGATCGCTGACCTGCTCAGCGCTTCGCTTCTCCGGTTCGTCATTGAGGGGGAGGGATTCACGCCAACGGTGCCAGAAGTGGTGGAGATCATAAGGAAAGCCCTTCCGGAACTGGAGAAAGGCGGGATCTCACTGGCCCTGGAGAACCATGAAGGGCTGAAAACAGAGGAATTCGAGGAGATCATCAGAGATGTGGACAGTGAACATGTGGGAATTTGCCTGGATACGGTCAATTCCATGGGTGCCGGGGAAGGGATCGAAACCGTTGTCCGCCTGCTTGCTCCCTACACCAAGAACCTTCACCTCAAGGAATTCAGGGCGATAAGGAAACCCCACATGATGGGATTTACCATTGAAGGGTGT
This sequence comes from Bacteroidota bacterium, assembly GCA_051746185.1. Lineage (GTDB taxonomy): Bacteria > Bacteroidota > Bacteroidia > Bacteroidales. The sequence goes on from JBNJEV010000024.1 coordinate 28,861, forward strand.
CCGTTCGGGACAGGACAGCTGCCTGTTGAATGGATCCTGGCACAGCTCGGTCCGGGCTGTCGTTCTGCGATCCTGGAACAGTGGACCCCCCCGGAAACTTACCTGAAGAATACCCTGGCCAGGGAGCGGCAATGGGCTGAAGAGAGCATCGATTATCTGAAAAAACACTTTTTCATCAAAAACCAATCAAAATGATCCATGTATGTCTCGCAGGTGCAGGAGGGAAAATGGGCATGCGCCTCACCGGAAATCTGAAGGACAATCCCGCATACCGGATCTCCTACCTGGAAAAGGGAGAACAGGCAATTGAAATCCTCAAAAAACATCATGTTGCTGTCTCCAAGGAATCGGAGGCGGTTCCCCGGGCAGACATCGTGATCCTGGCCGTTCCCGATGTGATCCTGGGAAAGGTTTCGGAGCAGATCGTATCCGCCATGAAACCGGGCGCTGTGGTCTTTACCCTGGATCCCGCATGTGCACTGGCCGGAAGGCTGATGCACCGGGATGATCTGACCTACTTCATCTCCCACCCTGCCCATCCCAGCGTTTTCAACTGGGAACCCACTGAAAAGGCCCAGCAGGATTATTTCGGTGGCACCCTGGCCAGACAGGCAATCGTCTGCGCTCTCTATAAAGGAGAGGAGAAACTCTATGAACAATGTGAGCAGCTGGCCAGAGATATGTACGCACCTGTAAAGAAAGCTTACAGGATCACCGCCGAACAGATGGGACTGCTGGAGCCTGCCCTGGTGGAAACGTTGTGCTCCACCCTCCAGGTGATCGTAAAAGAGGGCCTGGACGAGGTGGTGAAACGCGGGGTTCCCCGGGAGGCAGCCAGGGAATTCCTGCTGGGGCACCTGAACATCCAGCTGGCCGTCATCTACGGCCAGATCCCGGGGGCGGTTTTTTCCGATGCTGCCAACAAGGCTATTGAACGGGGGAAACCCCTGCTGGTCAACCCTGACTGGAAAAAAGTGTTTGAACCGGACAATGTGCTCGAACAGATAAAGGATATCACCCAATGAAGACACTCAGATTTGCTATTTTCGGATGCGGATTCTGGTCACAGTTCCAGCTGGGAGGCTGGAAGGAACTGGAAGGGGCTGAATGTGTGGCCCTGTACAACCGCACAAAATCAAAAGCAGATGACCTTGCACGCCGTTTTGGAATATCCCGCACCTACGATGATCCCGAAGAGCTGATGCGCAACGAGGAACTGGATTTTATCGATATCATCACCGATGTGGACACCCATGCCCAATTTGTGGACCTGGGTGCAAAACACGGAAAAGATGTGATCTGCCAGAAGCCCATGGCTCCCGATTTTCAGACCGCCAGGCACATGATGGAGGTTACCCGGGAAGCGGGAGTCAAATACTTCATCCATGAGAACTACCGCTGGCAGCCGCAGTTCCGGCGGGTGAAACAGCTCATGGATGAAGGCACCATCGGGAAACCCTTCCGGTGTCTTTCCAGGTGGAATACGGCATTCCCTGTTTTTGAAACCCAGCCTTTCCTGGCCGAACTGGAGCATTTTGCCCTGACCGACCAGGGATCCCACCAGTTTGACGTGCTGCGGTTTCTTTTCGGGGAGGCCGGGTCCGTCTACTGCCAGATCCAGACGGTCAATCCCGGCATCCAGGGAGAGGATGTGGCCACCAGCCTGATACGGATGAAAAGCGGGGTGGTCTGTGTCCAGGAGATCTCGTTCAGCTCCCCCCTGGAAAAGGAGGTATTTCCCCAGACCCTTCTGCTCATTGAGGGGGACAGGGGCAGCATCCGGCTGGATCCCGGTTTTGAGATCAGCATTACCGTGGGAAAGGAAACCCGGAAAGAAGTGGTGCCAATGAAAAAGTATTCCTGGCAGACCGACCGGCTGGTTCCCGAACCCCCCAGCATCGTTGCCTGTAACAATGATATCCTGCAGGACCTGCTGGGCAGGGGAAAGGCGGAAAACAGCGGGGATGATAATTTTCAGACCGTGCGCCTGGTATGGGCTGCCTATGCATCCGCCCGGGAAAACCGGGTGATCGATATGGAAAGAGAATTTTTAATGTGACCCTATGGAACCTGATATTCGATATGATCAAAAATCTCCGGGAGAGCTGTTCCACACCTATACCCGGCTGACCTCGGGTGACCTTGAACTGTATTATTCAAATGGTGAGATCCGGCATCTCCGGGCGGGACCCGTCAGGGTGATCAATGCCATTTACACGGCAGTCCGTGACAGGAACTGGGGAACCCTGGAAGCCGATACCGAAAGTGAGCTGGTGGACCAGAAAAAAAATGGCTTTCAGATCAAGACCATTTTGAATTTCAGGGATGGAAGCGAGCTGTTCAAGGCCCGTATTACCGTAGAGGCCAGGCAGAACCACCTCACGTATCAGATGGAAGGGATTGCCCTGTCCGGGTTTTACAAAAACAGGCTCGGGATCTGTATCCTCCATCCTGTCAGTGAGTGCAGGGGAAAAAGCATCAAGGTGATCCACACCGACGGGTCCTCCACTCTGGGACTGTTCCCGGAAGAGATCAGTGCCGTTCAGCCATTCAAGGACATCTCGGGCATACAGTGCTATCCTTCCGGCTCCATCAGGACCCGGCTCAGTCTGAAAGGGGATATCTTTGAAATGGAAGACCAGCGCAACTGGACAGATCATTCCTATAAGATCTACAGCACACCCCTTGAGGATCCTTTTCCGGTTTATATTGAAAAAGGCACAAAAATACTCCAGTCCATGGAAATGGACGTGGAATCCACCGGGCCCCTCCCGGTCAAAAAACAGGAAGGTCAGGGTGCACTGAAGATCGATCCTTCAATCACACTTCCCCTGCCGGCAATCGGGATTTCCAGAAAGCCGGGTGATAAGGGGATTTCGACAATAGAAGCCGGAATGCTCGAAAAGATCGGATTCGGTCACTACCGGGCGGACCTCTATCTCAGTGAAGATAGGTGGAAAGAGACTTTTGGTTCGGTGGTCGAGGAACATCGGGTACTGGGCTGGCCCCTTGAACTCGCACTGCATTTTGGCACTGATCCGGGTCGTGAGCTGGAAGCATTCCTGGAGCACTACCGCGACTCCTATGTTCCTCTCCGGCAGATCCTCCTGTACGATCAGGACCACCGTTCCGGTGAGGAAATGCTTGCAACGGTGGTGCCACACCTGAGGGATCCCTTTCCGGGAATACCCATCGGGGGCGGGACCGATGCATACTTTGCTGAACTGAACCGCAACCCGCCTGCCGGGGAATGGCTGGATTTTGTCACCTTCACCATCTGTCCCCAGGTACATGCTTCCGATACACCGACACTGATTGAGAATATCAGGGCTCAGGAAGATGTAGTGCGGAACGCGGAACATCTGTCCGGACTCCCGGTCTCGGTCACGGCCGTCACCCTGAAGCAGCGCTTTAATGTGGTCGCCACCGATCATAACCGGACAGGACCACCTTTGCCGGAATACGATGCAAGACAGAATAAACCCTTTACAGCGGCATGGACCCTGGGAAGCCTGAAACATCTGGCCCTGGCCGGGGCGCGGTCAATCACCTACTTTGAATCTGTGGGACCGGGAGGGATCATCGGACTGAAAACACCGGCCGGTCAGCCCGTGGAAAAAGAGAATATGCTCCATCCTTATCCGGTCTACCATATTTTCAGAACAATCCTGGAAAAGGATCCCCTTGAGATCATTGCCACTACGAGCAGTGATCCCCTGCTGTTCGAGGGATTGCTGCTGCAGAGCGAGAAGCAGCAGCATCTGTTCCTGGCCAATTTCACCGATACCGTCCAGGAGGTAATGATACCCGGAGACCCCTGGAGAACGGACAAAGGTTTTGAACTGACACCGGCAGGGTGGAAACGGCTTCTCTCGCTGAATGCAGGGTCCGAGAGCATCTCCCTGGAGGGAAACGGAGTTATCCAGTTGATCTTTGACCGCATATGAAAAGACTCATCATCTTCCTGCTCGCTATACCGGCCGGGTTCTTCGCCCGGGCACAGCCGGTTCCGGGCGATCTGTTCAAAGAATATACCTGGTACAATGAAACGGGTGACTGCCATGGTGCACTGAGGGTGGGCGGCAGATTGGATTATCAACTGCTCGGGGGCGCCTATCGTGCCATAGGAGATGGAAAGATCCAGCCGGCATTTGATGTGGACCTGGAGGGTGCCCTGAAAGCAGAGGTGGTGATCGAGAAAATGCTCTGCCATGCAGGGACCGGGGGACTGAGGATCATCATCAACGGGCAATCTCCTCTGACGATCCCGGAACCATCGAACATACCCCGGCCCCAATCCGCCTATGCACATCACCTGAACCTTCCGGTACCGGTTGATTTATCCGTCCTGAAGTCCGGCCCCGGAAACACCTTTGCCTTTGAGGTGGACACAGCCGGACATTTCTGGCCCCAGAACCTGATCTACGGAATGATCCTCCGTATCTATTATGACCCGGTTCATGTTCCGGACAGGGGAGCGATCACAATGCCCGAACAGGGGGACACCCTGGGACTGTTGAACACGATCCGGGTGGAGGTTCCTTCTCCGGGAAAGGTCAGCCGGGTGGACCTGATCGGATATTATGAGGATGCGGACCTGGAAGGAAATGGCTTTTACAGGCAGTGGCATTACAGTTTTCACAAAGGGAAGATCTATCATCACATGGGTTCCCTTACCGGGCCCCTGGCCGATCCGCCTTTTGAACTTGAATGGGATACCGGCTGGATCCCGGACCAGCCGGATAAAATAAAGATGGCGGCACGTGTGGTAAGATCCGACGGGTATATGTATATGACAGATGCTGTAGAGGACCTTCTATTGAAAAGACCCGGAATGTCGGTGGAGCTGTGCAAGCCTTACAACCAGCCGGAAGGATGGTTCACCAGGGAAGGTACTTTCACGGAGAATTTCCGCATCCGGGGCGATCTGCAGCAGGCTACAGCGGCAAAACTGGTGTTCAGGAGCTGGAGCCCGGGATATTTCAACGGGATATACATCAATGATTTCCTGGT
>JBNJEV010000025.1:0-31176 GCA_051746185.1 Bacteroidota bacterium
CGTTGATGAGGAAAGCGGGATGACCGGGGCGCTGGGACTTCAGCCGGGTTTTATCAGGGGATCGATCCTGCTGAACCTGGATTCCGAAGATGAAGGTGAAATATTCATCGGGTGTGCCGGGGGGATCGATACGGTGGGAAGGCTGAAATACAAGAAAAAACGCACCAAAAGGAATCATACGGCACTCAGGGTTCATGTGGGGGGACTGAGGGGAGGACATTCGGGCGACGAGATCCATCTGGGACTGGGAAATTCAATCAAGATCCTGAACCGTTTCCTCTGGAATGCGGACCGGCGCTTCAAAATCAACCTGTCCGGCCTGGAAGGAGGAAAAGCAAGGAATGCCATCCCCCGCGAGGCAGCGGCGGTGATCACCCTGCCTTCCGGAAGCATTGAGCTGATCAGGGTTTATTTTGAATCCTACGTGAAGATCCTGAAAAAGGAGATGGAAGCTACTGAACCCGGGTTCCGGATGGTCCTGGAAGAAACGGGGGTCCCCGAATATGTGATGAGCAGGAAACAGCAGAGAAAATTGTTCAATTCCCTGTATGCATGTCCCCATGGTGTGATTGCCATGAGCCAGGAGATCCCCGGCATGGTGGAAACCTCCACCAACCTGGCATCCATCAGACACAACGGTGAAGATACCCTGGAGATCATCACCAGCCAGCGCAGCAGCGTGGAGTCTTCCAAACGGGATATTGCAGACCGGATGGCCGCTCTGTTCGGACTGCTGGGGGCTGAGGTCCGGCATTCTGACGGATACCCCGGATGGAAACCCGATATGGACTCCGAGATCCTGAATGTGGCCGAAAGGCTCTATGAGGAGCTGTTTAAAAAGGAACCGGAAGTAAAAGCCATCCATGCCGGCCTGGAATGCGGACTTTTCGTGCAGAAATATCCTGATCTTGACATGATCTCCTTCGGACCCACCATCAAAGGAGCCCATACGCCCGAGGAAAGGCTCCATATCGAATCCGTGGAGAAATTCTGGGCATTCCTTCTTGCCCTGCTGGAAGCAGTACCGGGTAAGTGACTACTCGACAGGTTCGAATTCCGATTTGCTCACACCACAGACCGGACAGAACCAGTCTTCGGGGATATTCTCAAATGCGGTGCCGGGGGCAATGCCGCCGTCGGGATCCCCTTCCACGGGATCATACACGTAACCGCAAACGGTGCACTGATACTTTTGCATTCCTTGAAACTATGTGATTACCTGGAAGGATCCTGCTTAAAAACATCAGCAGGGATCCCGTAATGATCTCTCCTGTTTCCGGATCCAGTTCCGAGCCGTTCAGGCTGTGGGGGATCAGGTAGACGGCCAGCATGACCGCGGATGCTGCAATGGCCAGCCACCTTCCATAGCTTTTTTTACGGAGGAACCATGCCACCAGGAAAACGACCAGGGCAAGCAGCACTTTATTATCGGTCAGGTCCTCCCCCAGGGGCCAGCCGGTCCAGAACTGCCCGAAGGCATAATATTGTACGATGGGTCCGAGAACAAAACCTCCCAGCAGCAGGAAGAGAATGGTGAAGCCCAGGATCCTTCTGTACTGGTGCATGCCAGCCAGGGCAAAGAAAATGGTGGCCGTGGACCAGATCACGGTAAGGACCATCAGCAGGATATGAGGGATCTGGGCCCAGGCGGGCACGGCTCCCTTGAACCGGATCACCACATTCTCCGTATCACCCAGGGGAACCGGCTTTCCGTCCGCGGTCAGTTCCAGGTGGTATTCCAGTTTTCCTGCCGGAGGCTGATGGGGCAGAGAGGTTTTCAGCAGGGTGTCCTTCCGTACAAGCATGAGGGTATCCCAGGACTCACCGGTGGGAAATCTTCTGTATATGATCCTGCCTTTAAACTGTGCGGGCAGCTCGAGCTCCACCGGTGCATCTCCATCTCCTCCGTGGGAGCGGGGCAATTCAAACCCGTAGGTCTCACCGTCCGCGGTGATCGTGTAGTCCTTCGGGTAGGTGGGACCGGTCAGCCTCTGGTATACCATGGTCCCCAGTGAGATCACCACAGCAAGGATCCAGAAAAGTACTTTCTTTTTCATTCCCTTATTCTATAACCTGACGATCAGGTCGAGCAGATCTTTCCCTCTTCTTACGGTCACCACAATCACTTTGTCTTCCTGCAGACGGTTCAGGCGACTCATATAATCATAGACATTGCCCACGCTTTTTCCCTCGATGGCGGTGATGGTATCTCCTTTCTGTATCCCTGCGATGGCGGCCGGTCTACCTTCGGTCACGAACATGACCGGCAGGCCCCGGTTCCCGTCGTAGGTCACGTCCGGCATCAGTCCCAGGGTCACTCCTCTCCCGTGCCTGCCGGGAGATGTTACCCTGACCTTGGGACCCGCTTCGGTAAATGCGATCTTATCCGGCCTGTTGGCCAATGCCTCTGCGATCTCAGCCACAAACATGCTCACCTCCCTGGTCCCCTCCACGTTGATCCCTTCAGGGTCATCTGCCGGAGTGTGATAATCGGTGTGGGCGCCGGTGGAAATGAAAAGTACCGGCACATTTTCCGCATAAAAGGAAGCATGGTCGGACGGACCGTATCCTTCACTGGAATATTTCAGACTGAAACCGTACTCCCGGTTGAGCGAATCCAGCAGGGGCCGGAAAACAGGTGAGGTTCCGATCCCGCCCACCTGGAGCTGGCGCTCTTCTTTCAGCCTTCCCATCATATCCAGGTTGATCATGGCCTGGACACGGGACAAATCGACCGGAGGATCCTCTGTAAAATATTTTGATCCCACCAGTCCCATTTCCTCCGCCCCGAAAGTGATGAACAGCATGCTCCGGGAAGGGGATTCGGAAACAAGGTATTCGGAGATCTCCAGAACGGCAGTCACCCCGGAGGCATTGTCGTCTGCCCCGTTATGCACTGCCAGGGTATCCGGCTGACGGGATGAAGTGCCCGGTCCGCCCATCCCCAGGTGGTCATGATGCGCCCCCAGAAGCACAAATTCTGACCGCAGGCCGGGGTCCGCACCTTTCAGTGTGGCGATGACATTGGCCGTTTCCACCACATTGGGCTCCAGATCGGCTGTCATGCGGATGGTTTTTCCCGTGGCAAAGGAGACCGGTTGTTCGAGAGACGCGATCCTGGATTCCAGTCCCGCAACAGAACCGGCCTCTGCAGCAGTCAGGAAGCGGTCTGCAGCTTTGCGACGCATGTGGATAACGGGGATGGAAACAGGATGCTCTTTGCCGGCGAGATCCACCAGCTCATCCTCCGGGTCACAGGAAGGCCCGGAAACGAGGATCACCCCGGCTGCACCCTGGTCCGCTGCCAGTAAAGCTTTTCCCCGGTCTTTGCTGTAATTGATATAAGGAGAAGAAGCATCCCCGCTGCCGGGGGCACCCCGCAGCAGCATCACCACCTGGCCGGTAACATCCACCGGACCGTAATCGTTCCACCGGAGGGTGTCCCGGTCGATCCGGAATCCGTATCCGGCAAAGATCACCTCTCCCCGGACAGATGTATCGGCGCTGAAGGGAAAGGGGAGGAAGTCCGTTCCCGCTTCCAGTTCAGTGTCTCCGAATAACAATGCGTTATCCGGACCGGGCCTGGTATCGGTGACCAGGTCGAAGGTCTGCAGGCCTTTTTTTTCATACAGAAGCAACCCGGCCTGTTTCATTTGTGTGGCGATATAGCCGGTCAGCATCTCATCCTCAGCAGTTCCCGGATACCTGCCCTTCAGCCGGTCGGAGGCAAGGAAGGAAATATGGTTTTCGATCTCCCCGGCGGTAATCTCCTTTTCGAACCTGGGTTTGCATGCGGTGAAGACCGGGATAAGCAGGATACATATCAGGAGGCGTTTCATATGATATGGTTGTATTCAAGCATTTTATGAATTCTTTGGGTCCTCATTTTAAAGAGGCAAAAGATACAATTAAATTTTTTCATGCAAAAGCTTGACTTGTATCGGCCGGTTGTCTATTTTAACAAAATGGTTTAACTATAATGTTAAACTATAATGTTAAACTATTATGTATAACTATTTCGTATAACTATTTCGTCAAATCATGGTACTGAATACAGAAACAGAGCAGAAGATCGTTGCTTCTGCCGAGAAATTATTCTACCAGAAAGGCAGAGCCGGAACCTCCATGCAGGATATCGCCGATGATGCAGGCATCAACAGGACCCTTCTGAATTATTATTTCAGAAGCAAGGATCAGCTGTTCGAGGCGGTTTTCAGGAGGGCCATGGCACGGTTCGTGCCGGGGCTGGCCAGCATGCTGCACTCGGATATGGGGATCCGGGAATACATTCCCCGTCTGGTGGAAACGGTCATCGATACGATGATCGAGTATCCTCAGATCCCCATCTTTGTGCTTCAGGAACTCTCTTCCAATCCTGCACGCATGCCTCAGATCATGAAAGAGATGGGTCTCGATCCGGAAGCAGGTTTCAAAAAATTCGAACAGGAAAAGGTCAGCGGCATCTTTGGCCCGATGGACCCCAGGCAGTTCTTCCTGAATGTACTGAGTCTCTGTATTTTTCCCTTTGCTGCCAGGCCCGTGGTCACCGAAATCCTATATCACGGTGATCAGGAAGCCTACACCGAAGCAATGAAGCAGCGAAAAGAGCTGGTTCCCGAACTGATCATGAAACTGACCACCGCAAAGAACGAGAAATGAAAATAAAAGTCGCTTCACTATGGATGATGATAACGGGGATATCCCTGTTTGCCCAGGACAGCATCACATTGACCGATTGTCACCGGCTGGCCACGGAAAATGCACCCCGGATGGAGGACAGCGAGGTGATCCGGACCATTGAATCCCTGAAGATCAGTAAGATCGCCCGGAACTGGCTTCCGGAGCTGAATGTGAACGGAAAGATCACCTACCAGTCGGATGTGGTCACCGTGGCCCTGGAAAATGCTCCCATTCCGGTGGAATTTCCCGAGGTGCCTCAGGATCAGTACGCACTCAACCTGGACCTGTCCCAGACCCTTTATGACGGCGGGATCAACAGCAGGAAAAAAAACCTTGAAAAGACCGATGCCGATGTGGAACTTCAGCAGGTCAAAGTGGATCTGTACGGTATCAGGGAGCAGGTCAACCAGCTGTTCTTTACCACCCTGGTGCTTCAGGAAAACCTGCTCAATCTGGGCATCAGCCTGGAAAACCTGGTCAGTCGCAGGGAGGTCCTGCAGACATCCTTCGAGAACGGGGTGGTCCAGGAGTCTGATCTGATGGCGGTCGATGTGGAGATCCTCAGGCTCAGGCAGGCCATGGTGGAGATCGAAACGAACAAAAAATCATGCCTGGAAACGCTGGAAGTGCTCTGCGGGATCGAATTCAGGGAAGAGACCATCCTGTTGAAACCCGATCCGGACAGTCTGGAGGAAAAGGAGGGTGAGAGACCCGAATACCACCTTTTCGAGCTGAAAGAGGCATCCATTGATGCCGGCAGGGAACTGCTGAAACGGAAGCGCATCCCCGTCCTCTATGCATTCGGTCAGACCGGGTATGGAAAACCGGGCTACAATATGCTGAACGACCAGTGGGACTTCTATTATATGGTGGGGGCCGGACTCCGGTGGAACATCTGGGACTGGAACCAGTCCGGTCAGGAAGCCATGGTCATGGAGCAGCAGAAACGTTTGCTGAAAAACAGGAGAGCCGCATTCGACAGGCAGATCGCATCCCGTTCGGTCCGGGAAAAGGCCAGGATAGCACAGTACCGGAGGATCCTGGAGCTGGATGAACAGGTCCTTGAACTGCAGCAGGAGATCGCTGAACGGGCGGCCACCAAACTGGAGTTCGGGACCGTCACCGCCACGGACTACCTGATCGAGCTCAACAGGGAGATCCAGGCCCGGATCAAACTGACCACCGATCAGATCCGGCTGCTGCAATCTTTTGTGAATGAGCTGACCCTCCGGGGAAAACTTTAAAATCCATTGAACGATGTATAAGTGTTTATTATTGATCGCATTGCCGGTATGGCTGACGGGATGCAATTCCCGGGCGGACCGGGCCGATGCATACGGAAATTTTGAGACCATTGAGGTGATCGTTTCTTCCGAAACACAGGGAAGGATCCTGCAATTTGATCCCGTGGAAGGGGAACCGCTGAAGACCGGGGAGACGGTGGTGGTGATCGACAGCACGGACCTCCATCTGAAGAAAAAACAACTGGTCACCGGCAGGTCTTCCCTGGAGGCACAGATCAAAAACCTGGAAGCAGAAGTGCATGTAAATCAGGTTCAGATGCAGAACCTGGAACGGGAGAAGCAGCGGATAGACCGCCTGCTGGAAGGAGGGGCCGCCACACCGAAGCAGCGGGATGAGCTGGTGGACATGATCGAACTGCTGAAGGCCCAAATCAAGGCGGTCCGTACCCGGAAGAGCTCAGTGCATGCGGAAGGCAGGACCCTGGATGTGCAGATCGAACAGGTGGAAGTGCAGATCCGGAAATGCCATGTCAAAAATCCCGCCGAAGGGATCATGCTCACAAAATACAGGGAAGCGGGCGAAATTGCAGCTCCCGGACAGCCCCTGTACAAGATGGCCAACATGGACCGGCTCATCCTGAGAGCCTATGTGTCGGGCGGCCAGCTGTCCGAAATTGAGACCGGGAAGGAAGTGACTGTCCGCTACGATGTGCCCGGGGGACTGGAAGAGATCGGGGGAACAATCACCTGGATCTCGCCACAGGCCGAGTTTACCCCCAGGGTCATCCAGACCAGGGAAGAGCGGGTGAACCTGGTCTATGCCATCAAGGTACTGGTTCCCAATGACGGCAGCCTGAAGATCGGGATGCCGGGTGAGGTGATTTTTTAAAATTAAAAGAGTATGGCTGTCATCATCCGCCAGGTCGATAAATCATTTGAACAGGTCCGGGCCCTGAAGCAGGTTGATTTCCGGGTGGGGGACGGGGAACTGTTCGGAGTGATCGGTCCGGACGGTGCGGGAAAGTCCACCCTGTTCCGGATCGTTGTTTCCCTGCTGGTACCCGATTATGGCACCTGCGAGGTGAATGGCTTTGATGTGGTGAAACGATACAGGGATGTGCGGAGGCTGATCGGGTACATGCCGGGCAGATTCTCCCTCTACATGGATCTTTCGGTGGAAGAGAACCTCCATTTCTATGCCACTGTATTCGGTACCTCGGTCCGTGCCAATTACGATCTGATCAGAGAGGTGTACCGTCACATCGAACCGTTCAGAAAAAGGCTTGCAGGCAGGTTGTCGGGAGGGATGAAGCAGAAGCTGGCCCTTTCCTGCGCCCTGATACACCGTCCCCGCGTGCTCATCCTGGACGAACCGACCACTGGGGTGGATGCGGTGAGCCGCCAGGAGTTCTGGGAGATGCTGAAAAAGATCCGGCAGGAGGGGATCACCATCATGGTATCCACACCTTACATGGATGAGGCCGTGCTTTGCGACAGGGTGGCCCTGATGCAGAAAGGCCGGGTGCTGGATGTGGCCGTGCCCGGGGAGATCAGCAGCCGGGAGCAGGCTCCCCTGTTCGCCCTGCGGAGCAGGAGGGAGGTATTCCCGTTCCTGGAAAGGATCAGGAACATGAAAGGATGCCGGAGTGCCTGGCTGTTCGGGGACGAACTGCATGTCACCCTGGAATCCCGGGATGCCGAACCGGCGATCAGGGCCGAGGTGGAGCGGTGGGAGGATCCGACACTGGAATGGACCTCCATCCCCGCATCCATCGAAGACCGCTTTATGCGGTTGATCCAGGGAGAAAGGGATGACGGAAACGAAAACGGATCATTCACCTGAACATGAGAATGCAAAACAAAGAACCCATGATCGTGGTCAGTGACCTGGTGAAAAAGTTCGGCTCCTTTGTGGCCAATGACAGGCTAACTTTCCGGGTACACAGGGGAGAGATCTTCGGTTTTTTGGGTGCGAACGGGGCGGGGAAGACGACCGCCATCCGGATCCTGTGCGGCCTTTCCTATCCCACCTCAGGTGAGATCACGGTGGCCGGTCATGATGTCTATTCCGGACGGGAGAAGATCAAACGCAAGATCGGGTACATGTCCCAGAAATTCTCCCTGTATGAGGATCTCACTGTGTCAGAGAATATCAGGCTGTATGCGGGCATATACGGACTGGGCCGCAGATACATGCTCAGGAGGGAAGAGCAATTGCTGGAACAACTGGGCCTCCGGCATATCAGAGACCAGCTTATCCGGGAGATCCCCCTGGGATGGAAGCAGAAACTGGCTTTTTCAGTGGCTGTTTTTCACCGGCCGTCCATCGTTTTTCTGGATGAGCCCACGGGAGGGGTGGATCCGATCACCCGGCGGCAATTCTGGGAAATGATCCATGAAACAACCCGGGAAGGGATCACCGTGTTTGTAACCACCCATTACATGGATGAAGCCGAATATTGCGACCGGGTCTGTATCATGGCCGAAGGCCGGATCGAGGCACTGGATGATCCCGCCAGCCTGAAAGAACGGTACCATTCCCGGAATATGAACGAGGTATTCATCAAACTTGCCAGAAAGCAATGAAAAGGTTCGCCGGTTTTGTCAGAAAAGAGTTCCAGCACATCTTCAGGGACGTGCGGACCCTGGTGATCCTTTTCGGACTGCCCATGGTGATGATCATCCTGTTCGGGTACGTGGTAACCAATGAGCTGAGAAATGTCCGGATCGGGATCTGGGACCGTTCCGGGGACCAGGTCACCCGCAATGCAACCAATGAAATCCTGTCTTCAGGCTATTTTGTTCTGGCAGGGACCGTGGACCGGGAGGAGGAGATCGTCAGACTTTTCAAAAGCGGCCGGGCCAAGGTGGTGGTGATCTTCGGGCAGGATTTCGAGGAAAAACTGATGAAGGGAGAAGGGGCTGTCATCCGCCTGGTCACCGATGCTTCCGATGCCAATTCAGCACAGCTGGCACTGAACTACCTCCAGGGAGTCCTCTCCGGCTACTTCCGGTCTTTTGACCCGGAGATGCAGTTGCCCTGGGAGGTGGAAGTACGCTCAAGGATGTTCTACAATGAGGAGATGAAAGGGGTGTATATGTTCGTTCCGGGACTGATGGCCCTGATCCTGATGCTGATCTCGGCGTTGATGACTTCGGTGACCATCACCCGCGAAAAGGAATTCGGGAACATGGAACTGCTGCTGGCATCACCCCTGCGACCGGGTGAGATCATCCTGGGGAAGGTCACTCCTTACGTGGCACTGTCACTGATCAATGCAGGTACCATCATCCTGCTGGCATCCCTGGTATTCGGCCTGCCTGTGTCCGGAAGTCTGCCGGTCCTGTTGCTGGAATGTCTGCTCTATATCATCCTGGCGCTCTCCCTGGGGGTGCTGATCTCCACCGCGGCCAGGACCCAGCAGATGGCCATGGTGTTCAGCATGGTGGGACTGATGCTTCCCACCATCCTGCTCAGCGGTTTCATATTTCCCATCGACAACATGCCGGGGATCCTGCAGTGGCTTTCGACCATCATGCCGGCCAGGTGGTTCATTGTGATCGTGAAAAATGTGATGCTGAAGGGTGCCGGTTTTGCTTATATCTGGAAGGAAACCCTGATCCTGCTGGGGATGGCGGTCTTCTTCATCCTGGCGGCCGTGAAAAGATTCAATGTGAGGCTGGAAAATTAAATGAAATGCAATGCGGATCCTGTATATTCTACTGATTAAAGAGTTCAAGCAGATCTTCCGGAACAGGTTCATGCTTCCGGTCATTTTCATCGTTCCGGTGATCCAGATGATCGTCCTTACCTATGCGGCCAGCCTGGAGATGAAGGATATCAAAATGGCCGTGGTGGACCGGGACCATTCAGGGGCCAGCCGGCTCCTCACCTCGGCATTCACCGGATCGCCCTATTTCAGGATCATCCTGGTATCAACCCATGACAGGGAGGCGATGGACCTGCTTCACAAAGACAGGGTGGATGTGATCCTTACGCTGAAAGATGATTTTGAGAAAAACCTCTACCGTGAAGGGTCCACGGAGCTCCAGCTGGTGATCAATGCCATCAATGCCACCGAAGCCGGACTGGTGAAAGCCTACTGCAACCGGATAATCTATGATTATAACGATCAGATCAGGACCGGGTGGCCGGGACCGGGAGCCGGGGAGAAAAGGGCCTCGCCGGAGATCATTCCGGCCTTCTGGTACAATCCTGAATTCGACTACAAGATCTACATGTTCTCCGGGATCCTGGTGATCCTGGTAACCCTGATCGGGATGCTGCTGACATCCCTGAACCTGGTCAGGGAGAAAGAGATGGGAACCACCGAACAGATCAATGTAACCCCAATCAGGAAGATCCAGTTCATTGTTGCCAAGCTGCTTCCTTTCTGGATCATTGCCCTGTTCGAGCTGGCTTTCGGGCTGGTGGTGGGGCGGCTCCTCTACGAACTTCCCGTGGTGGGAAGCCTGTGGCTCCTGTTCCTGTTTGCTGCGGTCTACCTCCTGGTGGTGCTGGGGATCGGGCTTTTTCTGTCCACCATCTCCGGCACGCAGCAGCAGCTGATGTTCGTGGCTTTTTTCTTTATGATCACCTTCATTCTGATGAGCGGCGTATTCACGCCCACGGACAGTATGCCCGGCTGGGCGCAGAAGATCAATGTGATCAATCCCGTGGCCTATTTCATGAAGGTGATCCGGATGGTCCTTCTGAAGGGTTCGGGATTCGTGGACATCAGATATGAATTCTACAGTATCCTGGCATATGCATCGGTGGTACTCACCCTGGCGGTGGTCAATTACCGGAAAACTACCTGAGCAGTTTCTCAAACATCCTGGATGTGGCGCCGGAGTCCCAGTTCGCCGCCCCTTTCTTTTTGAGTACGATCCTTCCGTCCCCGGAAAGGATGAAGGTGGTGGGAATGGAGTTGTGGGCGAATGCCTCCGGGAGACCGCCCGTCTGATAATAGACCGGGAGCTCATATCCGTATTTTTCAAGAAAGGTGCGGACCGTTTCCGGCTGTTGACCGGTAACCAGCAAAAAGGCTACCTGATCACCGTGCCGTTCGTAAGCCTTTTGGATTTCAGGAAGTTCAGCCACACAGGGAGGACACCAGGTTGCCCAGAAGTTAAGAAAAACGACCTGTCCCCTGTACTGTTCCACGGAGATGAGATTTCCGTGCTCATCCCTCAGCATCCAGCGATAATCCTCGCCGGTGAGCTTGATCTGGCGACCGGAACCGGAGATGGAAGGGTTTCTCACCAGCAGAACGATCCGGTTCACCGTGGTGGAGATCACCTTTCTGGGCCCGGGAAGGATCAGCAGGACCAAAAGCAGCCAGAAAAAGATATCCCCGGCTTTTTTCCAGCCCGTGCGGGTATTTTTCCAGTGTTTGAACCGGTCCTTCAACGTGGTCATCTGCGGAAGTGATTTACGCAAAGTTAATTTTTCCTCTATATTTGCTTTACCAAAGCACTCAGGATGTTAAAAAAACTCAGGACATTCTTCAAAGAAGAGATCTGGTCACATGATCTTGCTTCCAAGTCGCGTCGCCGGACCTTCGTGATCAGGCAATTGAGGATCTACATCTTTGCCTTTAAAGGATTTTTTGAGGACCGTGCAGCGATCAGGGCCGCCGCCCTGACCTATTTCACCATGCTTTCCATTGTGCCCATCTTCGCCGTCGCCTTCACCATTGCCCGGAATTTCGGGTTTGAGGACCGGATGTATGAGGTAATCCGCAACAATATGCAGGGACAGGAAGAGATCATGAACTGGGTCACCAATCTGGTGGACAGTTTCCTGGAAAAGGCAAAAGGAGGTATCCTGGCCGGGGTGGGAGGATTGATCCTTTTCTGGTCGGTCATCCAGGTACTGAACAACATTGAAGCTTCCTTCAATGATATCTGGCAGATCAAAAAAGCCCGGAGTTTTACCAGGAAATTCTCCGATTACCTGGCGATGATGATCGTGGGTCCGTTTGCCATCGGGTTATCAGGAAGTGCCATGTTGAAGATCCAGTCCGCCACTGCCCAAATGGAACTTTTCCAGCCCCTGGTGGTGTTTTTGATCAAAACGATCCCATATATTTCCATCTGGATCCTTTTTACCATTGTCTACATTGTGATGCCCAATACCAGAGTGAAGTTCAAATACGCGCTGATCGCCGGGATATTCGCCGGTACCATGGCCCTGATCTTCCAGACGCTTTACCAGGAGCTGCAGATCGGTGTATTCAGGTTCAACACACTGTACGGTAGTATTTCCGCACTTCCCTTATTTTTGATCTGGCTGCAGATTACCTGGCTGATCGTTCTGATGGGTGCGGAGATCTCCTTTGCCTACCAGAACATCGAAAATTTTGAATTCGAGGAAGAGGCCCTGAAGCTGAGCTACAACAACAAAAAGATCCTTACCCTGCTGATTACCTACCATATCGTGAAAAATTTCGAAGAGGGAGGGGAGCCGTGGAACGCCGACAGGCTCAGTCATGAACTGCACATTCCACTCAGGCTCGTGAATGAGATCCTTTTTGGTCTTGTCAATGCCGGGGTGCTGGCAGAACTCGCCGCGGACAATCCCAAGGAACGGTCTTACCAGCCTTCGGTGGACATCAACAAGATCACGGTTGCTTTCCTGTACAACAGGATCGAAATGACCGGAGGGGACAAGCTCTATGTCAACGAATCGGAAGATCTGAACAAGATCACCAGGATCCACGAGCATATTCTGCATTCCATCCGGGAGTCCCCGTCCAACATCCTTCTGAAGGATATTTAAGGAAGTCCCGTTAAAAATCATCACCGTCCATTGTTAGTTATTCAATTATTCATTAATATTGCATTCGGAAAAAACAGACAAATGGGAATCATTGTGCTTCACCGGGTCCATTATCACCATCACCACGTGACTGGCCAGGGCCCCGTGCAGTAAAATGTAATCCCGTCAACGATGAATAGGTTTGCAGATGCTGCAGACCTTTTTTTGTTTATAACCTTTACAACCGATGAACAGAATTAGGATCGCCATACAGAGATCGGGAAGGCTCAGTGAAAAATCCCTTGAGATCCTTGGGGAAGCAGGGATTTCCCTGAACAACGGATCGAGAAAACTTCGTTCGGTGGCCCGGGAATACCCCATTGAAGTGATCTACCTCAGGGACGATGACATTCCCCAGTATGTGGAGGACGGAGTGACCGATATAGGCATTGTAGGTGAGAATGAGGTTGCCGAGAAGAACTGCGGGGTCGATCTGATAGAAAGGCTCGGCTTTGCCCGCTGCAGGCTTTCTCTGGCCATTCCCCGGACGGAACAGTACCGGACCCTGGAGGATCTGGAGAACAAGCGCATCGCCACATCCTACCCGGTGATCCTGGGAAGGTACCTGGCCGAGCACGGGATCAAAGCCGAGGTACATGTCATCAACGGCTCGGTTGAAATTGCTCCCTCCATCGGCCTGGCGGATGCCATTTTCGACATTGTGAGTTCGGGAAGTACATTGATCAGCAACGGACTGAAGGAGGTGGAGACCGTTATGCAGTCGGAAGCGGTGATCATTGCCAACCGGAACCTGGGCCGGGAACAGGAGGACCTGTTGCAGGATTTGAGGTTCCGCATCAAAAGTGTACTGGCTGCATCCAGCAACAAATATATCCTGCTGAATGCACCCAATGACCGTCTTGAGGAGATCATCCGGATGATCCCCGGGATGAAAAGTCCCACGGTCATGCCCCTGGCAGAGGAAGGATGGAGCTCGGTACATTCGGTACTGAGCGAGAAAGTATTCTGGGCTGTCATCGACCGGCTGAGGGAACTGGGGGCCCAGGGGATCCTGGTCATTCCCATTGAAAAGATGATCGTGTGACCCAAACCGTTTTATGAGAAACATGAAAGAATATGAACAAAATCAATTATCCTGAACGGAAACACTGGCCTGAATTGCTTCGAAGGCCCGAAATGGACTATTCCACCCTGGAGGGACAGGTCAAAGAGATCATCAATGCTGTGGCCGAAGGAGGTGACAGGGTGCTCAGGGAGTATACCAAAAAATTTGACGGAGTGGAGACGGACGCCATCGAAGTGAGCCGGAAGGAGGTCCACACGGCCCGGAAAAAGGTGCCTGATGATTTGAAACGTGCCATCGATGAGGCCCAGTGGAACATCCAGACATTTCACAAAAAGCAGATTACCCACATGGAGGTCATCGTCACCACCGCCGGTGTCAAATGCTGGCAGAAATCTGTTCCCATCAGCCGGGTCGGACTCTACATCCCGGGGGGGTCCGCACCCCTGCTTTCAACCCTGCTGATGCTCGGGATCCCGGCCAAGATTGCCGGGTGCCCGGAAGTGATCGTCTGCACACCCCCCGGAAGCTCGGGACAAATCGATCCCAATATCCTTTATATCGCGGAATTGCTCGGGATCGACCGCATTTTCAGGGCAGGGGGAGCACAGGCCATCGCGGCTATGGCCTATGGTACGGAAACCATCCCTGCTGTCAACAAGATCTTCGGACCGGGAAACCAGTATGTGACCATGGCCAAGCAGATCGTCAGCCGGGACAAAGTAGCCATTGACCTTCCTGCCGGTCCCTCCGAACTGGCTATTGTGGCGGATGATTCGGCCAACCCGGCATTCGTGGCTTCCGATCTGCTCTCCCAGGCTGAACACGGAGCCGACAGCCAGGTTCTGCTGCTGACCGAGTCAGCCAAACTGATCGAAAGGGTGGAGGATGAGATCGGGAAGCAACTGGAATCCCTGCCCAGGAAAAAGATCGCATCCGAATCCCTGTCCAACAGCAAACTGATCCTGCTGGGCAGCCAGCAGGAGATCATGGAAATGGTCAATTTCTATGCTCCCGAACACCTGATCATTGCCACGGGCAATTACCGGGAACTGTCGGATCAGGTAATCAATGCAGGTTCGGTATTCCTCGGGAATTATACACCCGAAAGTGCAGGGGACTATGCCTCCGGAACGAACCATACCCTTCCCACGAATGGTTGGGCACATGCCTGCAGCGGGGTGAACATGGACAGTTTTAACAAAAAGATCACCTTCCAGGAGATCACCAGGTACGGATTGCACAACATCGGAGATGCCGTGATGACCATGGCCGAGGCCGAAAAGCTCCGGGCCCACAGCAACGCAGTGGCCATCAGGCTGGCTGAAGAGGATCATGAATAAATCATTTGATATCGGGCGACTGGTCCGCCGGAATATCAGGGAACTGGTTCCCTACTCATCCGCCAGGGATGAATTTTCCGGCTCGGCTTCCGTATTCATGGATGCCAACGAGAATCCCTATAATAATCCCCTGAACCGGTACCCGGATCCCGCTCAAAGTCAGCTGAAGGAGAAGATCGCTGCGATCAAAGGCCAGGCAACCGGGCGGCTTTTCCTGGGGAACGGGAGCGATGAAGGGATTGATCTGCTTTACAGGGTGCTCTGTGAGCCGGGAAGGGACAATGTCATTACGGTCGATCCCACCTACGGGATGTACGGAGTGTGCGCTGCCATCAACGGGGTGGAACGAAGAAGCGTCCTGCTGAAAAGTGATTTCAGCCTGGATCCCGAAGAGGTGATCGGGGCAACGGACCGGCATACCCGCATGATCTTTCTGTGCTCCCCGAACAATCCCACCGCCAATGCACTGGACCGGCGGGCGATGCTCCGGATCGTCGATTCGGTGGCTTGCATGGTGGTGGTGGATGAGGCATATATCGATTTCAGCCGGCAGGAAGGATTGCTGGATCTGATTCCGGAAAAAAAGAACCTGGTGGTGCTCCAGACCTTTTCCAAGGCATGGGGACTGGCCGGAGTACGGCTGGGGATGGTCTTTGCCCACCGGGATCTGATCGGCTACCTGTCCAGGGTAAAGTATCCCTACAACGTGAACTCCCTGACCCTGGAGAAGGTGCAGCAAAGTCTTTCCGACCCTTCTGCCATGGAAGAGTGGGTGTCCCGGATCCTGAAGGAGCGGGACCGGCTTTCCGGACAGCTGCAATCGCTTCCCTTTGTAAAGCATGTGTATCCTTCCGATGCCAATTTTCTGCTGGTACAAATGGAACAACCCCGCCGCATATACCGGTTCCTGATGGAAAGAGGGATCATTGTGAGGGATCGTTCGTCCGTTCCCCTTTGCAGGGGATGTCTTAGGATCACCGTGGGGACGGAAAATGAGAACAGGTTGCTGATGGATAAATTGAATGGATACCACTATGGAGAGTAAAAAAGTACTGTTTCTGGACCGGGACGGAACCCTGATCCGGGAGCCGGAAGGCGATTTCCAGGTGGATTCCCTGGAAAAACTGGAATTCATTCCGGGGGTCTTCAGAAACCTTTATAAACTGAGGCATTTCACCGATTTTGAGCTGGTGGTGGTCTCCAACCAGGACGGAATGGGGACCCCCGCATTTCCAGAGGAACGGTTCATGCTTCCCCACGAGAAATTCCTCACGGCATTCAAAAATGAGGGGGTGGAATTCGATGCGGTCCTGATCGATCCTTCCCTGCCCGAAGAGCAATCGTCCGACAGGAAACCGGCCACCGGAATGCTCCGCAGGTACCTGGAAGGGGATTATGATCTGTCCCGTTCCTACGTGATCGGCGACAGGATCACCGACATGAAACTGGCCTGGAATGTGGGTGCCCGGGGGATCCTTTACGGAAAGGACCACATGAAAGGCATCCTTGAAGAAAAGGGCCTGCTCTCTCAGGTCGGACTGGTAACCACGGACTGGGACGAGATCTACAGGCATCTCCGGGCTTCCTTGCGGCGGGGAGCAGTGGAAAGGGTCACCGCGGAAACAAGGGTCCGGGTGGAGCTTTCCCTGGACGGGGTAGGAAGAACAGAGATTTCCACCGGGCTCGGCTTTTTCGATCACATGCTGGACCAGCTGGGCCGTCACGGCGGACTGGATTTGACCGTGCAGACCGAGGGGGACCTGCAGGTGGATGAGCACCATACCATCGAGGATACTGCCCTTGCACTGGGAGAGGCATTTTCAGAGGCGCTGGGAGACAAACGGGGGATCGAACGGTACGCATTCGTTCTGCCCATGGATGATGCCCTGGCACGGGTGGCCATGGACCTGGGGGGGAGACCCTGGCTGGAATGGGATGTGGATTTCCGGCGGGAAAAGATCGGGGATGTTCCCACGGAAATGTTCTATCATTTTTTCAGGAGTTTCTCCGATACGGCCAGGTGCAATTTGAACATCCGGGCCTCGGGCAGCAACGAGCATCATAAGATCGAGTCGGTTTTCAAGGCATTTGCCAGGGCCATCAGACAGGCGGTCAGACTGGATCCGGAGGACAACCGCATGCCTTCCACCAAGGGAAAATTATGAGCATCATGAAAGTGGCCATCATCAAATACAATGCGGGGAACATCCGGTCGGTGGATCACGCACTTCATCGTTTGGGGATCAACGGGGTGATCACCGATGATCCCGAAATGATCACCCGGGCCGACCGGGTGATCTTCCCCGGGGTGGGAGAGGCGGCAACCACCATGAAATACCTGAAACAGCGGGGTCTGGACAAACTGATCGCCTCCCTGAAACAGCCGGTTTTGGGCATCTGTCTCGGGCAGCAGCTGATGTGCCGGTGGTCGGAGGAAAGGGATACTCCCTGTATCGGCATCTTTGACCAGCCGGTGAGAAGATTCCCGGACCGGCTGAAGGTGCCCCATATGGGATGGAACAGCCTGGACAAAGTGAGCGGTACGCTGTTTACCGACCAGCTCAGGGGGGCCTTTGTCTATTTTGTCCATTCCTACTATGTGCCGGTATGTGATGATACCGCTGCCCTCTCCGAGTACATGGTGCCTTTCAGTGCAGCCATGCAGAAAGATAATTTTTATGCCACCCAGTTCCATCCGGAGAAAAGCGGGGAACCGGGTCAGCAGATCCTCTTAAATTTTCTGAACTTATGATCCAGATCATCCCGGCCATTGATATTATCGGGGGCAAATGCGTCCGGCTCACCCAGGGGGATTTTACGCGCAGTCGCGAATACGGAGATCCCCTGGAGATGGCCAGGCAATTTGAGGATCATGGGCTGAAAAGACTTCACCTGGTGGACCTGGACGGGGCCAGGGAGAAAAAAGTGGTCAATTACGGGATCCTGGAGAAAATAGCCCTGCGCACCACCCTGGTAATCGATGCGGGAGGAGGGTTGCGCAGCGACGAGGATGTCCGGATCGTAATGGAATCGGGGGCCCGGATGGTTACCGGCGGCAGCGTGGCGGTGAAGGATCCCCCGGTTTTCCTGGGATGGGTTCGGCGGTACGGACCCGGAAGGGTGATCCTGGGTGCCGATTTCAAAGAGGGGAGGATCGCCGTTTCGGGATGGGAAGAAGAAACTTCCCTGGATCTGATGGACTATCTTTCCGGGTACGTGGAAAAAGGCATCCGGATGGCCATCTGTACCGATATTTCCAGGGACGGCATGCTTCAGGGTCCTTCCATGGAAGTGTATCGCGGGATCAAGAATGAGATCTCCTCCCTGGTCCTGGTGGCCAGCGGAGGGATCGCCGGCCTGAAGGATGTGGAAAGGCTGCAGGAAGCCGGGATCGACGGGGTGATCATAGGAAAGGCCCTCTATGAAAAGAAGATCACCCTGGATGCCATCGAACGTTTCATTGTAAAAAACAGCTGATCATGCTTGCCAAAAGGATCATACCCTGCCTGGATATCAGGAACGGAAAGACGGTGAAGGGGATCAACTTCGAGAATGTGGTGGATGTGGGAGATCCGGTTGAGCTGGGCGCCAGGTACGCACGGGAAGGTGCCGATGAACTGGTCTATCTGGACATTACCGCCACCCATGAGGGAAGGAAGCTTTTTGCAGACCTGGTCCGGCAGATTGCCGTGCACCTGAACATTCCCTTCACGGTCGGGGGCGGTATCAACGACGTGGGGGATGCCGATGTGCTGCTTTCGGCCGGAGCGGACAAGGTTTCCATCAACTCCTCAGCGGTGAGGGATCCGGGACTGATCGACCGGATCGCGCGGGGGTTCGGGAACCAGTTCGTGGTGGTGGCCGTCGATGCCCATCTGTCAGATGGCCGGTGGACCGTTTACGTGAACGGGGGGAGGATCCCCACGGAAAAGGAGCTTTTCAGCTGGGCAAGAGAGGCACAGGAAAGGGGGGCGGGAGAGATCCTGTTCACCTCAATGAACCATGACGGCACCAAGAACGGGTATGCCTGCGATGCCCTCCGGGAACTTTCCGCCGGGCTATCCATCCCCGTGATCGCTTCGGGCGGGGCGGGCAGGATGGAACATTTTGTGGAGGTTTTCTGTGAGGGGAATGCGGACGCAGCGCTTGCCGCCAGCATTTTCCATTACAGCGAGATACCCGTACCCGTATTAAAGGAATATTTGAAGAAAAACAACATAGTGGTCAGATAGTATGGATTTTAAGAAAATGAATGGGCTCGTTCCTGCCATTATCCAGGATGCCCGGACCGCCAGGGTGCTGATGCTGGGATTCATGAATCCCGAGGCACTGGCAAAGACCCGGAAGGAAAAGAAGGTTACCTTTTACAGCCGTACCAGGGACCGGCTGTGGACAAAAGGGGAGGAAAGCGGGAATTTCCTGCATGTGGTGGAGATCCTGGAGGATTGTGACCGGGATACCCTGCTGATCAAGGCCACACCGGACGGTCCCGTCTGCCATACCGGGAGCGATACCTGTTTCAATGAGCAGAACCGGGAAGACCGGGAATTCCTTTTCAGGCTGCAGGAGCTGATCGAGAGCAGGAAGCAGCAGCTGCCCGAGGGGTCTTATACCAGCAGCCTTTTCAGGGCAGGGATCAGCCAGATCGCCCGGAAGGTGGGAGAAGAGGCCATCGAACTGGTCATTGAATCGAAGGACCACCATGATGACCTGTTTCTGAATGAATCGGCCGACCTGGTCTATCACCTGCTTGTCCTGCTGTCCGCCAGGGGATACGGCATCGGCGATGTGGTGAAGGTCCTGCAGGAAAGGCATTCGGGATGATCCTTCCCGGTGAGGGGTCAGGCTACCTCTGCATGATCTGTTCGATCTCCGGGATCTCTTTGGGTGCAAACCTGGAAAGGTTCATGTTCCCGCCGGGGGTAATGAGGATGTCGTCCTCGATCCGCACGCCGATCCCCGCGTACTGACCGTACACCGGGCGCACCTGCTCCACAAAGGCGGCAAGCCCGGTGCTGTCTGCTTCACTGCCGAAGATTTCGTCAATCTGGTCCAGTCCCTTCTCCCTGAAATAGAGGCCCGGCTCGATGGTCAGCACCATCCCGGGCTCCAGTACCCGGCTGATAATGGAATCAGCCGGGGTTTGCTGCATGAAGGATGCGAAACTTCCTCCCATTTCCCCCACGTCATGCACATCCATCCCCAGGTAATGTGAAGCGGGGTAAAGGATGTAGAATTTGACCTGCCAGGGGGCGCTTCGGTCGGTCATCAGGCCCAGCTCCATCAGCCCGTCCAGGATCACCTCTTTGGCGGCCATATGACCATCCATGAACATATTTCCCGGTTTCATTTGCCGGATGGCTTTTTTCTGGGCATCCAGCACCAGCTGGTAGATGGTCTTCTGGAGATCGGTGAAGGTTCCGCTGACGGGAATGGTCCGGGTGATGTCTGCCGTATAGCAGCCGTATTCCGCACCGACATCCATCAGCAGCAGATCCCCGTCCTCCATCCTTCTGGTGTTGTGTTCGTAATGCAGGATGGTGCTGTTGGGGCCTGATCCCACAATGGATGCAAATCCGGGCATGGCAGCCCCGTATTCCCTGAAGGTGCCCTCAATGACGGATTCCATCTCGAATTCATACTGTCCGGGTGCACAGGCCTCCATGACCCGGGCAAGGGCCAGCGCGGTAATGTTACAGGCCTTCTGAAGACGCTGTACTTCATTGGACTCCTTGATCACCCGCATGGGGTCCACAAGCTCCCCGATGTGCCTGAGATCCGCGTCCCCTTCCACCCCGGCCATCCTCCCGAGCCGGTCGCTCATCAACCTGTCGGACCGGTCCAGGTATACCGGTCGCCCGGAATCAAATATTGTTTTCACGAGTTCTGTGAAATCCAGGTATTCCAGGATCCGGTCGGGCCTGTACAGAGTATCGATGTGTTCCTCCGACGGAAGCTCCCCCTCATAGATCATGGTCCGGATGGTCGGTTCGGGGAGGACCAGGGTGTAGGGATCTTCGCCCTGTCCGGTCAAAATGGCATAGGTGCCGGGAAGAGAGAGTCCGGTCAGGTAAAAGAAATAGTTATTGGGACGGAATTCATGCCGGTTGTAGCTTTTTTGGCCGGATGACCCCAGGATCACCGTTCCTTCATCCAGTAAGGAGAGGAGCCTTTCCCGCCGGGCTTCATGAATTTCCTGCTGCTGCTCGTCCGGTTGCAGATCGGAAGGATCAATGCTGACGGGAATGCTCTCCGGGCCGGTGGCTGAATTCCCGCACCCGGCGATCCAGAGCAGCAGGAAAACGATCCGGCCGGCTTTTTTCATGATCCGAAGGAATGGATGGTTTTGCTGATGATCTCCGCGCATTCCATGATCTGGTCCCGGTTGATGATCAGCGGAGGAGCAAACCGGATGATGTCCTGATGGGTGGGTTTGGCCAGCAGGCCGTTCTCCTTGAGCACCACACATACATCCCAGGCGGTCTTCCCTTCGGTGGGACGGATCACCATGGCATTGAGCAATCCCTTGCCCCTGACCAGCTCTACCATGGGAGAATCGATCTTCTTCAGTTCTTCCCGGAAGATCTCACCCAGGGTGACGGCATTCTCGGCCAGTTTTTCGTCTTTGATCACCTCCAGGGCGGTGATGGCCACCCTGGCGGCAATGGGATTTCCCCCGTAGGTGGATCCGTGTTCACCGGGACGGATGCAGAGCATGATCCCGTCGTCGGCCAGCACCACGGAAACCGGGTACACGCCGCCGGAAAGCGCTTTTCCCAGGATCAGGATGTCCGGTCTCACCCCCTCATGATCACAGGCAAGCATTTTGCCTGTTCTGGCCAGACCGCTCTGCACCTCATCGGCAATGAACAGGACATTCTTCTCCCTGCAGAGTTCAGATGACCTGCGCAGGTACCCCTCATCCGGTACGTATACCCCGGCCTCTCCCTGTATGGGTTCCACCAGGAATCCGGCTACAGAGGGATCTTCCAGCGCCTTTTCCAGGGCATCCGTATCATTGTAGGGAATGGTGATGAAACCGGGGGTGTAGGGACCGTATCCTTTGTAGGAATCGGGATCGGTGGACATGGAAACAATGGTGATGGTCCGCCCGTGAAAATTCCCCTCGCAGACAATGATCTTAGCCTCATTTTCCGGGATCCCCTTTTTCTCATAGGCCCATTTGCGGCACAGTTTCAGGGCGGTTTCAACGCCTTCGGCACCCGAGTTCATGGGAAGCACCTTGTCATATCCAAAGGTGCCCGTCACATACTCATCGAATTCACCCAGTACACTGTTGTAAAAAGCCCTTGAGGTAAGGGTGAGCTTTCCGGCCTGCTGGGTCATGGCTTCAAGGATCCTGGGATGGCCATGTCCCTGGTTCAATGCAGAATATGCAGATAAAAAGTCATAATACCTGTTCCCTTCCACGTCCCATACATACACGCCTTCGCCACGGTCAAGGACCACGGGCAGGGGATGGTAGTTATGGGCACCGAATTGTTCTTCACGCCGGATGTAATCTTGTGTGTTCATTGCTCTCGGATGGATTAGAAACCCCAAAGTTACACGAAAGTTCTGAAAGAGCAAGGCCTTCAGAAGCCTGGATTTACCTCGAAATTTAACCGAACTCAAATTTCAGGTGTGCAATCTCTGTCAGATTTTGCATCATTTGTATCCATCCTGCCAAACCCATCTTTCAAAGCTGCTTGAACACTCCTAAATTTAACCAGATTGCCAGTTTAACAAAATCTGAGACCTCCCAGGGCTTGAAAATCGGTGTGCGGGTATATAAATTATCAGTTCATTATACTATTTAGGTGGTTTTCTTCTAATAAATATTTCGTAACCAATAATTATTATCCAAAACAGCATCGATATAGTTAATGGATGGATAAAAAATATTTTTCCTACAACTCAGAGAGGATCAAAACAAATTTCGGGGTCCAGCTTCAGAAGCGCATGGAAAGCTTGATATTGAAACGCCTTCCGGTAAGATAGTTTGGAACACCGAACCGGCCCGGGATGCCCTGTTGGTCGGAGATGGTCCGGATCCAGAGGTAGGAAGCCTCGTTCTTGATCCCCAGCAGGTTAAAGATCTCCCCGCTGATCCAGATGCTCTCAAAGAACCGGAGCGGATTCCTGATCCCGGGCTCATCGATTTCCCGTTTGACCACCTTGGAAAAACCAATGTCCACACGCCTGTAAGGCCTCATCCGCAGCTCCGTGTAATACTGGTCTTCATTGGGACTGCTCAGGGGAAGTCCTGTCCCGTAAAATGCATTCAGGTGGACCTTGTAATCCGGATTGTTGGGAAAATAATCCTGGAAGTAAAGCCCGAAGGTAAAAAGCTGGTCGGTGGGCCGGGGGAATTTCCCCGCCATCCTTCTCACATACCTGACCCCGTCAAAAATATAGGCGGCATCGCCTTCCACATCTTCCCGTGTTTGCAAAAGGGAAAGGGTCATCCAGGATTCGGCGCCGTGCACGAATTCGCCGTTCAGCTTGAAATCGATTCCCCGGGCATACCCCCGGGAGATGTTCTCGCCGGCATATCTGGTCCTCACATTCTCGATCTTATAAGGGATCAGGTCATCCAGCCATTTGTAATAGGCTTCACCGGTGAGTTTGAAGGGCCTGTCCCACATGGAGAAAATATAATCGGCCCCCACCAGCAGGTGGATGGACCGCTGTGGTATGATGTCCCGGTTGATGCTGCCATCGGGCCTTCGCATCTCCTTGTAGAAAGGAGGCTGGTAGTAGGTTCCGCCCGAGATATGGAACATCATGTCACGTTCCCAGTACGGCTGTGCGCTGATGGTCACACGCGGGCTCACCATCCGGTTCGTGTTGAAATTCCAGAGCGTGCCACGGAGTCCGGTGGTGATGAAAAAATCAGCCGCATTCCCGTTGATCTCCAGGGTGTTCTGTATGAATGCGCTGGTCTGATCATAGGTGATCCGGTTCTGTGAACCCATGAAGCGGGTCATTTCCACCCGGTCTTCCCGGTAAGGGATCACATACCCGGAGGAATCAAGCAGTTCCCACTCCCTGATCCGGTCCTCGAAATCCTGGTATTTGAAAGTGAATCCCCACTGCAACCGGTTATTGCCAGTCTGGTAACTGCCCAGGTGCGAAGTGGTGATCACGATGGCATCCAGGTAGTTACGTGCATGGGAGAGAAGGGTGCCGATCCCCACATTGAGGATGCTGTCACCATAGGTCTCCGATCCGATGGTGTTGTCCAGTTCATTGATCAGGTACTGGCCGAGGATGTCGAAGGTCTCCTGCTCGGAAGTCCTGAAAGCGGATCCGATCAGTTTCAGGGAAAGGCCATTTACCGGCCGGTAATGAAAGGAGAAGGCCCCCAGGTAGGTATCGAACCGGTCCACTTCCTGTCCTTCATAATAGATCCTCAGATTGAGGGGCAGGTCCTTGGTCCCGAATTCCACGTCCATCTCGCTGGGGATGAACCGGTATTTGTTGGAGGAATAGTTGCCCAGAAAGGAGATGTCCAAATCCCGGGTAAGCCGGTAAGAGACCAGGGTCTGGAAATCGGAAAACTGGGGTTTGTAATCCCCTTCGGTCTGCAGGGTATTCAGCAGGTAGGAGGTTGTTTTGTAACGGTACCCCGCCAGGTAGGTCAGGCGCCGGGTCCGGGAAGCACCTTCCACATGCGCCGAGGCGCCCAGCAGGCTCATCGATGCGGAACCGGCAAATTCCCGTGGTGTTTTGTAGGTGATGTCCAGGGCCGATGACATTTTGTCCCCGTACCGTGCATCGTATCCCCCGGCCGAGAACTTGACCGAGGAGACCAGGTCGGAATTGATGAAACTCAGTCCTTCCTGCTCGCCGGAACGGACCAGAAAAGGTCTGTAGATCTCAATATCATTAACATAGACAAGGTTCTCATCGAAATTTCCGCCCCGGACCGAATACTGTGAGCTGAGCTCGTTGCCGGAACTGACGCCTGCCTGGGATTTAATGATGGCTTCCACCTTTCCGGTGGTGGTGGGCATGTAATTGAGCTCTTCCACATCGATCCTTCTGAAAGTGCTGGCCCTTTCCTGCCGGGCACTTACCGAAACCTCCCTGATCGATTGCACATCCCTGCTGAGGATCATGCGGCGCTGCTCGGTCTCGCCCGGCTGCAGGTTCACTGTGAAACGTTCGGTCCGGAAACCCACGCAGGAGACTACGATGGTGAAGGACTTTTCCGCAGGCACCCTGATCTGAAATGTCCCCTTCTCATCGGTCATGGTTCCCTCCTGCCTTCCGAGGATGGCCACGTTGGCCAGGTCCACCGGCTGATCCAGGCTGTCGGCAACCGTCCCCCGGACCCATCCGTAATCCTGTCCCGCCAGCCGAAAGAATGCTGAAAGCAGAAGAAAGGACAGGGTGAGCAGACGGATCATGATTGCAGGTTTCCCGAATATAGTATTAACTGAAGAAAATGAAGGAAAATTGTGCCGGAACCTCAATCGTCCTGTCTGAAGTCACCACTCCGGAGGGATTCAAAAAACCTGGCCCACCGCATGGGATCAAAGATGGTATAATAGGGATATTGTCCGGCCGTGTAAAGCTGGTTGTATTGCTGTTTCATCACTTCCCTGAAGTTCACATTGGGGGTGGTACCCATTTCATTCACCTTGATCTGGGTTTTGATCAGGGCAATGTTATGGTAGGCATTCTGCTCATCATCGTTCTCAAGCTCCAGGGCAAGGAATGCCTCTTTGAACTCCTGGTAGGTTTTCCAGGGATAGATCCTTACCTCCGCAAGATGGAACGTATCGCTCACCATAAAGATGTCGGCCGGATATTGCTGGCCGCCAATGGAATCCGGGATCACATGAATTGTGGCCTTATGGCCCATATGGCTGAAAAGGATGGTGTCGCTGGGTCTGACCACAAATGAGAACAGACCCCGCTGGTCGGAGGTGGTACCCCTTCTCTCGTTGAGGATGATGATATTCACATACGGGAGCGGCTGGTGTTGCAGGTCCCTGACCACTCCGGAAAATTGCACAAGCTCCTGATCCGAATCCCGCCTCCGCTGTCCGTCCACTTCCAGGGAGGAAATGATCCACAGAGCCGATACCACCAGGAAAAGAGTTGCTGATTTATGTATCCCCGGAATCATCCCCCAAAAATAGCTAAAAAAATAGTTAAATTTGTGTTTTCTTAATAATCATCAGCAAAAATGGTCACACAGAAAACCATCAGCCTGCCCCCCATGCCCAGAGGATATCACCTGATCACCCGGCACGTCTCCGATGCACTGGACAACCTTCCGGACAGAGGCGTGCTCACCGTTTGTATCCAGCATACCTCCGCAGGCCTGACCATCAATGAGAATGCGGATCCGTCGGTCAGGGATGACTTCGAGTCCTTTCTGGACCACCTCATACCGGAGAACCACCCCCTCTATTCCCATGTCTCTGAAGGTCCGGATGACATGCCGGCCCACCTGAAAGCATCCCTGATCGGGAACTCTGTGACCATTCCCATTTCCAACAAACGGCTTCACATGGGTACCTGGCAGGGAATCTACCTGTGCGAATTCAGGAACCACGGAGGATCGCGCCGGCTGGTCTTAACCGTGACTTCATGACCATGTTGTAGAATAGCTGGGGACCGCCTTTTTTTATCTATTTTTGAGTAACCAACAACGGAGTTGCTCATGTCAAAGCTGGTTTTACTGGGAGACGAGGCCATCGCACAGGGAGCCCTGGATGCCGGGTTATCAGGGGTTTATGCCTATCCCGGCACACCGTCCACCGAGATCACCGAGTATATTCAACATTCCCGCCAGGCCCGTGAACGAAACGTGCATGCCGACTGGTCGGCCAATGAAAAGACCGCTGTGGAGACGGCTCTTGGAATGTCCTATGGCGGGAAGCGGGCCATGGCCTGTATGAAACACGTGGGCCTCAATGTGGCCGCCGATCCGTTCATGAATGCGGCCATGACCGGGGTAAACGGGGGACTGGTCATTGTGGCGGCCGACGATCCTTCCATGCATTCTTCACAGAATGAGCAGGATTCCAGGTTTTATGGTAAATTTGCCATGATTCCTGTACTGGAACCCTCTTCCCAGCAGGAAGCGTATGACCTGACCCGGTACGCCTTTGAGGTTTCTGAAAAATACCATCTCCCGGTCCTGGTCAGGATCACCACCCGACTGGCACATTCCCGCTCGGCAGTGGAGAGATCGAAGGTAAGGGAGGAAAATGAAATGGCCCTGCCGGCCGACCTGAGACAATTCGTTCTGCTGCCAGCCATTGCCAGGAAAAAATACCGTCTGCTGCTGTCCGCCTGGGATAACCTGCATAAAGAATCCGGCAGTTCGGGAGTGAACCGGATTGAACAGGGTGCGGGGAATCAAAGAGGGATCATCGCCTGTGGCCTGGCATACAACTATTACAGGGAGGTGGCAGAGGAATATCATCTGGAGGATCCCGTGCTGAAGATATCCCAGTACCCGGTTCCCCCGGAGATCCTGCGGGAATTTGTAGAGGGAACAGGGGAGGTGATTTTGCTGGAAGAGGGATATCCCCTGCTGGAAGAATCCCTCAGGGGGATCCTGGAGACCGGCCATGTGATCAGGGGCAGACTGGACGGCACACTGCCCCGCGACGGGGAGCTGAATCCTTCCCTGGTGGCCGCGGCGCTCGGTCTTGGCCGTGATACCCACCGGGTCCCCGAAGTGGTCAAAAACAGGCCCCCCGCCCTGTGCCGGGGCTGCGGCCATATCGACATGTACAACGCCCTGAATGAAGCGATCGGCACATACGGTCCCGGAAGGGTCTTTTCCGATATCGGCTGCTATACCCTGGGAGCCCTTCCCCCTTACAATGCCATCAATTCATGTGTGGACATGGGGGCTTCGGTCACCATGGCCAAGGGAGCATCTGACGCCGGGATGCATCCTTCGGTGGCGGTCATCGGTGACAGCACATTCACCCATTCGGGGATGACCGGTCTGCTGGATGCGGTGATGGAGCAGACTCCGGTCACCGTGATCATTTCCGACAATGCGGCCACCGCGATGACCGGCGGACAGAAATCCCATGCCACAGGGAGGCTGGCCGAAATATGCCGGGGCCTGGGGGTGGAAAAGGAACACATCAGGGTGATCATCCCCCTGAAGAAAAACCATGACGAAAATGTACAGACCATCAGGGAGGAACTGGACTTCAGAGGGGTTTCGGTGATTATTTCCCAAAGGGAGTGTGTGCAAATTGCGAAAAGGAAAAAGAGTTAGTAGAGTTAGTAGAGTTAGGGGTTAGGTAAATGTAAGATAATCAGTGATATAGATATGAAGAGAGATATTATACTGGCGGGGGTCGGGGGACAGGGCATCCTGTCCATTGCGGCGGTGATAGGGATCGCTGCGGTGGACTCCGGGCTCCATCTGAAGCAATCGGAGGTACATGGCATGAGTCAGCGCGGGGGTGCCGTGGAATCGCACCTGAGGATCTCCGACCGCCCCATTTATTCCGACCTGATCCCGGAGGGGAGATGCGACATGATCCTCTCGGTGGAACCCATGGAGGCTCTCCGTCACCTTCCTTTTTTGTCCGGGGACGGATGGATCGTGACGGCGGACAAACCCTTCAGGAACATTGATCCTTATCCCGGGGAAGAAGATCTCTTTTCGGAGATCAGGAAGGTAAAGAACCACATCATCCTCCATGCGGACCGGATCGCTTCGGAACTGGGTTCGCGGAAAGTATCCAACATGGTCATGGTGGGCGCCGCATCGGATCACCTGGGATTGTCCACGGACAGCCTGGAAGGTGCCCTGGAGAAGCTGTTCGGAAGAAAAGGAGCGGAGGTGGTCCGGATGAATGCCGCTGCACTCCGGGCGGGTAAAGAGGCGATAAAATCGTAAACATCTGTCACAAGAGGTTGTTATAAAAAAAATACAATATCATGTTCAGTCAGAAAGATCTTCAGCAAATCCATAACAAAGGGATCGAGATCGATGAGATCAACCGCCAGATCAAGCATTTCAAGACGGGTTTCCCTCCTGCAGACGTTGTCACACCGGCCACTCCCGGAAACGGGATCATGTGCATGACGAATGGGGATGAGCAGCACTATCTGGAAGTGTACCGGCAGAACGGTCCCGATTTTAAGATCATGCGGTTCATTCCTGCTTCCGGTGCCGCCACCCGCATGTTCAAATCACTCTACAGGGCGCTGGAAAACCTGCAGGGAAAATCCCCACAGGAGCAGCAAAAGTGGATCGAAGGAGAACCGGAGATCAAAAAGTTCTTTGAAACGCTTCCCGAATATCCCTTTTATGAGGATCTTTCAATGGAAAAAGATGCGGCCCCGTCAGAACTTCTGAAGCAGATCCTGGAAGAGCCGGGTCTGAATTACGGGGACAAACCCAAGGGATTGCTGAAATTCCACCGGTACGGAAAAGACGAGCGCAGAACAGCCTTCGAGGAACATATCAGGGAAGCGGCCCGCTACTGTGCCGGCAGGGACCAGAAGCTCCGCCTGCATTTCACCGTCTCCCCCGGCCACCTGGAAGGGTTTAAGAAAGAAGCCGGCAACGTGGTCCCGGCCATCGAAAAGGAAACGGGGCTGACAATCGATGTTTCCTTCTCATTCCAGAAGCCTGAAACAGATACCATCGCTGTGGACCTGGACAACGAGCCTTTCCGGAATCCTGACGGTTCGCTGCTGTTCAGGCCCGGCGGACACGGGGCACTGATCCAGAACCTGGATTCCCTGGATGCAGATATCATCTTCATCAGCAACATTGACAATGTGGCCCCGGACCGGCTGAAAGAGATCAGGGTCCGGTACAAGCAGATCCTGGGCGGGATCCTGCTGGAGATCCGCTCCATGGTCTTCTATTACCTGCAGCAGCTCGGCGGACAGGAACGGGTGGAAAAAACAAAGCTGGACAGCATGGTCACCTTCCTCAAGGAAAAGCTGGGGCTCCCCGTCCCCGGACAGCTGGACAGCTGGGATGCAGGTGATCTGAGGAACTGGCTGATCAAAACCATGAACCGTCCCATCCGGGTTTGCGGCATGGTGAAGAATGAAGGTGAACCCGGAGGCGGGCCTTTTTATGTTCGTTCTGAATCGGGGGAGATCAGCCTGCAGATCGTGGAAGCATCGCAGATCGATCTGGAGGACCCGGAAAAAGAGGCCATATTGAAACAATCCACCCATTTCAATCCGGTCGACCTGGCCTGCAGCACACAGAATTACAGGGGAGAGCAGTTTCACCTGAACGACTATGTGGATCCATCCACAGGCTTTATTTCCCGGAAATCAGAAGGGGGCAAGCCCCTGAAAGCCCTGGAGCGTCCCGGACTGTGGAACGGTGGCATGGCTCACTGGCTGACCGTTTTCGCGGAAGTTCCGGTGGAAACCTTTTCACCCGCCAAAACCATATTCGATCTGATGCGGGAAGAGCATCAGACCTGAGTCCGGGTTCAGTCATCCGTATATCCTGCCTGATGGAACAGGGTCCATCCTTCGATCCAGTTCCGGGATCCGAATGCCCCCTTGTAGGATACCTCTTCAAACCAGGGGTTCCGGTAAGGGGCCATGTTCTCAAATACCGTGGAAGGAGGGAGCAGGCGGTAAGGTTCTGTTGGCGATAATCCCGGATCTTCATAGCGGTTATCCCAGGATGACAGGGAATCGGCCATTTCCTCATTGACGGCAGAAAGATCGGTGTCCTCTTCCGGGTAACAGAAAAAACGGGGCAGGGGATCCTCCGGGGAAATGATGTTGTTCTCGAGTGACAGATCACCCGATTTAAAAAGGGAATAGGAATCTCCCGTGCGTTCCGTGTAATGGACGGCGAATCCTTCACCTGCATTCAGGAAAATACTGTTCCTGATGGATCCGCCTCCGTAGTCTGTGAAATGTACCAGGGAATTTGTCCCCGGTTCCATGTTCCCGATGAAGGTGGTATTGTAAAGAAGGGGCCAGGATCCGGGCAGGGCGGAAACGGGACGGAGCCCGCCGGTTATTTCCGCGCACTGGTCGGAATCAGGGCTGTTTACCGCAAGCCAGAACTGTCCTTTT
>JBNJEV010000026.1:0-30896 GCA_051746185.1 Bacteroidota bacterium
GGAGTTAGTGGAGTTAGTGGAGTTAGTGGAGTTAGTGGAGTTAGTGGAGTTAGTGGAGTTAGTGGAGTTAGTGGAGTTAGTGGAGTTAGTGGAGTTAGTGGAGTTAGTTGGAGTTAGTGGAGTTAGTTGGAGTTAGTGGAGTTAGTGGAGTTAGTGGAGTTAGTTGGAGTTAGTGGAGTTAGTGTTAGGTTAGGTTAGGTTAGGTGATAGGGATTTGAGGGTAAGTGTAAGTTATTGATTTTTTCGTGAATTCTCGGCAAAAGTTTTGAATCTTTCCATGTTCAGAACGGTATTGTTGTAGAAAGCGGTTTTCATGAAAGGGGCCATCAGGGCCATCAGTCCCCTGAAGCGGAATAGGTTGACAGTCTGCCATCTGGTCTGATCTTTTTCTGGCTCGGTAAAGTAGTTGTACATTTCATTGACCACTCCTTTTGAACGGTATTCAGCATGATATTCTTCGGGAAAATTTCTTTTTGTGACGGTTTCGGTCATAACCAGTTCGCCTTTTCTTGCCTCGTAGACCAGTTTGGAGCGGCATCCTTCCCGGCCGGGTTCCCCACGTAGTACCCGGTGGCTCTTCAGTCCGGGCTGCCATTGATACAGGTTCTCAATGCTGTCAAACAATTTGATGACCTGGTCGCGTGGAAGATCAATGGTCAGTTCTGCTGCGTATCTCACGGGTAATGAACTTATATTGCAGTAACAACTCAGCAAAGAGTTTGTTTAACTTCATTTTTAACACATGAAAGGTAATATTTATCCGCTTTCGGCATGTGGCCGATCCCCGGAAATTGGTTAATTTCGCGGCGTGGAAACGAAGGAATTATACATCCGGTTGAAAGAGGCATATACTTTGGAAAACCTTCACCGGATCTCCAGCAGGATCATTGACCTGTTCAAGGGAAACGATTTTGATGCGCTGAGGGAAGTCCAGAAGGTGGTCAACGAATATACCCCCTGCGAGGACCAGAAAATCAACCGGGTTTTTTCCCGGCTGATCATGCTGTATCATCCTGACAGGCTGAACCAGTCACTGAACAAACTGGAACATGCATACCGGGAAGGCAATTTCGAAGAGTTGCATACCATGTCACACATCCTGACGGTGCAGCATCTGGAGACAGAAAGTGTGAGCACTGAATCCATCCTTACCGAAGAAGACCTGGCGGAGGAATTCGGCTGGGGAGTGTACGGGGATGATTATGCCTATACGATAGACCCTGAAGCATATGAACAGGAAAGGGAGGATGATTTTGTTTTTTCCGGAAACAGTTTCCTGTCGGCCATTAAAAGAAGGGTGTACGGAAATCTGAATGTGGATTTTCCCATGTACCTGCTGGAGGACCTGGAAGAGATTGAGATGGCCGATTACGAGCTCGAGTTCCTGGACGGAATCGATGCCTGCCGGCATGCCAGAGTGGTCGACCTTTCCAATAACAATCTGACGGATGTGACCGATCTGCAGGAACTGCCCGAAATTGAACGGCTCTACCTGGCCAACAACCACCTGGGACTGATCGATGCCCTGAGCAACCTCACCGCCCTTCAGGTGCTGGATATCTCCTACAATGATGTGGACGACCTTTCACCCTTATTCGACCTGGAAAACCTGGCCTACCTCAATGTGATGGGAAACCGGATTCCGAACTGGCAGCTGGAAAAGCTTCAACTGAAAGGGATCACTGTTGTTGCCTGATTGAATTTTTAGTCAGGGATTTCATGGTCCTGTCATTCCGAAGGATCACCCGTTTGAGATGCTGAAAAACCGGATATGAGATAAGCGTGGCTGACGGCCAGATCTTTCATTGAATAATCCGAAAACTCTTTATGAACCCTGATGCTTTCCAGATCAGCCAGAGAGCCATTCCGAATGACTTCCTCCGAGATGAGAATTCCTGACTCCCGGTATACCGATTTGTAATCCACGAGCCTCAGCCTGTTGAGATGCTGGATTCTGTTATCGATCAGACTCCATTGTTTCCTGCTGAATTTTAGAAAATTATAGATGTTGATATTTTGATCGAAGTGCGCAAAATGATCGGACATGTCGATGAAATGGCTCATTACACCATCAGGTTTGAGCACCCTGGCAAATTCTCTGAGAATTGGTCGCAGGTGATCAGAATGAATATGTTCCAGGGTGTTGTTTGAACAAATGAAATCAACCGAATCGTCCTGGAAGGAAAGATTTCTTGCATCCTGAATATGGTATCTTAAACCAAGCTTCTGATTGATCTCTTCAAGAGAGATTTCAGGTGAATGTTCAAGAATATTGAAAAGAACATCCCACTTTTCTGCGGTAACATTTCTAAGGAGTGGGGGGGGGAATTTGTTTCCGGCTCTCCATTCCATGAATTTACGGATGGTACGGATCTGACTGTCCCGGGTGATCCAGTTCTGACTATCAATGGATGTCACTTCACCACAGCCTGTCAAAAAAAAGACAATCGGCACGATGGGATACCATCCCGTTCCCAGCTCAAGAATGGTCAGCGGATGGTTCATGGAATGATATTTCCTCAGATAATGATCATGATCCATCGCATGCTGCAGTTTCACCCTGAAATAATCGTCCGACAGCTCGACCCCTTTTGTTACATACTTCTGGAAGAACATGTTCAGCTTCTGAGGATAAGGTAAGTATGAAATGGTCTTTTGAACGATCGCCTTTAATATCCATTTATGTTTTAAATTCATATTACAATCCGTATCTGTCCAAATCCCTGATGAACTCTTGGTGCGACTTTTGCTAAGGTGATCCAGATTTTCAAAAAAAAGGTGAGCCGCCACAAAGAGACAGGCACTCCCGATTCCGGGATTACAGGTTTCTTACGTTTTCCTAATCTTGATGCCCCAGGATTATAGTCTCTTACCTGGTACTTAGATCAGTGGTCGACTCACCCGGATGTAAATTTAAAGAAATCCTTCTATGATGTCAATTCACAGTTCAGGAAAAAATGTTTTTTATCCAGTTATTATCTATATGGATGTTTCTTCCGATATTAAATGTCTATCGATGAATATTTTTTATCGGAAAAGCACCGATTAAGTATAGTAGTCAGATAATTTATGTGGAGCTAATTAGCCTCCTTCAAGCATTTTAACATCCCGATTGATGAACTCCTCCAGTTCTTTGACTGTAGGCAGTTGTACTTTGTATCGACTGACAAACAAATGGGTATCCAAAGAACCGGTGGCATATTTCACTGTAGAAGACTTTTTATCTGTACAAAGGAGAATACCTATCGGAGGATTATCGCTTTTGGTTATTTCATTATCTCGGTAATAGTTCAGATAGAAATTCATCTGGCCCGCATCGGTATGATGGAACTTCCGGGTCTTTAGATCAATAAGTACATGGCACTTCAGGATCCGGTGATAGAAAACCAGGTCCACGTAGTAGTACTCTCCATCGATGGTTAACCGTTTCTGCCGGGCCTCAAAACAGAAGCCCTTACCGAGCTCCAGCAGGAACACCTGCAGGTGGTTAATAAGGGCCTCCTCCAGTTCAGTTTCTGCAAATTTCACCTTCGGTTCCAGCCCAACAAATTCGAACACGTATGGATCACGCATGATCCCTTCCGGTGTAGAGGGTTCCGCTTTCTGATTGGTATCCAGGATCAGTCCTTTTTTATCAGTGGATAGGCCTGTTCGTTCATAAAGCAGACTGCCTATTTGTCTTTGAAGTTCCTTTAAAGACCAGTTGCCCTGGATCGCCTGGGTTTCATAAAAAGTCTTTTTTAGAGGATCTTCTTCCCTTGCTAATTCGATGATATGAGAGAAGGATAATTTAGACAGCAAAATCCAGGGGTCAACACCTTTTAAATATTGGGATTTTAACTCATTACCAGATTTGGCAGACGGCGTCTGCCAAATTGATCCTGGCAAACCAAAGTCGGATAGTGCCAGATTTATTTGCGGATATACAAGATAGAACTGCCGACAGTTTCTCAAGCTTCTGTCGGATAAACCCTTTATGCTTAAGCTGCCAAGCCTTTCAGCAAGTTTTTTTAAAAGTTCAGTGCCGTATTTCGCCCTGTCCTCACCGTTTTGCTCGTACTCTACAATGTAATGACCGAAGAGCCAGTTCCGGATGGTCAAGGATTGGTTAACCGCTGATACAGCAGTTCCCTGTAAATAATTGTGAGCCTGCTCGCAGGCCTGTATTAACTGTTCAAAGTTCATTTCTGTTGCTTTCGATTATATCAAAGATACTGACCCCGCTTTCA
Organism: Bacteroidota bacterium; assembly: GCA_051746185.1. Classification (GTDB taxonomy): domain Bacteria; phylum Bacteroidota; class Bacteroidia; order Bacteroidales. The sequence continues at coordinate 4,230 of JBNJEV010000026.1, forward strand.
TGCGCAAGGCGGATAAAATATTCTATAAACTGAAGATGTACCCTGATGGCTCTCTCGCTTTTAAGTAGCCCTCCCAACATGATAATACCTGGCTCTGTGAAAGCATATTCTCCATCACCCAACTGAACCATGAAGTCGGAAGGAAAGCGTTCCAGAGATTTTCTTACTTCTTCCCGGAGATCCTGCACATCCAATTCAAAGATTTTGGCAAGTTCAATATCATTGGCAACAAGCATCCCTTGATGGATGATCATCTTTTCCTGTACCAACTGTTCGATGGCCAGCAGCAATGTAAGGTCCTGATTCATTTTGTTGTTCATTGGTCTAAAAGTTACTTATTTCAATTGAAAAACATACCACTTTACCCCAACGGATGATGCTTCTCGATGGCCGCCTGCAGCTCCTCCAGGCCGCTCTGGTGGTAGCGCTCCGTGGTGCTGATCTTCTTATGCCCGGCAAAGACCTGGACCACACGAAGATCCTTGCCCTCCTTTAACAGGTTCGTGATCACGCTCTGGCGGATGGTCCTTGTGTTCAGGATCCTGTCCGGGAACAGTGGCCGGAACGTTTCCACCAGGTAGGAGATTCCCTCGCCGGTCTCCGCTGTGCCCCGAAGGGTCACCACCAGATGGTCCGTATCGGTTTTGAGTAACCCTGGTCTTACTTTATTGATGTAATCATGGAGCAGCATCACCTGGTTGGGTCTAAGGGTTAATGTCCTGGCAGTGGTTTTGATCGTCGCACGGATGTAAATCGTTCCACAATCCAGGTCGATATCCTCAAGCCGGATCCGGGTGATCTCCGTAAGGCGAAGGCCCTGGTAGATCAACAGGCTGATCACCGTGCGGTTTCGTAAGGCGGCAGCCGGGTAACGCTCCTTTCGCTGCAAAAGCTTTTCCATTTCAATTGAAGTAAAAAGATCCTGCAGCTGTATATCCCCCGCCCGCACATCTTTCAGCTTCAGGGCCCGGCAGGGATGATCCGCTCTTTTGCCCGCAGCCACCAGGTAAAAGTGAAAGGCCTTTACCGCATACAACATCCGGTTGATCGTTGCAGGATTTGGGTAGTGTTTGCGAAGATAGTCCATATACTCCATCACATCCCGATAGGTGGCCTTCCCGGCCCTTTGCGGGCCCATGTACTGCAGGTACCGCTGAATGTACCGGTAGATCTTTACCGTTTGCCGGGAGTATTTTCCCTCCAGGTAGGCCTCCAGATCCTTTCTTCTTTCCCCCATGATTACCGCTAAGTGGTAAAGTGTTTCCCGTCAACCCGTGTATACCCCTGGGTGCTCTCCAGGTGGGTGTGACCCAAAAAATCCCGTACCTGCTCCACGGACAGCCCGCTATGAAGCAAATGGGTGGCAATAGAGTGCCGCAAGCTGTGCAGGGTTACCCGCTCCGGGTGCTCCAGACCACTTTTCAGGACTAGCACCCGGAGCCTTCTCCACAGGCTCTGTCCCAGCATCCTGCTCCCGTTCTTATTCAGCAAAAAAGCCTGATTGGATCCTGCCGCTGTAGCCCGCTGCTTATGCACCACATGCACCCTTTCCTGGTAGTAGTAAGCCTTCAGATCTTCAATCACCCGCCCTGTGACCGGAACCACCCTTCTTCGCTTCCCCTTGCCCGAGCGTACATACACCAACTTCCCCCGGAAGCTGATATCCTTTACATTCAATGCCTCCACCTCCCTTCGTCTTAACCCGCAGCCGTAGAACAGGCCAAGGTCGGCATAGGGATTGATCACCGCATAGGGCTTTAACAGCCGGATACAGCCCTGCAGATCTCGTCCACGGCAATGACAAAGCAGCGGCTCATGTTATCCTCGTAGATCTCACCACGGGTGGTACAGGCCAGGGAGGCAATCGAACGGTAGACCACCTTCTCGTAACTGCGAAGGTTTCCCTTTTCATCCTGGCCCGTGGTACAGGTCGATAACATCTTCCTGCTCTGCAACTCACGAAAGGCCAGCTGCGCCTCCTCCTTCATCCCGTCCAGGTCCTCCAGGCAGATCAGCTTATGCTGCAGATCATAGGCACCGTAGTTGTAAAAGCTGCTATCTGTTACCCTGGTAAAGCGGTTCACATCCTCCCGGGGGGATCAACCGGCTGATCCGCTCCAGCAGGTGGGTCTTCCCGCTGCCCATGGATCCCTGGATCAGGGCATGCAGCGTATCGGGCATCTTGTAGCTGGTGGCAATGATAAACAAGAACAGCCGGTTGGTTTGCTCACCCACCACCCCCGATTGTCCGATCAACTGGTTGAGTCGCCCCATCAGATCCGGACCCAGGAGGAGCTTCCTGCACCGGGCAAGAACCTGGCCCTATAGTCATACCAGTCCAGGTTTAACCAACCGAGTTGTTCGTCCTGGAGTTCCTTGCCGTTGTACAGGTACTTGTTGTCAGATTCAACTGGAGAGGGCATGGTCGAGGTCGGATTTGAGGTCTTCCACGTCCTCGATGCCCACGGACAGCCGGATGAGCTGTTCGGGGATGCCTTCCTTCTTTCTTCCTTCCGGGCCCAGTTTTCGGTGGGAGGTATGGGCTGGTGAGCTGCAGGTGGTTTCCACTCCGCCCAGGCTTACGGCCGGTTTGATCAGCTTGAGCCTTTTTTGCAATGTCAGGGCTTCCTGGTCTTTCGCTTCAAAGGAGAGCATGCCTCCGAACCCGTTCATCTGACGGGTGGCGATTTCGTGACCGGGATGATCCTGCAGGCCCGGGTAAAAGACCTTGCTGATCCGGGGATGGGATTCCAGGAACCGGGCCAGCTGCAGGGCGTTGTGGTTGCATCTTTCCACCCGGAGGTGAAGTGTTTTGATGCTCCTTTCCAGAAGGTACAGGGTATAGGCATTCAGGCTTCCTCCGAGATTCAGGCCCGTTTCATACACGGGTCCCATCAACTCATTGCTGGCGGCAAGTGCCCCGGCCAGAATGTCGCTGTGTCCGCCCAGGTACTTGGTGGCGCTGTGGACCACCACATCGATCCCCAGGCTGGCGGGTTGCTGGTTGATGGGGGTGGCAAAGGTGTTGTCTGCCACCGAGATGATCCCGGCCGATCTTGCCAGTTCCGCCACAGCGCGTATATCCGTAATGTTCAGCAGGGGATTGGAGGGGGTTTCGATATAGATAAGTTTGGTATTTTCTCCGATCAGGGATTCAATATGACCGGCTGACTGGCTCTCGGCGATGCTGTACCGGATGCCGAAACGGCTGAATTCCCGGTCCAGGAAATGTGAGGTCCCTCCATAAAGGCCTCTCTGAAAGACTGCATGATCTCCCGGTTTCAGGAATGCAAAAAACAGGGTGCTGATGGCTGCCATGCCGGAACTGAAGACCAGGGCCGATTCTGTTTCCTCCAGGGAGGCGATCTTTTCCGACACTGCCTTTACATTGGGAGTATTCAGGTACCGGGGATAAATGGGGCCTTCCTGGCCGATAAAGCCGAATGCCGTGGAAGTATAGACGGGGGAGTTGATCCCCTCTTCCCGGTCATCCCTGATGGTGCCGGCATGCAGGCACCTGGTCGAAATCCTGTGCATTTTTCGGGTTATTCAGTGTGAGCGAGCAGTTTTTTCATGGCTTCCACGTTCCGGTCATTGATCACGTTCTTCGATACGGGCGTATAGAGATACTCGAAAATTTCAGCATATTTCTGCTCGATCTTGGGTCTGATGATCTTGTAGGTGGCGTTCATCAGCCTGTTTTCGATGGTGAAACCCTCTTCCAGGATGGCCAGGTTGGACGGGATCCATCGCTGGGGGAACATGTCGCCGTACTTGCCCGTGCTTCTGTATTCCCTGATCTCCTGGTCCAGCAGGGTCAGGCACGCATGGGCCGCTTCCCCGGTGCCGGGATCGACCCCTTTTCCCTTTACGAACCTTCTCAGGGCATCCCGGTTGGGGACAATGAGGGCGACTGTATAGGGGTTCTGGCTGTTGTAGAGAAGGCACTGTTCGATATATTCCGATTGATCGGTAATGGCCTCCTCGATCCCTTCCGGACTGTATTTCTCTCCGTCATCCCCGATCAGCAGGCTTTTAAAACGGCCCAGCACGTAGAGGAATCCGTCGCTGTCTATGTATCCCATGTCGCCCGTAAACAGCCAGCCGTCGCGGATGGTATCCCTGGTGGCTGCCTCATTCTTCCAGTAGCCTTTCATCACATTCTCTCCGCGGATTACGATCTCACCCTTTTCCCCCGGAGACAGTTCGTTTCCTTCTTCATCGCAGATCCTGATCTCAAGATTTTCGGGGATCCGTCCGGAGGAACCCAGTTTATGCTGCTCAGGGCTGTTGATGCTGATAATGGGACTGGCTTCGGTGAGCCCGTATCCCTGGTACATGGGGATGCCTATAGCATAGAAGAAACGCTGCAGTTCGATATCCAGCAGGGCACCGCCCCCGATGAAGAACTTCATATTCCCGCCCATGGCATTCCGTACCTTTTTGAAGACAACCGCATCGAACAGCGCATAGATGGGTTTCAGCAGCAGCCCGAAACCTTTGCCGCGGTTCCAGCCGATCCCGTTGTAACGATACGCGATCTTCATTCCTGCATTGAACAGAGCGACAGTGAATTTTCCTTTGGCTTTGACGCCGCTTTCGATGTTGTTCCGGAAGTTCTTGGCGATGGTGGGAACGCTGAACATGACATCCGGCTTGATCTCCTGAATATTCTTTGGGATATTCTTCCGGGTCTCAAAGCCGGTCTTGCCCGTCTCCAGGGCAGCAAGGCTCGCCCCCAGGGCCATGAAAGTGAACAATCCTGCAGTATGTGCAAAGCTGTGATCCCAGGGAAGGAAAAGGAACATTTTGTACTCCGGGGGGATGGTCATCAGGGAAAGGGCCTGCCGGGTATTGGCCACATAGTTGTTCTGGCTCAGCATAATGCCCTTGGGATCGGCTGTGGTTCCGGAAGTATAGCAGATGTTGGCAATATCATCGGGTGAAACCGATTCAAAGGTTTTCCTGAAAGCATCAAAATCTTTCTCCAGCAGCCTTTTTCCTTCTTCCATCAGGTCTCCCATATACAGCTCGTGCACTTTGTATTCCTCCAGGGGATCCATCAGGATGATCTTTTCCAGGTCGGGCAGTTGGCCTCTGATGGAATCGATCTTTTTGTACTGGCCGGATGATACGATGATCATCCGGGTCTCCGAATGTTTCAGTCTGAAGATCAAATCGGCCGGTTCATTCAGCTGGATGGAAAGCGGCACATCGATGGCCCCCAGGTAAAACAGACCCATCTCGGCAGCCACCCACCAGGTCCGGCCCTCGGCCAGCAGGGCGATCCGGTCCCCTTTTTTCACACCGATGGTCATCAGCCCGGCGGCAAATTGGCGGACCAGCTCTTTTATCTCTCCATAGGTGGTGGGCTGAAATGTGCCATCTTGTTTTTCCCACATGTATGTATTCCCGGAAAAACGTTCCGCATTTTCTTCGAAGAATTGGATCAGGGTTGGCATGGTATAGCTCCTTACATTTCAATGATCTGTTCACGGTCCGGACCGACACCGACGAATTTGACGGGGACCTTGAGTTCTTTTTCGAGGAACTGGATGTAGTCTTTGATTTCGGCGGGGAATTGCTCTTTGGAACGGATCCCGGTAAGATCGGTCTGCCAGCCCGGAATGTCGGTGTAGATGGGTTTCACCTCCGCCTCCAGGTGGTAGGGGAGACGGTCAGAGATTTTTCCGTTCACGGAATATGCGGTGGCCACCCTGATGGTTTCAAATGCATCCAGCACATCGGTCTTGGTCATGATCAGCTGGGTGACACCATTCAGCATGATGCTGTATTTCAGTGCCACCAGGTCAAGCCATCCGCAACGTCGCGGCCTTCCTGTGGTGGAACCATATTCCTTTCCCACATCTCTCAGGATGTTGCCATCCTCTCCCGTAAGCTCGGTGGGAAAGGGACCGCTGCCCACACGGGTGCAGTATGCCTTGAAAATGCCGTATACCTCTCCGATGGATGAAGGGGCCAGGCCCATGCCCGTGCATGCTCCCGCGCAGATCGTATTGGAAGAAGTGACAAAAGGATAGGATCCGAAATCTATATCCAGAAGGGTTCCCTGGGCACCTTCCGCAAGGATACTCCTGTTCTCTTCCAGCATCCGGTTGATCTCATATTCACTATCCACCCGCCTGAATTTTTTGATGATCTCGATCCCTTCAAAAAACCGCTCCTCTTCATCCATGTTGTATTCGAAATCATACATCTTAAGCAACTGCTGGTGTTTGAGCTTCAGGGCTTGGTACCTGTTCTTGAAATCCAGGTCGATATCTCCCACGCGCAGACCGTTCCGGCCGGTCTTGTCCATGTAGGTGGGACCGATGCCTTTCAGCGTGGATCCGATCTTGGATTTTCCTTTTGCCGCTTCTGATGCTGCATCCAGGATCCGGTGGGTGGGCAGGATCAGGTGTGCTTTTCTGGAGACCCAGAGATTCCTTGTCAGATCAATATTCATGTCTTCCAGGGATTCGATCTCTTTTTTGAAGACGATGGGATCCAGTACCACGCCGTTGGTAATGATATTGAGCTTGTCTTCCCTGAAGATCCCGGAAGGGATGTTGTGCAGGATGTGTTTGTGGCTGTTGAACTCCAGTGTATGCCCGGCATTGGGGCCGCCCTGAAAACGGGCGATCACATCATAACGGGGCGTCAGTACATCCACCACTTTCCCTTTGCCTTCGTCTCCCCACTGCAGACCTAGTAATACGTCAACTTTCATCCGAACAATCTATTGTGAGATTTGTAAATCAATGATCCCTTTGGTTGTTCTCCCTGCTTCGTCCGTAAATGTAGAGGGAGTGGTGACTGGGTTCAAAGTCATTGAGGTCGCAGGCGGTCTTGATGATCTCCTGGATCCGTGGATCGCAGAATTCGATCACATTCCCGGTATCCATATCGATCAGGTGATCATGCTGTATACAATTATATGCTTTTTCGAACTGTGCGATGTTCTTGCCGAACTGATGCTTGATCACAAGGTTGCAGTCAAGCAGCAATTCGATCGTATTGTAGAGTGTGGCCCGGCTCACCCTGTAATTTTTATTCTTCATGAAAATGTAGAGGGATTCAATGTCAAAATGTCCGTCCCTCGAGTAGATCTCATCAAGAATGGCGTAACGTTCGGGGGTCTTCCGATGTCCTTTTTTCTCCAGGTATTCTGTGAAGATCTGTTTTACAGTCTCTTTCGTCTCCTCATGCCCCATAATTAGTCTAAGTAAAAATTACGTTGCTAAGTTAGCAATAATTTTAATTCGGAACGTTTTGAGGAATATTTACTCTTTTGCTTTAATCCGGTGGACAGCCTCCACTCCTTTTAGCTTCATAAGATTCAGGATCAGGTTATTCAGATCGGTCGTATTGTGTACATACAGATCGATGCTGCCGCTGAAAATCCCGTCGTGTGCATGCAGGTTAATGGTGCGCATGCTAATATTCAATTCCTTGGTAATGGTATTGGTGATGGAATTATATACCCCGAAACGGTCCCATCCGTTCAGGTGGATCCGTGCGAGGTAGGAAAGTATCTTATGCTGGGTCCATTTGGCTGCCACCAGTTTGTCTCCCTGGCTGGACATGATCTTCAGCGCCTTTTTGCAGTCTGTCCTGTGGACCATGAGTGGTCCTTCTGCCTGCCGGACAGCCACCACCTCGTCACCAGGAATGGGATTGCAGCATTTGGCCAGTGTGTAGCTTCTTTCTTCATCTTCCATGGTCTCCCTGAGAATGAGCACCCCTCTGGAATCGTAGGCTTCCGTTTTTTCAGGTTTTTTAGGGGGTCTTCCCAGCGACAATCCCCAGACCCTGACCCATTTGCTCTTTGTGTTTTTGGCCAGGACGTCTTTCAGGTTGTCAAGGCTCACAAGTCCGCTGCCGATCTTGGAATAAAGCTCATCCTTGTGTGCGGAGTCATATGCCGGGATCAGTTTTTTGAGTATCCTGGAACTGGGGGTCAGGTTCAGCTCCTTCAACTTTTCTATAAGCAGCGTCTTGCCGACCTCAGTCCTGTTCTTGGTCTCGGCCTTCAATGCATTCTTGATGGCCGTTTTCGCTTTCATGGTGGTCACGAAATGGTACCATTCCAGGCTCGGTTTCTGGACATCGGAGGTGATGATCTCCACCTGGTCACCACTGCTGAGTATGTGACTGAGAGGAACGAGGCGGTAGTTCACCTTGGCCCCGATGGCCTTGTTGCCGATCTCAGTGTGAATATCATAGGCAAAATCCAGCGCGGTGGCATCTTTGGGGAGGGTGATGATGTGTCCTTTGGGAGTGAAGACCAGGATCTCTGACGAAAAAAGGTTCAGTTTGAAATCGTCGAGGAACTCTATGGCATCTGCACCGGGGGTTTCAAGTGTTTCCCGGATCTGCTTGATCCATTTATCCAGTTCGGAGGCCTGGGAGGATTTGTCCTTGTATTGCCAGTGAGCAGCGAAACCGCGTTCTGCGATCTCATCCATCCGCTCCGACCTGATCTGGACCTCCATCCATTTCCCGTTGGATCCCATGACCGTCGTATGCAGCGCCTCATATCCGTTGGCCTTGGGAGTGGACACCCAGTCCCGGATCCTTTCCGGTTTGGGAGCATAAATATCCGTGATGATGGAATAAATATTCCAGCACTGGGTTTTCTCCGGTATGTCAGCCTTGGGCTTAAAAACGATCCGGATGGCGAACAGGTCATAGATCTCCTCGAAGGTCACATTCTTCTGATGCATCTTCTGCCAGATGGAATAGATCGATTTCGGCCTGCCCGAAATATTGAAATCAAATCCGTTCTTGTCCAGTGCATCAATGATGGGGAGTGAGAAGTGGTTGATCAGATGGAGCCGGCGTTCTTCGGTGATCTTGATCTTTTCGGAGATTTCATGGTACACTTCCGGATACCTGTACTTCAGGCTGAGGTCCTCCAGTTCCGATTTGAGGGCATAAAGTCCCAGCCTGTGGGCAAGGGGTGCATACAGGTAAATGGTTTCTCCGGCAATCTTGATCTGCTTGTTCCTGGACAGGGAGTCCAGGGTGCGCATGTTATGCAGCCGGTCCGCCAGTTTGATGAAGATCACCCTTACATCGTCGGAAAGGGTCAGGAGCATCTTGCGGAAGTTTTCGGCCTGCAGCGAATTGGACTCTTTGTCGAATACTCCCGAGATCTTGGTCAGTCCGTCGATAATGGAAGCGATCTTTTTCCCGAAGGCGTTTTCAATATCCTCGATGGTCAGATCAGTATCCTCCACCGTGTCATGAAGAATGGCGCAAACGGTACTGGTCAGGCCCAGGCCGATCTCTTCACTGACGATCAGGGCCACCTGCAGGGGATGCACAATATAAGGTTCCCCGGATTTCCGCCGCATTCCCTCATGCGCATCCCTGGCCATGTTGAAGGCTTTTTTGATCAGCTTCACGTCCTTCTCCGACCGGCAGTACCGGCAGTTTTTTATCAGCTGCTCAAGTAATTCTTCAATGGTCTTATTTTCTGTATGTATTTTTTCAGTCATTTCTGGTCCTCACAAATATATCCTCCTCACATGAACATCTCATGCTGTGGTATCACCTTTTATTCTATAGTTATCCACAGCAAAAACCTTTCCACAAAATTAGTGATAATCTCAGTAATACGGAAAAGATGCGAAGGGAAGCAAAATGCACCCGTATCAGGGATAGAGAACAGTCACATTCCCTGTATGGGTCCTGAAAAGTCCGGTGTAATCGGTATACTGGATGTAATAGACGTAGACCCCCTCATCTGCAAAATCACCGCCACGGAATCTGCCGTTCCAGCCTTCTCCGGGATCGGAGGTTTCGAACATCTTCCTGCCGGCACGATCATAGATGATCATGGTATATTCCCGGGGGGCGAAATCGATCCTGGGCTTAAACTCGAAATTCATATTATTGCTTCCCGGGGTGAATGCGTTGGGTATTTTCATTTCCGTGGGAAGGGCCAAACTGGCAATGTTGGAAAAGCTCATACCCGGGCTCCCTGTTCCTCCCTGGTTTTCAACGGCTGCCACCCTGTACTGCACCTTGCCGGTCTGGTAACCGTTGACAATGGTATTGAGCGGTTCCCGCCAGGAAGTGGTTCCCGGACCCGTCGTGTGCAAGTCATAGAATTCGCCCGAACCGTTCCTTCGCTGGATCACGTAACCCGACAATCCGTCAGGGAATTCGCTGTAGGGTGTCCAGTTCAGATCGGCCGTCGGATCTGCCATTTCACATTCCAAAAGGATGGTGGTCCCCGGGTTTGACTGAGAAAGCACAATAAGATCGGCACATCCCTCCGGCTGGTAGACAGAGCGGACAATATACTCGTATGTTTCCACGGTGGTAGGGAACTGGTCCTGGATCAGGTGGGTGGATTGGGTGGTATTCCAGATGGTTTCCACTTCGCTGAACGGGGAGGCGTCATCGTTCCGCCTCATCAGTCTGAAATTCCTCACCTGTCCGCTGACATCGGCCGAAAATTCCAGTTCCACATTGTAGTGGTCCACCACCGATACAAAATCCAGAGTGATAAAAGCCGGAGGCTCCGGAAAATAGGTAAATACGGAATCTACGGGAGAGAGCGAAACAATTCCGCTCGTGTGCACGGTCTCGATATAGTAGCTGTAGGCCGTATCGCGCAGGATTCCTTCATGGGTGAAGGTGAGGCTGCCGGGGGCCACAAGATCCAGCAACTGAAGGGGATCGCCGCTGAATCCTCCGTAGATGCGATAACCGGAAACATTCCCTTCCCATCCCACATAAGCACTCCAGGAGACCAGGTTGGAAAGGGAACAGGTATCGAAGTCAGAGGACACGGCCACAGCCCGGTGCTCACCGGGTGTAAGGAGGCTTTCATTATTGCTGCTGTCAACGGCTGTGACCGAATACTCCAGATTCTTCAGACCGGTACCCATGTGCTTGTATTCGTAAACATTTCCCGGAAGGGTGACGATTTCCTGGCCTGTCCGGTTGATCATCCTGTAAAGTTTGTAGAATTCAATATCAGGATCTTCGCTGGGTTCCCACTGGATCAGGACCCCGTTATCGGCGTGGTCCACCGTTACCCGGATGATATCCGGTTTATCCGGCAGTTCCACCTGGGCAGGAGCATAACAGGATATGAGCAGCAGTGTGGCCAGCAATGGTCCAACGCTCCATAATCTGCTGTATTTAACGATCGCCCTCATCCTTTCTTAGAAACGAAAATTCCTTTCCATTTGATACACCGGCGGTTATTTACAAAGATAATACTTTGAAAAGATGGTTTTGTACTGATGCGTAAAATACTAATTTTGTCATGCCATGTCAGAAAAGCGACTTCTAAAATGGGTTAACAGGGTAAAGATCAATTATTTATCCGGCCACAGGTTGCTCTATATTCTGGCTGCGGTCATCGGACTCAGCGTAGGCCTTGCCGCAGTGATCATTAAAAACCTCGTTCATTTTATACGAGAGGCGCTTGAAAATAGTTTCCAGGGAGAATTTACCCGGTTCTATATTTTTATTCTCCCCATCATTGGGATCCTCCTGGTGGTTATGTTCATCAAGTATGTGAACAGGCATTCGGTGGGACACGGGATCCCGGGGGTGCTTTTCTCCATCTCCAAGAATAACGGGATGATGCGGTCCCATAATCTTTATTCCAGCATCATCACAAGTGCACTGACCGTGGGTTTTGGAGGATCGGTCGGACTGGAAGGGCCCACGGTGGCTACCGGCGGGGCTATCGGATCGAATGTGGGAAAGGTATTGAAGCTCAGGTATAAAGAGATCACCCTGCTGATCTCCTGTGCCTGTGCCGGGGCCATGTCAGCCATTTTCAAGGCACCCATTGCCGGGATCGTATTTGCCCTGGAGGTGATCATGCTTGATCTGACCATGTGGGCCATCATCCCCCTTCTGATCGCCTCTGCATCCGGTGCTCTCACCTCCTACCTTTTTCTGGGTCAGAATGTCCTGTACTCTTTCCAGCTTACCGAACCCTTCCAGATGGGCCAGATCCATTATTACCTTCTGCTGGGGGTGGTGGCCGGGTTACTCTCGGTTTACTTTACCAAAACCTACATTCATGTTTCGGAGATATTCGAGAAATTCGGTAGCCCCTGGAAGCGCCTGCTGCTGGCAGGAGGATTGCTGGGATTGATCGTCTTCTTCTTCCCCCCGCTGTACGGGGAGGGCTACGAAGTGGTGAACCAGGGATTAAGGGGCGAATACTTCCAACTGTTTGAAGGCACCTTTTTCCAGGGCTGGGTGAACAAGTTTCCCCTGCTGATACTGTATCTGCTGCTGGTGATCGGATTGAAGGTGGTGGCCACCACACTTACCTTTGCTGCCGGGGGCATCGGGGGGATCTTTGCCCCTTCGCTGTTCATGGGAGCCAACATGGGATTGCTGTTCGGGATCATCCTGGACCAGCTGGGGGTAGATGTTTCCACCAGCAACATGGCCCTGGTGGGGATGGCCGGGATGATCGCAGGGGTGATCCACGCACCGCTGACAGCCATTTTTCTGATTGCCGAGATCACGGGAGGATATAAGCTGTTCTTTCCGCTGATGCTAGCCTCCACCATTTCCTATCTCACGGTCCGGTCCTTCGTGAAAAACTCCGTCTACACGGTCCAGCTGGCCAAAAGAGGTGAATTGATGACCCATCACAAGGACCGGAACATTTTGCTGATGATGAAGGTAGCGGATCTCATTGAGACGAATTTCAGCACGGTACATCCCGATGATACCCTCAGGGACCTGGTCAGGGTGATCACCAGGTCCACCCGCAATATATTCCCCGTGGTGGATGAAAAGAACAATTTTCTGGGAATTGTGAAACTGGATGATATCAGGCACATCATGTTCAACCAGGAGATGTACGATGAAACAAAAGTAAGTGATTTGATGATCACGCCCGAATATACCATCGAGTGCAACGAACTGATGGAGGAGGTGGCCAGGAAATTCAGCGAGAGCGGCCGGTATAACATTGCGGTGCTCAGGGACGGCAAGTACCTTGGATTTGTCAGCCGGGCAAAGGTATTCTCATCCTACCGGGAGATGCTGAAATATTTCTCGGATGAATGACAGGGAAGAATTTTTATTATGTTTGTGAGAATCGCACCAACAAAATCCATATGCCGAGTTTTGTGATAACCGACAAGTGCGACGGGTGCAAGTCACTGGATCGCACTGCCTGCGAGTATGTTTGTCCGAACGATCTCATGGTCCTTGACGGGGAAACCCTGAAAGCATACAACCGTGCGGTGGACATGTGCTGGGAATGTTACAGCTGTGTAAAGATTTGTCCGAACCAGGCCATTGAGGTCAGGGGATATGCTGATTTTATGCCTGCCGGAGCCTCGGTGCAGCCCCTCAGGGGAACCGATAGCATCATATGGTCGGTCAAATTCAGGAACAGCACGGTCAAACGGTTCAAATTCCCCATCAGGACCACTCCGGAAGGCAGCATCGATCCGGATGCGGAGTTCCGGACCGGTTCAGAGGACCTGAAGGATCCAGGGCTGAGGACCCAACCCGGTTCCCTGCGAAGAGATCCTTCGGGCCACTAACCAGCCACATAAATCCCTTGAAAATGAAAAACCGGCACTTTGATACCGTGGTGGTTGAGACCGACCTGCTGATCCTGGGAGGGGGCATGGCTGCATGCGGTGCTGCATACGAAGCCTCTTACTGGGCAAAAAAGAACAACCAGCGGGTGACCCTGGTGGACAAGGCCGCCATGGACCGGAGCGGGGCGGTAGCCATGGGGCTCTCGGCCATTAACCTTTATCTGGGCCTGGAAAGCGGGAAGAACAGTGTGGAAGATTATGTGAATTATGTGAAAAACGATCTGATGGGCATTGCCAGGGACGATCTGGTGGCCGGGATCGCGAGGCATGTGGATTCTTCCGTGCACCTGTTCGAGAAATGGGGACTGCCCATCTGGAAAGACAGCGAAGGCAATTATGTGAATGAGGGCAGATGGCAGATCATGGTCCACGGGGAATCCTACAAGAACATCGTATCCGAAGCCGCAAAAAATGCGATCAAAGAGCTGGGTGAAAGGGGATCCTATTACGAACGGATTTTCATCACCGAACCATTGATGATCGGTGACCGTTGCGTGGGAGCGGCAGGCTTCAGTGTGCGTGATAACAAGTTCTATATATTCAAAGCAAAAGCCGTACTGGATTCCATGGGAGGGGCGGTCCATATTTTCCGGCCCCGGTCGGTGGGAGAGGGACTGGGAAGGTCATGGTATCCTCCCTTCAACAGCGGGACCAGTGCATATTTCGCATTGCGGGCCGGTGCCGAAATGACCTGCCAGGAGGTGCGGTTCGTGCCGGTCAGGTTCAAGGATGCATACGGTCCGGTGGGGGCATGGTTCCTTCTGTTTAAATCCAAAGCCACCAATGCAAAGGGTGAAGATTATATGCAGACCCGCGCCGGTGAACTTAAGAAATGGGAGCCTTACGGGACAGTAAAACCCACGCCTGCCAACCTTCGCAATTACCTGATGCTGCTTGAACTGGAAGCAGGGAACGGACCTATTTTCATGCGGACCGATGAAGCGATCCGGCAGATCGTGGCACAGATCCCTGACCGGGAAGAGGCGGAAAAGCGACTGACGGAACTGGAATCCGAGGCCTGGGAGGATTTCCTGGATATGACGGTCAGCCAGGCCCTCCACTGGGCTTCCCATGACATCATGCCGGAGCAGGCCCCTTCCGAGATCGCGGCATGTGAACCCTATTTTATCAGCTCACACTCCGGTGCTTCCGGAGCCTGGGTCAGTGGTCCCGGGGATCTCGCTCCCGGGAGTTACTTCTGGGGGTATGCCCAGATGACCACGGTAAAAGGGCTTTTCGCGGCAGGGGATGCTTCCGGGGCTTCTTCCCATAAATTCTCATCCGGGTCCTTCACGGAGGGCAGGATCGCGGCCAAGTCTGCCATCGCTTTCTGCGTGGACCATCCCCAGGTGGAAAGCATCAGCGGTGAGCAGATCGAAAAGATCAGGGAGCGGGTTTTGCGGCCCCTGAAGCTTTTCGAGGATCATCGGGGTTATACCAATGATGAAGATGTGAACCCCCGGTACCTCAAGCCCAGGATGTTCATGTTCCGGCTGCAGAAGATCATGGATGAGTATGCGGGCGGCGCTTCGATGGGCTTCCGGACCTCGGAGGCCCTGCTGAAAAAAGGACTGGAATACCTCCGTTATATGAAAGAGGATTCGGAAAAACTGGCTGCATCCGATCTGCACGAACTCATGCGTTGCTGGGAGAACATCCACAGGCTGTGGCAGGCCGAAGCGCATATCCGTACCATTCTTTTCAGGCAAGAGACCCGGTGGCCCGGGTATTACCAGCGCACCGATCACCCTTCCATGAAGAAGGAGTGGAAAGTGTTTGCCAACTGCAGGTGGGATCCTGAAACGGATTCCTGGAAAATGATCAAGAGAGACATTAAGGATTGAACAGGTCCCTGCCCATATTGGTCATTGGAGGCGGTATCGGCGGGATCACCGCGGCTGTTGAGATTGCAGAGGCCGGCAGGGAGGTGATCCTGGTGGAAAAGGACCCTTACCTGGGGGGGAATGTGACCCTGTTCCATAATTACTTTCCAAAGCTCTGTCCCCCCACATGCGGGCTGGAGATCAATTACCGCAGGATCCGCTCCAACCCGGGGATCAGCTATCTGACCGGTTCGGAGGTCACCGGAATAGACGGAGAGCACGGCGATTTCATGGTGAAAGTGGTTTCCGGTCCCCGGTGGGTCACCGACCTCTGCACCTCCTGCGGAAAATGCGCGGAGGTATGTCCCGTGGAAAGAGGTCCCGGGAAGGCCATCTACATTCCGGACGGGGTGGTTTTCCCCGTGAAATATGCCATTGATCCCGAATTGTGCCCCGGAGAGAGCTGCGCGGCATGCGTCCGTGTGTGCCCGCACGATGCAATCCGGCTGGAAGCGGAACCTTCCGAAAAGGAATTCAGGGTCCACAGCATCATCCTTGCCACCGGCTGGCATCTATACGATGCATCCAAAATCCGGGATTATCATTACCGGAGCGAACCGGATGTGATCACGAACCTGGAATTTGAACGGCTTCTTTCCGGGATGCGGATGGAGAATGGCCCCCTGGCCAGGCCTTCAGACGGCAGAACACCATCGCGTGTTGCTTTTGTGCAATGCGCCGGATCAAGGGACGTGAATTACCTTCCTTACTGCTCGGCGGTCTGCTGTTCTGCCTCCGTCAAACATGCTCTGACCCTGGCAGAATCCAATCCCCGGGTGCAAACCGAGATCTTTTACATCGATCTGAGACTTTCCGGACGAAATGAGGATCTGCTGGTAAAGGCACAGCAGGCTCCTTCCATTACCCTGACCAGGGGCAAGGTGGGCCGTATTAGAAAGGATGATGGACGGGGACTGATCCTGGAAGTGGAAGACATGATGGCGGGCACCCGGCGCAGGGATCCGTTCGATCTGGTCGTCCTGGCCACAGGCCTTGTCCCCAACCACCTCCCGGTCCCCCTGAAAACTGATGTATACGGTTTTTACGAGCAATACCAGTCGCCGGGGATCTATCCTGCGGCCACCTGCAAGAGACCCATGGATGTTTCTTCTTCGGTGAAGGATGCCACCGGCGCAGCATTAAAGGCACTAAGGAAGATCAGATGAAGGAAGGCGAAAGGCATATGGGACTGGCAGTCTGCACCGGATGTGAGATCGGGAATTGCCTGGATGCAGGGGACTTTTGCAATGCAGCTCCCTCGCAGATGGAGGGAATCGCCTGCATGCACCATCCGGCACTTTGTTCTGAAGAGGGACTGAGGAGCCTGCACAGGCTGGTCCGCGAAAATAATCTTGACCGGGTGGCCATTGCTGCCTGTTCCCCCAGGGTAAAAACATCCCTGTTCCGGATGGATCCCGTTATGGTGGAGCGTATCAACCTGCGGGAGCAGGTGGCCTGGGTCATGGCTCCGGGGGAGGAGGACACCAGGGCCTGTGCGGAGGATCATATCAGGATGGGACTGGCAAAGCTGGATTCGATCTACCCTGCGACACTCTATCTGCCAAAAAGCCTCTCATCGGATATCGTTGTGGTGGGTGGGGGAGTGGCAGGACTCTCCGCCGCACTTGAGGGAGCCTCTGCCGGATACAGGGTGCACCTGGTGGAAAAAGAGGACCGGCTGGGAGGATATGCGGGCCGGATCCATAAGCTTTCCCCTTCACTGGGCGGACAGACAGCCACGAGGGAACCCGATGTTGCCGAACTGGCAGCCCGGGTGGGTTCCCATCCCCTGGTGGATCTTTATACGGGCAGCACCATTGCCTCCGTTTCGGGAGAGCCGGGCAATTTCTCGGTGGTCCTGAACGGACAGATTGCCACAACGTTGCGGGCAGGGGCCCTGGTTGTGGCCACCGGCTGGAGACCCTACAATCCTTCCAGACTGCATCACCTGGGATACGGAACGACTGACCGTGTAAAGACCCTGGAAGAATTTGAGCAATTTGTACGCGAAAAGGCTCCTCCCCGGCGCGTGTTGTTCATCCTGTGTGCGGGATCCAGGGACCAGGAACATCTGCCGTACTGCTCCTCCTACTGCTGCGGTGCGGCCCTGAAGCAGGCGCTTTATGTCCGGGAGAAGAATCCGGATGCGGAAGTCTATATCATTTACAGGGATATCCGGACCACAGGTTTCCAGGAAGATTTTTACAGGGCGGTTCAGTCGGACGATGCCATTTTCATGACCCGGGGCCTGGTGGAGAATGTTCGGCATGGCCGGAAGAATATCCGGGTGACCGTCAGCGATACGCTTCTGGAGGAGATGATTCAGCTTGAAACGGACATGGTGGTCCTGGCCACCGGGATGGTGCCTTCCACCACCACCGATCTGAATCTGCAGTACAAACTGGGAAAGGGCCTCCCCGAGCTGAAGTATGCCTTCTCCGATTCCCATTTCATCTGTTTTCCTTACGAAACCAGGAGAACGGGTATCTACGCCGCAGGCACGGTCAGGGCCCCCATGGACATCGATGCCAGTGGTGAGGATGGTGCGGGGGCCATGATGAAAGCCATTCAGTGCATCGAATGTGCCGGCAGGGGCGAAGGTGTCCATCCCAGGGCAGGCGACCGCACCTTTCCACAGCTTTACATGGAGCGATGCACCGATTGCAAGCGTTGTACCGAGGAATGTCCTTTCGGCACCTATGATGCAAATGAGAAGGGTACCCCTCTGCTGAATCCGGCGCGTTGCCGCAGGTGCGGGATCTGCGTGGGCTCCTGTCCGGAACGGGTGATCGGTTTTTCGGATTTTTCCATCCGGTCGGTTTCGGCCATGATCAAGTCTGTTCCTCTTCCGGACGAAACCGGGGGAAAACCGCGCATCCTGGTGTTCGTCTGCGAAAACGATGCCTACCCGGCCCTGGATACGGCGGGAATGAAGCATCTGAACCTGAGCCCCCATGCCCGGATCATCCCGGTACGATGCCTGGGCTCGGTGAACAGGGCCTGGATCTCGGATGCGCTGTCCCGGGGATATGACGGGATCCTGCAGATCGGCTGTAAGCCGGGGGATGATTACCAGTGCCACTTCATCCACGGGAGTGAACTGACGGAGCAACGGGGGGAAAACCTTCAGGAAACCCTGGAAACCATGATGCTGGAGCCTGAAAGGATCAGGACCCGGTTTGTGGAGATCACCGATCATCATCTGATCTGCGAGATGATCAATACATACGCGGAAGAGATGGAAGCGCTGGGTCCGAATCCATACAGGCAATTGTAAAAGCCATATGCTCAAGATCGCGCCTGACATAGCATTTAAAAGGGAGCTGATCCGGATGAGCGGTTCACCGCTGAACCAGTGCATGCAGTGCGGTAAATGCTCCGCGGTTTGCTCACTGGCACCCGCGGAAAGACCCTTTCCCAGCAAGGAGATGATCCGTGCAGGGTGGGGCCTGAAGGAAATGCTTCTGGGCAATGTGGATCTGTGGCTCTGTTATCAGTGCGGCGACTGCAGCGAGCACTGTCCCCGGGATGTCAAACCGTCCGATGTGATCGCTGCTCTCCGCCAGAAGAGCTATCAGTATTATGCCCGTCCCCGTTTCCTGGAAAAACTGGTAACCAGACCCTCCTGGCTTCCGCTGGCCATTCTGATCCCTGTGGCGGTGATCATCGGGATACTGACAGCTGCAGGGACCTTCAGGATCCCGGAGGGTCCGGTGGATTATTCGAAATTTTTTCCCCACGGCTGGCTCAACTCCACCTTTTCTCTGATCACCCTCACTTTTTACGGGCTGGCTATCCCGGGACTGGTCAGATTCTGGCACGATATGAAAAGGCTGGTCCCTCCCGGCGGCCGGATGAGAAAACCGCTGAAGCAACTTATTCCTGTGCTGGGCGAGATCTTCTCCCATTCCCGGTTCTCGGGCTGCGAGTCCAATCAACTCAGAAAAGCGGCACATATGCTGGTCTTTTTTGGATTCGCATTGCTCCTGCTGGTCACCCTGTATGCGATTGTCGCCACATTCACCGGCGATTATCCGCTTTCCCTGTGGAATCCTTTCAAGATCGCAGGGAACGTGGCTTCCCTGATGATCTATACAGGTCTGGGGATCATGATCCATCAGCGCATGTTCAACAAAAAAGTATTCGGAAAAAGCAGTTATCCGGACTGGCTCCTGCTTATTTCCATCTTTCTGCTGACCCTTTCGGGAACTCTCGTGGAATGGGCCCGGTTCGGGAACTGGTCCGTCGCCTACCACCTCTATTTCTTCCATCTGGTGGCGGTATGGTTTGTGATCATTTACCTTCCTTTCACCAAGATGGGACATATTCTCTTCAGGACAGCGGCCATGCTTTATGCCGGGTCCATCGGCAGGAAATAGCAAAAATGTGTAAGTTTGCGCCAGATATGGGTTACAAAGCGATGATCCTGGCGGCCGGACTGGGAACCCGGTTAAGGCCTTGGACTGACGACAAACCGAAAGCCCTGCTCGAGTTTCAGGGGAGCACCCTGCTCGGGTATGTGATCCGTAAGCTCATTGATTCGGGATTCGACGAGATCATCATCAATGTCCATCACTTTGCGGAATCGGTCATCGATTTCGTGGAATCGCGTGACCGGTTCGGGATCCGCATCGAATTTTCCGATGAGCGGGACGAGCTGCTGGATACCGGCGGGGGGATCAAGAAAGCATCCTGGTTTTTCAGCAGTGAACCATTTTTAGTCTACAATGTTGACATTCGTAGCAACATTGATCTGGGAAAAATGTTTGCGGCACATCTGGAGAAAGAGTCTCTGGTGACACTGGCCGTCAAGGACCGGGATACTTCCCGGAGCCTGCTGATGGACAGGAAAGGGAGATTAAGGGGGTGGAGAGACAACCGCAACGGGGATACGGTCATGGTTCGTAACCGGACCGGACCGATGACCCCCATTGCTTTCAGCGGGATCCAGGTGATCGATCCGGCGCTGTTCAGGTTCTTTCCCCCGCAAAGGAGGTTTTCCATCATCCCTTTCTATCTTGAACTGGCTGAAAACCACCCCGTCTTTCTCTACCGGCATGATCAGGATGACTGGATGGACATGGGGAAGAAAGGATCCTATTGGGGAAAATGAAGGGACATGGAACTGACAGATCAGCTGAAAGAACAGATACAGCACTGGAACGAGGAATTAAAAGATAAAAGTGCCCAGGGGGTGGTGGGATTTTTCCTGGAGCATTTCGGGGAGCAAATCGTGCTTTCCACCAGCCTGGGACTGGAGGACCAGGTGCTCACCGAAATGGTGGTGCAACAGGATCCCGAAGCGGAGATCTTTACCCTGGATACCGGCAGGCTTTTCCCGGAAACCTACGAACTGATCGCACGAACGAATAAACATTTCGAGATCAGGATCAGGATTTATTTTCCCGATTACCGGAAAGTGGAGGAGATGGTTTCCAAGCACGGGATCAATCTTTTTTATGACAGTGTGGAAAACAGGAAACTCTGTTGCCATATCCGGAAAGTGGCGCAGCTTCCCAGGGCGTTTGAAGGGAAGATGGCCTGGATCTGCGGACTGCGCAAGGATCAGTCTGTTTCCCGGTTTTTCCGGAAGATGGTGGAATGGGATGAGAACAACGGACTGATCAGGATCAACCCACTGATCAACTGGACGGAGAAACAGGTATGGGATTATATCAGGGAACGCAAGATCCCGTACAACATGCTTCATGACAGGGGATTCCCGAGCATTGGCTGTGAACCCTGCACCCGGGCCATCGAGCCGGGCGAAGATCCCAGGACCGGAAGGTGGTGGTGGGAGAATGAAGGTCCCAAGGAGTGCGGCCTGCACAGAAGATAAATGATGTCTTTCTGCGGATCACCCGGGAAGCGATCTTTGCCCTACCGGTGGATCACGCCCGACCCGATCAGCTCATCTCCGTCATACCAGGCCGCAAACTGTCCTGCGGCAATTCCCCGCTGGGGTATTCCGAAAAGAACATAGAGTCCCTCTCCGGTCATGCGCAGGGTGGCCTGCTGAAGGGGCTGACGGTACCGGATCCGGACCCGGTAGGGCCGTTCCTCCCCGGGATTCATGGTCAGGTCATCCCTCACCCAGTGGATCTCCCCGGGAATGATCTTCAGACCCTGCCTGTACAGACCGGGATGAGTCTGTCCCTGTCCCACATAGATCCGGTTGTGCTGAACGTCGGTGGCGATGACAAACAGCGGTTCTTCCTTTCCTCCCACGTTAAGCCCTTTTCTCTGTCCGACCGTGAAAAAATGGGCTCCCTGGTGTTTCCCCACCCAGAAACCATCTTCCTTTTTGTAGGTCCACGGGGAGCAATATTCCTCCAGGTTTTCCGGAACCTGTTTTTCCCTGCTGTAGGGCGGATGAACGGCGGGGATCTCGAAGATGTTGCCCTCCTTCACACTGAGCTTCTGCTGAAGAAAAACCGGCAGATGCACTTTCCCCACGAAACAGATCCCCTGGGAGTCTTTCCGGTTAGCCGGGGCAAGGCCTGCCACGGCGGCGATCTTTCGTACTTCCGTTTTATGCAGGTGACCCACGGGGAAGAGGGTTCTGGCGAGCTGGTCCTGTGAGAGCTGGCAGAGGAAATAACTCTGCTCTTTGCCGGGGTCCCTGCCGGCCAGCAGGTGGTACAGATCGTTTTCACCGGCCCGGGTGACCTCCTTTCTGCAGTAATGTCCGGTGGCCACAAAATCAGGTTCAAATACTTCCGCAGCCCTGAAGAACTCGTCAAACTTGATCTCCCTGTTGCAAAGCACATCCGGGTTGGGCGTTCTTCCCTTCTGGTATTCGTCGAACATGTAATCGATGACCCTTTCCCGGTAAGGTTCGCTGAGGTCCACCACATGGAACGGGATGCCGAGCTTTTTGGCAACCATCTCGGCAAAAACCACATCCTCATCCCAGGGGCAGTCGGCATCGATCACCCCGGTCCGGTCATGCCAGTTGATCATGAACAGACCTGTCACATCGTAGCCCTGTTCCTTCAGCAAATAAGCCGCTACGCTTGAGTCCACCCCACCTGATAATCCGATCACAACGCGTTTTGCCAATATCCGCTATTTTTGCGCAAAGATAGCAAAACTGAACTTACCCGGCGGGATCCCGTGTGATGGTCCCGAACAAAAAGGTGGGGAAAATAACCCGGCCCATTATGCGGTCGATCATTAAAATCCTAAATTTACGGGGTGTCTCCCCTGAGAATATACAAAGCTTCTGCCGGGTCGGGGAAGACCTATGCACTGACCATGGAATACCTCCGGTTGCTCTTCCGGTTTCCCGGCATGCACAGGCATATCCTTGCAGTGACCTTCACCAATAAGGCCGCGGGAGAGATGAAGCACCGGATCCTGAACCGCCTGCATGCACTGGCCGGCCGCTCAGAGGAAGACGCCGGGAGTGAACTGACTGAAATGATGTCAGTTACCGGTCTTGATGAACAGAGGGTCCGTGGACAGGCAGCGCATCTGCTGGATATCATACTGAATGATTATTCAGGATTTTCAGTGGAGACCATCGACAAATTCTTCCAGTCGGTCATTCGTTCCTTTACGCGGGAGATCGGAATTCAGCCGGGATACAACCTGGAACTGGATCATCACCGCATCCTCTCCCTGGCCGTGGAACAGCTGTTCCAGGATATCACGGACCATCAGGAACTGCAGGAGTGGCTGATCAGGTTCGCTGAGGAACGGATCGAGGAATCCAGGTCATGGAATTTTAAAAACGAAATGATCGTGCTAGGGATGCAACTGTTCCGGGAAGCCTTCCAGCATTTGTTCCTGGAGAAGGACCTCTCCCTGCTGGATAAATTCCGGCTGAAGGATACAATGGATGATCTGGACCAGGCTGAAAAAAAGGCCATCGAGGAGATCATCCGCACCGGGACCGCGGCCATCGGGAAAATACGGGAGAACGGCAGGGATGTCACCGATTTTAAACGGAAAGAAAAATCGGTTGCCTCGCTGTTCCTGGACGCAGCCCATGGCCGGGAGCTCAATTTTACCCTGGCCAGGATCCAGGCCATCACCCTTCCCGAAAAATGGCTTTCCAGCTCAGCACCTCCCGGACTGGTCCGTCTGACCACCGAAACCCTTATGCCCATGCTGGCGGAACTGTACAATCAGCAGAGGGTCCTCAATACCGTCCGCATCATCCGGGAAAACTTCTATACCCTGGGGATCCTGGGTGATTTGCTGGAAAGGATCAATGCCTATACCAGGGAGCGCAACATGTTCCTGATGGCCGACTCCAGCCGGTTCCTCCGGGGCATTATCGGAGGGAACCAGGTGCCATTTGTTTACGAAAGGACCGGCAACCGGTTCAACCATATCATGCTGGATGAGTTCCAGGACACTTCCGTTTTCCAGTACGATAATTTCAGGCCCCTGCTGGATAACAGCCTGGCTTCCGGGTATGATAACCTGGTGGTGGGGGATGTGAAACAATCCATCTACCGCTGGAGGAATTCCGACTGGAGACTGCTTGCCTCTGAACTGGAGGGTGACTTCCGGCACCAGGTGCTGGAAGTAATCAAGCTCAACTTCAACTTCAGGAGCAGGGAACAGATCATCCGCTTCAGCAATTCACTTTTTCAGATTGCCCCGGAGATCCTGGTACAACAAATTGCCAGGGACCTTCAGGGATCTGACTTCGATCAGGAGGCGGTGGGATATCAGCTCGGTATTTTCAGAAAAGCCTATGAGGATGTGGTCCAGCAGATCCCGGACAACCGGTCGGGGTCCGGAGGAATGGTCCGGCTGGAATTTTTCGGGGACCAGGAGGATGTTTCCTTCCAAAACCAGGTACTGGACAGGATCCCGGGATGGATCGAAGAGATCGGAAAGGCGGGGTTCGATCCGGGGCAGACGGCCATCCTGGTGCGGACAAAAAAGGAGGGGACCATGGTGGCTGACAGGCTGCTTCAGCATGCCCGTAAAAGCGGAGGGGACCGGCGTTTCAGGCTCATTTCCAATGAATCCCTTCTGCTGATGCAAAATGTGTCCGTTTCCCTGCTGGTTTCGGCACTGCATTTTTTGGTGCGCCCCGGGGACGAACTGAACCAGGCCGAACTGAAATATCATTGCCTGCTGACAGGGGTGGTGAAGGGGATCACCCCGGACCGACTCTTCGATCCTTCAATCCCTGCCGAAGAGTGGTTGCCCGGTTCATTCCTGGAACATGTGGAAACTTTCAGGCAGCTTCCCCTTTTCGAGCTGGTGGAGACGCTGATACAGGTATTCGGACTGACGGAACGCACAGACGATCTGCCCTATATACAGGCCTTGCAGGACCTGGTGATCGATCTCCAGCGCAGGGACCCGATGAGCATCGCCCGTTTTTTGGATTACTGGCAGCAGCATGCCTCCAGGCACAGCATTTCGGTTTCAGAGGAGCTGAATGCCATCAGGATTTTGACCATCCACAAGGCCAAAGGCCTGGAGTTCAATTGTGTGCTGATCCCTTTCTGCAACTGGGAAATGACCACCGATCACCGGAAAGCAAATTACCTGTGGTGCGACACAGGCCGGACCCCGTTCAGCAAAATCCCGGTGGTTCCGGTGCGCTACAGTGGTTCTATGAAGGAAACCCTGTTCAGCCAGGATTATTTCCAGGAACGCATGAAGGGGTATATGGATAACCTGAACCTTATGTACGTGGCCTTCACCAGGGCGAAGGACGCTTTGTATATCGGTGTGCCGGGCAATGTTGAAGATCTCCGGAAAACCGGAAAGATCCGTCATGCGGGGGATCTGTTGCTGGCATCATTCGGGCAGGAGCCCTCTGTAACCCCGTTCCTGACCCCATGGAAGCAGCTGAGGAGCGGACCTGTCATCCGGATCGGAAGCCTGAAGGAGGAGAGGAGAAAAGAAGATGGATCCGGTGATCAGTGGAAGTTTACCACCTACCCGGTTATCCGGAGGGAACGGCTGAGGGTAAGGCTGCGCAGCGATGAGTTTTTTGTGGATGAGGAAGGGACATTCAGCAGCAGGCTTTCTTACGGAACCATCATGCACCAGATCTTTTCAGGGATCGGGACGGAAAAGGACCTGGAACCGGCCCTCTTTTCCATGCAGAACCGGGGATTGATCCCCGAAAAGGACCGTAATGAACTGCAGGAGAAAATCTCGGAGATGATCGCCCGGCCGGGGATCAGGGAATGGTTCCTGGAGAAGGACGGCAGGAGGATCTTTAACGAAAGGAGCATTCTCTGCGGCAACGGTGAAGTGATCCGGCCTGACCGGGTGATCGTGGATCCCCGGTGGATCACCGTGGTGGATTTCAAGTTCGGGATGAATGAAAATCCTGTCCATCGAAGGCAGGTGATGGAGTATGTGGAACGGCTCAGATCCATGGGCTATGCAGCCGTGGAAGGCTACCTGTGGTATGCCATGCTGGATAAAAGGATCAAAGTGACAGGCTCATGAGTTATCCCTGGGATACGGACAGGAGGATCAATGCCTACAGCGATTATTTCAAAAAACGCTTCGGGAAAAGGGTGCAGAAGATCACCCTGGATGCGGGCTTTACCTGTCCCAACAGGGACGGAACGTGCGGATTTGGAGGGTGCACCTTCTGCGATAACCGGGCATTCAATCCTTCCTGCAATGATCCGGATAAATCCATCGAACAACAGCTGAGGGAAGGGATGAATTTCCACCGCAGGCGTTACAGGAAGGTAAATAATTACATTGCCTATTTCCAGGCCTACACCAACACTTATGGGGACCTGGAGACCCTGAAGGAGATCTATCAGCAGGCCATCAGGTTTCCCGGGATCGTGGGGATCGTGGTGGGCACCAGACCCGATTGTGTGGATGAGCGGAAGCTGGATTATTTCCGGGAGCTGTCGGAAAAGATCTATGTGGTGGTGGAATACGGGATCGAATCGCTGCTGGACAAAACATTGCGCAGGGTGAACAGGGGCCATGATGTGGCAACATCGCGCCGGGTTGTGGAAGAAACCGCCGGGAGGGGGATCCGGACCGGGGGACATATGATGATCGGTCTCCCCGGAGAGACCCGGGAGGATTTCCTGGAGTCTGCCCGCAAGCTCTCTCACTGGCCGCTGAACAACATCAAATACCACCAGCTGCAGGTGATCAGGGGGACAGCCATGGCCAGGGAGTTCCGGGAGCAACCGGATGCATTTTTCCCTTTCACC
>JBNJEV010000027.1:0-30544 GCA_051746185.1 Bacteroidota bacterium
ATTATTTTTGCATTTCCTTAATCATTGACCCGTGGTGTAATTGGCAACACGTCTGACTCTGGATCAGAAGAGTCCAGGTTCGAGCCCTGGCGGGTCAACCAGAATCCTCCGTAAAAGGAGGCCTTTCGAGACAGCCTCCTTATCATTGATATGTACCCCATCTGACCTAACTGAAAGACCGCAAGTTTACTTGTCTGACCTGTCCATCGTATAATTGAAACGCATGGTGAAATCCACATAATCATCCCCGTCCTCAACCCTCATCTTGGTTTTATCAAAAGTCTGTCCTACGAAGGTTGTGGACACAATATCTGCCACAGGGATGGCAAAGGTCTGATCACCATAATGGTCATCCTTATCCGGCCAGTCATCTACTTCGGCCAGATTGATCAGAACCATGATGGTATCGCTCTGTTTCAGTCCCGCCCACATTCTCAGGGTTTGGGTATTTTCAGGGAAAGTATACTCGCCACTCTCGGCAACAGAGAGATAGTTTCCTGATCCACGGGCAAAATGATCAACCCTGACGCCCGGCCCCAGGTGTTTGGGCCAGCTGTATACATTCCCGTATAGTTCAAGATTGCCTCCGGCATCCCTGCCATGAGCATCGAGATGGTATAACCAAGTGTGCATGTCATAGATGATATTATCAGTACGGGGAATTGCGGTAACAATGGGGTAGGATGCAGCAAATACTATCCTCCCGATACTGTTATCCTTGATATATCTCAGCTTATATGAAATGGGCGCTCCGGGAGAGGTTTTAGAGTAATCTCCCCCCTCCTGGATGTAATTTTTAAAGTCTTCAAAGCCATTAACGGTCGCTCCTGCATCACCGCCGCTTCCTCCCAGTATATAAACCTTCATGGTTGAATGTGCCTTTAATTCATCAAAATCAGTTGAACCGGCAGCATTGACCCCCGCGTATGAGGCATTGAGGTATGCCCTGACTTCTGTCTCACTCAATGAAGACTCTATGGTGAAAAGGGCCATGCGCCCGAATGTAACAGTTGAAACATACATGGGCATAAAGGTCCCGAAAAGCGAACGGTCAACCTCTTCTTCAAACAGTTCAGAAGGCTCATTGGGCAAGTCCATATCAAGGGTGTAATAACTCTGAATGAACTTGGCGACCAGGCGTGTCTTAATTTCTGTTTTTGAAAAGTCAAATCCTCCTTTGATGTCATACCCTCCGCCTTTGTAGCTTGCATGGAGTGAAAGATCAAGCTGTTGCTCTGAATAAGCCTGTTCAATTGTGAATCCCATATTAGCGGGAGGAACATCATATTCCTGGTCCATCAGACTGTTAATTGCCTCCCTAACCGTAGATAGTTTGGGATCATCCACCATAACCGAAACAATATTTCCACCGCTCAGAGAGGTGGAGATTGTAACCGGTCTTCTTCTGGCTGATATGAGGGTATATGTACCATCAAGGATCGATTCTCCCTTTACCAGTGCTCCGGGATAAATCACGTCTGTCTGTGGGTTCAGGACTATCTGCTCATTGAAGCCGGCAGCCGTTTCATAATAATCGTAATGGTAGATATAGTCAGCGGTCGTGTCAACTTCTGTGTCTACAAGTTCATTCTCCTTTTCTAATGGTAATTCTGAAGCAATGGAAGGCATTGATTTCAGGTATTCATTCATACCTTCTTCAAAGCTTTCTTTTTCACATCCGTAAAATAGCACAGCGAAGGCTATGCTGACGAAAAAACATACTGATAATACGGTGTCGGGGTTTGTTTTCATAGTACAGGGGAAATAATTGTTAAATAATTGTTGGTGCAGGAAAGTGTGTAAGGTAAGCATAAGAATGACAATAGCAAATAAATATTTGGAGATCAAGCATTTTTAGCTAGATTAGTCATCTGTTTTACAAACAGCATTAATTTGATCTCCATGGCGGAAGCAGGCAACGATCTGTCCCGGTTATGCATTCATACCATGACCAACCGGCCCTGGTCCCTGAAAGAATGTGTCGAGCAATATCACAGGGCGGGGATCCGTGGGATCTCCGTATGGAGGAATGTGCTGGAAGAAATGGAGCCGGGTGAGGCCAGGAAGGTCCTGGATGATCATGATATGGAGGTGGTTTCCCTGGTGCGGGGCGGTTTCTTCGCCTCCTTGGATGCCGGGAAACGAAGGCTGGCCATGGAGGATAACCGGCGCGCCCTGGAACAGGCGAAAGCCATAGGAGCTCCGCTGGTGGTACTGGTATGCGGTTCCGATCCGCATCAGTCCCTGGAAACATCGCGGGAGCAGATCCTGGAAGGAATTGAAGAGATGCTTCCCAGGGCGAGGAGCCTGGGAGTGAAGCTGGCCATCGAGCCTCTCCATCCCATGTATGCGGCCGACCGTTCGGCCATCAACACACTCGGTCAGGCCAATGAAATGGCGGAATCGGTCAAATCGGATTACCTGGGAGTCGCGGTGGATGTATTCCATCTCTGGTGGGATCCTCACTTGCAGGGAGAAATCCTCCGCTGTGGAAAGAACGGGAATCTTTTTGCTTTTCATGTATGTGACTGGAAGGCGTCCATAACAGATATGCTGAATGACCGGGGACTGATGGGGGAGGGATCCATCCACCTGAAGGAGATCCGCAAATGGGTGGAACAGGCCGGTTTTTCAGGATACATCGAGGTGGAGATCTTCTCGGAAAAATACTGGTCCATGGAGCAGGCGGATTATCTGAATAAGATCATTAAGGCATATCACAGGTATGTCTGAAAAATAGGAACATGAAGGAACACAGAGTGGGCATCATCATGAACGGTGTGACGGGCCGGATGGGAACCAACCAGCACCTGGTGCGTTCCGTCGCGGAGATCATTCGCCAGGGCGGGATCGGGATCGCCCCCGGTGAAAAGATCATGCCCGATCCCGTACTGGTGGGACGAAATGAAAAGAAGTTGCGAAAACTTTCCGGTCTTTCCGGGGTGGAATACTGGACCACCGACCTGGATTCGGTGCTGGAGAACCCGGCCTACCAGGTCTATTTCGATGCACAGACCACCGGATTGAGGGCGGAATCCATTTTAAAAGCTGTAAAGGAGGGCAAGCATATTTACTGTGAAAAGCCCCTGGCCACTTCCACGGAACAGGCGCTCGGGCTGGTCAGGGCCTGTAAAGAACAGGGAGTAAAGCACGGGGTGGTCCAGGACAAGCTCTGGCTGCCGGGTCTGATCAAGCTGAATCGGTTGATCGACAGCGGGTTCTTCGGAGAGGTCCTGTCTGTTAGGGGTGAATTCGGTTACTGGGTATTCGAGGGACATACGGTGAAGCCTCAGCGCCCGAGCTGGAATTACCGGAAGGAGGAGGACGGGGGGATCATCATGGACATGCTCTGCCACTGGCGTTATGTGCTGGACAATCTGTTCGGCAGGGTAACAGGCCTTTTCTGCATGGGTGCCACGCATATCCCTGAGCGGATTGACGAACAGGGGAATCCCTACCGTTGTACGGCCGAAGATGCAGCTTACTCCACTTTTGAACTGGAAGGAGGGATCATTGCCCACTTCAATTCCTCATGGGCAACCAGGGTTCGCCGTGACGACCTGCTGACCATCCAGGTGGACGGAAAACTAGGATCAGCAGTGGCAGGTTTGCGGAGCTGCCTGGTGCAGGATTATGACCGAACTCCCAGACCGGTGTGGAATCCCGATATCCCCAGTCCCATCGATTATTACAGGGACTGGAAGGAGGTATACGGTGAAGAAGTGTTTGAGAATGCTTTCAAGGCCCAGTGGGAACTGTTTTTAAAACATGTGGTCAAAGGAGATCCTTTCCCATGGGATCTGATGGAAGGGGCCAGAGGGGTGCAGCTTGCAGAAAAGGGCCTGGAGAGCTGGAACAAGAAACAATGGGTTCCCGTCCCGGAATTGCCCGAATGATGGAGATTGTCTCACCTGAAAGAAACATGACCCATTTATAAACAGAGAATGCACCAGGGGATATGGATAGAACAAGAACAGATCAGATGAATCAAACCGCAATGATTACCGGCGGATCCAGGGGTATCGGTCTGGGGATCGCCAGGGAGATGGCCGCTGCCGGTTTTGATCTGGCCATCAACGGGGTCAGGGAAAAAAAACAGGTCGATCCTGTTCTCGACGAACTGCGATCCACAGGAAGGGAGATCTTCTATGTCAGGGGTGATATTTCCGACAAAAATGACCGGCAGTCCGTCTTTGACCGGGTAATCGGGGAGTTCGGACAGATCAATGTGCTGATCAACAATGCGGGGATCGCACCTTCGGAAAGAAGGGATATTCTGGAGGCCACCGAGGAAAGTTATGACACAGTGATGGGAACCAACCTGAAAGGTTCCTATTTTTTGACCCAGCTTTTCGCAAGGCATATGGTGGAAATGAAAAAGAAAGATCCCCTCTGGGAATCCTGTATCATCAATATTTCCTCCACATCGGCAACGGTGGCATCCACCAACCGGGGGGAATACTGCATTTCCAAGGCAGGTATTTTTATGGCCACCAGGCTATGGGCCGCCAGGCTGGGGGAGTTCGGAATTCCCGTGTATGAGATCCGGCCGGGGATCATCAGAACAGATATGACGGCAGCTGTTACTGAAAAATATGATCGCCTGATTGAATCGGGGATCTGCATCCAGAAACGCTGGGGGTCGCCCGAAGATGTGGGGAAAGTGGCAGCAGCCATGGCCACAGGCGCCATGCCATATTCCACCGGTCAGGTGGTGACGGTGGACGGAGGAATGTCCATCCCGAGACTATAGACTTCCTTCTGACTTTTCTTATATTTACATAAACATTACGATCATGGTCAGTTCCTTTCAGTTTTCTGCCTTACCGGATATCACCTTTGGCAAGGGAAAGAGAAGTGAATTACCTGAAGCGGCCGCTGCGCGGGGGGACCGTGTTCTGCTGTTGACCGGTTCATCCTCCATTCATAACTCCGGACACGGGGATGAGATCATCTCCGGATTCGGGCAGGCCGGATTGAACCTGAGCCATGAGATCATCACCCATGAGCCTTCACCAGCTGTGATCGACAAGATTACCGGCAAATACCGGGGATCGGGCATCCACGTAGTGGTCGCTGTGGGAGGGGGCAGTGTGATGGATTCAGGGAAAGCAGTTTCGGCCATGCTGCCGGTGGAAGGGAGCATCAGGGATTATCTGGAAGGAGTGGGGGACAGGGAGCATCCGGGGGATAAGATCCCGTTTATCGCCATGCCGACCACTTCGGGTACGGGAAGTGAGATGACTAAAAATGCAGTGATCAGTGAGGTGGGCGAACATGGTTTTAAAAAATCCTTGCGCCACAGCAACTTTATTCCCGAAATGGCCATCATTGATCCGGAGATGATGCTTTCCTGCCCGGCCAGGCTCACGGCCACCAGTGGCATGGATGCTTTTACGCAGCTCCTCGAATCCTATCTCTCCAAACGGGCCAATCCCATGACGGATGCACTTGCATTACAGGGGCTGAAGCAGATCAAAAAGTATCTTCTGAGGGCTTTCCTGGAAGGAGAGCATAACCTGGAGGCCAGGTCGGGGATGGCCCTGGCGGCCATGTTTTCCGGGATCACGCTGGCCCATGCCGGACTGGGACTGGTCCACGGTTTTGCATCCCCCCTGGGAGGATTTCACGATATTCCCCACGGTGTGGCATGTGGTTCCCTGATGGCCCCCGTATTTGCCCGCACCATCGATAACCTGATCGAACAACCCGAGCACCCGGTCATCAGTAAGTTGAATATCGTCAGCAAGATATTTGCCGATTTTAAATACAAAACGGAGAAGGAGTATCTGAATGCATTCAAGGATAAACTGATCCACATCACCAATCTGCTTGAAATCCCCAGGCTCTCAGAATACGGATTCAGGGAGGAGCATATACAAAAGGTCGTGGAACATACTTCACACAAATTCCACCCGGTACACCTGACCGAAGAGCAGATGACGGATGTTCTAAGAAGCAGGATATAGGTCATTGAAGACCGTATCGCACAGCGATTTGATGTTCGCCGAATTGATGGAGAAGAAATATTCAAAAATATGCTTCTCCTCCAGGGTATTGAAGGAAGATCCCGGCACAATATGATCGAACTGCCGTTCTTTCCATACATCGGGATTGGTAAAAGGATTCAGTGTGGCATCGTAATTAACGGTGGATCCGTCCTGGTAAAACTTGATCGGTTCGTTGTCATAACCTTCGAGGTAAACGATCAGACTGTCGTAATAGAATGAAAAATACTTGTATCCGTCCAGCTGATCGGAATTGATGGAATAAAAATCGTTAGCCACACCCGGGGGGATCCATTTCGCGTCG
The DNA here is from genome assembly GCA_051746185.1 of Bacteroidota bacterium. GTDB lineage: Bacteria > Bacteroidota > Bacteroidia > Bacteroidales. The sequence goes on from JBNJEV010000027.1 coordinate 6,313, forward strand.
GAATACTCGGAGGTATAGGGAAGAGCATAGATTGCCCGGTCCGTTTCATTGCGAATGGACAACCACGACTGATCATCACCCGCACATCCTGAGAGTAAAACCAGGACTGCGGCCAGGAAGAAACCTCTCATCTACATTCCTTTGTCAATCTCGATCCCCGTATTCGACATAAACAACCTGATTGCAATTGCCAGGAAAATGATCCCGAAAAGCTTTTCGAAAAAGGTTGTCAGCCGAAGTGCAAGTTAAACAATTATCATATTCAAAGAAAGAGCGATGAGAATTTTTATTGTCTGATCCTCAGCTCTTGGTCTTGATCGTACAACCGACTGCCTTGGTTACTGCCGGATCGGGCATATCGCCTGCCTGCAGATCGGAGATGGCATCTTCCAGATACGTTTTGGAGACAGCCGATGCATCCATGGCATTGTCATCAATGGCCCCTACGTAGGTCACCATGAACTCCCCGTCTTCATATTTAAGTAAATAGATATGCGGTGTGCGGGTTGCCCCGTAAGCCTGATACACCTCCTGCGTTTCGTCTTTCAGATATGGGAAAGGATAATTTTCTTCCGAGGCCCTTTCCTTCATCTTATCGAAACTGTCTTCCGGTGAAACTTCCTCATCATTGGGATTGATGGCGACAACCGGATATCCCGCCGGAGCATATCTCTCATGCAACCGGATGATCCTTTGTTCATATGCTTTGGCAAAAGGACAGGGATTGCAGGTGAATACCAGGATCACCCCTTTCTGATTGCTGTAATCGGAAAGTGACACGGTGGTACCGTCCACATTTTTCAGTGAAAAGCCTGCGGCCTTGTCACCGGGCTTAAGCCCTGCATGCAGCATTAATACTGCTGCAAATGCCAGCGATAAAGTGAAGATTGCTTTTTTCATATCAATGATGGATTTGATGAACATGATTAAATAATTCTTCCCGGGTCAGCTCCTTTTCCAGGAACATCCTCCTTTTGTTGTTATAGATCAAGGTGGCCGGGATGGCACCGGACCAGCCCGGATCCACCCGGTCGATCCACTCGTTGTACTGAAGATCGGTCATCAGCTTTACCGGTGCGGTGATCTCTTTTTCTCTGAGAAAAGGAACCACACGTTGGTCAAGCTGATTGGGAAAATCAAGGCTTACCAGCAATACTTTCACACCTGATGTTCCCAACTCGCGGTGAAGTTCCTCGAAAAATTCTATCTCCTTCACACAGGGAGAACACCAGGTGGCCCAGAAGTTCACCACATACGTGGTATCGTTGGATTGACCGGTAAGCCGCAAGAGTTCCTGCCTGTCGATCTCAGCAATATCCTGCGCTGCTATCTTACTGAAAATTAACAAAAGCAGGAACACTATTGTGATGTGTTTTTTCATCAACTCTTAAACACATACAGGTATTATTTGTTTGGTGATTTAACTTTTTTTAGAAAACAATCCTGCCAATAATTTGTAATCACCGTGAATGATCTGGACCGGGCACTGGATGCCGGCGTATGCCTTTGGTCTGATTATGCCGTATACACCCTGCGGATGTGTTTTTTGCCCAGATGGATCCTGCTTTTCACAGTACCGATCGGTATATTCATATTCCGGGATATCTCCTTGTAGGAGTATCCCGTGAGAAACATTCGAATGGGTTTCTCATATAACACCGGCAGCATTTTGATAATGTCCCGGAGTTCCTTACGGATGAGCTGCTCATCAGGGCCGTCTTCCCCGGGAGCCTGGGTCTTCAGAGAGAACTGGCTCAGGTCGTCGCCATCAGTTACCTGCTGCCTGTTATGACCGCTTCTCAGGTAATTGATGTATGTATTTTTCAGAATGGTATACAGCCATGCCCTGATGTGTTCATGGTTATGCAATTTTGATCTGTTCCTGAGGGCTTTATAGCTTGTTTCCTGGACGAGATCCCTGGCATCTTCATGATTCTCGGTCAGCTGGAGTGCATAAAAGAATAACTGCTCCTGCAGGTTCACCAGGTATCCAATGAAACTTTCCGGACTGCCGTTTCCTTTCCGGGTATCCATATCTCCAGGTACTTAACAATGTTTAAAAGGTAGTAAATATAACAACATGGTTCAAGCAGTTTTTTTGAAATGATATGAACCATGGTAAGCCGGCAGGAAGCTGATCAGGCCGGTTGTTCTTTCTGGAAGGTTTCGATATTGCGGGCAATTTTTTCTACCAGCAATTCCCTGGATTCCCTGGATGTCCAGGCCATATGGGGCGTAATAAGGATCTTATCCCGGTCATAGAGCTTCAGAAGGGGACTGTCCGGTTCGATGGGTTCATTTTCCATCACGTCGATTCCTGCAGCTCCGATCAGATTGTCGTTCAATGCCCTGGCCAGGTCTCCTTCATGTATGATCCCTCCTCTTCCCAGGTTGAGCAGAATGGCACAGGGACGCATCAGTTTCATCTTTTCATAGGTGATCAGGTTGCGGGTCCGGTTGTTCAGGGGAGCATGGATGGAGACCACATCCGAACTTTTCAGCAAATCCTCCAGCTCAAAGCGTTTGTAGTTGATGTGGTTGTTCCGCCCGGTGGTGGAATAGAAAACCACCTCCATGCCGAATGATTCGGCAATGCGTGCCACCTGTCGACCGATGGTTCCCAGTCCGATGATCCCCATGCGTTTGCCTTTCAGTTCCCAGAAAGGTTCCCTGTGATGGGTGAAGGAATTGCTCCGGGAATAGGCCCTGCTCTTCACGTAATGATCGTAGTAGTAAGGTTTGTTGACCAGGTAGAGCAACATCGTGAATGTAAGCTGGGCCACGGAATCGGTGGAATAACCGGAAACGTTCCTGACATCGATCCCATTGTTCTTCGCAAAATTCAGGTCCACGTTGTTCACACCGGTGGCTGCCACACAGATCAGCTTCAAATCAGGAAGCTGTTTCATCACCCCGGCATCCATTTCCACTTTGTTCACAATGACCACCTCCTTTCCCAGGCACCTCGCCACCACATGATCGGGATCGGTGGAATCGAACTTTTCAAAATCGCCCAGCTTGTCAATAAGCTTGAAATTATCTACTTTTCCAATGGTCCCCGCATCAAGAAATACAATCCTGTACATGATCATTCAACGATTTTTGCTCCGGGCAGGTTCATACCCTCTTAACAGCCGGGGAGTAAATTGGTTCAACCATGTCACCAAAGGCACTTTTCGATGGTTAAGGTTTGTTAAAATCGTCCTGTGAAAGGAATGAAATGAATATCTTTCATACATGTGTTCCCGGATACTGTTGGTGGCTCTTGCTCTGATGATATCCGGATCTGTTGATCTTGCGGCCAAAGATCATCGTTCCGGCAGTGACTCTCCTTACTGCCAGCGAACCCTCTTCTTCAGACAAACTGTTTCCTTCCCGGAAAATGATTCCCTGCTGCGGCTCACCGGCATTGTATATGACACCCTCTTTCGTCCGGTTCCGGCCACACATGTGATCAATATCTGTTCGGGAGCGGGCGATGTAACCGATCACCTGGGGATCTTCCGGTTGCCGGGAACCCTGAAGGACACGCTGTTTTTCCGGAATATCGCATACAGGGACACTCTTGTACCCGCTGCTTCTTTTTACGGAAGGAAGTATATCATGATCCGGGAAAAGTATTATTCCCTGCAGGAAGCAAAGATCTTTCAATGGGGGAGTACCTACGAGGACTTCAGGGAAGCGGTCGTCGGGATGCCGGAGGTACGGTCCATGGGAGAGCGCCTGGGGCTTCCCCGGCAGGATCCCGATTATATTCCTTATCATCTGAATGAGGAGAAGGTCAAAAGTGTAGGTTTTCTCATCACCTCCCCGGTATCGTTTCTTTACCATAATCTGAGCCGCAGGGAACGTTCTGCAAGGAAATTGTTCAGAATGAACAGGAACCGCAAAGAGAAGAAGGCTTTCGAAGAGATCCTCAGCCGGTCCAATATTGCCCATATTACCGGCCTTACCGGTCACAAGCTGGACAGATTCCTCTGTTTTCTCAATGAAAGGATCATCTGTGACTACAAATGCTCTGAACTGGAGATCTACACGGAGATCCATTCCCTCTGGGATCTTTACAGGGAAATATCTTCGGAATAAGAGCTAAGCCGGATCAGACCACCTGTTCGTTGTCCCTGTCCCAGAATACCTTTCTGTCTTCCCTGTAGGAAATGGTTGCCATGGCGGCGGTGATCCCTTCCTCAAAGGCCTGGTCGATATCGCAGCTGGGTTGTTTTCCCTCCCTGATGGACTCGATCCATTCTGCAATATGAAGATGGGTGGTGTCCACCCTGCGGCCTCCACGGTAGGTGAATAGCAATCCCCTGTCTGCAAAATACTGCTCGGTGGGGGTGGTCACCCCGTCCACATTCTTGCTTCCCGGAATATAGGTATAGATGGGCAGATCCGGCTGGATCAGACCGTTTTCGATTTGTTCCCTGTAACGGGTGCTTTCCTGGCAGGCATATATCTGCAGACTGTTACCCAGCTCCATGGATCCGTCATGGCCCATGATCACTTTTCCCCGGTCGCGGTTGTTGGCCAGGGTGGCACTGTAGAGCAATGAGAAATTGAGCTGGGGATATTCAAAGGTGGCATTCCAGATATCAGGTACCTCCCTGACTTCATTCACGTAATGCTCAGGTTTTTCGTAAAAGTATACACCCCCTGAAGAAACGGCCGATTCGGGGATCCCCATGCCCAGGATCTGGTTGATGGCATCATACTCGTGGGTAAGAAGGTCTCCTGATAATCCGGTGCCGTAATCCCACCAGCAACGCCAGCGGAAGAATCGCTCGGCACTGAAAGGATGCTTTTCTTCACAGGGCTCTTCAAACTGCTGCCAGTCAACCGTCCTGCCGCTGGCTTCAGGGTGGATGTCGTATACCCAGGCTCCGTTGGGTGAATTGCGGTTGGTGCACACCTGGATCAGGTTGATCGGACCCAGCAGATTCTTTTCCACCGCTTCTTTCGCCCTGATGTAGCTCTCGGTCTGTCTTCCCTGATGTCCCAGCTGGAAAACCACCCCGCTTTCCCGTATGGCATCCCGTATGGCGAAAACTTCTTCCACCTTTCGGGCAAGGCCCTTTTCCACGTAAATGTGTTTACCTGCACGGGCTGCATCAATGGCAATCCGTGCATGCCAGTGGTCCGGGGTGGCAATGATCACGGCATCGATATCTCTGGCCGCGAGCAGGTCCTTATAATTGCCGTATCGTTTCGGCTGCTCTCCCATGGTCCCGCCGGGAACTTCCCGGTCCACGTTGGCAGAGGCTTTGAGTGCTCTGTTGGCATGGACATCGAACAGGTCGCATACACCGTTGACCGCCACATTCAGATCGTCCTGCTGAAGAAAATCCTCGTACCTGGTATCCCCCGGGTTCTGCACGGCAGCTTCTTTCCATTCAAGGATTGTGTCCGGCTGGACAAAGCCCGTAGCTTTCATCAGTTGCGTACCCCGTATGCCGAATCCGATGATGCCCAGCCGGATGGTATCCCCGTCATGTGCATATCTTTTGTATTCCGGACTTCCGGTACTCATATTGAGTTCCCTGGAGAGCCGGTGGCGCCTGAGATGGTCCATCCTTCTTTTTTTCCAGGCACCGTATGCAAAGGCCCCTATTACAGGAATTGTGGCAAAGCCTTTCAACAAATCCCTTCGGTTCATTCTGTTCCCTTTCTCACTTTGCGGTTTTTCATTCAATTGATCAGATCCTATTTCTTTTTGAATATAAAGCGGTCGATGCCCACTGTTTTCCAGGTGGGAAACAGAAGGAGCACCCAGAGTGTCAGCAGTTCGATCAGGTTCTTGTTTACCCAGAGGTAATTCCCTTCACTGGGGATCACATAGGTGGCCCCGATGACGGGAGGATGTGACAGATAGTAGAACCCGAGCAGAACCATTCCTGCAATGATGGCAACACTGGTGAAGAGTCCCAGGATCAGGCCCGCTCCGATGAGGATCAGGCCCCATACGTTCAGGAAATCCAGAATATTCAACAGTGTGGGATTGCCGGCCATGGAGAGGAACAGCCCCTCGAACCATCCTTCTGAGTCCATCAGGTAGCCCAGGGATGTCCAGTCAGGATTTACCAGTTTGGTAAACCCTTCATAGAGAAAATGCCACCCGATGGCAACACGCAGGATCACAAGCGACCAGAATTGCCAGGTAGAGAAGTCATTACTATTCGTCATGAAATTGAGGAATGGATTTTGTAAAAGATAAAAGCCGAAAGTAGTAAAATATTTGAAAAATCCGGGTTTCTCAGCCGTTACTTTTTATCACCTTGGTAATGGTAAGATGGTTTTTGTCCTTCTCTCTGCTGTATTCGATAGAGTCGGAAAAAGTACGGACCAGGGTGATGCCCATGCCCCCGGCATCCGGGGAAGCGGGATCGGTGGTGGACGGGGGGTGGTAATCGAGCGGATTGAAAGGGATGCCATCGTCTGTGATCCGTATGGCCAGAACCCGCCCGGTTTTGCTGACCCGGACCTCTATCACATGATCGTCCGGATCGTTGAAGGCAAATCTCACGATATTGGAAAGTAATTCCTCGATAATCACTACCACCTGCCTCAGCTCCGAACCGGGTATGGTCCATTCGGAAGCCAGCTCTGACAGGTCGGAGCCGATTTTGGAAACATCCTGGATATGATTGCTGTATCGAAACGTTCTTTCCATGTCAGTTCTCCCTGATAAAATCCGCAGGATTGATCCGTGCAAGTCGCCATGAATGGTAGAAAACAGCGATCCAGCTGAAGATGACCAGAATGCCGGCACAGAAAATAAAGATCCATACAGGAAGGGCGATCCTGTAGGCAAAGTTCCTCAGCCAGCGCTCCATCAGAAACAGTGAAGCCGGAATGGAGATCGTGGTGGAGAGCAGGGCCAGCCAGAGGTAATACATCAGTTCGGGAATAATGATCTGATCCACCCTGGCGCCGTGGATCTTTCTCAGGGCGGCTGACTTGATCCTCCTCTGCATGAAAAATCCGCTCAGTGCAAAAAGTCCGGTTCCTGAAATGATGATGGAAAGAATGCTGAAGATCGTTAAAATATTGATCTGGGTGAGTTCCGGGCTGTACAGCTGTTCAATCAGTTCTGAGGCGGTTCGGTAATCAATGGGATAGGACGGGAACAGTTCCTTCCAGACGGATTCAAGGTGTTCCGCGGCTGGTCCGGTTTCTCCCGACGGCAAAATGGAGAAACAGAAAAGCCAGGTGTATTTGGGGAATATCACCATGGGGGAGATCTGGTAATCCGGACCCGACAGGTGAAAATCCCTGATGATCCCGGTGATCGGCCCGGGCCATATGAACCCGGGATAGTTGAAATGAAGGGTTAATTCCCTTCCCAACAGGGTTTCCGGGGAATCGGTGATCATGAGCGCAGCCGTTTCATTCAGCACGTAGAACTCCGCAGAATCCCGGGGATCATAAAGCTCGGGGAAGCCTGTCCCGTGGATCGGTTCCAGGTCATAGAAACGAAGGAAGTCCTCATCCACGGGAAAAAGAAACAGCTGTTTGTCGCCTTCGTCCACTCCGTCGATCTCAAATGTGTTCGCATCCATGGCTTCCCCGGTAGGTTCTTCCATGCTTGCGGTCACCTCCGCCACATGTGGACTTTCCAGCATCATTTCTTTGAACGTGCTGAACTTGTCCACGATGGCACGGTGAAGCCGGGGCAGGTGGATGGTTTCCTTCTCTGAGGATCCCAGCTGGGCAGACATTGCATAGCGCGTCTGTTTGTTGATCATAAAAAGGTTGGAGATCAGCACAAAAGTAATGATGAATTCCAGGATGATCACCCCCCGTATGAAAAAATTTTTTCCGGTCATATCCGGCGGCGGCCCGACCTTCGATGAGAGATATCGCCTTTGAAGATGGTTGTACAGTTTCTCCGTCGAAATCCAGGCTGTAAGCAGTGAAGTGATGATCAGCATCACGATGATCAGGCTCAGGGAGATAAGGATCAGTCCGGTATCCTGGAAAATGAACTGACCCGCAAAGTTCTCTATGGCCGGGCGAAGCAGAAAGGTGATCAGGATCCCGGCAAGAAGCGCCAGGATCCCGATAAAAAGATGATCCAGAAAGAATTGCCTGAAGAATACCACTTTCCCTGCACCCATCTGCCATTGTACCACCAGCCGCTGAATATTCAATTGGTTCTGGCTGAAGGAAAGCAGGGTGAAATTGAACCAGGCCAGCAGAAACACCATCATCCCTGCGATCATCAGGATCACCACAGTACGGAACCTGACGTTGGGCTGGATCTCCCTGGCCAGATGGGAATGCAGGTGTATCCTGGAAACAGGTTGAATGAGGGGACGGATCCTTTCTGCGTATGAGGCATCAAAATTACTGTCAATGAAAACCTTGATGTTCGCCTCGATTTCACGGGGATCTGTGCCCGGCTTCAGCTTCAGATAGGTCCATGCCGTGCCCTCATATTGAATGGGATCTTCGAGGGAAGTAAGGACCGAGATCCTGAAATGGGAATTATCCGGAAAATCCCTGGTCACACCGGTCACCGTATAGGTGGAAGGTCGCACATCAAACTGGTGCATCAGTTCAAAGGAACGTCCAACCGGATCCGTATCCCCGAAGAGTTTTCTGGCCGCGCTCCGTGTAAACACGGCCGTATAGGGCTCCTTCAGCAGATGCTCCGGATCCCCGGAAATGAGACCGGGCTGGAATATTTCCAGGAAGGAGGGGTCGCAGGCAAAAGCATAAGGTTCGTAGAAGGAGTCTTCACCCAGGGTCAGGGCAGCTTTTCTGAACGGTGCGAGTCTGCCCGAGTGCTCGATCCCGGAGAACATGTCGCTGAAAATGATCCTGTTCAGTACTTCTCCATGGAGGATCCTGGCAGTATGCCGGTAGAAGCCTTCGTTCTTTTCCTCAAAGGTGAGCCTGTATATCAGTTCGCTGTCCTGGTAACTCCTGTCAAATGTGAGATGCCATGTGGACCACTGGATGGTTGCCAGAAAGGTGGTGATCCCGAGTGCCAGTCCGGCCACAACCAGCAGTGCATACAGGATATTCCGTTTTAAGCTTCTTAAGCTGATTAAGAGGTACTTACCAATCATGGCTGAATCCCTAGCTGGAGTAAATATAGGGATTGATTCGTATAAATAATGAAGATTTCAGGGTTTTTTAAGGACCTGGTCCAGGTAATCCCGGATCTGTTTCATGGCATGCACAGCATCGCTGATGATCATATGAAAATTCATGAACCCGTGGATCATTCCGCTGTATTCCATATGCTGTACATCCACACCGGCTGATTTCAGTTTTCGGGCATAGGCCCTTCCCTCGTCCCTGAGGGGATCGCACTCTGCTGTGATCACCATGGCAGGTGGGAGGTCCGGCGTAAGGGTGGCTTCCAGAGGCGAGATATAAGGATCACTTACGTTTTTCCTTTTTCCCAGATAGTCCGATCTTACCTGCCTGAGAAAGGTGTCATCGATGACATAGGTCTTATCGGCGCACAACCCGAAATAGACCCGTGAGTCAAAGCGGGTGTCCACAAATGTGACCCCGGGATAGATGAGCACCTGGCATGCGGGCTGGGGTCTGTTTTCATCCCTGCATCTCAGGGTGAGGACGGTGGCCAGGTTCCCTCCTGCACTATCTCCCAGCAAACAGATCCTGCCGGCATCACCCCCGATCTCGGGTGCATTCTCATGGAGCCAGCACAGCACCGCATAACAATCATTCAGTGCGGCAGGAAAAGGGTGTCCCGGGGAAAGCCTGTATTCCACCGAGATCAGGATGGTCCCGGTGATCTTTGCCAGTTTACCCGCCATCATATCGTATTCCTCCACACTGCCATATGAAAATCCTCCTCCATGAATGAACAGCGTCACGGGATGGTCGCCCTGCAGGCTTTCACGTGTGGGATAATAGATCCGGACGGGAACCCTCAATCCCTGGAATACGATCACCGTATCCAATGTTTTTTTCTGATTCGGGGTGAATATCTTATAGACCCAGTCCACCGGCTTGGCGAAAGATTCCGGATCATCGGTGATGTCATTGATGATCTCAAGAAGAGTATATGCGGCAGGTTTCAGGTAAGTTCCCGGTTCGGGTGTTGCATATTTTTCCTTTCTCCTGTCACTTTCCGGGATATACTTCCCTGTTCCCTCATACTGGCATGATCCGAGGAGTATCAAAGGAACCAGCAGGGTTGACAATATCACTTTCATGCCCTGCTAAGTTCGCATTTTTTTACAAATCTTCAGAGGAAATAGCCACCAGTTTTGCGGAAGTACGGAAGATGATCACCCCTTCAGAAATACCGGGTGTCACCAGAGATACTTCACCCAGCGGTATGACGGATAGCAGCTCATATTCATGGCCCGTACCGGCGATGTAAACATCCCCGGCTTCAGAAACCATGTATATTCTACCGTCGGCAGCCACCGGGGATGCAATAAAGCTGGTGGGACTTACCGTTTGCTGGTAGATTACCTCCCCGCCGCGGGCATCAAAACAGGTAAGGTTGCCGTTCCAGCGGAGCCTGTAGAGCAGGCTGTCGTAAACAAGTACAGAGCTCATATAGGCTCCGCCCCGGTCATAGAACCAGGCAATCTCTTCCGCGGTGACTGAATCATTTTCGGGATAGGGGATCGTTCCTGTGGCGCTGTTCCTGATGGCCATGATCGGGAAATGCCTTCCATGGGCGCTGTTGAAAAAGATCAGATCTTTCCAGACTACCGGGGTGGGAATGGGAATGTCGCCGCCACCCGACATTTTCCAGATCTCCTCGCCTGTTTCCAAATCGTATCCTCCCCGGTGCTTGTATCCATTGACCGCCACCCGGGAACGGGTTCCGTCAAAATAGATATTCGGGGTGCACCAGCCGGATATTTCATCCCGGTCCATGTTCCAGACGGTTTCTCCCGTGAACAGGTCCAGTGCCGCCAGAAATGACCTGTTCAGTGCATCGGCCTGGATGATCACCCTGTCCCGGTAGATGACCGGCGAGCTTCCGAATTCCCATTCGGCGGTAGGAACCACATTCCATGCCGACAGGATCAGTCCGAAGTCCCTTTTCCACAGCCGCTCACCTTCCACGGAATAGCAGTACAAACCTTCCGATCCGAGGAATACCACAAGGCGTTTTCCATCGGTGGCCACGGTGGTGGTGGCATGGGATGATTTGGGATGACGTTTCACACTTGGGATGCCCCGGTGCAGTTCTTCTTCCCACAGGGTCCCTCCGCTTTTCCTGTGGATGCAATACAGCATCCAGGTATGCACCGATGAGTCACCAACCGGCTCAATGTTACCATACATCCCGGTGCGGAATCCCTCCTGGTCTTCTTCACTGACGGCGGTGGTAATAAACACGCGGTCATCCCAGATCACCGGACAGGACAGGCCCAGTCCGGGTATCTCTTTTTCCCACAGCACATTGTATCCTGAATAAACATTGAAACTGTCCGGCAGCCGGGCATTGTCAAGATAGCCGCAGGCAAAATAACCCCTGTAGGAAGGCCATTGCCTGTTGGTTTCCATGGAGGAATAAAACGATTCGGCCGAGTCGACCTCTTCTGCCAGCAGGCCGCTTTCGTTGCGGGATTGACTGCATGCCAGGAAGCCGGTAAGAATCAGGGGAACGAGAATGAGGGATCCCGGTTTTCTTTTCAAGGTTGCCATATTTATTCAGTTTAGATACCTGTCTGCCATCCGTAATCAATATACTCCCGGGTGAAGTTACCAATTTTACTCACTTCAGCGCCTCCATCGGGATCTCCGGTGCATCATGCAGATCTGACATGGCATTGATGAGCCTGACCTTCTTGTAACGTACGGTATCACGAAGGGTGATCGACCTCTCCCTGATGATGCCTTTTTCCAGGAGATATGCACGCATGGTACCGGGAAGCAATGGTTCGTGCGGGGTAAACCACTTCTCCCCGTCCCAGAAAACCACATTGGCATAATAGCTGTCGGTGATGTATCCGCCCCGGATGATCAGGATATCATCGCATCCCTCCCTTAACCGGTAAAGAGTATCCAGTTCTCTCCTGTCGGTCGATTTATAATCATAGGTGATGGTATCGGAAAGCACCATCTTCAGGCAGTTGATCTTCCTTCTTTTATAAGGTTGGAATTCGATGGATTGGACATCTTTCCCGTAAATCAGCCTGCATTTAAAAAGTCCTTTTTCATATCCACCCGGAATCTGGATGATTTCCTCAAGATGGGGATGCTTCCTGATACCCAGTCTATCATACCTGGTTTTTTCAAACCTTTCCTGGTGAAATCGCAGGTTCTTCAGTGCACCATTCTCAAGCCTGAAGGTCTCAATAAACAGGGACATATACTTTACTGATCATTTCTTCATACTCTTTTTCCCAGTTGCTCCGGGATGTAATTCCTCCCCCGCTTCTAAAGATAAGCTTTCTTCCCTGTTTTTCAATGTAGCGGATGGCCACCGCAGAATCGAGGTTTTCTCCATCGAAATGACCAAATATACCTGTATAAAAACCTCTCGGGCAGGATTCAGCTGTATGAATGATCTCCAGGGTTTTGCTCTTCGGAGCTCCACTGATCGATCCTGCCGGCAGCAAGCTGAAAAGCATTTCACCCAGCGAATGCCTGTAATCTTCCTGCAATACGCCTTCTATTTCGGAGCTCATCTGAAGAAGCTCTCCCTGGTGCGTCCTGATCTTTTCGATGTATTTGAAACGTTTTACCCTGACTTCCCGTGAAATGATGCTCAAATCATTCCTGATCAGGTCAACGATTGTATTGTGCTCTGCATCTTCCTTGAAGTCCGATTGAAGGATGCTTGCTGCATGGGGTGTCGCTGCATCCATGGTACCTTTCATGGGATTGGAGGTAATAATGTTATTTCTGATCCGAACAAATCTCTCCGGACTGAAAATCACCAGTCTATCCCTTAGATAGAGCTTGAAAGGAGCCTTGCTCCCCGAAAATATCTGGGAGAGGCTGAGGGAGGTTTCAATGGGTGTGGGGAAGGTGAGGTTCAGCAGAAATGAGTTTCCGTATAGGATTTGCTCCATGACCATATTAAATGCTTCGCGGTAATGGTCCGGTTTTACCGGATATCTCCTGAATACAAACCTTCCGGGCCTACGTGAAGGGAAGCTGTGGTTCACCTTCCCCGGCATCTCCAGGAAAAATCCGTTTTCGCTTGCTTCAGAATCTTTCAACACCAGGTTTTGCTCTCCGCTGAAACTGATCAGGAAAACAAAGGAAATTCCTTCGGATGCAAAACTGCTGATCCTGTGAACAGATTCCTCACGTGTTAACAGGTTTAATTCTCTTTCCATTTCCCGCCTATGTAAAACAGATTTGCCATATTGATGGTTCTTTAATGTTCATGACAAAAGTAAGTCCTGAAGGTCTTGTTCTGCAGCAGTGAGCCTGTTTTTTTTTGTGATATTTAGATCATTGTGAGGGTGAGACAGCCTGTTCATAACAAAGGGAACTTTTTCTTCCCCGAATTCGTATATTGGATGAAATCAGAAACAGGTTTCAATGCGATTGCAGAGTATTATCTGGACCCTACTCCTGGCCGGCGGAATGAGCCTGGCAGGTCAGAACGTGAACATCCCCGATGAGAATTTCCTGGAAGCCCTGATCGATGCGGGAGTGGATAGCGACGGTGACAGTTTGATCAGTTTCCAGGAGGCGGAGGCGGTTCACCTGCTGGATCTCTCGCAGGAAGGGATCTCCGATCTGACCGGTATCGGGGGTTTTGTGAATCTTGATACCCTGATCTGCCGGCATAACGGGATCGCGGAACTGGACCTTTCCGCATGCATATCACTGCAATACCTGAACTGCGAGTTCAACAATCTTGACAGCCTTGATCTTTCTGAGAATACGGCGCTGACCTCTGTCAATTGCTCCAACAACCAGCTGGTCAGCCTGGATGTGTCCAACTGCGCCCAGTTGGGGACCCTGAAATGTTACCTGAATAACCTGACAGCGCTGGATGTATCGGATAACGCTGCGCTGATGGACCTGGAATGTTACAACAACAGCCTTTCGGAACTTGATGTGACGGCCAACCACCTGCTGGAGGAGCTGGCCTGTGTATCCAACAACCTTTCCGAGCTGGACATCAGCAGCAACTTGTTGTTACGGTACCTGAACTGTGCGGATAACCAGCTGACAGTCCTGGATCTTTCTGTCAACAGCGAACTGCATTTCCTCCATTGTGAACAGAACCTGCTCGAAGAACTGGATCTTTCAGGCTGTCCCGGTCTGCTGGCGCTTGAATGCCAGGGCAACCTGTTCACGGAGCTGGATGTCACCGGGAATGAATCCCTGACCTATCTGGATTGTCAGAACAACCGGCTGACGGAACTGGATGTTTCCGCCAACGGTTCATTGCTGTTTCTGGGCTGTGGCAGGAACGACCTGACCGGGCTGGATGTCACTTCCAATCCTGCCCTGAAAACCATTGACTGCAGCAACAACCAGTTAACATGTCTGGATGTTTCTCAGAACCCCGTGCTGACTGAAATACGATGCTCCAACAATCAGCTGACCTGCCTGGACCTGTCGGAAAATACCCTGATCGAACGTTTGAACTGCAGCGGGAACCGGATCGTCAGCATCGATCTGACCAATTTCAGGGGTTGCGACTGGTTTTTATGCATCAGCCTGAGGGACATGCCTTCCCTTTTACAGGTCTGCATTGCCGATATGAGCTACTCCTATCTGATCAGCCTGACCGGCAGCCCCAATGCCTATTTCACCACCGAATGCAAAGACATCATCCCTCCGGTATTGTCTGCACCGGATACCCTGTACCAGGAGATGTTCATACAGGCCACAAGTTCGGAGGACGGGATCCTGTACCTTGTTCCCGGGGAGACGGAACAGGACCTTCCGGTCATCCGTCAGACAGCACTGGATTCCATGGAGGTAATGGCCGGTGTGCCTGTGGATATGCCCCTGGAAGGATTGGGAAACGGGACGTACCGGCTGTACGCCAGGGATTCCTCGGAGAATGTTTCGGATCCCCATTCCTTTGCCATCCTGGGGGTGGGGGTGGAGAAGCCGGATGAAGGCGGGGTGACCATTTATCCCAATCCCTCGAAGAATTCAATGACGGTGGAAACCCGGGGGCTCGGGCCAATTGGTTTGCAGATCACCGATTTGAGTGGAAGGATCATGCAATGCGATTTTTCCGAAACAGACCGCTATGCTTTTGATCTGGAACCCTTCCCGGAGGGGATCTACATCCTCCGGATCACCTCCGGACAGAAGACCTTTACCAGGAGGTTCGTGAGGGTCCGGTAGCTATCCGTGAAACATTCTTCTGAATTTTACGTTTGAGTTATTAAACCATTAACGTTGTGGATTATGAAGAAAACAGCCTTGATATTGATAATTTCCGGCTTTGCCATTACCGGATTCATTGCATGTGAAAAGGATGACGTAGAAAAACCAATCTTAAAACTGGAATTCAATACTGTCAAATCCGAATCAACCCTTAAAAATACTGCGGCAAATAGTATTGAATTCACCTCCGGTCAAATCATTTTTGAAAGTATAGAATTTGAATCAGAGTCAGAAAATGACACAATCGAACTGGAATTTGAAATTGAAAGTTATATTACCCTTGATTTTGCTACAGGCGAAACCACTCCTGATTTATCACCGATAGAGATATTTCCTGGAAATTATACAGAAATAGAACTGGAATTTGAACTCTGGGATCAGACTGAACAGGCATCAATTGACCTTTCAGGCACATGGACCGATACAGAAGGCACACCTCATCCAATAAGATTAACAATGCCTTTGGGTCAAACTTTTTCACTGGAGATAGAGGGTGAATTCATTGTTGATGAAAACACTGCTATGGTTGCACAGATCACTATTGATCCCAGTGCCTGGTTTTTGGGCGAGGCCGGGGAATTACTTCCTTCAGCCACAACTGACAATGAAGGAATCATTGTTGTCAGTCCCGATCAGAACGATAATATCTACGATATTGTTAAGGATGCCATAGATCGTACCAGCGAAATAGAGATAGAGATCGAATAAGCTTCAATAAAGAATCACAGTATACGCAAGAACCGAAAAACAATAATTGTCATGAAAAAACTGGCATTTTACTCAATCAGTATTTTTTTTATCTCACTTTTCATTATTGCCGGATGTGAAAAAGCGGATGAAGAAGCTATTGGAAAATGGATAATCGGTACCTGGAACATTGACCGGTATCTACAGCAAGATTATGAAGATGGCGAAGTTACCGGTCAGAGTGAAAGTACTGACCAGGGTCAGATTGTGTTCAGGGAAGATCTTACAGGAACGGATATCGGGGGAAATTTTAATGGAAGTGATTTCACATATGAGAATACGGATACGGAATTGATTTTGACAGCAGGACAAACCGTCACTGAATATGTGGTAGAATCATTTTCAACATCTGAATTTGTGTTCAGTATTACAACAACAAATGGAACGAACCAGGCTGTTGAACGATGGTATATGTCAAAGTAATTGAACCCGTAAAGACTCCCGGAGATGCAGTAGCGCACTCGTGATCCTGCTGCGACAATATCCGAACCTGAAACCTGCAACTTGAGTTAAATTGTTCACCGCATTATTTCAGGGAGATCGTTGAATCAGGGAGATCGTTGAACTTCTCTCATCAATTGTTCTATCTGTTGCTGTTGCTTTTCGATTTGTTTTTGTTGTTCCTGTATGGCCTTCACCAGCGGTACAACAAACTCGGCATATGAAAGGTGATAAGTTGATTCGGGCCTAGTAGGCCTGATGATGGCACTGAAATCATAGCCGCATTCTGTTGCTGCCTTTTCCACCTCCTGTGCCACAAAACCGGTATATAACTTATTTTCTTTTTCGATACGGGCTTTTTCCATTTTGCTATTCTGTTTATTGTCGCCATCTGTTCCTTGGAACGCTTCCAGGGCATACAGATCCCAGTGAAAGGCAACAGGCTTAAGTTTCATGATGAATTCCAGAACCGGTACATTCTGAGTAATCCTGAAAAATGTTCCGGTTATCCGAAAGATCATCATGCATACCCGCACCCTCAGCAATAAACAGTGAGCTGCCTGTTCCACTGAAGGTAAGGTTGCCAGTGGTATTCAGCCGCATGCGTTCGGTTTCATTCACTCTGAATACAAGGGGCTGGTCATCAGTAGTCCCAATAAATTGGACTGAAGGATCGGTCCCCGCATTGCCCGTAATATTCCAGCCCGATGCACTGAATACCGGATCGGTTTCCTGGTAATGGATGGCCGTTTCCGATGTTCTGGCATTCATTGTTTTCGTCAGAACACCCTGGGCGGCCAAATAAACATTTTATATCCGTTTATTAACTATATCGATGTTTATTTGGATAATAAATATTGGTCGAGAAATATTTATTAGAAGAAAAGCACCTAATTAGTATAATAAACTGATAATTTATGTTCCCGTGCACCGATTAACAAATGGAATGAATCAGCCGGTAGCACACTGGTGATCCTACTGCGCAAATATCTGTTGGGTGATCATAGAAAACAGCGAAAAACCGGACCAGTGCCCGGTTTTTGCGTGTAGAGTGAACTAGGCAGGAGTCGAACCCGCAACCTCCTGATCCGTAGTCAGGTGCTCTATCCAGTTGAGCTACTAGTCCGTCAAGAAATTGGGTTAAAAGCGATTGCAAATTTACACAAAACACCCCAATTCCAAAACTCTTTGTTCATATTTCGTAATTTTGGTGAAAACCGGAAATCATGAAGAAAATCGTCCGCATCCTGCTGATTGTACTGGGAGTCTTGATCGTTCTGATGGTCATCATCCCCATCCTGTTCAGACCGAGGATCGAAGCGGTGGTAAAAGAAAAGATCAACGAGCAGGTTCACGCTGAAGTGGACTGGTCGGGGATCGGGATCTCGCTATTCCGCGGGTTCCCTGACCTGAGCGTGAACCTTCGACAGTGCTATGTGGTGGGACTGGCCCCTTTCGAAGGGGATACCCTTGCAGGGATCGAAAGGCTCGAGATCAGGGTGGACCTGCTCAGTGCCATCCGGAAGGATGTAGAGGTGGAATCCGTGATCCTGGATGAGCCCCTGATCAATGCCATTGTGCTCGAGGATGGATCGGCCAACTGGGATATAGCCGGCGGACCGGAAGGAGTCACCCGTGAAGAGGGAGGGTTATCGGAGGCAGGTGAAATGACCGGGGAAGCAACGGAGGAAACGGCAGAAGAACCAGGTGTCATTGAGGAAGACACGGAACCTGCAGAAGAACCAGGGGAAAAGGCAGAAGAACCCGGGGAAACTGCAGAAAGTAAGGGGATCCCGGTAAAGGTCAGGTTGAACAGACTGGCCATCCGGGATGGGAGACTGGCATACAGCGATGCGGTGTCCGGTGCGGAAGCGGTGCTGCGGGACCTGGACGTGGAGCTGTCCGGCGATTTTGCAATGGACCGGACCGATCTTAACCTGCAGATGACCGTGGAGGGGATCGATGCCACATACGGGGGGATCAGGTACCTCAAAGAGGCATTCTTCGGGCTGAATGTGATCGCTGCCGCCGACATAGTCAACAGCATCTATACCCTGAAGGAAAATGAGATCCGTTTGAATGAGCTGGTGCTGGGTTCGGAAGGAAGTGTGGCCCTGCAGGAAGAAGGGGCCATGGAACTGGATCTCTGTTTTTTTTCAAGGGAGACCAGTTTTGAGGCCCTGCTCTCCATGGTGCCGGCCATCTATCTGCGGGAGTTCGGTTCACTGGAAACCAGCGGGACCCTTCAGCTGGAGGGGGAAGTCAGCGGGACCATGAAAGACACCATCTTTCCCGATGCAATGCTCACCCTGGTGGTATCAGACGGTTATTTTTCCTATCCTGACCTTCCGAAGGATGTTTCCGATGTGCAGATCAACCTGCAGGTGGATTACCGGGGAACGGACATGGACCTCTCCACCGTCGATCTGAAGCAATTCCATCTGCTGATGGGAGGGAATCCGTTCGATCTGAGCCTGCAGGTGGCACACCCCGTCAGTGACATGCTGGTGCAGGGGATGGCCTTGGGGAAGATCGATTTTTCCAGCCTGGGCGACGTGGTGCCCCTGGAGGACATCGAACTCGGGGGAAAGCTCACCACAGATCTGACCTGGAATACCAGGATCTCCTATATTGAACAGGAGCAATTCGAGAAAGTAAATGTGGACGGGAACCTGCTGGTGGAAAATGTTTTCGTCACCGCACCTGACATTCCGGTGCCTGTCCGGCTGAATCTGATCGATATGGATTTTACCCCCAGGGTCGTAAACCTGCGGGACCTGGACCTTACCATGGGCAGTTCCGATATGCGGATGAATGGAGAGCTGACCAATTTCATCCCTTATATTTTTGATAACCAGACCATCTCCGGGACTCTGAATGTTTCCTCCAATCTTCTGGATGTCAATGAACTGCTCCCGGAGACTGTCAGGGATGAGGCAGCAGGAACCTCTCCGGTCCAGGGGCCGGAACCGGATGCTTCCGAGGAGACGGAGCCATTGCACGTGGGTGAACCGGAAGAAAAGGTCCAGGGGCCGGAACCGGATGCTTCCGAGGAGACGGAACCATTGCAAGGTCGCGAACCGGAGGAAACGGAGCAGATGGCGATGACGGATGCGGATACTACTGCTTCTGAACTTTCTCAGGATCCCCTGGCCGGAACTGCTGCATTGAAGATCCCTGCAAACATTGATTTCAATATGGATCTTGACATGAAAAAAGTCCTCTACTCGGATATTTTGGTGGAGAACATCCTGGGGGTGGTGCAGGTCGCAGAGGGAACGGCACGGCTGGACCGGCTGAACATGGATGTTCTCGATGGATCCGTGACCGCTACGGGCCTGGTGGATACCCGCGGTCCCCTTCCTGATGCGGATCTGTCCCTGGAGGTGAACGGTGTGGATATTCCTTCCTCCTATGAGACCTTCGTGACAGTGAAGCGACTGGCACCCATGGCAAAGTTTTGCAGGGGAAAGGCCAATGTGACCGTGCAGTACCAGTCATTGCTGGATGCCGGCTTCACGCCTCTTTTTAGCACGATCAATGCCGAAGGCCGCGTCTTCACCAGGGGGCTGGAGATCTATAACCTGAAATCATTTGTACAACTGAGTGAACTTCTGAAAAGTGAGAAATTCAGGAACATGACCCCTGACGAGGTGGATCTTCAATTCACGGTGCTGGGGGGAAGGGTCATGGTCGATCCGTTCGATCTGAAATTTGCCGATTCCAGGATCACCGTTTCCGGTTCCCACGGGATTGACCTGACCATGGATTATCTGCTGGATATGCAAATCTCAACATCGGACCTGGGAGAGGGAGCTAACGAAATGATGCAGGGGATCACTGCGCTGGCAGCGGGTGCCGGTCTGAAGATTCCCCAATCGGATGTGATCCGGGTGAAAGCCAGGATCGGGGGAACTTTCGGAGATCCTGAGATTACTACCGACCTCTCAGAGAATCTGGTGACGGGTGAGGAGAAAGCCAGGGTCGCCGTGGAGGAAAGGGTTCAGGAAGAATTGGATCAGGCGGAAGAGGAGGTTCGGGCGGAAGCCGGCCAGCGGGCGGAGCAGATGATCCGGGAAGCGGAAGAAGAGGCTGCACGATTGATCGGGGAAGCCCGGAAAGCGGGAGATGAACTGGTCAGGGAAGCAGAGCTGCAGGGAGAAAGACTGATCGAAGAAGCGGGCAACAATCCGCTCAGGCAGATCGCGGCAAAAAAAGCTGCCGAAGAGTTAAGGACTCAGGCAGCCAGGCAGTCGGAAAAGATGATCCGCGAGGCGGAAGAGAAGGCAGATGCGATCATTGAAAAAGCCCGGGAGGAAGCCGGAAAGATAGAGGATTAGAATTTCTTTTCCCGGATCCGTGCTTTTTTACCGGTCAGTTTCCTGAAATAGAATATCCTGGCTCTTTTGACGTCCCCGAATTTGTTGATTTCCACCATTTCAATGAAAGGGGAAGCTGAAGGAAAGATCCTTTCCACACCGATGTTCCCGGACATTTTCCGTACGGTAAAGGTTTCCGTGTGGCCATTCCCCCGGCGCTGCAACACCACTCCTCTGAATTGCTGGATGCGTTCCTTGTTTCCTTCTTTGATCTTATAATGAACCGTAATGGTATCCCCTGCGCCGAAATTGGGGATTTCATTCTGGGGAGCATATTCCTGGTCGATAACCTTCATCAGATTCATGATACTAGCCTTTGATTTCGTTGCCTGGATTTAACAGGTCGCAAAAATACAAATATTTTCCTATTTAAAATAAGAAATATCCGGAAATATGAACAGAACGTCGGGATCAGTGGGATCCGTTGTCAGGCATCCTCAGTTTCTTGCCTGCATCCTTCACCACGGTCTCTTTCCATGAATCGGGATATCCGGGGTGTTCTGGCATCAGGGGATATCCGTCTTCGGTTCTCAAAAACACACCATTCACTTCCTTTTTCACATTCCCGTCAATGTATTTCACCAGCAGGAACTCACCCAGTTCCCTGTATCTTTGGACGGTGTAATTGCCCATGTTCACAGAGTAATTGGTGATGAACTCCCGGGCCAAATCCGGATCGGTCTTGTGGAGGACGGCTGCTGCCGCGTCGATGGCGGGGACCTCTGAAATGAATTTATGCTCCAGTTCCGACTGGACTTCCCGCACATCTTCCATCATCACGTTGTACCGGAGATAGCTGAAATTGGAAACAAAACTGAAGGCCCAGAATGCCGAAGTCTCGGAATAGGTGAGCAGGTCGCCATTGCCCTCGGCATATGATTCCGGAACCCGGGTCATGCCGCAGTACATGGGGACATAGACCGATGCTACCGCATCATCCACTCCGAACCACAGGATGCCGCCCAGGTAATCGGGTTTGACCGGCCGGCACTCGGCCACGAAGGAGAAACCGGTCTGCTGTGTGGCAGTGGCCCTTTCATTGATGTATGTTTTTCCTTTATATTCCCAGGTCAGAGGCCTCCAGCGGTAGGGGAGATCAAAAGGACCTGCTCCTGCGTCCTTTCTCATATCCAGTTCGGTCCCTTCCAGGTGATCCCTCATGAAATCCATCATATCGGTGTTGGAAAGCAGCCGGTTGGGTTTGATATAGAGCGGCATACGGTTATCCAGATCCTTGCCTTTGACGTAGTCAAAATACTGGTCCATCCCGTCATGGATATCTTTGAAAAAAGACCAAACCCGCACTTCACAGAAACGGGCTCCGCCGAAATCCACAGGTGCATAGGTATCACTGAAACTGAATTCTTCGTCAGGTCCTTCATAATATCCCTTTTCGCGGGCAAATGAGATCACGTCTGGCGCATACAGGCACCTTTCGGGGTCATCCAGGGGAAACTGCCTGATCCTTGCCTGGTTGGCGTGGGCCGATACATATCCGTCCGGGATCCTGACAGCCACCCATACCGCACCGCGGTTCCTGTTATAGGTCCTTCCACCTTTTGTGACCATCTCGGTACCCTTTCCGATCATTTCCATGATCCATACCTCGTTGGGATCTGCAATGGAAAAGGACTCCCCTGAGCTGGCATAACCGTACTGATCCACAAGTTCCGTCATGATCTTGATGGCTTCCCTGGCGGTCCTGGCACGTTGCAGGGTAATATACATCAGGCTCCCGTAATCCACGATCCCCGTGGTATCCACCAGTTCTCTTCTGCCACCGTAGGTCGTCTCGCCGATGGCCACCTGGTGTTCGTTCATGTTGCCCACCACCGAATAGGTGTGGGATACCTGCGGGATCCTTCCGAGAAACCTGTTGGTATCCCATTCGTATACATCCAGCATGGTGCCGGGGGGATAATCCCCGGCCGGCCAGAAATACAGTTCACCGTACAATACGTGGGAATCTGCGGCATAGGTGATCATGGAGGTCCCGTTGATTGATGCTCCGGGGGTGACCAGGAAATTGGTGCATCCCTTTACCCGGGTGCTGTTCCCCCATACGGTCGTCATCAATACTGTCGCGAATAATATTCTTTTCATGTGGTTCATTTCCTTGACTAGATGATTATAAAAATATATGGCCATAAATATTCTACTTTTCTGCGCAACTCGCAAGGATTATTTTCCATAACATACAGGGAGGGGCCGCAGAAAAAGAGCAAGAATAATTTTTGTATTTATAGAAAAAATCGATTATACCCCTTAAAAATGACAATTGCTTAACAAAAAAATCAGATTTTTTTTCAGCACCCCTCAAATTTTTGAGTTCTTTCAGATTTATATTGTTATTTTGGAATTCCTAACATAAATTTAACACTATTTAACTTGCAAGGTTTTATCAAACTGTATATATTCGTGGCATAAAATTTGAACGTTTCATAACGTAGTTTTTTTCATAAGTAGTAGTTTTAGTTAGTAGTTTAGTTGGTAGTTTTAGTTAGTGTTGTAGAAAAGGGTGCATCGCCAGGTGGGCCCTTTTCTTATTACCTCCAATGAGTACCGTTTTTGAGTGGAAAAAATGTCCCGGGACGGGGAATTTATTCCTCAGTCACTGCGGTTATGCATTCGGTCAGAATCAGAACGTATATTCGAGGATCTTCTGGCGGTCATCGTTTGTAAGTTTATGATGCAGCCCCTGCGACCGGTTCTTGCTCATCAGCGCAAGGATCTCGTCCTTGCGTGATTCATCGATCCCGGCAGCGGGACAGCTTACGGGGCTTCCGAGCCGTTTGAAAAATTCCTCCAGGCCCGAGATGGCATCTTCCGCATTCACCCTGCCGAAAAGTTCCCTTCCAAGCTTTTCGATCCGTTCCTGCTCCCGGTCTTTCATGAATTTCAGCCAGGCAGGATACATGATGGACAGGGTGGCCCCGTGGGGTGTGTCAAACAAAAAGGAAAGCACATGGCCCAGTGCATGGACCCCCCAGTCGCCCGAAGCCCTTCCGTATGTGGTCAGGTTATTCAGGGCATTGGTGGCGGCCCACATGATCTTTTCCCTGAGCTGGTAACTGTCAAGCTGATCCATGAGGGCAGGGCCGTATTCCATCGCCTCCTGGATGATGGAAATGACAAAACGGTCTGACAGTGTTGCCTCACCTTTCCCGAACCATGCTTCGAGGCTATGCGCCACCAGGTCGACAATACCGTATGCGGTATAATCGGCCGGGACTGAAAGCGTATATGCAGGATCCAGGAATGAAAGCGCGGGATAGTTCAATTCATGCCTCAGGCCAATTTTCTGTCCTGTCTCATGATTCTGCAACACCGCTGCGGGATTCATTTCT
>JBNJEV010000028.1:0-29810 GCA_051746185.1 Bacteroidota bacterium
AAGGAACATGCCCTCCGGGGTCATGAAGATGCTGTCGGCCGCGGTAGCCAGGTAATAGGCACTCTGGGTATACATGTCCGCGTAGGCGTAGATGAATTTTCCACTTTCATTTCTGAATTCGAGCAACGCATTCCTGATCTCTTCGATGGTGGCGATGTCAGCGGGAATGATACTCAGGTTCAGAAAGATCCCTTCGATATTTTCATCTTCCCCGGCTTTTTCGATGCTGTTCAGGATCTGGTTCAGACCGACAAGCTCTCCGAAGCCGGGGGTGGCAGAGAAGAATTGCGTGAAGGGGTTCTCATCGGAACGATCCGGTATGGGCATGTTCAGCTCGGCCACCAGAACCGTGTTCTCCTGAACATCGGGTACCTCCCTGGAGGTGGATGCTGCAATAATACCGGTAAGGATCAGGATGCCCACGATGGACAGGATCAGGATCCCGACGATGGTGGCAAGCAGACTGCTAAGAAAATTTTTCATTCATTCAAGATTTATTCATGATCGGATTTTTACTACGATTCTCCCGGAGGAGAATAAAGGCCCCAATTTACTAAAAATGTGTTTGATAATAGATACCTTCGTTTGAATAAAAGTTTAATTATCCGGACACCTGAAGGGATCGCGCATATATCTGGGCCTGGGAAGCAACCTGGGAAACAGCCGGGAGAAGCTGAGGATGGCCACGGAACGGGTCAGGGAGCGCGTGGGCAGGGTGGCGGCCACATCCCGTGTTTACACATCAGACCCCTGGGGGTACGAGAGCGAGCATCGCTTTATGAATTGTTGTCTGGCCGTGGAGACCGGCCTGGATCCCCTGGAGGTGATGGATGAGATCCTTTCCATTGAGCGTGAAATGGGCAGGCCCGCCCGTGGGGACACGAATGAAATGAGCCCGGATCAAGCCGGCCGCAACACCCCTGGTGACATTTATAAAGACAGACTGATCGATATCGATCTGCTGCTTTACGAAGACCTGGTCATGGACCATCCCCGTCTGAAAGTACCCCATCCCGGGATGGAGCAGAGAAGGTTCGTACTGGTGCCGCTTGCGGAGATCGCACCGGATCTGGTCCATCCTGTCCACAGGATCACCATCCGGGAAATGCTGGAGCGCTGTCCGGATGCTTCGGAGGTCAGGCCTGTTTCATGAAAGCATGTGGTATCACTGAGCGATCAGTCCTTCATCCGCGAAACTGAAGTAGGAATTATCCGCGATAATGACGTGATCCAGCAATTTGATTTCCAGCATCTCCGCTGCTTTTTTCAGCTTTCCGGTAATCTTCACATCGGCATCGCTGGGCTGGTTGTTCCCCGAAGGGTGGTTGTGGCATACGATAATGGAAGTGGCCAGGTTATCCAGTGCCTTTTTCAAAATGATCCTGGTATCGATCACCGTTCCGGCAAGTCCGCCCTGACTCACCTTATAACGGCCCAGCACCCGGTTGGCCCGGTTCAGCATCAGCAGCCAGAACTCCTCATGCTCCAGGTCCCCCAGCAGCGGGTGAAAAAGATCGAACACGGTCCGGCTTGATCTGACCGGGATTTTCTCAATGTGGTGTATGCCGGCCCTTCTGCGACCGATCTCCATGGCTGCCAGAATTGTTGTGGCCTTTGCCGGTCCGATTCCGCGTGTCTTCATCAGATCAGCCATGGACTGCTTTCCCAGTTCATGCAGATTGTTGTTCACCTTCTGCAGAAGCTGTCTGGCAAGCTCCACAACGGTCATGTCCCTGTTCCCCGAACCCAGCAGGATGGCAAGGAGTTCCGAATCGGAGAGGAACTGGATCCCGTTGACCATCACCTTTTCCCTGGGGCGTTCCTCCACCGCCCAGCTTTTCAGGGCACCCGGTCTGTATTTGCTCATGATGCTTTTTATGGATTAATGTGGCAGGAGCCGCTTGATCGGTTGCCGGACCTCTGAAAAACAAAAAGGCCGTCTCTGATGAGACAGCCTCATGGGTATTTATCTGATGTCAGGAGGTTCTTACAGGCTATTCACATGTTTTGCAAGCTTCGATTTCAGGTTGGAAGCCTTGTTCTGGTGGATCACATTCTTTTTGGCAAGCATGTCCAGCATGGAAATCACCTCGGAATATTGTTCCATGGCAGCTTCCTTATCTGTCGTCTCGCGCAATTTCTTCACGGCATTCCTGGTGGTTCTCGCAGCATACCTGTTCCTCAGCCGCCTTGATTCGGTCTGCCTGATCCTCTTTTTCGCTGATAAATGATGGGCCATCTTCTGTTCGCTTTATTTGGGGATGCAAAAATAGTGATAAATTTCAATTATAAAAACAAATCCCGAAAATCAGTCCTATTTGCAGAGTTTCCTGGTACTAAGCAGAATGGCCGCTGTGTTGGCAAGGAAGATCAGGGCGATCAGTCCGAGAGCGGTTCCGTAGATCAGACCGTGAAGGGTGGAAGAAACCTCCAGGTTCCATGCTTCGGCCATCCCGGAGAAATACCCGGCCAGGATCCCGGTCACCAGAAGGGACAGGACGGTCACCCCGGTCATCAGGATCAGCAAAAGGATGATATAGGGCCTGCTGATCTCCCTGTAGTGAAAGCCCAGTTTGTTGAGCCTGCGGATCTTCTGTGAGGAACGGCTGATCATCAGCTGAAGGCTCAGAAGGAATACCAGGAAGGCCAGAGCGATGATGATGGCGGCAATGACCACCAGAAAGCTGATGATCAGTTTCAGGATGATATTCAGCCGGCTGCTCTTCAGTTTTTCACGGATGGTGTCATATCCTTTGTCCTCGATGAATTTGATAATGGCCGGATCGGTGGGATCCCTGGTGACCATGATCACCCTGGCGGGTTCGGCTTTCGTGAAATAGCCGTACCGGTCATTGGCCCATTTCAGGAAATCGTAGGGGACCAGGATGGAATTGATCCGGTTGCTGAATCCGACAATGTTTCCCCTGTAATCATCAAAATTGCCCCTTCCCTGTCCCCTGAGCCTGATCCTGAAGTTGACCAGGGAAATGATCTCCCTGGGGATCTGGGGCAGTCCCTGACTCTGGGCAAATCCGAAGTTATACAGGTTGAGGTAATCCTGCGGGATGATCACCGGAATGATCCCTTCCGCCGGATCCCAGTCCCAGGCCTCCGACTTCACATCGATGAATTCATCGGGGATGGCTTCAAAGAACAGTTCTGTGTAGAAATCAGGGAACCGTTCACTTTCGGTGTAGGCGCTGATGGGAAATTCATTGGAGAGGAACGGGGCAACCCGCTCCGCAAACGGTTGCTCCGCGATCTCCCGGATCTCCTCCCCGGAAAATCCCGGTTTCGCGAGTCCCAGGGTCTGTCCGATGTTCACTTTTTTGTTGATTACAATATATTCGGGATCCAGCAGATCCCTGTTCACTTTCAGGATGGATCTGAAATCAAGATAGAACTGGATCCCCGCCAGCAGGAGCACAAACCCGGCCAGTGTTCCTAAAAACGCCCACAGGAGGTGGGTTCGGCTGTGGTCCCTCCATAATATCCGGTAGAGGTACTTCATAATCTCATCCTCACATTGGCTTCCATTTTCACGGGCTCATGGAGTGCGGTCAGCAACAGACCTGCCTGCTGTCTGTCACATTCCCGGCAGATCAGCTGGAAGGCGATCAGACTGTTCTCCCTGTCGATATGACTGAAACATTCATCGGCCAGAAGATAGAGGAAAGGCTGGCAGAGGGCTCTGATGATGGCTACCCTCTGCTGTTGTCCGAAAGAAAGAATGCCGGCTTTTCTGTGAAGGAATTCGTCCATGCCCATGATCCTGGCCAACTCCGTGATCTCCGCCGGGGACTTGTACCCGGTGATGGAATTTTTCAGCTGGATGTTCTCCATGGCGGTGAGATCATCAAACAGCTCCAGTCCCTGAAAAATGAAAGAAAGCCTCTCTTTCCTGATCCCCGCCCACTGCCGGTAGGTAAGGGTGGCGATCTCTGAGCCATCCAGAAACACGCTTCCGTTGTAATCATCCCGGATCCCGTAGATGATCGAAAGAAGACTGGTCTTACCTTTTCCCGAAGGTGCCTGGATGATATACCTTTTCCCCTGTTCAAAGGTCACCTCGTCTGCTTCCCATACCTCGGAGCCTGCGGTATCCTGCTCCAGCATGGGACGGGGGATCAGTTTTTCTAACCGGATGGTCATCTGTGGTACTTCTTCAACCTCATTCCTGCTTCGGGATATCCGTCATCTTCAGAATAGTGTACAGGCTGTTCTCATCAGGTTTACTGGTTTCCAGGATTGCCCTGGTCTCATAATTTCCGGCGGAGACCCCCAGGTACTCAAAGGAAGATGTCATATACTCGAGCCATTTCTTCTGCTGCGGATTCTGACTGAAGGCACTGCGGACCATAGACGGGTAGGCCGATACATCCAGGTTCAGGAACATTCCCATCGAACCGTCGGCGAACTCGTTAAACCTTGAATCGGTCAGGGGATCTTCGATCCTTCCGTCCGATACTTCATCCCTGTAGCCTTTTGCATTGGTGATCACCCAGACATCATCCACGATCCCGCTGTAGATCTCGTTGCCCTGGAGGTTAATGATAAAGAAATCCTCCTGCCGGTCCACCGGCGCTATGTTCTCCACTCTGCCCATCAGTTTTTTCTGGATGGAATCGTTGTTCACCCCGAATCCGATGAAGATCTCCAGCGGAAGCAGGGTCTGCTCCTGGGCACCATTGACGGAAATGGCAAAGTCGCCCGTAAATGCCTGGATCAATTCCTCCGGGGGGACACCTGTTGCCAGTTCCACCCGGTCCCCGGCCTCCCCGAGTTGCCCGGGATCCATCCTTTTCACGAGCCTCTGGATCTTTTTCAGGTCCATGGACCCGGCCACAGCCATGAGCAGATCCCCGGCCGGGGCTAGTTCAAGCAGGGGTTCGCTGAGGGAAGGGTTCATTACCAGGACCTGCTCGATATTCTTCTGAATTTCCTCGCTGAAATGGGTTTCACCGTTCACGGACATCATCCCGTCTTCAAATTCACAGTATGCCCGGGCATAGTTGTTACTGAGCATGAACGGCAGATCGATCCGGAGACTGTCGTCGCTTGCCCTCTCGATCATTTTCGCCAGATCATTCGAGGAGACCCAGAAATTGAGGTCCTTCATTTTACCGAGGAAATTCCTGAAGTCCGTCACACTGGAGATGGAGTTCTCTTTTACCGGATGGTACATGGTATCCAGGGTGGCGGTCATGTACAGGGGTTTGAATTCATCAGCATCGGGAGAAGCCAGCAGGATCATCCGGTCCCTGCTCCAGGAGATGATCGCATCTTCATCGGGCCGCACGTAGGTATAGTCATCTGTTTCGATCATTGTTTCAAGGATCTCTTCATCGATCCTTTCCAGGGTGGACTGAAACTTGCCGGGATCATCCAACCCGCTCACCAGGCCGATGACGGGTGCTTCCTGTTCCATTTTCACGAACAGGTACATATATTCATCGAGCATCAGACCTGAACTCCGGGGATCTTCCAGGATCTGTTCCCACACTTGGCCCTTCACCTTCTCGCGGAGGTTCTGAAGTGTATTCAGCCTGCCTTTTTCATAGATCTGCATGGGATGTATGGATGCCACAGCAACGGCATCATCCGGAATGCTGTTAACGTAATCGGGAACTCTTTTTCCGCAGGAGGTAAGTGCCAGTCCTGTCACAAGGGTGAGGATTACCGGATAGTGTTTCATGGAATCAAAGGTAAAATGTTTTTTCAGAAGAAAAACCGGGCGCCGATCCCACCCTCGAAACTGATGCCGGTGGCCGGAAGCAGTTCCAGGGTCGGGACCACTTCAAGGAAGATATCGATGGGTGCCGACTCGAAGAGGAACTTTTTCATCGGTGAAATTTTTTAAAACCGTTCTTATTTCAGAAACAGGTTGCAGTCCGATCAGAGCCTGACGAACCAGCCGAGGACCGGGATGGGGAAGGGGATGGCATTCCCTTCAAAGACGATCCCCGCCAGGCCGAACTGGAAGGCTCTTCCCTCCCTGCGGGAAAACCGCAGTCCGGGCATCACCAGCGCCACGGGATTCGGTCCCGCATAGATGAAAGAATCTCCGATCAGGGAGACCGACTCCCCGAGTCTTACCATTCCTCCGACGGACAGCAGGGGTTCACTGCCTGAAAAATTCTCTCCGTCGGTCACCCCGGCATATCCTCCCGACAGGGTGATGTTGTTGTTGAAGTTGCCGATGGTAACCGATCCGTATGCCAGGCCGCCCACCGACTGAAAGCTGGCCCAGCTCAGGGTGCCGCCATAGGCTCCCAGTCCGAAATGCACATTCTTATTCACATGGAACGTGTATTTCAGGGAGGCCACGATGGGAACGCCCACCCAGGAGGTGATCCCTCCCAGGGTGAAGTTATCCGCAAGGGTAAAATATCCTTCCGGACCGTACAGATTGATGGCGGCAAAGTGTTCCCCTTTTTCCAGGGGCAGGGCATTAAGGGTCAGAAAATATCTGGATGAAAATGATCTGCTCCCCAGGTATTCCCCCTGGTCAAGGTCACCGGCACCGGCTTCCCTGATTTCCCGGATCTCGTGCCTGGGAATGGCGACCCTTCCGATCTTTTCCGTATCCATGACCACTTCCCTTTCATTCTGGGTAACAATGGTCCCGACAAATTCAGTCCCGTCATTTTTGACAATAACATGGATCTTTTCGGGCTGCCCGGTTGAAGGCTCCTGGGCAAAGTTTATGCCGGTGAAAGCGATCATCAGCAAAAAGGTAAGGATCATCCCTGGTTGTATCCGTTTTTCCTGTAGTGAATTCATGGTGAAATATTTATATGTTTTTCCTGATATAAGGTTTATACTGAAAAAATGCACGAAAGGTTACCAGGTACGGTCTTTCAGGTACTCTTCCAGGGCTTCTTTGGTCATGGGCAGTCCTTCCGGGTTATTTTCAACCCATTTCAAAAATGCAGCCTTGATCTCATCGTTCCATCGCCCGTCGATCTGTCCGGGTGTATAGATCCCCTTTTTCAGCATCTCATGTCCGAACATGTCCCTGAGCATGATGAATTCGGCCCTGACCACCACCTCTTCGGCCAGGTGTGCAGGGATGAACAGCACGCCGGATTTTTTTGCCAGCACCACATCGCCCGGAAAAACGGTGGCTTTGCCGATGCGGATGGGAACATTGATCCCCATCAGCATGCTCTCCTTCAGGTATGAGGGATCGAAACCCTTCACAAAAGCGTTGAAACCCTCAATTTCCGAAAGGCCTTCCATATCCCTGGATCCGCCGAAAAATACGACCCCCTTGCCTGAATTGGTATAGATGGCGTTCCCCAGGTTGTCCCCGATGAGGGTCCCGTCCACCACCTTCCCGAATCCGTCAGCCACATACACATCGCCCTGCTGCAGCGCATCAATGGGCCATGAATTCATGGCGCCCACATGGCCCATCTGATGGCCTTTTTCCGTGAGACGCTCCATCGGTTCGGGCCTTCTGGGCATATACAGGGCAGTGAATGCCCGGCCCACCATGGGCTGATCTTCATGAAGGATCGCCCAGTCGCCTTCGAACTGGTTATGGTATCCCCTGGCCCGGAGAATGCCCCAGGCTTCCTCGATGGAGACCTTCTTCATTCTTTCCAGGATATCGTCCTGCACCATGGGCCGTCCGTCCCCGAAACGTTCACCCTCCCACTCGAGGGTGTAATATACCAGCTCCTCCCTGGTATCAAAGAACTGGGAGAAGGAATCCTGAATAAAAAATCCCACCAGGAATGTTGCCAGAAATAGTGTCTTGTTCATGGTATTTATGATTATGGTTAGTGTCCGGTTAATGTTTCGTTTCCGTTTGCGGGTTTTCCCCGCCACCAGGTGGCTAGGGAGGAGCCGGTGATGTTCATCATGGGCCCGAAAACCGCGGGGGCCAGTCCGATCGTGGCTACCTTGCCCATCTGCATGGCAATCCCCGAGGCCAGTCCGCCGTTCTGCATCCCCACTTCCAGTCCGATGGTCCTGCATGATCTTTCATCCATCCCTGCCAGCCGGCAGATCCAGTATCCCAGCAGGTAACCCGTGCAGTTGTGCAGCAGGCAGGCCACAATCAGAAGGAGTCCGATCTCCAGCAGGCTGTCCCTTCCCGCTGCGGTGATCACCACAATGATCACCCCGATGCCTGCCATGGACATAAAGGCCATCACCCTGTCCAGGTATTCTTTGCTGCCCCTGGCCAGGTGCTTGAACGCCAGGGCCCCCAGCACCGGAAGGAGCAGGAACCAGCCCAGGTCTTTCAGCAGCTGGATCAGCGCTTCGCCGGTCCCCACACCGGCAGTCTGGAACAGAATGATGTTCTTCCCGGTAATGATCAGGAAGTACACCAGGGCCTGCCAGGAAATGCTTTTACGGTCCTCCCTGCCGTAGGCGGTCGCGTTGAACATGAGCCCGGCCACGATGGGAAGGATCACGATATTGATGATCCCCAGCATCATGTCCCAGAAATCTACCGGAACGAACTGGCCTGCCAGCAGTTTCATCAGAGAGGGGGTGATCAGGGGTGCCAGCATGGTGGCCACCGCCGTCAGCGTAACAGAGAGTGCGAGGTTGGCTTTTGCAATAAAGGACATCACATTGGAAGCCAGTCCCGACGGAGAGGATCCCACCAGGATGATCCCCGCGGCGATTTCGGGAGGGAAGCCAAAGGTAGTGGCGATGGTAAAGCCCACCACGGGCATAATGGTGAACTGGCAGATGAGTCCCACCAGAACCCCTTTGGGCATTTTTACCACCCCGGCAAAATCCCTGAAGCTCATCTGGGATCCCATCCCGAACATGATGATCTGAAGCAGGGGGACGATGGCGGATTCCAGCCTGAAATCCCCCCACTGGATAAAAAGCCCCGGATAGAACATGGCAATGCTCACCGCGGCAAAGATCATAATGGTGTAGGAAAAGCTCCGGAAAAATTCATTTCCCCTTACTCCGAAGGCAAGGAAAACGAAAAATGCGATCAGGGCAGGACCCGGGAAGCCCTTCCATTCAAACAAAAGAGAAGCAAGAAACAGTACCAGCGCCAGGGCGGAGATACCCAGAAGGATCTTATAAATCGTTTTCTTCATGCAACAATGAAGGAAAGATATTACAATTTTAATAATTTGTATCCCAAAACTACAGATAGTAAACTTCAATACAAATGAAAAACAAAAACATCAGCAGTAACCGAAGGGCTTTTCTGAAAAAAGCCGGAATGGGGGGACTGACCCTGGGATTTCTTCCGGGATCTTCCCTGGAGGCCCGGATCGAGGCGCTCACCGGGGAGGTGAGCCGTTATTCCGGTCCGTCGGACCTGAAGATCACCGACATGCGGATCGCACAGGTGGGCAATGTTCCCATTGTGAAGATCTACACCAACCAGGATGTTTACGGACTGGGAGATGTACGTGACGGGGCCGATCCCCGCTATGCCCTGATGCTGAAAAGCCGCATTTTGGGGGAGAATCCCTGTAACGTGGAAAGGATTTTCAGGATCATTGAACAGTTTGGAGACCATGGCAGGCAGGGGGGAGGCGTTTCAGGGGTGGAAATGGCCCTGTGGGACCTCACCGGCAGGGTTTACGGAGTCCCCCTCTACCAGTTGCTGGGGGGCAGATACAGGGACCGGGTCAGGATCTATGTGGACACGCCCACTGTGAAGCAGCCCGAAGCTTTTGCCGAAAAAATGAAAGAGAGAAAACAGCAGGGCTTTACCATCATGAAGATGGATATCGGCATCGGGCTCATCAGGGACATCCCGGGAACCCTGACCAACATAGAGTATTGGGATGAATTAAGGGGCTGGGATTCGCGCAGGGGAACCTATGGGTCCACCATGCATCCCTTCACCAGGGTGCAGATCACAGAGAAGGGAATTGCGGAGATGGTGAATTACGTGGCTGCCATGCGGGATGCGATCGGCTGGGAGATCCCGGTGGGGATCGATCACGTGGGACATATGGGGGTGAACAGCATGATCAGGCTGGGAAGGGCGTTCGAACCTTACAACATCGCCTGGCTGGAGGATCTGATCCCCTGGCAGTACACCGACCAGTGGATGGAGATCTCCCGGGCCATCGAGGTACCCACCATGACCGGAGAGGACATCTACCTGAAAGAAGGATTCAGGGAGCTGATCGAAAAACGTGCGGTGGATATTGTCCATCCGGATCCTGTCACAGCCGGGGGGTACCTGGAGACAAAGCGGATCGGGGATTTTGCCCAGGAACACGGCATCGCCATGGCACTGCACCATGCCTCCTCGCCGGTCACTTTCATGGGATGTGTCCATACGGCAGCGGCCACAGAGAATTTCATTGCACTGGAACACCATTCGGTGGATAAAACCTGGTGGGAGGACCTGGTCACCG
Organism: Bacteroidota bacterium; assembly: GCA_051746185.1. Classification (GTDB taxonomy): domain Bacteria; phylum Bacteroidota; class Bacteroidia; order Bacteroidales. Next base: position 10,365 of record JBNJEV010000028.1, read on the forward strand.
GGCTGGACAAACCCCTGGTAAGGGACGGATATGTGGAAGTGCCCGAAAAACCCGGTGTGGGAGTTGACCTCGATGAGGAGGCTGTCAGGGAGCACCTCCGCGAAGGAGAGGAACTATTCGCCCCCACCGGGGAGTGGAACAGAAGGCAGTCCTGGGACAGGCAGTGGAGCTAGGGAACTTATTAATTGCTCTCAGCTGTCCGGAAAGATTATCCTCAAATCTAAAGGCAATTACCATGAAATACTGCGCATATCTGACCGGGATCCTGCTTCTCTGCAGCATGTCATCCGCAGCAGCGATCAGACCGGTGAAGCTTACCTGTGAATACCTGGAAAATCCTGCCGTGGTGGATGTGCTCCGGCCCAGGCTTTCCTGGGTCAATGTGGCCTGTGATGGGGAGAGGGGACAGGAACAGACAGCCTGGCAGGTGCGGGTGGCCGGTTCAAGGGAAAAACTGGAATATCCCGATCTGTGGGACAGCGGGAAAAGGCTGTCCGGAAGCTCCCTCCGGATCCGGTATGAGGGAAAACCTTTGAAATCCCGTCAGCAGTGCTGGTGGCAGGTGCGGGTGTGGGACCGTGACGGGAACGTTTCGGGCTGGAGTGAACCCGGCTTTTGGAGGATGGGACTCCTCCGGAAAGATGACTGGAAGGCGAAATGGATCGGTGCCCCCTGGCAGGGAGAGGAGCCTCTGCCCAAACCGGAAGGAGGGCCCGGTGCCAGACCCGAAGTGTTCGGTCCCCCGGCACCCCTGCTGAGGAAGGAGTTCAGCGTGGAAAAAGAAGTGGATCGGGCGGTTGTTTTTGTCACAGGACCGGGATATTTCGAGCTCCATCTGAACGGGAGCAAGGTGAGGGAGGATGTGCTGGTGCCCAACCAGACCAACTACGGGGAACGGCCGCAGCTGCCTGAAGCGCCGATCCCCCTGGAGGATGACTTCAGCGGTTACCGGGTGATGTACCTGGCCTATGATGTGAAAAAGATGCTGCAGCCGGGGCGGAATGTGATCGGGGGCATCACGGGCAACGGGTTCTACAATCCGGCCAAATTCTGGGCGGAAGGATACGGATCGCCCCGTTTCATCTGCCAGCTGCATATCACCTACACTGACGGCACCGGGTCGGTGGTGGTCAGTGATGGCTCATGGAAAGCGGCAAAAAGTCCTATCCTCATGGATATGGTCTACTACGGGGAAATGTATGATGCCCGGAAGGAACAGCCGGGGTGGTGCACGGTTCCATTCGATGATTCACAGTGGGAGCCTGTGGCCCTGAGAGATCCGCCCGAAGCGGAACTGGTGGCCCACACGGCGTATCCTGACCGGGTGATGGAGCGCCTCTCCCCGGTCTCCGTCACCCGGCTGGACAGCGGAAGGTATCTGGTGGATTTCGGGGAGGAGATCTCCGGATGGGTCCGGCTGAACAACGTGGATGGTCCGCCTGGCCACCGCATCAGAATCCGGTTCAACAGCAACGAGTATTCAGGCGATAACACCTATATATGCAGCGGGAACGGAGCTGAAAGTTATGCTCCCCGGTTCAACTGGTTTGTTTTCAGCGGGGTGGAGATCATCAACTGGCCGGGCGAACTGCATCCGGAGGATTTGACCGCCGAGGCGGTGTACACCTTTGTTGAAACATCCGCAACCTTTGAGACCTCCAACCCGCTGTACAACGAGATCAACACCATCTGGCGGAGGAGCCAGACCGACAACATGCACGGGGGGATCGCCAGCGATTGTCCCCACCGGGAGCGTTCAGCCTATACCGGCGACGGACAGGTGGCGAGCATCACGGTGATGCACAATTACGATGCCCGGAACTTTTACCACAAGTGGGTGCAGGATATGCTGGATGCACAGATCGTGGAAACGGGTTACGTTCCCAACGGGGCCCCCTGGCAGCCGGGCTGCGGCGGCGGGCCCGCCTGGGGGGCGGCCATCTGCATCATTCCATGGCATTTCTATGTGCATTACGGATCCCTGGATATGCTTGAAAAGAGCTATGAGGGGATGAAGGGGTACCTCCGTTATATGCTGACCTGGACCGATGAGGAAGGGATCATGCATTCGCGGCGGACCGGAAGGGACGGGGAGCCCCTTAAGTGGTTCAACCTGGGTGAATGGTCGGCACCCGGTGAGACCGTTCCGGATGCCATGGTCCATACCTTTTACCTGTGGTATTGTGCACAGATCACGGCCCGTTCCGCGGACATACTGGGACCGGAAGCGGAAGCTTCCCGGTATGCGGCACTTGCGGAGACCACCCGGCAGGCATTCCATGCAAGGTTCTATGACGCCGAACGGGGAACTTACGGGAATGGCGGGGGGAATATCCTGGCACTCAGGTTGGGGGTACCGGAGGACCGCTATGACAGGGTGGTGGCTTCCCTGAGGGAAAACATCCGTGCCAACCGGGGCCATCTGGACACGGGGATCTTCGGGACCCGCTTCTTCTTCGAGGTGCTTTCGGAGAACGGCATGCATGACCTGGCCTGTGAGGCAATGAATAAGATCACCGAACCCGGTTATGGACGGTGGATCGAGCTCGGCTCAACCACCACCCGGGAAAGATGGGATGAAAGCGGTTCCCACAACCATCCCATGTTCGGAGGGGGACTGGTATGGTTCTACCGGCACCTGGCGGGGATGCAGGCGGATCCGGACCAGCCGGGTTACCGGCACATCATCTTCAAACCGGCTCCTTCTCCGCTGGCAGAACAGGTCACGTACCTCAATGACACTCCTTACGGCAGAGGGGGCATCAGCTGGAAGGTCAGGGAAGGATCGTTCCACATGGAAGTGACGGTCCCGGTTAGCTGCAGGGCCACGGTATATGTTCCTGCCGCGGATCCTGAGGCTGTTTTCGAAGGGGGAATGAATGCCTCGGAGGTACCCGGGATCAGTTTTGTAAGGATGAACAACGGATATGCTGTTTTCAGCGTGGGAAGCGGGAAATATGATTTCCGCTCCGCGTGCAAATGATCAGTCCAGTTCCCGGTGCCAGAGGATCACATTGACGGGCTGACCTTCCTGCAGGTACCCGGCAAGTCTTTCGGCACAGTAAACCGAGCGGTGCTTTCCGCCGGTACAGCCGAAGCTGACCATCAGGTGGGTAAAGTTCCTCTCTTTGTAGTTGTCGACTGACTGGTCCACCAGAGCAAACACATTGCTTAAGAACTCGTTCACCCCGGTTTTCTGGCTCAGGAACTCGATCACCGGACCATCTTTTCCGGTCATCTCCATATACTTTTCGATCCTTCCGGGATTATCGATGGCCCTGCAGTCGAATACGTATCCTCCCCCGTGGCCGCTGGGATCGTCCGGGATCCCGTGTCGATAACTGAAACTGTTGATGGAAACGGTAAGGGTGGATTTCCGGTCTTCCTTTGTTCGGAATCGCTTCAGGCTGCGGGAAGTGAGAAGTTTCTGAAAAACCTCTCCCAAAGTGGGAAGTTCCACCGGAAGGTCCACATTGCTGAGGATCCATCTCAGGTCCTTCAGCGCATAGGGGATGCTTTGCAGAAACTGGGTCTTCTTTTCGTAGAAGCCCCTGAAACCATATGCCCCCATGGCCTGCATCATCCGGATCAGCACGTAGGGGTAGTATGACCGGCGGAACTGTTCCCCGTCCACCGTTTTGTAATTTTCCAGCACCCCGATATAATAATCCAGCAAAAGCTCCCTGATCTCATAGGGAATGTCCGCTTTGGAATCGAACAGCAATGATGCCACATCATACTGAAGAGCTCCGCGGCGTCCTCCCTGGTAATCGATGAAATATGGCGTACCATCCTTCAGCATGACGTTGCGGGACTGAAAATCCCGGTACAAAAAATATCCGGTGTCCTGTTCCAGCAGGAAATCGATCAACCGGTTGAAATCGTCCTCCAGCCTCTGTTCATTGAACGGGATGTCGGCAAGTTTGAGGAAATAATATTTGAAATAGCTCAGGTCCCATTGCATGCTCTGCCGGTCAAATTTTGAGCGGGGATAGCATACATCGTAGTTGAGGTCCGATGCGGCGGTGATCTGGAACCGGGGCAGTTCGGAAAGCACTTTCTGATAGATGGTGATCAGTTCCCGGGAAAATTGCTCCTTCTGCCTGACCCGGATCAGATGATCGAAAAGGGTGGTATCCCCCAAATCTTCCAGCAGGTAAGCATGATTGTCCAGATCGGCCAGGTAGATCTCCGGCACGTGCAGCCCCTTTGACAGGAAGTGTTCGGTAAAAGTGATGAACGCCTCATTTTCCTCCCTGTCCTCGTTCAAGGCCCCAATGCAGGATCCCTTCCCGGTGGTGATCCTGTAGTATTCCCTTTTGGATCCCGAAACCGGCAGCTTGTTGATGGACAGCACCGGTTCGCCGGACCACCGGTCCGAAAGATCATGCAAAAGTTCCAGTCTGGTCTTGCTCATGGGTTGCTCGTTAATCTTTCTGTCCTGCAGCTGCAACCAGCTTTCTGACCGGTTCCGCGATGGCCAGGATGGTTCCCCCGTATGCCCGGGACGCATCCCGGAAGAGGGTATCCGGTTCCCCTGAAACTCCCTCCGGTTCCCCGGTGATCCTTTCCGGGGACCCTGGATTGTTCAAAGCCCGGAGTCCTGTCTCTGCCAGAAGGGCAAGATGAACCGAATGGGGTTCTACCTCCCGGATACGGGGATATGATTCGGATGCAGGGACCAGCTCCTCATGATTCCCGGCCCAGGCTTCCAGGGAGCGCACCATCCTGGTCCTGGCCTCTTCGTCGGAGGATTCGATCCACAGGTCCACATCCCTGCTGAACTGCAGTGCCACATAACTTTCCGGTCTGGCCGCATCCACCACACGGTTCAGGGGGGTGGTGGTATACAGTTCGGGTTCATAGATCTGCATGCGGTTGAAGAACCGGTCCTCCTGCAGCACACTGACCAGTGTCCGGAGCGGCTCCGGGAAGGGTTCGTCCACCATCCGGGTGATCAGGATCCCTGAGGATTCCCGGTGTTTCAGGCCGATCTGCTCAAGACGGTCGTCCATGATCATCAGCCTGCGGTACATGTCATCCACCTCACCGGTCAAATCCTGCGGGCTCCATAGTTTTTCCGCCACTGCCGCTGCCCTGGGCCAGATCCTTGATTCAATGGTTACCGCATCGGCCATCTCGGTCCACATGCACGCCTCACCGCCCAGGATATTGGCTTCCTGATCCGGTGAAAGAGGCTCAATTCTGAAAAATTCGGGAAGAGGCTTGCCATCCTCCATGTCCGATCCCCCCGAACGGTGACCGGTGATATCCAGGGTAAAAACCGAAAGCCTGGCGGTACCGGAAAGGGAATCCTCTTCCATGACCAGATCGTATCTGATCCGTCCGAATTGCGATTCAATGGTGAATGAGTATGTGTCACCATCCCGGACCACTTCCGGGAATCCCGCTGAAGTTCCCATAAAATCAATAATGCCCCGCATCTTTTCTCCCTGGCCGAAGAAATAGATGGAACCGTCCAACTCAAGCTCGTCCAGGTTCATGCGGCAATCCCACCCCTTCCATTGGGCCGGATCGATCTCGATGTCCACCGCTCCCGGGATGACTGCCGGGTCAACATTGTAATGAAACGAAGCAGGCTGTTTGTGGTCCAGGTAGTAACCGGCGGAAAGCACCGCCTTATAGCCCTGCCGGGCCGATTCCCACAGTGTTTTATGGTCCCTCCAGGTCTGTGCTGCAATTCCGTCCGCGGAAAGGTCGGGATGGATAATCTCGTCCCATCCCATCATTTTTTTACCGTGCTTTTCAAGGATCTTCCGGAGCCGCACGTTGAAGTATGCCTGCAGGGCATGGTAATCCTCCACGCTCCGGGATTCCATGAATTCGCGGATGTCGGGATTGTTCTGCCAGTGCAGCGGTTTTACCTCGTCTCCCCCGATATGGACATACTGGTCGGGAAACAATCCGGCCATCTCTTCGAAGAACCGGTCCAGGAAACGGTATACCGGTTCTTTTGTGGGATCCATCACCGGGTCGAGCACACCGAAAACCGTATCGGGAACATACGGACCGGGTGCACTGGCAAGCTCGGGATAGCCTGCGAACCAGGAAGTGGAATGGCCGGGCAGATCAAATTCGGGGATCACCCGGATGCCCCGGTCTGCCGCATATCCGATCACCTCACGGATATCCTCCTGGGTGTAAAAGTCGCCGTTGGAGCCCATCCGGTGCAGCTCCGGAAAAACCCTGGATTCTACCCTGAAACCCTGGTATTCGGTCAGGTGCCAGTGAAGAACGTTCATCTTTACCGCGGCCATGGCATCCAGGTTCCTCAGGATCACTTCTTTTGGGATCCAGTGCCGGCAGGCATCGATCATGAGTCCCCGCCAGGGATAACGTGGTTCGTCCTTCAGCTTCATTTCTGGAAGGACCCATGATCCCTTGTCTTCCCTGGCAAGCTGCAGAAGGGATTCCAGACCATAAAGGATCCCGGTTTCGCTCTTCGCGGTTATCGTGATGGAATTCTTTTTGATCCGTATGTCATAGGCTTCGTTATCGTGAAGGGACGGGAAATCTGCGGGTGTTCCGGAACAGTGCACTACCAGGGCAGGGGTTCCGTCCTGTGCAAAACGGATCCCGGTCATCCCTGTAAGCCTGCTGTAAAACCTTTCCATGGCTCTTTCCAGCGTGGGGGTGGAAAGGTCGGAAAACCGGTGCTGCAGGTTTTCATCCACGATAAACCGGCTATTGCCCAGTTCCAGTTCCGAAGGAAGCGGTATCAGGGTGATCCCGGCCCGGTCCTCCGGAGAGATGGCAGGAGGTTCCGGTCTGAGGAAACCGAACCAGACAATGGCCGATGCGGCAACCAGCACAAGGAGGATCCAGATGATGATCTTAATGATTCTGAATTTCATATCCGGGGTTTTATGACCATGTAATCCCACCAGAAAGGTCCCAGGGACAACTTGCCTTCCCTGAGATCAGATTTCCTGATGATCTCCATGGCCTCGTCAGGAGTAAAGGAAGTTTTGAGTTTCTTCATCACATAGGCGAGCATACCCCGCCGGAGATCCCTGATCATGATCCATCCGTCCGGACGAGCCACCCGCTCGGTCTCATTCAGCATTGCCACAGGGTCATCCACCACATGAAGCATGAAGGTATTGATTACCACGTCGAATGCACCATCCTCGTAAGCGAGCCTGTGTGCATCTCCTTCCAGCAGGGTGATGTGTCCGGATACACCGGCCTCATCCACCAGCCTCTGTCCCAGCTCCAGCAACGGAAGGCCCAGATCAATTCCGGTGATCTCCGCTTCGGGCAGGGCTTTTGCGATCTCAATGGGGACGGCCGCAAACCCGCACCCCACATCAAGGATTTTTCCCCCGTTGAATCCGTTCTTTTTCAGGAGTGCGGCAAAATCCTTGCCCACCCTGGTGATGTTCCATTTGTTCCTTTGATAGTATCCCTCTGCCCATTCCCGGCTGTCGAAAATACGGGGGTGAAACAATTCAGCACGTTTCATTGCGCCATCCTCCCTGTAAAAAACGGATTGGTTTTCCTGTTGCGGTATCCCTGAACGGAAATGGCCAGGATCAGCAGGATGGCGCAGATCAGGGCGGTCCACTGAAGGATCAGGATATCTCCCCAGTGCCTGACCGCAATGGCGATCAGGGCCCAGGCCCCCACCGCTGCATATTCACGCATATTCCTGAAAAGGATCATCAGCAGGTTGATCACGGTGGCCACCAGGACCAGGATCACCGCCCAGGCGGTTGCACTGAAAATTTCCTGCCAGCCGATGCTGGTCAAATAGACCGTGATATTGGCTACGGTGGCCACGGTGATCCATCCGCTGTACAGGCAGATGGGCCACCAGGTCCAGGCAATCAGGGAAGCCGGCGCATCCCAGCGTTCCATGTTCAGTCTGACAACGATGATCATCAGGGAAACCAGCATCACAATGATCAAAAGTGCGGATATCCCGATACGGTCGTTGAGCCAGAACCACAGCCAGGCTGCGTTGGCCAGATTGGTGATGATGAGCCAGGGACCGATCTGCAGGATGAATTCGTCATCCTTTTTATCAAAAAAGGCTCTTTTCACCTGGAATATCCCGTGAGCGATCAGTCCCAGGTAGATCAGTCCCCAGATGGAGAAGGCATATCCGGCAGGGGTGAACAGATTCTCGTAACTGTCACTCACCGAGGCAACGGTGTTCCCGTTGATCCCTGCGGCATTTCCTACATAGTTCCAGAGGATCACACCGATGATCACGATCAGGTTTGTGAGGGCATAAATTTTTTTCATCCGTTTAGAATTTTATTGTTAAAAGAGTTCATGCTCATTTCCTCCGAAAACAATTAAAATTTCTGTACTCCAATCATATATTTTTATTACAGTTCATTCATGAATCTTCCATCATCCCGGGTCCCGCGGAGTTTATGAATTCTCTCCTCCAGCCATCCGATCCGCTCCGTGTTCCCGGCATCAAAACCTGAGACATGTGGTTTCAGGTCCAGCAACGGTGTTCCGTCCACAATATCAAGATCCCTGATGGTGAGCAGGTTCTTTTCAATACCCACAAGCCGCACCACCGATATACCGATGGGATTCGGCCTGCCCGGGCCCCGGGTGGCGAAAATCCCTCTTTCCCGGTCATCCATGTAGGGGATCACCTGCAACCTGTATCCTTTGACAAGGTGAAGGTGATAGATCAAAATGATGTGGGAGAATCCGTCCAGGTCCTTCAATCCCTCGGCGAATTCTTCATATACTTCCACCGTCCCTTCAATATCTTTTCCCGATCCCGGCTGGATGGGAGTTCCCCGGGTTTCCCTGAAGGGTGAATGAATAATACCGATGGGCCTGTAGTTGATGCTGCTGATCATATGAGATCCATAAAGTTAAGAATATTTCCCATCTGATATTTCCACATAGTATTGCACAAATCTCCAGTACATAAGGTTATGCTCTTGAACAGCCTTCCACTTCATATTGTACCATTGCCAGAAAGATTCTCCCTCGGCCGTGTCCTTTTTCAGAAAGCACCTGTCCATGTACTCCAGCGGGTCCACCCGTTCCAGATATTCAAAGAATGTTTCCATACCGATCCTGTTCACCGAGCCGGATATATGTTCATTCCTGATTGCATGGTTCACAATAAAGGGGATCAACAGATCATGCCTTTTTAAGAACAGGATGAATCTGTCCTTCGTGTTGTTCAGATCGTATCCAACTTGTTTTGTTTTTTTCATCAAAAAATATTACCTGGATGATTGACTTGCAGATCAGGGCTTCAGGAGATGTTAAATTTATCAAAGGAGGATGAGAATATCAAACAGAGATCCGGAAAAAATGCAAGGCTGTCTACCAGGAAGCTCGTGGTACAGTCAGGATCGTGATGAGTATGGGATGATAACTGCCATCAGACGGTATATTCACCGTTGGCTTCGGGCTGATACAATATTCTGTCAATGCGAATCTTCCTCAGTCCACCAGGAGCTTCAAATTTGACCGTATCTCCGACTCTGTAACCCAGCAGAGCACTTCCCAGGGGAGACAAAACGGAAATCCTGGCTTCTCTGTAATTAGATTCTTTCGGGTATACCAGTGTTAATTTCATCGATCTGCCTGTTCCAAGATCGGTAAGCTCGAGCTTTGAATTCATGGTCACAAATTCGGGGGCAATCATCCTGGAATCGATCTTCCGGGCAAGCTGGAGCTCTAATTTAAGGACTTTAAGGTTCTTCAGTTCGGCGTTTCTGTTCTCCAGTTCCGTATTGATCAGGTTCCGAAGCCGCACATAATCAAGCTCGGTAATTGTAATATCCCTATTCATCTAATTTAATTTTTACAATTGTCATCCAGTTTCAGGGAAGATTCGGGTCAGAATCCTTTCACAGGTAGTACAGCTTCTCCTTTTCGGGCTGAAAAACGATTTTTTCAATCATTGCAACGTTCTTCCCATTATCATCCATATATTCAATACATGAATTTTCTGTGGCGCCCAGGCATGCCAGCCCGATGGAATCATAGATAGAAATGTCTTTGGGACCCAACACATTTTCCGGGTAGACAATCCTGATCCTCAGTCTCCGGTCATTTTCCATCCGGAGGATCACTTCAGAATTCATTGTAACGACATTCTCGGGGATCTCCGTGGAGTAAAACTTCCTGCTTGATGAAGTGAAAAGATAAAGAGAATGCAGCACATGCGGTGGAACAACCTGATTACCCAAATCATGCTGAATATAATTCATGATCCTGTTGTAATCCGAAAAGGTGATGAATTTATTCTTCCGTTTGCAGGTATATTTGGAAGGTAGTTTTTGCATGGTTATATTGCTGGAGTCGAAATTATTAATGCCAAGAAACAAAATCGGATACGATTCAAATAATATCGCATCCGATGCAAAATTAATAAATATTATTTTAATTTTAAACAAATTTCGCAGCAGTAATGTACAGCAGTTATCTTATTCTCAAAGACATTATTGATCTTCTGGCCATTTATGAGAATGAAGAGCCGGAACATATTGACCTGGAGAGCTTTACAGAATGGATGATCTCGCGCATAAAAGAAACTCCCGATCTGAACAAGCGATATGAAAAAACTAAACCCGGGGCCGGTTATACAGGACAGTTTGACTACATAAAAAATCTTGACGAAAAATCAAGGTTCCTTGAATGCATCTCAAGAATCTCAAGGCTGCACGATTTTTATATTCGGAAATATCTCGAGGAGCTTCCTGTCAATTCACGTCTTGAATTCCTGTTTCTGTCCACCGTGGGACTGATGGACAGGGCAAAAAAAACCGACCTGATCAATATCCATATCGTGGAATACACCACGGGGATGGATACAATCAGGCGGCTTGTGGATAATGGTCTCCTTCAGGAATTGGCAGATACAAATGACAGGCGTGCAAAATTGCTGACACTCACGGCCGAGGGTAAAAGGGTCCTTGCAAAGGCAAATCAGCGACTCGAGGTGGAAAGGAACATGTTTCTGGCATGTACCAGCTATAACAAGTGGAAAAAACATTTGCCGGTGCTGGAGGAGATCAATGAGCTTCATTATATGATCTATATAAAGCACTCCGATAAGCCTCCTGCAGAACTTTCCAACCTGATGGATTCACTGAAACATCTTTACAAGTGACCCTTGTTCGTGTCATCTCTAATGGCACGGATCATTGACCGCTCCCGGGGTGCCAAGGTCCCCTGTGCTGTAGGCTGAGGTGGAGGTGCACCAGGAAGCACCCAGCACGGCGTCCGTGGCGTTGTGCAACTCCGGGTTCAGGCTGATCGATGCACCCGAACCACCGGGGAAGCCGGTCTCTCCGTAATTGACCGAAAAGATCAGTGCCCCGGGATCCGTTTCGGTTCCCTCATTATAGATGGCAAGCACGGCACCGGTATTGGAGAGCGTAATGGCAGAACCGTATACGTAAGAATTGACGGCTCCTGTAGCCTGTTCTGTGCGCTGTAATACAAAATGTTCCGCCGGTTCCAGCTCAACAGGATCAGAGATGGTATGACTGTTCACATCATCCCTTACAAGGATCAGGTTCTGAAGGTTGATGGTCTGATCAGAATTATTATAGATCTCAAACCATTCCCCGTCGGTATCGGAAAGCGCCGAAGGGTCATACATGATCTCGGTGATCAGGAGGTCCCCGTAACTCACAGCTCCTGACGGCGGATCAAGACCGTCATCCGTTATTTCCACAATCTCCACCTGGACCACCGTTTCGTCCAGCAATATCTGAAAGGAAGCCATCCCTTCATCGATCGAGGCATCCACATGGATCTCATAGTGCCGGTTGGCAAGCGGTTCCGGGATGCTGCCCGATAATGATTTGCTGCCCTGGGTGCCGTCTGGCTTCAGATAGGTCAGCTCTACCAGGATCTCAAGGGGAAGTGTCTGAAAATACCCCATCCTTGTTTCATCACTGGAAAATACCAGTGAACCGAGCGAGGAGGATACCGTGGTGGTATAATCCAGGAAATTATCGGTGATGTTCGCAGAATAGACCACGCTTACCATGGTATTGGCAAGCAGGCAATTCACCACCACCGATTCCTGCGCATTGCTAGTGATGGTAAATGGATCCGAGATCCCGTAATAATAAGGATTCTCAAAAGCTGCCGGGAGGTTGTTGTCAGAATGTGCCTCCACGTAGTAATCACCTGTTTCCAGTTCGATGACATCGGGCATCTCCATGGCTGTTTCAAACGACATGGCCACACTGCCATCCGACCTGTAGATGACAACCCTGAAATCTTCGGTCTGGTTGGTAGATTTCAACAGGTTGTGCAATTCGTTGACCTGGATATCCAGTCCCACGTCAATGTGCAAAGTCCCGGTCTTTTTCGGTGGCGGCTCCTCCTCTTTCTGGCATGAGAACAGGAAGGCCATCATCAGACAAACGGTAAAGGAATAAAAAGTTTTCATAGCTGAGTTGATTTTGGATTCTGGGAATTAATGTGACCAGAAAACAGATATCAGCGTATGAAAATATATGCAGTTCGTTAAAATATCAGGCTGGGGTGATCTCTTCTGTGAGATAGACATCCTGGATGGCATGCAGTAATTCCACCCCTTCCTTCATGGGCTTCTGGAAGGCCTTTCTGCCGGATATAAGACCTGTCCCTCCCGCACGCTTATTGATCACTGCCGTTCTGACGGCCTGCTGCAGGTCATTTTTCCCGCTGGCCCCGCCGGAATTGATCAGTCCGATTCTTCCCATGTAACAATTGACCACCTGGTACCTTGTCAGGTCGATGGGATGGTAACTGGTAAGTTTTTCATATACGAGATCATCCGTTTTGCCGAAGTCCAGCGCTTGGAATCCCTCGTTGGTCTCCGGCATCTTTTGCTTGATCAGGTCCGCCTGGATGGTTACTCCCAGGTGATTGGCCTGTCCTGTAAGGTCAGAGGCCAGGTGGTAATCCACGCCCGCTTTTTTAAAGGCGCTGTTCCTCAGGTAGCACCAGAGCACGGTGAACATTCCCAGCTGATGGGCATATTCAAAGGCCTGGGACACTTCTTCGATCTGACGGCTGGATTCTTCCGAACCGAAGTAGATGGTGGCTCCGACCGCCACAGCCCCCATATCAAATGCCTGGTCCACCGAAGCAAACATCCGCTGGTCGTACTTGTTCGGATAGGTAAGCAGTTCATTGTGGTTCAGTTTCACAATAAAAGGGATCCTGTGGGCGTATTTCCGGGACACGGCCCCCAATACCCCCAGTGTGGAGGCTACGGCATTGCAATTCCCCTCCACGGCAAGCTTCACGATGTTTTCCGGATCAAAGTAGGCAGGATTGGGGGCAAATGAGGCTCCCGCAGAGTGTTCAATCCCCTGGTCAACAGGCAGGACGGAAAGGTATCCCGTATTTGCCAGCCGTCCGTTGCTGAACACCGATTGTAAATGGCGCAGAACGGCGGAGGATCGGTCACTGTGTACCATGATCCGGTCGATAAAATCGGGACCGGGAAGGTGGAGATCATTTTTACCGACGGTTTCACACTTGTGTTCCAGTAATGATCTGGCATCGTCTGCGAGTATTTGCTGGATTTTGTCAATCATGATTTTTCCTCCCTGAGGTTTGGTTTCGAATTGAAGGTATCGCCTCCTTATCATACTAACAACCCATTCGGTTCTATGTTTACCGATACATCAAAACATTTGAAAAGATCGTGATTTGTTGTAATTTAATGAAGAATACCGTGATGAGGAATAATGTCAGATCACAATGGGTGCTGAAGATTTCGTTTTTCCCATCAATACCCTGGCCGGGTGCAAATACCCGATCCTGAATGAACTTGAGAAAAAATACCATGTTGAGAAACCGTACAGTAGAAAATACCGGCGGACAAAGCGCCTGAGCAGGCTCATCACATGGCTGTCATATTTTGATGATCTGAGGTACCGTTCATTATCCCGGGATCTGGAGATAAACAAACCTCCGGTATATGTGCTGGGTCACTGGAGAAGCGGAACCACCCTGCTGAATCGTATGCTCTGTTGTTTCAGGGATATCTCATATCCCACTACCTATCAGACGGTTTTCCCCAACAACCTGTTTTTTTTGAAAGGCCTGATGAAGAGGATCATGAGGATCTATCTTCCTGAGAAGAGGCTGGTGGACAGGGTAAGGATGTCTGTTGATCTTCCCCAGGAAGAGGACTTTGCAATGGGGAATGAAACCGGTTTCAGTTTTTATTACTGGTTTTATTTTCCAAAGGACCATCGCCGTATTACCGATGAATTTCTGTCCCCGGGCGGGGAAGACCGGACAAAAAGAGTAGAATATAAAATGAAATATGAGCAGTTTGTCAGAAGATGCATCCTGAACATCGGTGGAGAACAGTACATTGCCAAGAATCCTCCCAACATGGGAAGGATCCCTTTGCTGATGGAAATGTTCCCGGGGTGCCGCTTTGTGTACATTCAAAGGAATCCCTATGAGGTTCTGATGTCTACCTTCAGGTTCCACAGAAGCTTTTTAACTTCTCTTCAGCTTCAGGACATTACAGATGAGGCTTTATGGGATTTCATATTCCATACCTATGTGGTTCTCCACAAGAAATACAGGCAGGACAGGCATACCATTCTGCCACAGAATCTGTTCGAAATCACATATGAGGACCTGATTGCAGATCCCGGGAGTATATTCCATTCCTTGCATCAGGGACTTTTTTCTGACCTGGAAGTGAATGAAACAAAACTGGGATCGGTTATCCGGGATCACCGGAACCACTCGCCCAACCGATACATATTTGACAGAAAGTATATTGATCATGTGAATGCGAAACTGGGCGAGATCATCGAAGAGCAGGGGTACAATGTGCTATAAAAAAAAGGCTGCCTCAAAACCTTTTGAGACAGCCTGGTAGTTCAAAAATTAGATTTTGCCGACTAACGGGCTTTCATGAAAGTCAGGAACCACGCCAGCTGATAATAATCAGATCCCGGAGTGCCTATATTTTTCTTTTGTTCTTCGGTAAGCACCGGCACGATCAAATCATCGCCAGGCTGCCAGTTCGCAGGGGTCACCAGGTTGTCCTGCTTATGGGTTTTCTTCAGGGCAAGCAACGTCCTTTTCAGTTCATCCACATTCCTCCCGACTTCATTGGGATAGAACTGAATGGACCTGATCGTATTCTCGGGGTCAATGAAATAAACTCCCCTGATATTCTCACTTGCATGTTCAGCAGAATGGATCATGCCATAGAGTTTTGAAACTTTATGGTCATTATCAGCGACCAGGGGAAAATTTATTTCCACGGGGTCCCTGCCTTTATACTGGACTTCTTCAAGGGCAGCTTTCCAGTTTTCATGCTGTGCAAGAAGGTCGGTTGAGACGATCACCAGCTGTGCTTCAAGTTCTTCAAAGTCTTTTTGCTTATAAGCCAGTTCAAGAAGCTCGGAGGAGCATACCGGTGTGAAATCTTTGGGGTGGGATATAAGGATCTTCCAATTGTAACCATAGTCCGATGGGAAATTGATCTTTCCTTCAGTGGACTGGGCCTTAAATGAGGGAGCCTTGATCCCGATCTGAGGTACATTGACATCCTGTGCATTTATCTGTACAAGGAAAAATACAGCAAGAATCGTTAAAAGATTGATTTTTTTCATGTCTTAATTTGTTATTTGGTTTCGAACAAAACTAAGACATTAATGTAGAATTAATCTAAATAAAATTTGTTTTAACAGCGATTTAACAAATGAAAACCTTGAAATCATAAATTTCTATTCACCTGCTTAACCCGGCAACGGTGTGGGTGTCAGCATTTCCGGCTCAAAAGACTTTTCAATGGCCTCATCAATGGCCTGACAGAAAGCAGGCAAATCCGGCGGGGTTCGTGAAGTGATCAAATTTCCATCGATGACCAGCTCTTGATCAACGAAAGTGGCACCGGCATCTTCCAGCTCTTCCTGTACACTTCCCACTGCAGTACAGGTCTTACCTTCCAGTACACCAGCCGCGGCCAATACCTGCGGACCATGGCATATGGAGGCAACAGGCTTTCCAGTTTCAGAAAACTCTTTTACAAAAGCCACCACAGTTGAATTCTCTTTTAATGCAGCAGGAGCCTTCCCCCCGGGCAGGATCAAAGCATCATATCCTTCCACGGTCAGATCCTCAACAGCTATCTTAATATCAATGGTAAAGTCGCTGTTATACGCTTTTACCCGTCCGGTGTCAGGACCAATCACCGTAATGTTCATGCCCTGATTGGTCAGATATCCGATCGGCATATACGCTTCAGCATCCTGAAAACCCTCGGTAACCAGCACGGCAACCTGAGGTTGATCATAAAGTACAGCGGTTTCTTCTACCTGGTCGGCACAACCGGATAATAATAAAACCAGCAACGGCAAAACAGCAAAAGACTTCTTTTTCATAGGGTTACATTTTAGTGTTTGTATTAGCAGGTAAAATTAAGGAACTGAGAGGAATTAGTCAATTTATTATTCAGTTATACCCCCGAAATTTAACCGAATTCAAATTTCAGGTGTGCAATCTCTGTCATATTTTGCATCATTTAACCAGATTGCCAGTTTAAGAAAATCGGTGCAGGTGATAAAAATTCTTCCGATTTTTCCGAAACAGGCTGAGCAAAACATTTTTGGTTCAGCCCTCCTCCTGGTTGCAGGAATTGCCTCCGGACAATCATCAAAAACAGCTTCAGTTGATATTTTCAAAAGAAATCAATTAAGTACTGAATGAGTAGATAATCATTGAATTGTCACATCAATACATATTGAATCGTAATTCGAATACATATTGGATAGTAATATATTTATTACATTTGTGATGACAAAGTACAATGAATTATTCCGACTATTAAAAAAGGAGGGTTGGATAATAATCAGACAAAAAGGGAGTCATGTGATCATGCGGCATCCGGACAGCAAAATACAAATTACCATTCCTTTTCATTCCGGGAAGGAGGTGAAACAAGGTTTGATGAAAACTATTTTGAAACAGACAAGGATAAAATGAAACTAATCGTTCTGACATGAAAAAACCGGAAATCTGCTTTAGGATCGTAAAAGAAAGTGAGGGTTACAGTGCCACCGCAAATTCAGGGGAGCGGTTTATGGCGACACAGGCAGAGAATTTTGAGGAGCTCAAAAAAAATATCGTTGAATCTGTGAACCTGGCATTCGATGATGAGGGATTTCAGTATAACATGGGTGATATTACATTAGAATATGATCTTGAGAGCTTTTTTGATTTCTACAGGGTAATCAATGTGAAGGCACTTTCCCAACGTATAGGGATGAATCAAAGCCTTCTGGCCCAGTATATCCGAGGAATCAAGAAACCCTCACCATCCCAGACCCGGCGGATATTGAATGGTGTCCACCAGATCGGGAGGGAGCTTTCTGAGGTGAGATTCCTGCTGTAACCGTTTATAACAAAATCCTCCTGCAGTAGACTTCGTTTTCCTCTACTTGTTCGGCACAACCGGACAACAATATAACCAGTAACGGTAAAACAGCAAAATACAACATATTCCACCTGTGAATTATGGGACGCCGGACAAAATATTTGGGACTCATTACAGTCCTTCCCTCTCCACAGTGTCGATCAGGCCTTTGTCCCGGTTAATTTGCTTTGCCACTTTTCCGGCATTGAACCGGTAGCCAATGTTCAGCATCAGCGGAAACGTGCTCAGATGGATGTTCCTGCTTGTGAGGTTTTGGATCTTGGCACTGACTGAATGGACTCTGAGTCACAAAAAGATGCATATGACCGAATTCATCAATAGCTGCAGTGAATTGCTTCAAGAGATCCTGAACAAGCTGCATCATTGATCTGTTCATCAACCTTGAACTCTGTCCAGGATATCTTTCACTTCTTTAAGAAGTGAGTGGTTTTGATGGTCATAGTATGCCCACTTTTTGCATAATGCGGTTTGACGGGTATCTCCGTAGCAATAGGCCAGTTTTAACATGGCCAAAACGAAACCTGAATCTAACTGGATGGCTTTACTGAGATGCTCTATGGCCATAGGATAATCCAGGAATGCATGATAATTCTCCCCCTTCAGATACAGCTTATACGCTTCAGCCGATTGAGTGAATACACTTTTCATGTCGTAGGAAACCTCCTCCTTCAAGCCCCCCGGGGGGTGATGTCGAAAATCCATGACAGGAGAAAGGTCACAGGAAACCCGACAATCAGTAGAATGATCAACAAGGTGACCGTCCAATCGGGCAGCCCCAGTCTCGGGAAAATGATATCACTGGCTTCAATGACAATAAAAGCAGCGGCTGCTTACATGGCAAGTACCCTGGGTACGACACGTCGCTTCAGTTCCTGCCAGAATCGGGATAGTCTGTTGGGTATATTGAGGGATTGGATGTATGCAAGTTAGTCAGATAGGGAATATCAGTCAAATTACGAATGTAAGAGGTTAAAAATCAACAAAATACTTGTCATTCAGGTCTTGATTATCGGATCTCGTTCATCCTAAGATCATCAATCTGTGAATACACTTCAATACTCTATCGCTTAACCGGTTCGTACCCAACATCGCTGAGAAGATCAGCTATCACCTGCCGGCCTTTTTCTGATGCATGAATCCCGTCATCCCCGATATATCCTTTTTCTCTGGGATCTTCAAAATGATCAGACCCGTTAAATGCATCGTAGATACTTATTAAGGGTATATTGAATGCTTCCAGGCATTCCGTGCACTCAGTTTCCATGTTATGTTTACGGTGTTCACTTATGACAGGATTGTAAAAATCTGTTGCACGAATTATGGTAGGTTGACCATTCCGAAGAGTAAAAATCGCTTCATAGATTGATTTCAGGTTCTCTGTGTAGGGATGGTACATCTCAACACTACAACTATCGGGTGGATTGCCTGATTCATAATCAATACAGTTTTCTAAACCGGCCTTTACTCCTCCTCTTGAGGAATCTCCGCGGGGGTTGACAAAGAGAACAATGACATCGGCTTCAGCAATGGCAGACTTCAAATTTTCTTCTTTGGACATAGCAGAATTTTTTATCATATCGAATACCTCTATTGCAGATAAACCTCCTGTGGCATAGTCTTTTACATGAACGGTCTTCCCGGTATCATCCTCAATATTATTAGCATATTTTTTTGCAACTCCCCATCCCGTGGAATCGGAAATATACACCAAATCCCAATCCCGGGTTTTTTCTTGATCGCGCTTATCTGGATTTGTATTGGCACAACCACCAATGAACAATGAAAAAACGGTAATCAAAGATATTCTAATGACAGAATCCATGGTCCTTGATTTTGCGTGTTAACTTTCAAAAACTTTATGCAAGTTACAACACTGAAAATCAGAATTCAAATAAGTTGTTGTATCCCCCGGGTTTGTGTCTTCGTGAATATTGTCGAGTTAATCTCTTACAGATGCTGAGAATTCGACAGAAGTGACGGATTTGATCATATAATGATAATTTAATATGAAT
>JBNJEV010000029.1:0-29416 GCA_051746185.1 Bacteroidota bacterium
AATCTATGGCGACCAGAAAAGCTTATTGTCATGAACATGTATAAGTTATGTAAAAAAAGTGTCATGGCGGGTAAGGAGGGCTGGAATTATACTTTTCGTGACCCATGGTTCTTACTACCCGTCCTTCCCGCTTTGCAGACAGGATCAGGAAATTAATTTCACACAAGATCAGTCGACGAATTTAAACGTGTGTGAGGTAGGAGATCCATGAATATCCGTAATCACCGGATCTGTGACCTTCTGCGCAGCAGTTTTCGTGACCGGGGCAGGTAGGAGCCGTTGCTCACAAAACGCATGTCCTCGATGGTATAGAATGCCTTGGGGTTGAACTGCTTGATGATGTTTATCACCTCTTCCATTCCCTTTCTCTGAAGGATGATGTAAAGAATGCCTACCTGTCCTTGCCTTCCCTGGCCGGTTACATGGGTTACCGGGTATCCGGACTTACGCAGGTTCTCGGTCAGCTCATCCGCATCCGCCCGGGTGATGACCCTGATCAGTTCGTGGCCCAGTGCCAGTTTGGATTCTATGCGCATGCCGATATATGTACCCAGGGCAAATCCTCCTGCATAGCCGATGTAGGTCATCCAGTTCTCCAGGTTCACCATCACACGCGAGATGGTGATCACCCAGACCAGCGACATGAAGAAACCGACAACCGGGGCGTAATTGCGGTATCCTTTTGCGATCAGGATCACCCTGATCGTATCCAGGGATACATCTACGATCCTGGCGAGCAGGATCAGCAGCGGAAGAATGACAAAATCAAAAATAGGACTTTCCATCATGATGAGATTTTAAAAAAGTGATGACCATCTGCGGGGCGACCGCTGCTTCCAGTCGTCCCGGTGATATACATAACTGACAATAAGAGGCAGCACTGCAGTTGCTTCTGCATAGACCATCTGCTCAGAGATCGTATCCACCTTTCCCCAGGAAGAAGCTTCTTTCAGGGTGCTTCCGGAGCAGGCTCCGTCCCTCTCGTCGGCAACGGTGATCTGAACGGCGTATTTGTGCATGGGCACTTCCTTTCCCAGGATCTCCGCGCAGACCACCGTATCCTGGGCGAAATTTTTGGGTACTCCTCCGCCGATCATGAAAAGGCCGGTGACCGGCGCCTGCATCTTGATCATGGTCAGTTCCCTGAAGTCACGCACCGAATCGATGGACACATGGTGATCAGGACGATCCCACTGATGTTTTACCAGACCAAAACCGGCACTGCTGTCACTGAAGGCCGGGCAGAATACCGGGACATTCATTTCATAGGAAGCCAGCACCAGTGAATCTTTGATCTTTTCGCTGCCCGAGAGAAATCTGCCCATTTCGCGGATAAACTCCCTGCTGGAATAAACTCCCGGTTTCAGTCCGTCGGCAATGCTGCGAATGGTCATGTCGCAATGCTGCAGCTGCTCTTCGTCAATATAGGTATCGTAGATCCGGTCGATATACAGATCCCGCAGCATGCGGTCATCCACATGGGGAGTCCCCTGATAATGGTGGAACCCGAGGGCTTCAAAAAAATCCATGTCCACCACCGAAGCGCCGGTTGCCACCACCACATCCACCATCCCGCTGCGGATCATGTCCACATATACCTGCAGGCATCCCGCTGCACCGGTGCTTCCGGCCAGGGTGAGGATGACAGTGCACTCCGGATCCGCCACCATCCGGTGAAGGATCCGGGCGGCCCGGGCGGTATCCCGGGAAGTGAATGACATATCCTTCATGCCGTTGATGATGGGTGTGGCATCGAATGATTTGATATCAATGTGGCGGACCTTTTCAGATAGTAATTCTATTTTTGATCGTTGATTATTCGCGTTTTTCATCTCTTCATAAATACATATGACAATATTTTATAGATCAGTTTTGCCGCCAGAAAATCCGGGGCTTTGATGGTCTCTGAAGGGCAGAGTTCCACCACATCGAACCCTACCACCTCTTTCTCTTCAGAAACCCTGCGCAGCAGATCAAGCAGGGTGTACCAGTCCATCCCGCCCGGCTCCGGGGTGCCCGTTGATGGCATGACGGACGGATCCAGCACGTCCAGGTCCAGGGTCAGGTATACCTGACGCTCCAGGGACTGCATCACCCGGTCCATCCAACCGGGCTCACCGATGATCTTATCCTGGAAAAAAACCCGGTCAGGATCCATCCCCTTGCGCTCCTCCGCATCCATGCTCCGGATACCCACCTGGGTGATGGGACAGATCTCCTTCACCCTGGCCATCACACAGGCATGGTTATAGGGACTGCCCAGGTATTCCTGCCGGAGATCTGCGTGGGCATCCAGCTGCAGTACGGACATTCCGGGATATTTCTGATGATGTGCCCAGATGGCTCCCACCGACACGGTATGTTCGCCTCCTATGGTAACCGAGTACTTATCTTGTTTCAGCCATCCGGACACTCTTCGCTGAACCGCATGCACCATTGCTTCCGGATCTTCACCCGCTCCGACGGGTTGATCGGTATGGATGCCGCGTCTGAAAACCTCGGAACCGGTTTCAATATCATACAGCTCCATATTCGAGGATGCTTCCAGGATGGCCTGCGGTCCCCGGTCGGCCCCTTTCACCCATGTACTGGTGGCATCAAAGGGTACGGGGATCAGGACGATCCCTGAATCCTGCGGGTTGCTGTAAGAATCTGACAGGTCACCAAAGTTGATCATCCTGTGGGATTTTAATGATCGGGTGGTAATAAGAGGTGAAGCAGAGAGCCGTCAGCGCGGTACCGTATGCTTTGCGGGGAATGAACGATTCGGAAAGGATCCGGGGATCCCCCAGAAGATAATGATCCGAATATCCTTCCCGGTAAAGCTCTTCGAGGCTTGCCTTGAGCCTTCTTTCCAGCTCCCGGAGGTCATAATTCCCCTCGTGCTCGCAGACAAGTCCCCCGAATTTTTCTCCGTTTTCCCTGTCAAAGAGCCAGGCATAGATGATCCCGGCTGTAGCCTGCTGTCCCTTGCCCGCGTTGCATACCGACATGATCGATTCCAGCACCGCTCCATGAATGATCCGGTCAGGACGATCGATCCTGCTGGCAATTTCCGGCAGAATGGAAGAATAGGTCATGATGTTGCACATTTCAATATGTGCGGCTTTTAGTGCCAGGTGGTAAGATCCCGCATGAATGGCAATATCGCTCTCCCCGGTACCTGTGGTTTCAAAATATTGCGACGGGATCCTGTTGCCTGTAAAAATGCCTCCAGTCTGCTCTGACAGGGAACGGTCCTGTGCAACTGAAAGTATATCCTGCATGATTTTCCATTTTTTATTGAATATGAAACTTGAAGAATGAATCCCCGGACCTCCAAAGCCCGGATGAGATGATAAAAATGGAAAATCGGGCTCAGACCCTGATCTTGATATGCAGGTAAGAAAGGAAATGCAACAGGTGAACCGTATACAGGTTCAACCAGTATCTCAGAAAACCTCCCGGGATAAGAAGCATTCCCCTGTATTTTCCTGCAAATGGCATCAGCACAAACTACTTATATACAGAAAGTTAATTAAACATTTCTGGAAATCGGATCAAAGGTAGAAAAAAAATTGAAATGGTCAGTTAATTTTTTAGCCGGTGCACTGCAATACGCCCCTGACAAAACCCACAGATTCGGCAAGTCCTGGCAAAGGATCCCCGGCATCTTTTTCATATTCAAAACTGACCACCCCGGTATATTTTTTCTCAACGAGCAACTTCACAAAAGCGGGAATATCAATGATCCCGCGGCCGATTTCCACCGTGGTCCCGGATGCTTCCGCTTTGTCCACATCCTTGATATGAACATCGTGCAGGCGGTCGAAAAATCTGGAGGTTTCTCTGACCGGGTCCAGACCGATCCGGACCGCATGACCGATATCCATGCAGAGTCCCATCCGGGGATCAAGGTCCTTTACCCTGGTATAGGCACTCTCCGGGCTTGGATATTTTTCGTCGCCGGGACCATGGTTATGGATGGCCAGTTTGATATCGTACTCCTGCACCTTCCTGCTGCAAAGATCAAGCAGGTCATGGTCCGGGACGCCGATGATCACTTTGAGCCCGGCCTGCTTAGCGTAATCGAAAGCATTGTTCACTTCTTCCTCGCTACTCATATAAATGACCCCGGCACCGTACAGGTTGATCCCTTCATTCCTGATAGCGGCAGCGACCCGGTCGATCTCGGCAGTACTGGAATCCAGTGGCATATGCATGCTTTTCAGGGCAATGTTCCTGATGCCCAGTCTGCCCGTCATGGCAATGGTGTCCTCAAGGCTGAATTCCCTGAAGGTGTAGGAAGCGATCCCCAGTTCAAAGGGCATGTTATGATCGGAGGATTTATGTACCGAACCCAAATCCCTGGCAAGGGAGCCCGGAGCCTGAGAGGCCAGCAGTCCGAGACCGGAAAGCCTCAAAAAATTTCTGCGGGAAAAGATCATGATGAATATTTATTAGTGAATTATTCTTACACAAATTAATAAAAAAATCATGATCAAAATGATATGCAGGTTGTTTAAGAATGTGTAATTTCGGGTTCATTTTTCCCATCTTATCAAAAATGAACAACCGATGAAACAGATCAGATATTTTATTTTAGCGATGCTGGCCATGGTATCGGCGGCTTCCCTGGCGCAATCGGGCCAGGCCCTTCCACTGGATGAAGAGGTTCATTACGGAAAACTGGAGAATGGCCTTACCTATTATATCCGGTCCAACCAGGAGCCCAGGAACCGCGCCTCATTTTATATTATACAGAATGTGGGTGCTCTGCTGGAAGAAGACCACCAGAACGGACTGGCACATTTCCTGGAGCACATGGCCTTTAACGGGACCAAACATTTTCCGGGCAAGGGGATCATCAATTTCCTCGAAAGGCACGGTGTGGCTTTCGGAGAAAATATCAATGCCTATACCAGCCAGAACCAGACAGTGTATAATCTGACCGATGTTCCCGTCAACAGGCCGGGAATTATCGATACGTGCCTGCTGATCCTGAACGACTGGTCCAATTACCTGCTTCTTACCGAAGAGGAGATCGATCTGGAACGGGGGGTCATCAAGGAGGAATGGCGAACCAGGAGGAATGCCCAGTTCAGGATGTTTACAGCTTCCCTTCCCTATCTTTACCCCGATTCCAAATTCGCGGAGAGGGACGTGATCGGTAACCTGGATGTGATCGAGAATTTTGAATACCAGGCACTGAGGGATTTCTATCATACATGGTACCGGACCGATCTGCAGTCCATTGCCATCGTGGGTGATTTTGACGCCGCTGAAATCGAGCAGAAGGTGGTAGCACTTTTTTCAGACATTCCCCCGGTGGAAGATGCTCCTGAAAGGCCCTTCTTCGAGATCCCCGAAGGCGAAGAGGTTGTATACGGCCTGGTTACCGACAAAGAAGCGGATCAGACAATCATTCGTTATATGATCCGCCACAGGGAGCCCCATGACGGTGTGGAGACACTGGAAGACCAGCGGGAGGCATTTATCCATTCCCTGTTCAACAACATGATGTCCCAGCGGATCGATGAACTGCTGCAGAAAGGGGATCCCCCCTTCGTGGTGGGCGTGATCAATTACGGGGATTTTGTCAGGGGCTATGATGCCCTCAGCGTGATCACCATTCCCAAAACCAATGAAGAGGACAGGGGTTTCAGGGCCATCCTGACCGAGCTGGAAAGGGTGAAAAGGCATGGCTTTACCCAGGGGGAGCTCGACCGTGCGAAATCCAATTTGCTGACCCGCTGGGAGAATTACTATAAAGAAAGGGACAAGATCACCCATGATGAGTATGTGGAGGATTACATTGATCATTTCCTGGAAGGAGATGCATTTATCTCCATGGAATACGGATACGAGCTGGTCCAGCAAATGCTTCCCACCATTACCCTTGAAGATTTTGATGCCCGGCTGGATGAATGGATCAAGGACAGGAACCGGGTCCTGGTGATCCAGGGACCGGAAAGGGAGGATGTTCAGCATCTTTCACGGGAGGCTTCTTTCCGGATCATGGAGGAAGTAGCCATGGCAGATGTGGAACCTTATGAGGATGAAGCGCTGGCAGAATCATTGATCTCCGAGGAAATTATCCCGGCAGGGATCACGAATACCAGGGAGGTTCCCGGTTTTAATGCAGTGGAATGGACCCTCGAGAATGGCGCAAAGGTGGTTTTCAGGCATGCTGATTATGAAAAGGACCAGGTCCAGCTCAGGGCCTACAGCAAGGGAGGGAGTTCATTATATGACAGCGATTACGTTCCCTCGACAGATATGCTTACCAGCCTGATCAGCTTCTATGGGGTGGGAGAGTTCGATGCAACAGGATTGCAGAAAATGCTCACCGGGAAAAATGTATCCCTGCAACTCAGCCTGAACAGGCTCAATGAGGGTATGAACGGTTCTGCCAGTCCGAAAGACATGGAAACCCTGATGCAGCTTGTCTATCTGCATTTCAATAAGCCCAGGTTTGACCGGGAGGCCCATCAGGCGATCATGGCCAGGTACAGTGCACTGGTCCAGAATATGGGCAATAATCCCCAGAAGATCATGAGTGATTCGCTGAGCCTGATCCTCACCGATTATCATCCCCGCACCCGGGTCCTGGACATGGAATTCCTGGAAGATGTCCGGTTGAATATGATCGAGGAGGTATACCGTGACCGGTACAGCGATGCCAGCGATTACATCTTTGTCATTGTAGGGAACATTGATGAAGAGGAGGTCAGGGCATTGTCCAGAAAATACCTGGGATCCATTGACGACCTGGAGAGGGAGGAATCCTGGATCGACCGTAAGGTGTACGAACCTGAAGGGTTGGTCCGAAAAAAGATCCCCGTGAAAATGGAAACACCCAAGGCCAATGTGAACATTGTGCTTCATCAGGAGATGGAATACAATCCTTATCACCTGATGGTGATGCGGGTGATCGAAGGTATCCTGGATCTTCGTTATGTGGAATCGATCCGGGAGGAAGAGGGAGGAACCTACGGCGTGGGTATTCGCACCGGCCTGAGCCGCTGGCCCCTTGAAAAGGCCAGCATGCAGATCAGGTTCGATTGCGATCCCGAACGTGCTTCCTACCTGAAGGACCGGGTTTATGATGAGTTGGTCAGACTGGCCGAAGAAGGTCCTTCCGGGGAGGATCTTTCCAAGACCGTGGAGAATATTCTTAAGATCAGGGAGCAGGAAAAAGAACACAATGCATACTGGCTGAATACCATCTTCGATTACTACGTTCACGGGATCAACTTCAACGATCCTTCAAATTTCGAAGAGATCCTGAAGGATCTGACCACGGCCGGTGTTCAGGAAGTCATGAAGGAGTTCTATGATGATCCCAACGTGGTGGATGTGGTGTTCCTCCCGAAAGAGGAATCCGCACCGTGAGGGGGTTGGAATTGTCATGAGGGGATCACAGGTCTGGACCATGTCGCTACGTTCCGGGATTGTGGGTCGGGACCATATCCCTCTCTTCGGTCCGGGATATAGTGTCCCTCTCTCGCAATCCCTTCACTCACGCAATATAGTGTCCCTCTCTCGCAATCCCTTCACTCACGCAATATAGTATCCCTTCTCGGCAATCCCTCCACGGATGTGATGTTGTGTCTCTCCTCTGCAATCCCTCCACTTAGGAGGCGGTCGGTGATGATCCTTTGAAATGGGTATAGTCATTTCGGTACTTTGCCACTTAACATTTTTATTAGTTCTTCTTAATTCTATTAGTTTTTCAAAACTTCACCTCTTTTTTGGATTCTTTGTATGTAATTGAATACAAGACTAATAGAAAATTGAAACGGAAATTTTCAGAAATCAGCGACTTAACAAGATTGTTGAGAAGTAATAACTTTATTAAGTCGAATTTTCACGAAATGGGATACCGGTTCAAAAAAACAACCTCTCAGGCGACTCCCGGCACATGGCGTCCATTCACTGCACCCCCTCCGGTAGGAGATTCATTATCACACTGATTCTGCGCCAGAAAAATAATCCAGACACTGAGGGAATCTCTGCGGAAGTTCAGTCCTTGAGGGGCTGCAGGCCGGGAGCATGTCGCTGTGTTCCGGGATTGCAGGTCGGAACCAGATCCCTCCCTGGCGGTCCGGGATATAGTTTTGAGATATCCCGGTTCAAAATCATGATTGTTTTCTTCCTTATCCGGTATCTGTATTGAATTAAAAAATGGAGAATAACCGGTAACCGGAGCTATCAGTAGTGATTTGATCATATTTCTTCGGGAAACGGAATGCATTTTCGAATCTTTTCTGTTACCATAAAATTAAAACATCGCATCTCAAAGTCAAAAATTTATCGTGATAAAAAATCCCGGGCAAAAAATCAAAACACCCACACCATCTCACTAGTATTATCTTCCCATTCTCCGGAATCTATGATTTCAAAATATTTATACAAAAGGAATGAGGCAGAATAGGCAAGTGGATGGTCTTTCCACTTCTCTATACTGCAAAGTGTCTCGGTAGCAGGACCACTAAGTCCTGCATACATTATAATCATATTGTTTTTGGAATTATCATTTTGAACTATTTGAGCGACTCCTATATTCGGATTACCGTATTTTTTCCCATTCAAAACTGCTTCACAGCCATTAAATTTAATTGGAAATTTTTCTTCAAATTTTTTGCTAATCAAATTGGTTTCAGGTCTGCCAATTAGAATTATTCTTTTCTTATTCAGTTCCTTTGCAGTGACTTCTGTATCTTTTTTTATCAAATCTGGTGACAAACCGGCATTTTCAATGAATAGTTTCATCGCAGTATTTTTATTTTCTTCAGCTTCTTTAATGCTCCCATATACAACAGTAAAATCAGGATAAGCGTTCCACAACTGAATAATTAATGGCGGCATTTGTCGAATTGTGGGAAAATGAAAATCTGGATCAACAATCAGTTTCTGAGGAATATGTTTAGTTTTAATAGTAAAATTAACAGAGTCTGAATCAATGGGGACCTTTTTCAGCTCAGTTCCTTTAGAAGTCTGAACCTGTAATTCAACCGGCAGATTAAATTTAGCAGCCTCTTCGCTTTTTAAACAACCGTTAACAATCCATTTGTTTTTATTATTGAACCGCTTAACTCTGGTTAGCTTAAATTCCGGCAATCTATAATCAGATATCCATTCTCTGATTTTGATATTTGACGAACAGTTGGAATCAATGATATCTTGTAATTTATCTACAGCAACTGGTTTCCCCAAATCTACACGCTTTTTAATGTATGAATTCGAGAATTCTTTAAATGAATTATCTCCCATAGCGAGATGCAACAGATGACAGAGATAAGCTTCATAGTCTTTTTTAAGTTCATAATTTCCCTTAAATATATCGACACCCTCATTTTCAACTGATGCATCATGAAATCTTCGTAAGACTCTTCTTCTTTTTTGAAAATTATTTTCATGCTCGTCGTAAATGATACCATTTATATATTCATAAAGAGCCTCTGCAGGAAATGGGTCAGTATTATACAATATTTTGACACTCACATTTCTCAGTTTGCTTATTTTCCAAACGCCTGACTGCAAGGCATCAACTCTTCCATTTTCTGCGGGAATCCACTGAAAACCATATCCTTCAAGTTCATCTGGTTCAAATTCCGGAGCCCATAAAATGTCAAACCCTTTGCTCATTATAATTCTCGGTCCGTTTAAATGTCCAAAAGTACGCCCAATAGTTAAATCAACAGGTATCCATCCATATTCAGGATAATAAAACTCTGCCCATACATGTGGTGTTGCCGACATACCTTTTTCACTATTAAAATAATGCAATGTACCTGCATAACCATCCGGGGATAACTCAATTTCATCCGAGGAATATTCTTCCAAATCCTTTTCCTGAATATCTGTTCTTCCCTGGACAAAACCAACAACAGGTCTGGCAGGTATTCCACTTGCACGGCAAAGAGCAATAAATAGTTCACTAAATTGACCACATTCTCCTGCATAATATTTTTTGCCGGTTAAAGTATCAACAACAGGGTGTTGTAATAAAATCTCAGTACCTACACCTCTTTCTTTTCTATTGTGAACAAACTTCATTTTTTGCAAGACATATTGGAATATTGCTTTTGACTGTAAATAGGGGTTTTTTTCATTGGCAACAGCTTCTTTTGCCATTTTTACAATCTCCGGTGTTATTTTAATCCTTTTTTGTGTGCTTCTTGTATACAGCTTGTATTCGTTGCTATTTTTTTTATAAGTAACATTATCATGCTGTTTTACAGATTTGGTTAACGAGCTTTCATTTACATAGATTTGAAAATTTTCAGTTCTGAAACAAATAGTTATTTCGTAAGATTCTGCTTCAGGAGATTTACCAAAATTCCAAAACAATATTCTGTTACCATGTTCAGGGTCGAAATAATCTTTATCGCATTGTGGTTCAATCTTCGATACTTCTATAACCTTCTGTGTATTCCAATCCCGTGGAACAGGTATCCATACCTTTAAATCTTCCTTTCTGTTAATTTCAATTGAATCCAGGCTTATTTTGTATTTGTACTCAACATCAATAACCTTAGGATTTTTGTAAAAAAAGGGATATTCCTGAGATTTTTCGTTGAGATTGACTTGAGAATAAGATGAAAAAGAAGAAAGAAAAAAAACTAAGCTTATTATTATTCTGAATAAAACAGGAATGGTCAGTTGAAAATTTTTTTGTGATCGCATGGCAATTGATTTTCATACAAACTTAAAACACATCCCATTAAATGTCAAATAAATGTTTCATAAAACCTTATAAACGAGATCTTTAAACTTGTAATTACCGAAATGTTTCACGGAGAGAAAAAGTCACAAGATTGTATAAGCGTTACCAACCTGTGACGTCCTGTTTTCCCGACATGGGGTACCGGTTCTAAAATGCAACCGCTCGGCTGGCTCGTATGGCATGGAATATCTCTCCACTACAATTCCTTCACTCAGGCAATATAATCTCTCCACTGCAATCCCTTCACGAAGAGGACGTAGTTTCCTTTCGCTGCATTGCTGGAAGGGACCCATCAAAAGGAAAAAACGGAAAAACCAGGTATCGTCATTTCGGTATTTTATCAAGTAACAATGTTGTTATTAATTCTTAAACCTGTTAGTTTTTCAAAACTTCTCCTCTTTTTTGGATGTTTTGTATGTAATTGAATACAAGACTAATAGAAAATAAAAACAGAAATTTTCAGAAATCAGCGACTTAACAAGATTGTTGAGGAGTAACAACTTTGTAAAGTCCAATTTTCACGAAATGGGATACCGGTTCATCCCATAAATGGATTGCAGGTCGGGACCATATCGCTCCCTTCGGTCCGCGACATAGTGTCCCTCCTCTGCAATCCCTCCACGGATGTGATGTTGTGTCCCTCCTCTGCAATCCCTTCACTCGGGAGAAATGGTGTTTCTCCTCAGCAATCACGTCGGAAGGGATTTGACATCAGGATCCTAGAACAGCCCGTGAATGGTGGCATTGACCTTATCGATGACCGCGCTCAGGTCTTCTGTTTTGTCCCTGAAATTGTGGTTGTCCACATCGACGATCAGCAGTTTACCCAGACTGTATGTTTCCACCCAGGCTTCGTAGCGCTCGTTCAGGTGTTTCAGATAATCGAGGCGGATATTATTTTCATATTTGCGTCCACGGGCCTGGATCTGTTCCACCAGGGTGGGAATGGTTGCCCGGAGATAAATCAGCAGATCGGGTGCTTCAATAAGCGAACTCATCAGGTTGAAAAGCGCGAAATAATTCTCAAAGTCGCGGGTACTCATCAGCCCCATGCTGTGCAGGTTGGGAGCAAAAATATAAGCATCCTCATAGATGGTGCGGTCCTGGATAATGTTCTTCCCCGATTGTTTGATCTTTACGATCTGGCTGAATCGGCTGTTCAGGAAATAAATCTGCAGGTTGAAACTCCACCGTTGCATGTCCTGGTAAAAGTCATTCAGGTAAGGATTATCTTCCACATCTTCGTACTGTGCTTCCCAGCCAAAATGTTTGGCGAGAAGACTGGCCAGGGTGGTTTTGCCCGAACCTATGTTTCCGGCAACTGCTACATGCATGCTTTTTTGAGTTATTGAGTCAGCCAGACTAAGATAATAACTTTTATCGGCTTAAAAAGTCTGTCAGCTCATCTAAATATTTGCGGTCGTTCGAAAGCCTGGGAATTTTGTTCTGTCCGCCAAGTTTACCCCTGTGCTGCATCCATCTGTAAAAAGTACCCGGCTCCAGATCAACGATCCTGGGCATACTCAGGGTAATGTTCTTGAAGCGTTTGGCTTCGTAATCAGAATTGATGGAACTCAGGGTCTGGTCCAGGACCCTTCTAAAATTCTCAAGTTTGTCAGGCGGGGTCACAAATTCGATCATCCATTCATGGGCACCCTGTGCTGTGCCGCTCATATAGTGTGGTCCCGCGGTATATTCCTTGACGACCGCCCCTGTTTCCCTGCAGGCATTCATCAGCGCTTTTTCCGCATTATCGAGGATCACTTCCTCACCGAAGGCATTGATATAGTATTTTGTGCGGCCTGTGATCTTGAATTTGTGCGGATTCAGGGAGGTGAATACGATGGTATCCCCGATCAGATACCGCCAGAGTCCGCCATTGGTTGAAATAACCATGGCGTAGTTGATTCCTTCCTTCACATCCCTGACCGTATATACCGGTGGATCAGGCTCATGAAATAAAGCCATCGGAATGAATTCATAGAAAATGCCCAGGTCCAGCATCAGCAGCAAATCATCACGATCGAGTACATCCTGGATCCCGAAAAACCCTTCCGAAGCGTTGTATGTTTCCAGGTAATTCATGCGGTCGGAAGGGATCAGTTTTTTGAACTGTTCCCGGTACGGGTTAAAACTGATCCCTCCATGTGTAAACAGCTCCAGGTTCGGCCAAACCTGAAGGATATTTTCCTTTCCCGTATATTCCAGTACTTTCTGAAGCAGCACCAGGTTCCAGGAGGGTACACCGGCAATGCTTGTCACATTTTCATTATACGTGTGCGAAACGATTTTCTGCAATTTATCTTCAAAATCCGGAATGAGGGCAACTTCCGCGGAAGGGGTTCTGATGAAGTTTGCCCAGAAGGGAAGATTTTCTATGAGCACAGCCGATAGATCTCCGTAATAGGACTTATTGCTGAATTTGTTGATCTGTGAACTCCCGCCAAGCGTAAGGGATTTCCCTTTCAGAATCCCGTTATCGGGGCGTTCCCGGGTATAGAAAGCGATGACATCTTTACCCCCCCGGAAATGACATTCTTCAAGGGACTCATAGCTGACGGGGATAAATTTGCTTTTATCGGAAGTAGTCCCTGAAGATTTGGCAAACCATTTGATCTCAGTGGGCCACAACAGGTTCTGCTCACCATCACGCAGGCGGTTGACATAGGGTGTGAGGTCCTCATAGGAACTGATGGGTACGCGCTTCTGGTATTCTTCGATCGAGGAGATGGAATCGTATCCGTACTGAACCCCCCAGGTGGTCCTGGATGCCTGTTCCACCAGCTTAAAAAACACATCCCGCTGAACATCGTAGGGATACTGCTTGAAAAGCTCAATCTGGTGAAGTCGTTTCACATTCACCCATGAAATAATGGAATTAAGCAGGGGCATACAGAAGGGATTAAAGGATCAGCATGGCATCGCCATAGGTGCCAAATCTGTATTTCTCTTCGATGGCCACCTTGTAGGCATTCATCAGGAAATTATATCCGGCAAAGGCCGAAACCATCATCAACAATGTGGAATAAGGGAGGTGAAGATTGGATACCATCCGGTTGGGGACACTGAATTCATAAGGCGGGAAGATGAATTTGTTGGTCCAGCCATCGTATTCCTTGAGAAATCCATCTGTGGAAACCGAACTCTCAAGTGTACGCATCACAGTGGTTCCCACCGCGCAGACATTGCTTTTTCTTTCCTTGGCAGCATTGACGATCCTGACCGCATCTTCGGTGATCCTTATTTTTTCGGAATCCATTTTGTGCTTGGTGAGGTCCTCCACATCCACGGTTCGGAAATTGCCCAGGCCCACATGCAGTGTGATATAGGCAAATTCAATCCCTTTGATCTCCAGTCTTTTCAATAATTCCCTGCTGAAGTGCATCCCGGCGGTGGGAGCAGCCACCGCACCTTCGTGTTTGGCATAAACGGTCTGATAACGTTCCCGGTCCTCCGGTTCCACCTTCCGGTCAATGAATTTGGGAAGCGGTGTTTCCCCCAGTTCAAAGAGGGTTTTCTTGAATTCATCATAATCCCCGTCGTACAAAAACCTCAGGGTCCTTCCCCTTGAAGTGGTATTATCGATTACCTCGGCAACAAGTACATCGTTTTCACCAAAATATAGTTTATTCCCGATCCTGATCTTCCGGGCAGGATCCACCAGTACGTCCCAGAGCCGCTGTTCCCGGTTCAGTTCCCTCAGCAGAAAGACCTCTATTTCCGCACCCGTCTTTTCCTTATTTCCGTAAAGGCGGGCAGGGAAAACCTTGGTATCATTAAAGACCATCACATCCTGGTTTTCAAAATAGTCAATGATCTCCTTGAAGGTTTTATGCTCGATGGTTTCTGTCTCACGATGCAGGATCATGAGCCTGGATTCATCACGATTCCTGGCAGGAAATTTGGCCACAAGCTCCTGAGGAAGATCAAATCTGTACTGGGATAACTTCATATCGGAAAATGGGATTTTTGCACAATGCAAGCATTGTTATACGTAAGAAACGCATATATGTTACAAAAGTTTTAATTTTTTTGTAAAGTTCTCCAGGGAAATGGCATCTTCCACATGATATTTCCCGATCCGTGTCCTTCTGAGACCGGTTAAATGTGCTCCGGAATTCAGTGAAACTCCTATGTCCCTTGCCAGTGAACGGATATAGGTGCCTTTACTGCAGACCACTCTGATGGAAAGATCGGGTGGATCACAGGAAAGCAATTCAATGCTGTGGATCTGGATGCGGTTTTTTTTCAGTTCAACCGTCTTTCCTTCCCTGGCCATTTCATAGGCTCTTTTACCTGCCACGCTTTTTGCGGAAAAAACCGGGGGCAATTGTTCCATTTCACCAATAAATTCCTGCAGTACTTTCTCCACCATGGAATCCGTGATGTGTTCCCAGGGATAGATTGCATCCACTTTGGTTTCCAGGTCAAAGGATGGCGTGGTGGCGCCCAGTTTGATTCGGGCATCGTACTGCTTTTCCATATCCTGGAACTGACTGATCTGCTTGGTGGCCTTTCCGGTGCAGACGATCACCAGGCCGGTGGCCAGCGGATCCAGGGTCCCGGCATGACCCACTTTGATCTTCCGGATACCCAGATGATGCTTCAGGGATACTTTGATCTTGTTGACCACATCGAATGAAGTCCATTCCAGTGGTTTGTCTATGAGCAGGATCTTGCCATCCAGATATGTGTCAGCATGCTGAAGATTCATGGGTCAGGCAAATATTATAGACAAAGTTCCTATGACCGCACAATAGATTGCGAACCAGTAGAGATTTCCTTTCTGTACCAGCAGGATCATCCATCTGCAGGCCAGAAAACCGGAAATATAGGCTGCCAGAAACCCTGTGATCAGGGACATGACCGGGATCCCTGACGGTTCAGTGGTCGACTGAACGGACATCAGGTCCATTCCGGCAGCACCGATAATGGGCAGCAGCACCATCAGGAAAGAGAATCTGGCCACTTCGGCCCGGCCGTTTTTAAGCAGCAATCCGGTGGAGATGGTCGCACCTGACCTTGAAATCCCGGGGATCACCGCCACAGCCTGTGCAATACCCATCAGAAAAGCGTCGCCGAAAGGGATCCATTTCATCCCTTCCTTCACCAGGTGGGTGGATACCAGCAGCAGCGAAGTGACCAGCAGTGCTATTCCCACCAGGATCAGATTTCCGGAGAAAAAAGATTCCACCTCTTCCTTGAAAAAGAGTCCGACGATCAGCACCGGGATCATGGAAAAAAAGATCTTTGCCACATACCTGGTGGAATCGTTCCAGCGGAATTCAAATAACCCCCTGGTAATGGCTTTGATCTCGGAGAAAAAAACGGTGATCGTGCTCAATACCGTAGCAAAATGAACCATTACCGTGAAGGTCAGGTCTTCCCTGATCTCCACATCAAGCAATACTTTGCCCAGTTCCAGGTGGCCGCTGCTGCTGACGGGTAAGAATTCTGTAAGTCCCTGGACAATGCCAAGGATCAGTGCTTCGATCCAGGTCATAGAAAATCAGAAGGGTATTACTGCTCCTCTCTCTTTTTAGGCTTTTTCATAATGGCCCATATCTCGAAGATAAATCCTGCGAGCACAACGATCGGGGCCAGTGTAATGCGACGGAAACTGAATATTTCTTCCTCATTGAATACCGTGGGATCTTCTGACTTGCCTCCGATCATCAGAATGAATCCGATCACAATGATGACAAAACCGATCACCAGCAGGAGGTAATTCTCTTTTCTCAGAGCGAAGTCTGCTTTATCACCTTTCTTCTTGCTCATGTTGGGAATATTAATAGTACAATTGATCTGTTTTGATGTTCAGGTATTTGTTCACCGCAAAAAATGTGGAGACCCAGCTGATCAGCAAACCCGTGACGATCACGGTCAGTGAAAGCATGGCAAGCATATCATAGTCCCTCAGGGAGAACACCCCTTCAAATTCATTCTGGAGCAGATAGATCACACCAAAAAGAAGAGCAATGGCGATCAGGCTGCCGGTAAAACCGGTCATTGCGCTTCTGAACAGAAAGGGCCTTCGTATAAATTTCCGCGTGGCGCCAACCAGCTGCATGGTGTTGATGATAAATCTTTTTGAATAAATGGAAAGCCGGATGGTATTGTTGATCAGGGTAACCGATATGAAAGTCAGTAAAATGGAAAATCCCAGGATCACCAGGGAAATTTGCCGGATGTTCTCATTGACGGCATAGAGAAGGGATTTCTTATAATAGACCTCCTCAATGGAATCATACTGCATCAGGTCCTGCTCGATGACGGTGACCGAATCAGGATTTGCATACGGTGCGTGCAGCCGCACCCTGATGGAGGGGGGGAGCGGGTTGTATCCCAGGAAGCGGATGAAATCTTCACCAAGCATCTGTTCGGTTTCAAGGGCTGCTTCCTCCCTGGTGATGTAATCGGTGGAGAGGATATAGGGCCTGGCATCAAGGATCTTCTGAAGCTGGTAGATATCTGCTTCCTTTACATTTCCTTTCAGGATCACGTTGAAGCCAATATTCTCCATGACCTGCTTCCTGATATTGCGTCCGTTGATCAGGAGCAGTCCGACAATGCCCAGCAACAGAAGGACAAGCGAAATGCTTATGATCGAGGTGATGTATGAACTGCGTATCCTGCGGGAATATGTCCTGGTATCCTTCTTTGACATCTCATTCGGAAATGGATGAGGCAAAGATAGGAATTATTAAAGGATCTTTGTCCACCCAAATTTATCTTCCAGATCGCCGTTCTGGATCCCGGTCAGTGTTTCATAGAGCCGGGTGGTGAGGGGACCCGGATTGACACCGTCACCGAAGCTGTATTCGACCTTCATTTCCTCATCCACCACCTTTTTGATGGGGGTGATGACCGCTGCTGTTCCGCATGCCCCGGCTTCATCGAACATGCCGAGTTCCTTTACGGGAACCGGACGATGCTCCACTTTCATCCCCAGTTCCTTCGCCAACACCTGAAGACTGTTGTTGGTGATGGAGGGAAGGATGGAATGGGAGCGGGGGGTGACATATAAATTGTCCCTGATACCAAAGAAATTGGCCGGTCCGCATTCATCAATGTACTTTTTCTCTTTGGCATCCAGGTACATGGTTGTGGCATATCCTTTCTCGTGTGCATCCGCCACCGAACTCATGCTGGCTGCATAATTGCCGCCCACCTTCAAATGACCCGTCCCCAGCGGGGCGGCCCGGTCATGGTCCCTGCAGATCAGCATGTCCACCGGTTTGAAACCTTCTTTGAAATAAGGTCCTACCGGCATCACGAAAACAAGGAAAGTATATTCTTTTGCCGGACGAACACCAACCTCTGCACCTGTTCCGATCAGCAGGGGACGGACATAGAGGGTGGCTCCGGTACCATAAGGAGGGACGTATTTCTTGTTCAGCATGACCACTTTTTCGACAGCTTCCATGAAAAGCTCTTCCGGCACTTCGGCCATCAGTATTCCCCGGGCCGAATTGATCATGCGGCGGGCATTTTCCTGATGCCGGAAAAGACGGATGCGGTCATCCTGGCCACGGTAGGCTTTCAATCCCTCAAAGGATTCCTGTCCGTAATGGAGGCAGGTGGCGCCGATATGGATGGAAATGTGGTCATCAGAAGAGACTTCCAGTTCACCCCATTTCCCGTCCCGAAATACACTTCTGACATTGTAATCAGTCTTTCTTACGGCAAAGCCCAGATTTTTCCAGTCAAGGTCCATAGCAATGAAGATTCTTTCTATATGCAACCAAAAGTAAGCAATCCGCCCATGAGCGCCAATTGTAAAAAGATGTTTTAAAAGGATGTTTTAGATTCAGCCACCGTATTAGATTCAGCCATCCAGTTTCTTCAGGGAATCCAGCTGTTCTTCGGCGGGGATCTCCCGGAGCCTCTGGGCAGCCAGAGTAAAGAAATTGAACCGGGAAAGGAATTCAACCTGTTCCTGTTTGAACTGCGGCCAGGTGATCTTTCTGCCCATTTCTGTCAGTTCCTTATAAAGAAGATTGATCTGGGTGGGGTAATCCGGTCGCCCGACATATTCCATCTTAGCATCGATAAGGATCTTTTCCAGCGGATTAAAGGGATCGAAAGGGGTTTTTGTGGCCAGGATCAAATTACAGATCTGATCGATCTGGTTTTCGGTGTATTTGTAATCCGGAAGTATTTCCCGGGTGATTACCGAAGACCGGTTCTCATAATTGGTATAGGACTGGGTGAGACCTGTAAACAGCATCAGCGCGGCCGACCTGACCAGCAGGCGCTCTTCCTGCCCGATCTCTTCGGACCGGCACAGCAGAAATGACTGTTCATAAATCCTGCGGGCATGTTCCAGCTTATGGAAATGCAATGTTACCGGAAGCTCTCTGAGGATCTCATTGAACACTTTATCCTCCAGATCGCCCAGCCTTAGAAGCTGCAGCTTGATGAAAAACCGCTTATTGGGAATCCCTTTCAGATCGACTGACAGCTCAGGACGCAAGCCCGTCACAAAATACATGTCGATATTCCCTTTATATTTTACGGGAAGCTTTCCCCGGTATTCACAGAGAAAATAATCTTTCACCAATTCATAGGTAATTCCCGAAATATTCACTTTCCCTGGAATTCCGGAAGATTCCATACGGGAAGCAGTGTTTACCGTATCACCCCATATGTCGTAGGAAACCTTTTTATGACCGATCACCCCGGCGATCACCGGACCGGTGTGGATCCCGATGCGGAGGTCCCAGATCTCGGCTTTGGTGGATTTGAGATGCTGCATATAGGATTGCATCTCCAGTGCGGCCAGGACTACTTCTACGGGGTTGGTACTGTTCTTCTCCGGAATACCGCCTGCTGCCATATAAGCATCCCCTATGGTTTTAATCTTTTCGATGTTGTATTTATCAACCACCGAATCGAAATGGAAGAAAAATTTATCCAGTTCATCGATCAGCAACTCCGGGTTCATCTCTTCGGCGATCCTGGTGAATCCCTGGATGTCGGAAAAAAGCACGGTGGCCTTTTCATATTTATCCCATCGTGCCTTCCCTTTCGTCCTAAGCTGTTCCGCCGTCTTTTCAGGAAGAAACTCTGACATGAGCCTGTCCGATTTTTCCTTCTCCACGGTCAGGTTGTCCAGTTTGTCCTGCATCCTCAGGGAGATCCTTGATTCAGCCCGCTGATAACTCAGCAGCCGCCATTTGCGGAAAAGGAAAAGACCGATCAGCAGTACCAGGATGTATACCACATAAGCATACCAGGTCCGGTAAAAAGGAGGTTTGATGGTGAACGACAGCTCCACGGGATCAGAGATCTGTCCGTAGAGGTCCTGGGACTGGGCCATGAATCTGTATTGCCCCGGGTCCAGGTTTTTCAGCACAATGGTATTTTCTGTACTCCAGGTACTCCAGTTTTTCCGTTCAGGATACAACCTGTGCCTGTAAAGTGGTTCCGGAACACTCTGATAATTCAGGCCTGCCAGCTGTATCTCAAAATCGCCGTTATCTTCACGGATAATCCTTTCAAAGCGGATGTTGTCCTGTCCGTTATAATCTCCCAGTTCATGCAGATCGAAAAGAACCACCTTGTCCCTGCCGGTAATGTAGACCGCACTGTCCCTGACATTCAGGTTGATGACCTCGCCGAGATCCTGAAGGACAGGGTACAGGTTTTGCTGTTCAGGGAATTTTTCAGGACTGGTGATCTTCATGATCCTGGAACGGAACTTACTGTCGTTCCGGACGATCCAGTAATCTCCATTCCCGGCCGGGGAGATCAGATCGGAGGCAGCAATGATAACGGCTTTCGGATGTCCGGCACAGGACAGAAACATTTCCTCATTCCTGTCATACAGATAGACAGCCTGCTCACCAAGCAGGTAGAGTTCCCCCTCCAGACTCTT
The DNA here is from genome assembly GCA_051746185.1 of Bacteroidota bacterium. Classification (GTDB taxonomy): domain Bacteria; phylum Bacteroidota; class Bacteroidia; order Bacteroidales. Next base: position 20,592 of record JBNJEV010000029.1, read on the forward strand.
CAGACCGTACAGCAAATCATCCGCGGTAAAAGGCACGGTCTGGATGCTGCTCAACTCTTCCTGGAATTTGTAGATCCCATTGGAACAGAGAAAAAAGACCTCACCTTCAAACTGTACAAAAGAGTGGGAAGAAGTCAATGACGGGTCAATCTGGCTCTTTTTCCAGCTTTTTCCCTGGATTTGGTATGCATTGATCCCTGATTCACCGCCAGCAATGACAATCCCGTCATCCAAAAGCAGAAGGCCGGTGTAACTTCCCCGGTCAAGGATCCTGATACTTCCTTCGGAAAAGAAATAGAGGGTTTCGGTTCCGGCACCGATCAACAGATTGTTGTCCGAGGCAAGCAGGTGGATGGACTCGCGCACATCCGGAGAGAGGTTCTTTAAATACCAACGGTTGATGTTCAGGGAATCGCATTGGGCCAGGTAAAGTCCGCGGGTGGTGCCCAGGGCAAATCCGCTCTCAAACAGGACCGATGCAAGGATGGTTCCGGTTTCACCCGTATTGATCTCCAAGATGTCAATGGGCGAAGGGAAGGTTATTTTATGCAGGGAATGCGGAGCGAGAACCCAGATATCATGGTTCCCGGTGCAGCGTATCTGTTGAATGTCCTGCTCCGGAAGTCCTGCCTTGTGCTCAAACCAGGTGATGTTCCTTCCCAGGTGATCGCTGATCCCGATCCCGTGGTCCACGGAATTGACAAGGAGAAGTTGATCGTTGATGCAGCCGATCAATGTGATTCCTTCCAGGGACGGGAAAAGTCCCACCCTCTCCGGTTCGGCTGTTCTTCCCGGAACCAGGTAGAACTCACCGTTGGCATTCAGGACCCGGAGTCCGATGTCCTCCCTGCAGATGAGTCTGGGAGGAGCACCTCCGATCTGTTGCTGTGAAACGATTTTTTCGAATTCATCCCCGTTCCAATGAAAGATACCCCGGTTTTCCACAGCAAGATAAAGCGTCCCTTCCATTACATAAAGGTGTGTTTCGGCTTCCGGATAGGGGAAATGTCCGCTTTTTCCCTTTCCCAGAACATAGATGCCCCGGTCGGTGTTGACGAAACAAAGTTTTTCCGACTGGATCAACTGCCCGGGAAAGAAACTCCGGAGTCCCGAGGCGAAAAGATGTTTCAGCGAAACGGTATGGAAACCTTTCTGCGCGCTTCTGATCAGGTATCCCAGGTCATTCTCACAGGCATAAAAGAGGGTATCATGATCGGTCCCCCCCACATATACCGGTCCGTCCATGTGCAGATGGACGGAACTTTTGCCGTTGATGATGGTAAGACCGTTTTCCTTTCCCAGAAAGATATGTCCCATTCCATCCAGAAAAAAAGATCTGTTGTGTATTTCCGAATATCGAGAAGGGAGTTTTATTTCCTGGATCCAGGGTGTGAGATGTATTTCCTTTTCCTGCGACAGCCCGCAATTGAAGCAGGATCCACAAATTATGAGCAGAAAAAAAATCAAGTAGATCCTGTTTGACTTGAAAAATAAATTCATAACTTGTGGATCGTAGGTGGCACGGGACTTGACTGTACCAAAAATATAAAAATATATTAACCCTTCATTGATAACTAAACGATAGGATATTTATGGAAAAGTTAGAAAGGCCAATTATCGTACCGTGGGATTTCACCCAGGTGGCTGAGAATGCTTTTCAGCATGCTGTAAACATTTCCAGGATCCTGAACAGGGAAATTCTCCTGTTGCATGTGGTATCGGAGAAAAAGGATATAGAATCAAAAAAGAAGAAGATCGAAGAATCTGCGGTGAAAATGAGGAAGGAATATGGCAAGTCCCCTCATTTCGAAATCGTTGAGGGAAGTATTTTTCACCAGATCGGAGAGACTGCCAAAGAGATGAAGGCAGAGATGATCATCATGGGAACGCATGGAAGGGTAGGTGCCCAGAAATTGTTTGGCAGCAAGGCATTAAAAGTGGTGGTTTCGTCCAGGATCCCCTTCCTGGTGGTTCAGGATAAGCCCTTCAAGGACGGTTTTGACACCATTCTCCTGCCCATCGACTTTAAACAGGAAAACAAGGAAAAGGCAAACTGGATCTATTACCTGGCCAGGAATTTCGGGGCCCGGTTCATTATCCTGAAATCGAGGGCAAAAGACAGGGGTTTTAAAAGAAAGGTCCTTTCCAATATCAAGTACATTGAATCTTTCCTGAAAGGTCACGACGTGGATTATGAAATCATAACCGCTTCGGGCAAAGAAAGTTTCAAGAAGGAGATCATCCATTTTGCCAGGGAGCACAAAGCCGATCTGATCCTGGTGATGGCCACCCGGGATATCAAATGGATCGATTACATGCTCGGTGCACCGGAACAGTACATTCTGGCCAATCCTGAAAACCTGCCGGTGATGTGTATGAATCCCCGGCCCGCCAAGGTTGCCGGAGGGTTCAGGGCCACGGGGAGTGCGTAATGCATTTTTTGAAAGAACTTGTTTTTGCCACCAACAATCCACACAAACTTCAGGAAATCGGGGCATTGCTCGGAAAATCCTTCACATTGCATGGCCTGAAGGATCTGGGCATTCGTGACCAGCTGCCCGAGGATCATGAAACCCTGGAGGAAAACGCTTCCCAGAAAGCCTGGTATGTGTACCGGAATTTCAGGATGAATTGTTTTGCTGATGATACGGGATTGGAGGTGGAAGCCCTGGGAGGAGATCCGGGGGTCTACTCCGCCCGATACTCCAGGATCGGGGATCCTGTTTTCCCCGACATGGAGGTCAGTGCAGGCAATATCAAAAAGTTATTGCTGAAGATGGAAGGATTGCAGAACAGGAAAGCCCGGTTCCGGACTGTAATCGCACTTGTCCTGAGTGGGAAAGAGCATCTTTTTGAAGGAGTTGTTGAAGGTGAGATCATACAGAAGCCTGCAGGGAATGAGGGTTTTGGGTATGATCCGGTATTCAGGCCCGCCGGGTATGACATTACCTTTGCCCAGATGGACCTTTCGATGAAAAACCGGATCAGTCACCGTGCACAGGCAGTGGGCAGGCTGGTGGAATTTCTCAGGGGGATGTAATATGTGCCATGAATTCGCGTATTAATAAAAACCATTCTGACAGATGATAAGGAGCGGGTACCTCCGGTGGATTCTTATTGTATGCCTGGGATTGCTGCAACCGCTCCACGGCCAGATCAGACTGGGCGAGTGGAGAACCCATCTTCCCTATACCTATTGCACCCTTGTGGAGGCGGCGGAAGACCGGGTCTACTGTTCGGCAACCGGGGGACTATTCTATTACAACCTGGAAGACAATTCCATCGAGAAACTTTCCAAGATCGACGGCCTGTCGGATAACGGGATTACGGCCATGCGCTGGAGCAGAGCGCTGAATACGTTCATCATTGCCTATAAAAATGCAAATCTGGACATCGTCCGGGAAGGAGAGATCATGAACATTCCCGATATCATGAAAAAGCAGATACCGGGGGACAAATCCATCAATCATTTTTATTACCTGGACGGGCTTGTCTACATATCAACGGGATTCGGGATTGTTTTACTGGACCTGGAAAGAAATGAGATCAGGGAGACCTATTACATTGGTGATAACGGGGAGGCTTTGGGGGTGAACCAGGTTACTTCCGACGGAACTTATCTCTACGCTGCAACAGACAACGGCATCCGGAGAGGACTGCTGTCCGATCCGTTCCTGTTCGATTTCAATGCCTGGGAAACACTGACCGATATTCCCAACCCTCAGGGTACCTTCAGCAGCGTGGAACATTATCAGGGTTCTGTATTCGCCTCCTACAGCGATCCGGCCGGACAGCAGGATGTGGTGTATTATCACAGCGGTGGTTCCTGGAATGTCTATCCGTATTTCACAGGAAACAGGTGTCAGCAGATCATGGTCCAGGGCGATTTTCTTACCCTCGTGGATGATGCGGGAGTCCATGTGATCAATGATGACCTGCTGCTGGTGCAGCAATTAACCACGGGGAATCCGCGATCGGCTTCCATGGACGGATCCGGTTCGCTCTGGGTGGCCGATTACGGGGGTGGCTTGATCACAAATCAGGGAGGCAGCAAATGGGCCATCGTCCCCAATGGTCCTTATTCCTCCAATGTATATGACATGGCCTCTTCCGGCAATATTCTCTACGTGGTCCAGGGTGGGATTACAGGATCCTGGAACAATCTGTTTATCAGTGCCACCCTGGAATCATTCAGGGACCAGAAGTGGGATTACAGGAGCAACTGGTCTTACAAAGATCTGATCACACTCTCTGTCCACCCGTCGGATCCCACCCATACCTTCGCGGGCTCATGGGGATACGGTTTGCTTGAATACAGGGAAGGGGAGGACCTGATCCGTTACGATGAATCCAACAGTACGCTGCAGAGCATTTTCCCGGGAGGAGATTTTATCAGGATCGGAGGGATCACCCATGATGCCATGGGAAATCTCTGGATGACCAACAGCGGGGTTTCAGAACCGGTTTCCGTGTTGAAAGCCGATGGCTCCTGGAAAAGCTTCAGGGTGGATAACCTGCTTTCGGATTATGCGGCCCTGGGGGAGATCCTTGTCACCCAGTCGGGACATAAATGGATCATCGTTCCCAGGGGGAAAGGATTGTTCGCCATGGATGACAACGGCACCATTGACGACACTTCGGATGATGTGTATAAAAAGATCAGCGTGGTGGACGAATTCGGGAAGGTGATCACCAATGATGTACGCTGCTTTGCGGAGGACCGTAACGGGAATCTCTGGCTTGGCACCAATGTGGGGGTTCTTGTGATCTACAGTCCCTACCGGCTTTTCACGGAAGGATCGGTATATGCCCAGAAGATCTGGGTTCCCCGGAATGACGGGACAGATCGTGTGGATCCGCTGCTGGAATCCCAGACGGTCACCGATATTGAGGTGGATGGCGCCAACCGGAAATGGCTGGGTGCCAGGGACGGAGGGGTATACCTTGTTTCTCCTGACGGGTCCGAACAGGTCCGGCAGTTCAATGCCGGCAACAGTCCGCTTCTGTCGGACAACATCACCGATATCTGCGTTGACGGGGTAACAGGGGAGGTTTTTTTCGGCACCGACCAGGGCATCATCTCCTACCGGGGGGAGGCACTTACAGGCAGCGAATTGTATGACCGGGTGGTCGTCTACCCGAATCCGGTGAGAGAAACCTACCAGGGTCCCATTGCCATTAAGGGATTGGTGGAAAAGACCACGGTGAAAATAACCGATATGAGCGGGAACCTGGTTCATGAAACAGAATCACTCGGGGGACAGGCTCTGTGGGATGGTACGAATTTCCGGGGCGCCCGTGTGGCTACAGGAGTATATATGATCTATCTTTCCAATTCGGACGGTACCCTCTCCCATGTCACGAAGCTTTTGTTCATCCATTAGAACTCGCCTTCGCATGATATGTAAAACACATGATCCGTAAAACAAGAGGGATTGTACTGCATACGACCCGCTACGGGGAGTCGAGCCTGATCGTGCATTGCTATACCGAACAGTTCGGGAGACAGTCCTATATGGTGAAGGGAGTGAGAAAATCCAGGAAACAGAACCGTTCCAACCTGTTTCAACCACTTTTCATCCTGGATTTTGAGGTGTATCATAAAAGCAGCCGCGACATACAGCTGGTAAAAGAGGTCTCCCGCAGTACACCGCTCAATTCCATTCCCAATGATATCACAAAGAGCACCCAGGCCATTTTTATTGCCGAGGTGCTCTACCGGGTGATCAGGGAGGAAGAACACAATCCCATTCTTGCCCATTTTCTGATCAGCACCATCCGGTATCTGGATGCACTTCAGCTGCCTTCCCCGGATTTTCACATCATCTTCATGTTCCAACTGGCAAGGCACCTGGGATTTTATCCGCAGAACAATTACGGGGAGAAGGATAAGTATTTTGATCTGATGAGCGGATTGTTCAGATCCGACAGGACCCATCCCGATTTCCAGCTGGATAAGAACGAAAGCGCCCGGTGGAGCCGCTATATGAGCAGTAATTACCAGAGTATCAAAGAGGACGGACTGAACAGCCGGCAGCGGAAAGAGATGCTGGAACAGCTGGTCCGGTTCTATAAAATGCATGTGGAAGGTATGGGCGATATCCGTTCCCTTGAGGTTCTGCATTCATTTTTCCACAATTAGCGGATCGAAAGGAATCCTGAATTTTTCTAAATTCGGATAACATATGCTATATATATTGCGTATAAGCAACGAAATTGCGACTTTTCCGGTCTGTAAAAAAGATCACATCGCATAGCATTGCATCCATCCGGATACCTGACAGGTGTCTGGATAAAATTTTTTATGAACAGGTGACCGCCGTCCGCACTGGAAACAGACAAACTGACCTTAAAACTGACCTGAATACTTTTGGGTGGGGGAAGGTTTGGCTGTTTCTTTTACTGGCATCTGTTTTTCTCTCCTCGGTTAGTTTCGATCTGTGTGCCCAGGAGCTCTTTTCCATCAAGGATGGGAACTGGAATGATCCCACTGTCTGGTCATACGCTTCGGGTGATCCTCCCTGCAATTGTGTTCCGGATGCAAACAGCAGCGTCTACATTCAAGGGCATATCATTAACATGGATGGAGACGGGAATACCAAGGATATTACCATTGAGCCTCCGGGTCAGCTTAACTGGACAGGTAATCATGCGCTGAACATCAATAACGGGGGTACATTTACCATCCAGGACGGCGGTTCAACGGACGGTAATTCATCTGTTGGTACAAAGATTATTTTCAAAAGTGGATCTTCGTGTGCCCTGATTGTTGATGATGCTATAAAGGGATTGAACATAGGGGCTGTTCACATTGAAGGGGGGATCACATTGAACATCTCGGGTACAGGTATCATTAACACCATTGGAAATTTTGAATTTCAAACCAATCTAGCAACAGTAACCAATGATTTTACGGGCTCATTTACCATCGGTGGCGATCTGATATTCAAAGGATCCGTGACCCACGACAATAATTTCATCAATAACGAAAATCTCACAATTCAGAACCAGCTCCGCTTTGAGGGTAATAATCAATCTGTAAACAACACGGGCACCATCACAATCGCTGGCGATATTTTCGCTCCAAACTTCAGCAGTCAGGGAATGATCATTTCCAATTCCGGTACCGGCAACATGGCTTTTCAAGACATCAGCCTGAATGATGCCGGTCTTGTATTTGAGAATTCAGGTGTGGTTGATATGGATGGGGATTTCAGAAATTTTGGAGGCGATGAAGTGATTAACAACCTTGATGGCGCCACCTGGCGCTGGTCCGGAGCAATGTTTGATTTGGACCTGTCTCTTTACTGCGGATATACCGGGAACACATTCGTGTATGATGGTGCAGGGGCACAGGATATCATTCCTCCAAAGGATGCTTACTGGAATTTAATCCTTACCGGCTCAGGAACCAAGGAAGCGCAGAATGACCTTGATATCAACGGGGATTTAACCATCATCGGACCGGCTGAATTCAATGTAGCAAATAATAATGCTGATATAGATCTGGCGGGTGACTGGACAAATTCCGGAACCTTTGCAGAGGGCACCGGCCTCGTGACTTTTGACGGAAGTGCCGAGCAGACCATCTCGAATCCCTCTGGTGAGATTTTCTATGATCTGGAGATTGATGGAGCTGGTATCAGTTTGAGTGAAGGAAATGTTACTGTAACTCATACGTTGTTCATGACCCAGGGGAATATCTCTACCGGGTCATACAGGATGATCCTTGGGACCGGTCTTGCCAATCCGGGAACGCTCTTCCATACATCGGGCACTGTCATCGGTGAGTTCGAAAGGTGGATCAATTCCTTTGGAACCGGATATTTATTTCCTGTGGGGACTGTGGGCAATTACAGACCCGCCATCATCAGTTTCAATTCATTATCCGAAGGCTCCCTGGCAGGCAGTTTCATCTCCGGTTCTCCCGGGGAGTCAGGACTCCCATTGGACGACGATGGCGTTTCCATTGTTCATACCTATGATATCGGATACTGGTCCCTCTCCGCAGAAAACTCCTTGTCCAGTTCGGATTATGATCTTGACCTGGACGCTGACGGATTCACCAGCCCGCCCATCACCGAAGAATCCAGGTTATTAACACGTGCGAGTAGTGGCGGTGACTGGACAGTGGACGGGATCCACGTCCCTGCCACAGGGGACACCGTAGGCCGGTCCGGCATCAGCACCCTGCCTGCAGAATATACGGTGGGAGATCCTTCAGATGAAGAGCCACCTGTCCTTACTGCTCCCGGTCCCCTGACGGCAGTATGTGATATATCAGAGCACCCTGCCTATGCAACGTATGATGAATTCACTGCTGCAGGCGGAACGGCCACGGACAATTATGGCATAGACGAATCATCGTTCACATTGCTCAGTGAGGAATCGGATAACAACACCTGTCCGGAAGTCGTCACCCGCATCTATCAGATATCGGATCTGTTTAGCAACACGGATACGGCCGCGCAGACGATCACGATCGATGATAATATTGCACCGACACTCACCGGCACGCTGCCAGGTGGAGCGGTAGGGAATGTCTGTATTGCCGATGCCCCCGCAGCACCTGCTGTAGCAGATATTGCCTCCCAGTACACGGACAACTGCGGAACGGTAACAGCGACACTGATCGACTCGGAGGTTACGGGCGATGACTGCAGCTGGACGGCGACCTATACCTACACGGTGGAGGATGAGTGCGGCAACTCAGCTGCCAATGCGGTGGTTGTTTACACGGGCGGGGACACCGAGGCACCGACACTCACCGGCACACTGCCTGGAGGTGCACAAGGCAATGTCTGTATCGATGCTGCTCCATCAGC
>JBNJEV010000030.1:0-29275 GCA_051746185.1 Bacteroidota bacterium
TTGTTACAACTCAATTCTCAACAACCGTTAATAAAACTGTGCTTTCTTGATTCACAGCACGAGAAGCTTCCTTCTTTATCATATATTTGTTGATGATCAGTTAATAAGACACCCCAGATTTTGGTTTTCAGGAACCGGACTGATTAGTTACGGGGTAACAAATAGCTTGCCTTCCTGATTAAACTATGACTTGTCATAGTTTAAAAACATTCTAAATAACCTAATGTAGATTGGTTCAAATTAAGGAGCGGGCCAGGCACTTGACTTGTAATTTATCTTGGAGTAACTTGTTGATGAATTCAACTCAGGATTATCATGTATTCTTCTTATCGTTACCTATTTAATATTTATGAACAAATGTTAGTGTTCGATTAGGATTATTATGCAACCAAAATTTTATTTGCTAATAGGAAGGAGGTGCTGCCTATTTTTCACACTGAGTATTTTAAATTACTAACTTATGCATTGAGAAGATGTATAATTATCAATTTGGTATCCCATATTCTAATTTAGAGAAGTGAATAAGAGTTATATAATCAAGTTGGCAATAAGTATATTCTTGGTAAAGCCTGCGTTGCTATATTCTCAGCCAGACGAAAACAAGATGATAGGTGGAGAATTAAGGTTAGAACGTTTGTATTTTCAAAAATCTCCCTTTGGAGTAAGAAAGGACATAGATTTGGGATTCGCATTAAAGTACTTACAAAGACTCTCTCCTTCATCTGGCAGTGACAGTATTCCAATCAAAAGAAATCGAATCGGACCGAAACTATTATCATCTTATTGGTGTGGAGTTACTATTGGTTTCTCTGGTTATTATAGCAATGCAGATTCTATGAATATGAATGGTACAGAAGTTTATGTAGGACCTTCATTAAGATACGATGCAACTGAGAACCTCTTCCTCGAGACAACTTTTTCCATTCAATACCAGAGATATAGAACATCTACTCCTGATCCTATAAGTGGAAATTACTGGTACGTGCCGGCGACCGATCTGATTGGGATAAATTGTATACTTGGTGTGGGTTATTCCATTAAGTTGAATAGCAATATTTATTTAGAACCCTTGTTAGGATATCAAATAAATTGGGAATGGTTTTATTTAAATCAAAATGATAATAATTATTTTCCTTATGAAAAAAGGCATGGGTTTATAATGTGTATGTGCTTTCTTTATTTTTTTTAATTCTTGCTGTGCGGAAAATATTGAATCTTATACTGATATTATCAAGCATTTCGATATTTGGAAGTGCCCAGAATATCTCCGTGGCAAAACATGCTTCATTGGTTGTTGGTGGTGACATGTGGGGTAGTATGAAATATCAACTGAGGGATTCTCCAGATTACCAAAAGATCAACTTTGAAGGCGATATCAAATTGGGATATTTTATCTCCAATAATGATCTTTTTCTTATTAAATCCTGGTGTTCTTTTGAGCGATTAAGTTGGATTAATTCAATTGATCTCGAAAGCGACCTTTATATCGGTGGAGTGATTTCATACAGAAGATATCTGGGTAATTCCCTGTTTGGTGGTTTATATTTTGGAGGAGAATATACACGCATGTTTGGCAAACATTCAACTACACCAACAATTGGTTATGATAAAGAAATAACAGCTGGAATGGAGTTAGGGTATAGTTATTTCTTTAACCACAATATTGGAATTGAGTCTTCGATTTACTATTCAGCTGTACGAATAAGTGTTATTCGGGAGGAAAAAAAGTTTCTTGACGCTACACGAACTGGAATTAAAGTTGGATTTTTATATCTAATTAAACTAAAAAAACAAAGCAATGACTACTCATAATTTTCATCGTAAAATATTGTTGGTACCATTGTAACTTTGATAAGTTCATTATACTCAATTAGATTATTAGCTTCTGAAAATCCTATTCTCGAATATGGTTATACTATTAATTGCGCTTGCTATACCAATAATTTCAATACCAGTTACAGAGCAATTGGTTTCTCAACTGAGCATGATCCAACAGGTGCTCTTTACTTATTTGAATTTGAAGACCAGGGGGGAGACCTAGATATATATTCTTTTGAAGAAGATCTTAAAACCGGTGACTGGTTCTGGGGCGGGTTTGGTTATTATACTGAATATCCCTATAATGAATACAAAGATATAAATTTATAATTTACAGTACTTGAATATGATATTGAGCCTGGAGCTTATAGGGATTTTAAGTTAAAATATAAAAAGAGAGAGAATATAAATGATGATTGGTCTGTTTGGTATTATTCAGAGACCATTCGAGTTTCTGTGGATGAAATTGATATTTCAGGTCCATCTGGAACTTTATGCACAACAAATAAGACTTATTCAATTTCTCCGCCATCAGGATATTCAACTACTTGGTCATTTAATATTCCATATTTAGTTACGCCCTCTTCAGGATCTGGTTCATCTGCTGAGATGCACGGTACTTGTTACACTCCCTCAAATGGAGTATTGACCTATACTCTTACTAGATCTGGTTGTCCTACTTTTCACACATCGAAAACCATTCAAGTGAATGGACCTGATCCATCTTATGTTGATTTGGATGTCTATTACTCTGACGGGACTCATGCACCTAGAGCGGGTGTCACATGGCTTCTGTGTCCATATACAACCTATCACATCTATTTGGATAATAATTCGAGTTGCCAAACATCTAATTATTCTTGGACTATTCCTTCAGGTTGGACCAAGTACTATCAATACCAGAATATGATATCGATAAATACTAATTCCTCGCCCGGTGGAAATGTAATTGTGAATGGTCAAACCTGTTGTACAGGTTGCGGATCGAATGTTAATATCCTCTCGGATTATCTGGGTACTTATTACAATTGCGGTGGTGGGTATTTTATGGCATCACCTAATCCAGGAGACAGCTACATTGAGATTGATGTTGATAAAGAAGAGGCTAAACTCAAACAGATAAGTTTTGAAGGAGATATACTTCTTAAGTTGTTTGACAAGATGGGGACGGTCAAGCTCACAACAGAATTTAAAAACTTCCCCTATAGAATTGACACGGGTAATCTACCTGAGGGATTATATGTGGTTCTAATAATGAATGGGAAAAATATTAACTCCTTAGAATTAATAGTAAAACATTAATATAAAAATTGCCTGTGCTAGCCTGTATTAATTTACAGGCTATTCTTTTTTATCAGAAGAATTCTAACAATCCTGACATTATCAACGTGAACTTAGGTTCGCATCTAAAGTATGTTGATTATCTTATCCTGCGGCAGGATGAAGCCAGATATCTTATGTTTGTTTTTTTTAAATCACCTTCCTTCCTGTGTATAGTTCAAAACCACCGTACTTGACTGCATCACCTTCGGGATCGAACATTACCTCATAGGTTAGAATCCAGCTATTGAACTGGTATATAATGTTAGTGATAATTCCTGCAGGGGATTCGGGTAACACATGGAATACGCTGTCCCCAATTTGGAATTTTGGTTTGACCCACATTGCAGCTATGGATCTGTAATGAGTTGGTTTGTAAGTACATTACTTTTTAATAATTCTTCAGTGCCACACGGATTTTCTTTTGTGGAATAGTTTTGATTTGAATTTAAGTGTGTCGAAAATGTATTTGGCATCGGCAGTTGGTTCGCTGCATTGTCTTATTGATATAGTGTCACCTTTTTCATCCTGAAAAGAGGTGGTCACTATCTTTTGTGTATTCATTACGCGTACGATCTCCCTCCAATCATGATTGTAACCTGCTTGTTTGAGCTTATATCGGATGGTAGACACCAACCAGTAAGCGAGTAACCCTAAATGGGCCATAGATACCTCATCTGTTTTATGAAAAATAGGCCTTAAGTCCAGATCGGTTTTTAAAACCCGGAATGTGTATTCGATTTCTCTTATAGCGTTGTAAATGTCCCAAATGGCTTTTTCATCATTCCAATCCAGAGAGGTGCGTAAAAAATAGACCCCTGCGCCGGTATCTGCGTCCTTGTCACTTCTTTTTTGAAAAATCAACTCTTTGGCTACACCATTACCCTGATCAGTTACGGTAATATTATAATACTTATGGACAGAGGGATATTTTTCTTTTAGCCGGCCAATCCGCTCCCAAACTTTGTCAAATTTTTTTGTGCCTCCTTTTTTCGCTATTCCATTTTGTATAGCCTTTAGTCCTTCTTCAAACCGCTGTGAGAACTGGTTATACATACCGGTTTCTTTTTCTGCCTTGGCATGCTTTTAACCCAAAGGTAATTGTCCCCGTCAGTTTCAACCCGTATCCGTTTTAGTTCAATAGGTTGGTTGGTCTCTTTTATCAACTATGATCACAGGATCACTTTTGAGGATCGGCTTGTATTTTGTTATACTCGAACGTGTTACACAAAGATAGGGATACGATTTTGATTTCAGGAACCCGATATTATCTTCAGTTGCAATCCCGGCATCCATCACTACTATGGGTTTCTTTGAAGCATACCTGTTCTTTAGGTCCAATTTTGTGATGATATGTTCCAGGGTGCTGTGATCAGTAGTGTTCCCTTCGAAAATATCGGAATATTTCAGGAAGCCTTCGATATTGACGATCACTGCAAGGAAAATGATCCTGGCGTCATTTCTTTTCTCCTTGCTCTTGCCAAATTTTGCCATCTTGCTGGCCTTCATACTTCCTTCGAAATAGGTATTGGTCAGGTCTTACAAGATCACCTTGTCATGAATGTTGAACAAATCATTGGTGCAGCGCGAAAGGTAATCCTCCAGGCCTTCTTTTTCAAGAAACAGTTTCTTGGATATACCATACAATTTGTCTTTTGTCAGTTTTTTCAGATCATACCCGGTCAGCTCACAAATGCCTGAGTTTTCTTTTATCCATGACACGGTTTTTAGTTCTGAGGCGGGATATACTGCCCGGCTTACAATATGGGTCGCGGCCAGTGTTATCTGTTCCCTGTCCCAACCCCGGCCAGGTATTTATCAACACCCAATTGCTCGAATGCCTGATAGGATAATGATTCTGCTCCTACTTCGCGGACATTTTTGTTTTTCAGACTGTTGAGTTTTATCGTGGCGATATCTTCCGGTGCAGTCCCGGCTTTGTCAATCTTATTTTTTGCTTTTATCTGCTGATAATAATGGAAAGCAAGTCGTTCTACATCCTTATCGGTTCCTGAGTTAAAAAGGGTTGGAGATCCCTTCATTAATTCATTTATACGGTCAACCAATAATAACTTTTGCTCTGTGCTTGGCAACTCATCCAGTCTGCCAAGTCCAATCACCATACGTTGCCTGGGAGATCCGTATTCATCGCGATAACTCTCGCATAAACGGTAATAAACAATGCTTGTTTTTTCGGCCTTGCAATATTTATGAATTGACTTCAGGAACATGTCCTAAAGCTCTGAACTAAAATGTTGATTTCCAAACTTCTGGTGTGCCACACATTGGCATTTTTGGGATCCTCCAAAAAATATACTCTAATAAAATGCAAATTTTTAAGCCACTTTTTTTGTGGAGCTATTAGTATTTCTTTCTCTTGGATCAAGACATATATGGTCCGGACTATATGGTACTTTATTCTTTACTACACTATAGATTGTTCTGAGCATTTTATTTGATATGTTATTCATAATCAAATAATGAGGTTTTCCTTCAAGCTGTTTCTTCTGATAATATAGCTTGTATTCCTTATTGTGTTTCACAGCTGATTTTGCACCCATATATAGCAAGGATTTCAGCTTTTTATCTGCAAATGGACTGGTTTTAGACTTCCCTTCCATTTTCCCAGATTTATTTGGGAATGGGCATACTCCCGCATATGAAGCTGCTTTTCGAGCTGTATCGATCTTCTTAAAGTTACCGGTCTTGATCAATAAATCAGTAGCGATAACAGGCCCTATTCCTATGACGCTTTTGGCAAACTCATAATTTTCATGCAGATCCTCATTGGCCTTAATTATTGCCTCCATTTCTCTTTCAACGGCCTCTATTTCTGCATCAAGACCACTCAATACCGGTACAAGGCGATTATGAGCACTTATACTCTGCATCGGAAGATGATCTCGTCCCTTGTCACTTGTCAACAAGATTTTCCTTGCTCGTACCAATTGAGACCGTAAAGCATTTAGCTGTTTTAACTCGGATATGCTCTCGTCATCATATTCAATGAATTTAAGTTTGTCGGGAAAACGTTCTCCATACTCTCGGATCCTCGCGGCATCTAATGGGTCATCCTTGCCCTTCAATAATCCCAAACTGTGTTTTATTGTATAGCCAGGCACAAGAGCTATTGGAATTCCCACCTGGTTGCATAAGTAGACCAATAAGTCACTATAGATCCCTGTATGTTCAGCGCACAATATACCATCATTTGGTACTGTAGATAAAAACCTTGAGATGGAGGTTATTCTATTCTTCACTTCTTTCTTTTTTTTTATCTCCATTTGTGTTGGTAAAGCTTACATCAAACTTTTCCTTTGATAAATCAATTCCGTATACTTGCATAAACATTTTGTTTTTATGCTCCCTATTGAGTGGCTAACATCGTGATAATGGGTTCTACCCTAAATACTCTCTGGCTATAACTCAATGATCTGCTGTGCTTAATATTTTTTATGGATTCTTCCTAAAATCTACCTAAAGTTAGTGCAGCAGATGGAGCTTTTTTTGCCAGGTAAAATATCACGATTAATTGCATTCCTCATTCTAACTTTTTAACACCCTATACAAACTAACGATACAAACTAACGATATCTACTGGTTATCAAGTTCTTATAACTTCAAAACCGAAATAAATGTTGAAAAAATGCCAATTTGCGTTATTTTTTAACATTTTACAGGACGCAACCCTGCAATGTGGGTTGAGTGTAACCACCTCTGGATTCATGACGATGTCTGCAATTTGTGACCGAACCGCATCCGGTACGCATAGTTATCCAAGATCAGCGTTTGGACCAGGTTATTCACACTCCTATTCTGTCTCTGTGCCTCTGCCTCCAGGAATTCTCCCAGTTCGTAATAGAACCTGAAGGTCTTCGTATAATGCCTCATGTGTGCCATCTTTTGTCCCTCCTTACTGTTTGTCCGATGAAAGCTACCGCCCCCTCGTTGTACATGAATAATGCTGCAAAAAAATCCGCATCTCCAGTTGTGAAGTGCTGGATCATCAGGATCACATCCTCTCCGGTACTCTCAAGCAGGCCCATACGAGGAATGGAGAGTTGATCTAAAAGATCATCTCGCATACAACAATCACCTACCGGAGTTGTTTACTGTTTACATAGAAGCAGATCAATAAAGATGTCTTCCACGATACTCCATATCAGGAATATGGTATGCAACAGGTGTATCCGTGCTGTGGAGGAGGAGCTAACTGCCCTGGGGTATACCGTTGATAATATTGAACTCGGAGAGGTGAAATTGAAAGAGCGGGTGGATGAGGAAGGAATGGGTAAAATCCGGGATGTCCTCAGAGAAAGCGGATTCGAACTGATCGACGACCGGAAGAGCCGGCTGATCAACCGGATCAAAACCCTGATCATCGAATATGTCCATCATGACAGGGAAAAGCCCGGCCATATGAACCTGTCCAGGTTCCTGTCCATCGAGGTCGGTTATGATTATTCCTATCTGAGCAACCTCTTTTCATCTGTCGAAGGCATCACAATAGAAAAATATATGATCGAACAGAAGGTGGAAAAGGTCAAGGAACTTCTGGTGTATAATGAATTTTCCCTGAGCGAGATATCCTACCGGCTCGGGTACAGCAGTGTTCAGCACCTTTCCCGGCAATTCAAGAAGGTGACCGGACTGACCCCTTCCCATTTCAGGCAGATCAAAGAAAAAAAGCGCAGACCACTCGACCAGGTTTGAACCAAAAATAATGTAAAACGTTACCAGAATAATATGAAGTTATTTCAGAAACAGTCTTTTCCTTTGCAGGATGATCCAAACAGGTAAGTTCCGGGATACAGGATGATCAGAGCAACGATCCATATGACCCTTGGTGTCCTGGTGATGGTTTCTGCCATGGGGATGACAGTGAACATGCATTTCTGCCGGGACCGGTTGTATGATGCGGCATTGTTTTCTCCCGCAACAAGTTGCTGTGAAACAGGTGAACACCGGACAGCGCAGTGCCATGAGACAGAAGTGCCCGATATGGACCATTGTAATCACACCACCATCCAGATCGACCGGGAGGAAGATCTTTTCTTCTCTGTATTTTCTTTTGCTCCCGTATTAAACTGGAATATTGAAATCCCGAAGTATTCCACCCTTAAAGCTCCTGTTTTGTCAGGTGAGGGAAAGATTATCCGTTCCGAAAGGTACAAACACCCTCCATCCGGGAAACAGGACATCCATTCCAGGATCCAGTCATACCTGATCTGATTAGCCCTGCAGGGAAAGGATGATGAACCGGACCATTTTGGCCGGGTTCGATCATATTTCCATGAACATTCATGATTTGATTCATGAAACAAAGGGTATTCTTAAGATCATAACTGGATTAGAACATGATAAACAGATTCATCAAATTTTTTCTGGAAAACAAACTGGTGACTTTCCTCCTGCTGGTGCTTTTCATTGCATGGGGGATCGTCTCAGCGCCTTTTAACTGGGATACCGGGATGTTCCCCAGGGACCCTGTTCCGGTAGATGCCATACCGGATATCGGGGAGAACCAGCAGATCGTCTATACAGAATGGCAGGGGCGATCCCCCCAGGACATAGAGGACCAGATCTCCTATCCGCTGACCACGGCCCTTTTGGGGATCCCGGGTGTGAAGGACATCAGGAGCAACTCCATTTTCGGGTTTTCCAGCATCTATCTCATTTTCGAGGAGGATGTGGAATTTTACTGGAGCCGCACCCGCATCCTTGAAAAACTCAATTCGCTTCCTGCGGGCACCCTTCCGGAGAATGTGGCACCCGCACTGGGACCGGATGCCACCGCACTGGGACAGATCTACTGGTACACGCTGGAGGGGCGGGATGCCGAAGGGAATCCTGCGGGAGGCTGGGATCCTCATGAACTCAGGACCATCCAGGATTTTTATGTAAGATATGCCCTGACCTCCGCGAAGGGGGTGGCCGAGGTGGCATCCATCGGAGGGTTCGTAAAGGAATACCAGGTGGATATCGATCCCAATGCCATGAGGGCACATGGTATTACTGTTGCCCAGGTGATGGATGCGGTAAGAAAGAGCAACCTGGATATCGGTGCAAGGACCCTGGAATTCAACCGGGCGGAATACCTGGTCAGGGCGCTGGGTTATGTCAGCTCCCTGGAAGATATCGAGCAGAGTGTGGTGGCTGTCAGGAATTATGTGCCCATCAGGATCAAGGATGTGGCCAGGGTGAATTTCGGTCCTGCCACCCGGCGGGGGGGACTTGACAAAGGTGGGGCAGAAGCTGTGGGGGGTGTGGTTGTGGCCCGGTACGGGGCCAATCCGCTGGAGGCGATCAACAACGTGAAAGATAAGATCGCCGAAATTTCCCCGGGATTACCATCCAGGACGCTGGAAGACGGTACTGTCTCAAAAGTAACCGTTGTTCCTTTTTATGACCGTACCGGGTTGATCAAGGAGACACTGGGCACACTCGAATCTGCACTTACCGAGGAGATCATTATCAGCATTATCGTGGTGATCCTGCTGGTATTCAACCTCCGGGCCTCATTGCTTATTTCGAGTATTCTGCCCATCGGGGTATTGATGACTTTCATTGCCATGAGGCGGTTCGGTGTGGATGCGAACATTGTGGCTCTTTCAGGGATCGCCATTGCCATCGGGGTGATGGTCGACGTGGGAGTGATATTTACGGAGAACATTATCAGACATATGGAAATGCCCGGGAACAGGGGAGCCCGGGGAAGGAGACTGCTGGGGGTGGTCTATGATGCCACCACCGAGGTGGCCACAGCTGTGATCACTGCATTGTTAACAACGGTGGTAAGTTTCCTTCCGGTTTTTGCAATGCAGGCCGCTGAAGGGAAGCTTTTCAGACCGCTTGCATTCACCAAGACCTTTGCCATGATCTCCGCACTGATCATCGGACTGATCTTCATACCGGCCCTGGCCCACGTGGTTTTTTCCATCCGCATCGACCGCAGAAGGGTCAAAAGGATCCTTCAAACCGGAATGATCGCAGCCGGATTGGGACTGATCATCTTTTACCAGGCATGGCTTGCCCTGGTGCTGATCGGTTTCGGGGTGAATGGCCTTTTGGAACACAAATGGCCTGAAGACAGGCGGAAATATGTCAATTATATCAATATCGCGCTGACACTGTTTCTTGTGTTGTATTTCCTGGCAATGGAATGGATGCCTCTGGGGGCCAGGAACAGCCTGTTTGTGAACATCCTTTTCGCAGTGGTGCTGGTGGCACTGGTGCTCGGAATCCTGATGACCATTGTACATTATTACCGGCCCATACTGAGATGGAGTCTTGCTAACAAATGGAAGTTTTTGGCCGTCCCCATCATCATTATATTGCTGGGAGTCATTATATGGCAGGGAACGAACAGGGTGTTCGGATTCATGCCCGAAGGGGTGAAAAGGACAAAAGCCTGGCAGGCGGTGCAAAGCACTTTTCCCGGCATAGGGAAGGAATTCATGCCTGTGCTGGATGAAGGCTCATTTTTGCTGATGCCCACCACCATGCCCCATTCAGGGATCGAGGAGAACCTGGAAGTGATCGCCATGCTGGACAGAAAAGTCAATGCCATCCCCGAGGTAGAGAATGTGGTCGGGAAATGGGGACGGGTAAATTCGGCGCTGGATCCTGCACCCACATCCATGTTTGAAAATGTGATCAATTACAAACCGGAATACATCCTTGATGAGAACGGACATCGTGTCCGGTTCAGGGTCAACAGGGACGGGGACTTTGTGCTGACTGACAGCTCCCTTTACGACCCCGCCCGGAACACCCCTCAGCAGATAAGGGAGGAAGACCTGATCCCGGACAAAAAAGGGAAATATTTCCGCCAGTGGAGGGACCACATTCGTTCCCCGGATGATATATGGGATGAGATCGTGGCTGCATCGTCCATTCCGGGCCTGACCTCCGCCCCGAAGCTGCAGCCGATCCAGACCCGGCTGGTCATGCTTCAGACCGGTATGCGGGCACCCATGGGGATCAAGGTGTTCGGTCCCGACCTGGAATCCATTGAAAGTACCGGGTTCGAGCTGGAGGAACACCTCAGGGAGGTACCGGGGGTCGAGCCGGGGTCCGTGTTCGCCGACAGGGTGGTCGGAAAGCCTTACCTGGAAATTGATATCGACAGGAGGGCCATCTCCAGGTACGGACTGACCGTCCGGGATATGCAGATGTATATCAGTACTGCCATCGGCGGAATGGCGCTGACCACCACTGTGGAAGGAAGGGAACGTTTCCAGGTCAGGGCCAGGTATGCCCGGGAATACAGGGACAACCCAGGGGATCTGGAGAAGGTATTGATCCCGACCCCTTCAGGGGTCCAGGTCCCGCTGGGAGAACTGGCGAAGATCACATATATACGCGGTCCCCAGATGATCAAAAGCGAAAATACATTCCTTGTTGGATATGTCATTTTTGATAAAAAATCCGGTTTTGCGGAAGTGGATGTGGTCGAAAATGCCCGTGAGATGCTGGACCGCAAGATCGCTTCCGGGGAACTGGTATTACCAGCCGGTGTGAACTACGTTTTCACCGGCAACTATGAAAACCAGATCAGGGCTGCCAGAAGACTGATGATCGTGATCCCTGTTTCACTGATCATCATTTTCCTGATCCTCTATTTCCAGTTCAGGTCCGTGGTTACCTCATCCATGATCTTCTCCGGGATCCTGGTGGCATTCTCCGGCGGATTCCTGATGCTCTGGCTTTATGGCCAGCAATGGTTCATGGATTTCAATGTGGCCGGGGTCCATATGCGGGAACTGTTCCAGATGGGAACCATCAACCTGAGTGTGGCTGTATGGGTGGGCTTCATCGCCCTGTTCGGGATCGCAACGGATGACGGGGTGATCATGGGGACTTACCTTATGCAGGTCTTTGACAGGAACAAACCGTCAACCGTCACTGAAGTGAGGGCTTCGGTCATCGATGCCGGGAGCAAACGGGTACGGCCGGCCATGATGACCGCCGCCACCACCATCATCGCCCTGATCCCTGTGCTCAGCTCCACGGGTAAAGGATCCGATATCATGGTCCCCATGGCCATTCCGCTGTTCGGGGGAATGATCATCCAGGTGATGACCATGTTCGTGGTCCCCATCCTGTACAGCATGTGGAGAGAAAGGCAGGCCCGGAAGAATTCACTGGACCAGGCAAACGACAACTTGAAAACAACAGGTAGCAGTAAATAAAGGATCATATGAAATATTCAGCCTTAATAAAAACCTCACTGATAACCGGGTTCCTGGCAGCGGGACTCTCCGCGGGTGCACAGGATGTGATTGACAGGTACCTGGTACTTGCGGCTGAGAACAATCCCGGGTTAAGGAGCAGGTTCAATGCATACATGGCCGCCCTGGAAACCGTTCCCCAGGCAGGGGCACTTCCCGATCCGCAGCTGGCCTTCGGCTATTTCATCCGGCCGGTGGAAACCAGGCTGGGGCCGCAGGAGTTCAGGATCTCAGCATCCCAGATGTTCCCCTGGTTCGGCACCCTCAGGACCAGCGAACAGATGGCCGGTCAGCAGGCCAAAGCCAGATATGAAGCTTTTCAGGAAGCACGGTCGGCCCTTTTCAACGAGGTAAGAACAACCTATTATACAATGTATTTCAATGATAAGGCCATATCCATTGTACGGGACAATATCCGGATCCTGGATACCTTCCGGAAACTTGCCCTGGTAAAGATCGAAGCGGGATTAACGTCTCCCGTGGACCGCTACAGGATAGACATGGAAATGGGCGACCTGGAGAACCGGCTGGCCCTGTTGATGGATCAGAAGTCCTCCCTGGAGGTGGAATTCTTCAACCTGCTCAATACGGAACAGGAGCCGGTTGTATTCCCGGATACCCTGTGGGATTCAGATCCGGGACTGGACAAGAGCGAGATGCGGGATACCATGCTTTCCCGGAACCATCAGCTTCTGTCACTGGAAATGCAAAGAGAAGCCCTGTCTTTTAAAAGAGACCTTGCAGACAAGCAGGGCAGACCGGACTTTTCTGTGGGTGTGGATTACATTTTTATCGGACCGGGGCAGGAAAATTTCAGCAACAACGATGCATTGATGTTTCCCAGAATCGGGATCACCATTCCCCTGTACAGGAAAAAATACAGATCCATGATCAAAGAGGCTGCCTACCTGGAAACAGCGAAGGAGAATGAAAAGTCCGAAAAAGAAAACAGGCTGGAAACACTTCTTGAAAATACATGGAAGGAATACATGGATGCCTCAAGAAGGAAGACCCTTTACAGCGGACAGAAAGATCTTGCGCAAAAGTCGATCAGTCTGCTCGAGACCGAATATGCCACGGCCGGAAACAGTTTCGAGGAGATCCTTCGAATGGAGAGAAAACTTCTGTTTTATTCCCTGGAACTGGAACGGGCGCGTGCAGACAAACAGGCGGCCATCTCTTTTATGGAGTATCTGAAAGGAGGCTGATGAAGGGGGTCAACCATCAAACAATGAAATCTGTTGAATCATGAAAAAATATATCAGAAAAATCAGGAACAACTATGGATGGGGAATCCTTTTCCTTATCCTGGGAATTTTCCTTGGATGGGTGATCTTCCATTCTCCGTCTGATGCGGAACTTTCAGGGGATCGTCCTGAGAACCTTTCACCGGTTCAGGAGCAAATGACCGGTGAGGAGCAAATGACCGGGGAGGAGCATGACCACGAAGATGAGACCATCTGGACCTGCTCCATGCATCCGCAGGTCCGCAGCGATGAACCGGGTCAATGCCCCATATGCGGCATGGACCTGGTCCCGGTATCAGATCTGAATACCGGTGCGACGGGTGCGGATCCCGGCGAAATAGGAATGACAGAATCAGCCGCAAAGCTGGCAGAGATCCAGACCCTGGAGGTGGAACGCGGCAATCCCGTGCATGAGATCTTCCTGCAGGGGAAGGTAAAACCGGATGAAAGAAGGATCTCGGAGCTGACAGCCCGCTTCGGGGGCAGGATTGAAAAGCTCTATGTCAGCTTCACCGGGGAACAGGTCCGAAAAGGGGAAAAACTGGCTATCGTCTATTCCCCGGAACTGGTAACCGCACAGCGGGAATTGATCGAAGCTGCAGCTTACAGGGAAGAACAGGCCGGATTGTACAGGGCGGCAAGAAGTAAGCTGAAGCTCTGGGACCTGACAGAGGAACAGATCAATGCCATTATAGATAACGGCGAACCAGAGCTGTACTTTGATATCCTTTCCCCCATGTCGGGTACGGTGACCAAAAAGCATGTGGACCCCGGTGATTATGTGAGGGAAGGTTCGGCACTTTTTGAGGTGATCGATCTCACCAGTGTGTGGATCATGTTCGACGCGTATGAAAGCGACCTGCCCTGGATCAGGACCGGAGACAGGATTGCATATGAAATACAATCGCTGCCCGGACGGACATTCAACGGAAGGGTGACCTATATCGATCCTTTCATCAATCCGGAAACAAGGGTGGCAGGGATCCGTGTGGAACAGAATAATCCGGGGCTTATGCTGAAACCGGAAATGTTCGCACAGGGCAGGGTCGAATCAAGCATCGCTGAAGGATCGGAACTGATCCTTATCCCCAAATCATCCATTCTCTGGACCGGTAAAAGGTCGGTGGTTTATGTGAAAGTTCCTGAAAGGGATCAGCCCACATTCCTTTACCGGGAGATAGCGCTCGGTCCGGAATCGGGCAACCGCTATGTGGTGGAGGACGGACTTTTGGTGGGAGAGGAGATCGCGGTAAACGGAGTGTTCAAGATCGATGCTGCCGCACAGCTTGCGGGAAAACCCAGCATGATGAACCCTGAGGGAGGGATTGCTCCTACAGGGCATGATCATGGAGCTATGGCAGCAGGGGGCGGAGATGCAGTTCCAGACCCAGAATCATCTCGCGCACAGGAAAAGGCTGTGGACGTCAGGGAAGAATTCAGGGAAGACCTTCAGAAAGTCTACGAGGCTTACCTCCCCATGAAAAATGCATTTGTGGATTCGGATCCTGCAGGTGTGGCGGAATCGGGAAAGGAACTGCTTTCCGCTCTGGAAGAGGTGGATATGGGCCTGCTGGAAGGTGACGCCCACATGGAGTGGATGGAATTGCTCGGGGTAATGAACGGAACAATGGAAATCATCACCGGCAGCGAGGACATTGAGGAACAGCGAAATGCATTTGCAGAGTTCAACCCTGCTTTTTACCGGGCAGTGAAGACCTTCGGCCTGCAGCAGGGTACGGTCTATTACCAGTTCTGTCCCATGGCGCTTGATAACCAGGGTGCGTACTGGCTCAGCAGCATCGAAGAGATCAGGAACCCCTACTTCGGAGATGCGATGATGAGCTGCGGGGAGACAAATGATACCCTTCAGTACTGAGAAGATCGAATGATCACAGGAAACAGGAGATCAGAAACGAAATCAATGTAAAACACAAAAACGTATGATCATGAAAACGAGAATGAGAAGTCTGCTGTTGCTGCTGGCTTTCAGCGCTGCAGCCGTAACGGCACAGACCGTAAAGGAGGAGAAATTCAAAGTTGCAGGGAACTGCAGCATGTGTGAGACGCGCATCGAGAATGCTGCTAAATCGGTGGATGGGGTCAGTTCGGCCGACTGGGACCAGGAGACAAAAATGATCGAGGTTTCTTTCGACCCGGAGAAGACAGACATCCACCAGGTCCATATGGCCATCGCAAAGGCGGGTCATGATACTGAAATGCACCGGGCCAGTGATGAGGCGTATGATCAGCTTCCGGGGTGCTGCAAATATGAAAGGCTGGAGTACGATTGAGATTGGGCTGGATGATTGACATACAGAACATCGATTCCGCTTCGATACAGAAGTGGAATCGATGAAAATTATCAGTTTATTATACTATTTCAGTGGTTTATCGATAAAAAATATACCTTAATGTATATTTATTATCCAAATCAGCATCTTATTAGTTAATGATTGGATAAAAAAGATCGATTCCTGTAAAAGGAAGAACCGGTCACGGCCGGTTCCTCATCCACCATTTCCTCCTTCCGGGGTCTCATGAAACAGATCAATGAAATGTCCAAAAAAGATATAATTCATATCAACAATTGTGTAATAACTGGTTGATATTCAGATGGTATATTTGTAATACAAACTTTTAAACACAATAGATATGAAACGTTTGGCAATCATTATTTCAATGACGGCATTTGTGGCATTCAGCAGTTTCAGCCAGGATACAGGTGCCAGGGAGCTTTTAAGTAAGCAGGAAATAAAAAAGGAAATCTTCAACACCATCCTGAACGACCATCAGCTGATGACTGAATTCATGGAAGCCATGCAGGAAAATGAACACGCCATGGCCATGATGAAAGAAAGGAATCAGATGATGGGTGATGATGAACTCATGTACATGCATAGAGATTCTCATATGAGAAGTGCAATGAGAACCTGGTGCGATCAGGAAAGCATGCATCCTGTGACGGGACACATGAGGAAGATGCAAGGAACGGATTCGACTTGGTACCGGAGCATGCCGCATATGGCAGTACGGCATACGGAAACGGCACCGTGGTGCATCCGGTAAGACTCTAAAAGGAAAATCTGACAGACTTATTTCACCGGGAGCGCACAGCTCCTGGTGGACCGGGTCCAAAATTATGAGAGATGTTTTTAAAATTATTCATCATATCAGTCATCCTTGTCGCTTTTGTCATGCTGGCCCTGGGAGTGAAGTTATGGTTCGATCCTGATGCAGAATTTTCTGTTCACTCCTGTGCAGAGGACGAGGGCATCCCGGACGGCAACGGGGCATGTTCCAGCTGCCGGTTGAAGGATCTGGCCGACTGCCCGGAACAGGATATTGATCAAAGACAAAATTCAAAGACATGAAATTGATAAAAGCATATATCCGCCGGAGAAAAGCGGAAGAGGTCTATAAAGGGCTGAAAGACGCGGGATTCTGCTGTATGACCTTTGTGGAATGTGAGGGGACAGGCCAGTATTCTGATCATGAGGAGAAACATGTTAGTGAAAAGTATCCCTTTGCAGATGCATTCCGGGTTATTAAACTTGAAATACTGGCAGATGATGATCACATCCGTGAGATCATAGACATTATTAAGCAGAATGGCCGCACAGGATACAGGGGTGACGGGATGATCATTGTTTCACCTGTAGAGGAGGTCTACAAGGTCAGAACGGACGAAACCGGGATCCTGGCGATTTAATACAGATTCAAATAAAAAAGCAGGAGGTAATTATGCATGGTTTTGGAGGAATGGGATTAGGAATGGGATGGGGTTGGATCATAGGCCTTTTTGGAATTGCAGTGGTGATATGGCTGGCTTTACGAACCACGTATCAGGGCCGGGATCAGGATATATCGGGGAACAAATCATCCCTGGATATTTTAAAGGAAAGGTATGCCCGTGGTGAAGTTGATCGGGAGGAATTTGAGGAGAAAAAGAAAAACCTGAGCTGATTCACCATAAAACAGCAGAAAAATGAACCAGAAGGCTCATTCGAATATACATGAGGTTGCGGAAAGGAATCAGCCGGATCAGTCGCAGTATTATTGCCCCATGAAATGTGAGGGTGATAAAACCTATGATAAACCCGGAGATTGCCCGGTGTGCAATATGCACCTGGTACCTGTTGAAGGAAACGGCAGTCACGGCGAACACCCTCACAAGGACAAAATACATGGATATACTCATGAAATTCCTTCACGGGGGAAAGGTGAATATTATTGCCCGATGCGGTGCGAGGGTGACAAAACATATGATAAAGCAGGTGACTGCCCGGTATGCGGGATGCACCTGAAAAAGGAGGAAAAGGCGTCAACTTCAAAGACAGTTTATACCTGCCCGATGCACCCGGAGGTGAGACAGGACCACCCGGGAACCTGTCCCAAATGCGGGATGAACCTGGTGCCTGAAAAAGGGGAAGAAACCAGCGAGGAAGAAAAAGGGTATAAAAAGATGTCCAGAAAATTCTGGATCGCTGCTTTGCTTTCCCTTCCCATACTGATCCTTACCATGCCGGAGGCAATGGGAGTAAACTGGTTTGAAGGAATCCTGCCGAAGAAAGCTCTTGACTGGATACAATTTGCTTTAACAACACCTGTCGTATTTTATTCCTCCTGGGATTTCTTCAAACGCGGATGGAGTTCCATACGGCGGTGGGCGCCGAATATGTGGACATTGATTTCCATAGGCGTGGGGGCAGCATATTTATTCAGTGTTGTTGCGCTGATTATACCAGGTGTATTTCCTGACCAGTTCAGGGATGAACAGGGGAATGTGCATCTTTATTTTGAAGCTGCGGCAGTTATTCTTACGCTTGTTCTTTTAGGGCAGGTGCTTGAACTCAGGGCCCACAGCAAGACCAGTTCAGCAATCAAGGCTTTACTGGATCTTGTCCCACCGGTTGCCAGGGTCGTCCGGAACGGCCGGGAGGAAGAAATACCTCTCGAAGAAGTTCAGGTGGGTGATATTCTGAGGGTGAGACCGGGTGAAAAAATACCTGTAGACGGGGTTATTACCGGCGGACATGCGGTAATTGATGAAAGCATGATATCAGGAGAACCCATTCCTGCCGATAAATCTGAAAACGACAAGGTTACAGGGGGTACGATCAATGGCAAGACTTCGTTCGAAATGAGGGCAGAAAAGGTAGGTTCAGATACACTGCTTTCCCAGATCATTGAAATGGTTAACCAAGCCAGCCGTTCCCGCGCACCTATCCAGAGACTGGCCGATGTGGTGGCAAAATATTTTGTGCAGATAGTGATAGGTATTGCCTTAATGACCTTTGCGGTGTGGGGGATCTGGGGTCCTGAACCTGCTTATGTATATGCCTTTGTAAATGCGGTATCAGTCCTGATTATTGCCTGTCCCTGTGCGCTGGGTCTCGCAACCCCCATGTCAATTATGGTGGGGACAGGACGAGGTGCCCAGTCGGGTGTTCTGGTAAAAGATGCCCGTGCCATCGAAGAAATGAATAAGGTAAACACGTTGATTATCGATAAGACCGGTACAATTACAGAAGGTAAACCTGCATTAAAATCCTATAAATCATTCGGGAAATTGCAGGATGATGAAATACTCCGCCTGGCGGCTTCAGTGGATGCATTCAGCGAACACCCGGTAGCTGAGGCCATTGTAAAGGGGGCCAAAGAAAAAAATGTGGACCTGTTAAAAGTCAGCAATTTCGAATCGGTAACTGGTAAGGGGGTTACAGGTGTATATGAGGGGAAGAAAATCGGCCTGGGCAATACCAGGTTGATGAATGACTTCGGAGTAGTGATGGATAATGAACAGGAGAAACTGGTAAGAGATTGGCAACTGACCGGGCAAACGGTCATGTATCTGTTGATCGAAAATGAAGTGCAGGGAATTGTCAGCGTTGCCGACACCATTAAGGAAACCTCGGCCAGGGCAATCAAAGCCCTGCAGAAAATGGGTGTTAAAGTATCTATGCTGACCGGTGACAATGAATATACAGCCAGATCGGTGGCCACTGAATTGAATCTGGACGGATACCAGGCCGACTGCCTGCCGGAAGATAAATTCAAAAAGGTGAAAGAGCTGCAGGAAAGCGGACAGATCGTAGCCATGGCCGGCGACGGGATAAACGATGCTCCGGCCCTGGAGCAGGCCAATGTGGGCATTGCGATGGGAACCGGAACAGACATAGCCATGCAGAGCGCCGAAATTACCCTGGTTAAAGGCGACCTGAACGGTATTGCCCGCGCCAGGGATCTGAGCATCAAGGTAATGCGCAATATTAAGCAAAACCTGTTCTTTGCATTTATATATAACTCACTGGGTGTTCCTGTTGCAGCAGGCGTGTTGTTCCCGTTTTTCGGTATTCTTCTGAGTCCGGTCATTGCGGCGGCAGCCATGAGTTTCAGCTCTGTATCAGTGATATCCAATGCATTGAGATTAAGAAGAAAGTAAGAGGAAGGTTTCAGGTTTGAACCTGCTGGAAGAATATAATTGAACTCAAAAATTACAGAGGGAGGAGATATGAAAACATTGCAACCAAAATACCTGATAATTGCGATACTCACTTTCATAGTATCGATTGCTGCAACTGCTCAGGACGTTTATAAACTGAACGAAGAAAACAGCAACCTGTCTGTAACCGGTACTTCTTCATTGCATGACTGGGAAATGGAGGCGACCGGTTTCAGTGCCGAAACACGCTTGAGATTGGAGGATGATTCAATTTCTGAAATAGAATATGTGAAGTTTTCCACCCCGGTTACGAAATTGGAAAGTGGTAAAAACACAATGGACACTAAGGCACAGGATGCCTTACGGGCTAAAAAATTCCCGCAAATTAAATTTACCCTGGAGGGTGACAAGTCACTTGCTTTCTCGGGTAAGAGCACAATCGATGGTCAGCTGACTGTTGCAGGCAAAACAAGAGAAATTGAAGTACCCGTTCGTATTGACATTTTATCGGACCGGAAATTTACTGCCAGCGGAAAGTTAGCTCTGAAAATGTCTGATTTTGGAATTGAGCCACCCACTGCCTTTTTTGGCACTATAAAAACAGACAATGAAGTGAAAGTGAAGTTTGATTTTGAGTTTACAAAGAGCATTTAATTATGCGACAGCAGTTTAAAAATGTTAATAAAATCATATATCATGAGAAGATTAGTTGTTTTGATTGCGGCCATCTGTATTGGACAGACATCTTTTTCGCAACAGTTTGAGGAGGAGAAAAATATAGATGAGTTTGAAAAAGTTAAGGTTAAGGTTGGAGGGGAGTTTGCTATGCAGGTGCAAGCGATTAACCAGGAGGCTCCTGCAGCAGAACTGATCGATCTGAAGAACAACTTCAATTTACCTGCGGCTAACCTGAACCTTACCGCCGATCTGGCACCCGGGATCCGTACATACATTAATTTTTATATGTCGTCCCGCCACCACAATGATGCCTGGGTTGAAGGAGGATATTTGACTATTGACCGGATGCCATTTTTCCCCAAATCGGATAAAATCATGAAGTACCTCACTATAAAAGCGGGTGTAATGATGCCCGACTACGGTGATGCTCATTTTTACAGGAGCAACAATGCAGATGTCATGGACAACCCGTTTGCTGGCAACTGGATTATGGATGCTTATACAAATAATCCAGGTCTGGAAGTGATGTTCAGGACTAACGGTTTTCTCGCTCTGGTCGGTACGAATAATGGACGGTTGAATTACGGAAGTGGGAACGATCTGGGGAAAGATCTTGTTTTTAACTGGAAATTGGGTTACGATAAAGACATTACCAGTAATCTGAGAATGCGTGGAACAGTTTCAGGCTACCATGTCCCCAAAGGGCACAGCGGTTCTTACCTCTGGGGTGGCGACCGCGCAGGTGCCCGCTACTACAGCGTGATGCAAACCATTGATGCTGATGGTGATAATTTCCGTTCGGGACGATGGTCCCCCGGCTCAGGACAATCTGAAATGAACAGTTACATGGGAAATATTTTCTTACAGTTTCACGGGCTTGAGGTTTTCGGAATTTATGAGAACATGAATGGGACACGGAACAATGTAAATCAGCATTTTACCCAAACGGCACTACAGGCTGTTTACCGGCTGGGCAGTTTTTACGCCGGGGCCCGCCTAAACAATGTATCCGATAATGACGGATCGACAGTAAATCGCGTAAATGTTGGTGGAGGTTGGTACATGATAGATAATATATTAGTCAAGCTGGACTATGTTCGTCAGAAGTATGAAGGACCGGCCCATGGAGAAATTGACGGGGGAAAATTCAACGGGATTGTTTTAGAAGCAGCTGTTTCTTTCTAAATAGAACGACAACGTGTGTTGTGTGGATTTTCCCCGGTATGTGGTAAAAATGGCAACACCTCCCTTGTTCCTTCATTTTCTTCCTGAATAATTTTTCTCCGGGTTGATGTTGTATACAATGTATTACTGCTCGTTTCTCCGGAGACCCGGAAAATTCTGGCATAGTTTTTTAGTGTACTTGCCGTGAAATATAATGTGCATGGACAGGAAACAATTTCTGAAGTATGCGTTTCAGGGTTCAGCCATTTCATTGAGCCTGCCATCACTGCTTTATTGTAATTCAAATGCAAAAAGCAGCAGCCGGCCAAACCCGGACTTTATCCCGGACCTCGATGTTGAGTTAACCTCTGTCCCTGGTTCGAGCGATATTTTACCGGGACGTCCGACGGATATTTATCGTTACGAAACCAGGATAATCAGTGGTCATAATGATCAGATCACACAGTTACCAGGTACTTACCTTGGACCTGTGTTCATGGTAAAAAACAAAGAAAAGATCCGGGTAAGGTACAAGAACCAGCTTCCCCGTGAAAGTATTATTCACTGGCATGGGCTGCATGTTCCTCCTGAAATGGATGGCCATCCCATGTACGCCGTAAAAAAGGGGGAAGAATATATTTATGAATTTACAGTCGACAATCCTCCGGGCACCTACTGGTTTCACCCCCATCCGGATAAGATTACCGGGCCCCAGGTGTACGGCGGTTTAGCGGGCTTGTTTATCGTTGAGGAGGAATCAGTTACTCTGCCGGAAGGCAGGTATGATGTTCCGGTAGTCATCCAGGACAGGATATTCAATGATAATAACCAGCTGGTATATACATCCGGCGACAGGATGATCCAGATGCAGGGCTTCCTGGGAGATGTAATTCTCATCAACGGAAAGCTTTCCAAAAAACAGGAGGTTGAAAGGACTGCTTATCGGTTCAGGATACTT
Source organism: Bacteroidota bacterium (assembly GCA_051746185.1). Taxonomy (GTDB): domain Bacteria; phylum Bacteroidota; class Bacteroidia; order Bacteroidales. Next base: position 22,861 of record JBNJEV010000030.1, read on the forward strand.
AACGGCTCCAACTCGAGGATATACAAATTAGGCTGGAGTGATAACTCACCCGTAACGGTCATTGCTACCGACGGAGGATATCTCCCGGAGGCTATTGATAAAACTTACTTAATGCTGGGCCCGGGGGAGAGGGTTGAGTTATGGAAGGATTTCTCCGGATATAAAGCCGGCAGCCGTCTCGTCCTTAAAAGTCTTTCTTTCAGGGACGGAGCTTTCATTGGAATGGGAAGAATGGGAGGAATGATGGGCGGTATGGGGATGACTGGCAGAGGAATCCCCAGCGGCCAGGAATTGGACCTTCTGGAGCTTTCTATTGCCGATATGCCTGCCAATCCGAAAGATCTATCCGGGGAGATGGCAATTGATTATTCTGAAGATCCGGCAAAGGCCGTCAATGCATCTGCACCAAGAAAATTCCATTTTTACAATGAACATATGCAATGGGTGATAAACGGCAGGACTTTCCGAATGCATGCAGTAGCCGATTGGGAAAAAGTAAAGGAAGGAAGCACGGAAATCTGGCAGTTTGTTAATGGAGATGAAGGAAGGGGTATGGGAATGATGCAGAATATGATGCAGATGCCACATCCCGTCCATATTCATGGATTTTCATTCCGGATAATCGAGCGTGACGTAAGCAGCATGGAACGGGATGTGTGGGAAACGGTTCAAGAGGGTTTTTTGGATGAAGGAAATCAGGATACTTTTCTGCTGATGCCCGGTATGAAGGTGAAAGTACTCCTTTCATTCAGGGATTTCAGAGGCAAGTATATCTATCACTGCCATAACCTGGAACATGAGGATATGGGCATGATGCGAAATTTCGAGATAGTGAATTAAAATAGTTGCTCAATTAAAAAATCAAATTACCATGAAAAAGCTAACAATTTTAAGTACAGCAGTTTTACTTGCTCTAAGTTTAGGAATAAACGCCCAGCACCAGCACAGGGGAGGCATGGACCAGCAGGGTGATAGTCCTAAGATGCAGGGCAACATGATGGGCCAAATGGGACAAAGAGGTATGATGGGCATGATGTGTCCCATGTGCGGAAATATGATGATGCAGGATATGCCCATGCGGAAATACAGGATGATGGTGAACATGCTTCCTAACATGCAGAACCAGTTGTCTCTTTCACAGGAACAGGTTGAAACATTGATAGACCTGCAAACAGACTTCAGAAAACAACAAATCGATTACCAGGCCCGGCTCTCCAAAAACAGGATGAAGCTTAAGTCTTTGCTTGATGATAATGCTTCGGCTGATAACATACGGCAGGAATTGGAAGCCTGTTCAGAGATACAAACCAGCATGAAACTTACGGCCTACGAAGCAGCGAATGAGATGAAAAACGAGTTGACCGAAGAACAGCGAACTCAACTCATGGACTTAATGAGCAACCAGGCCGGTATGATGCAGGGGCAGGGGATGATGATGCAGAACATGATGAATCAATAAGAAAGGAGGAAACACCTGGTGTACAGGATCAACGATGCACCTGCCCTGGCCCAGGCCAATAAAGGCATCCTTTATCCTTTCTTCGGACTTCTGCTCAGTCCGATCATTGCAGCAGCAGCCATGCTCTTCAGCTCTGTTTCGGTCATTGCGAACGGACTGCGCCTGAGGAATCGATAACATCATCCACCTTTTCCTCTTTCCGGGGAACGGGCCTGAAGACCACCTGCCGGTCTTCGGCATCGATCTTCACGTGCATGCCTTCAGCCACCTTGCCCTCGAGGATGGCCATGGACAGTCCGTCAAGGATCTTTTTCTGGATCAGCCTTTTCAGGGGCCGTGCCCCGAACTGGATGTCAAATCCTTCCTGTTTCAGGTATTCAATGCAGGCGTCGGTCACCTCGATGGTGATCTCCTGTTTCTGCAGCACCTTTTCCAGGTTCCTCAGCTGGATCCTGATGATCCCTTCCATGTGATCGATGGTCAGCGGTCGGAACATGACCATCTCGTCGATCCGGTTCAGGAATTCGGGCCTGAGACCCTTTTTCAGCAATTCAAATACGTGGTTCCGGGTCTTTTCGATCACCTCCTCAAGCTCATCTTCCTTCACCTCCTCAAAGTTCTCATGGATGATCCCTGAGCCGATGTTGGAGGTCATGATGATGATCGTATTCTTGAAATTGGCCACACGTCCCTTGTTGTCTGTCAGGCGCCCGTCCTCCAGCACCTGCAGCAGGATGTTGAAGGTATCGGGATGGGCTTTCTCGATCTCGTCCAGTAAGATCACCGAATAGGGTTTCCTCCGCACGGCTTCGGTAAGCTGTCCCCCTTCCTCATATCCCACATAGCCGGGAGGGGCACCCACCAGACGGGAGACCGCATGTCTTTCCTGGTACTCGCTCATATCGATGCGGGTCATCAGGCTTTCATCATTGAACAGGTATTCGGCCAGGGCCCTGGCCAGCTCGGTTTTCCCCACACCGGTGGTTCCCAGGAACAGGAACGAACCTACCGGACGTCGCTCGTCCGAAAGTCCTGTCCGGCTCCTTCGAATGGCGGCAGAAACGGCAGAGATGGCCTCGTCCTGTCCGACCACCCGTTTGTGGAGCTCGTCCTCGATGTGCAGCAGTTTCTCCCGGTCGCTCTGAAGCATCCTGGTTACGGGAATACCCGTCCAGCGGGAGACCACCTCCGCAATATCCTCGGCCGTGATCTCTTCCCTGACCAGACGTTTGCCCTCTTTTTCGTATTCCTGCAGCTTGGTGATCGTCTCTTTTAGTTCTTCTTCAGCTGCAGGCAGAAGTCCGTACCGCACTTCGGCAACGGTCCCCAGATCGCTCTCGCGCTCGGCCCTTTCGGCTTTGTATTTGAGTTCTTCGATCCGTTGCTTGATCTTCTGGATCTTTTCCACAATGGATTTTTCGTCCTCCCAGGCTGCGATCAGTTGCTTGTGCTCATCTTCCAGGTCGGCGATCTGCCTGGAAAGCTGTACTACCCGTTCCTTGTCTTTCTCCCGCTTGACAGCTTCCTTTTCGATCTCCAGTTGCTGGATCTTCCTTTCAAGTGTGTCGATGGACTCAGGCTTTGAGTTCATCTCCAGCCGCAGGTGGGCCGCCGATTCATCGATCAGATCGATGGCCTTGTCGGGAAGGAAACGGTCGGTGATATAACGCTGGGAAAGCTGAACGGCTGCGATGATCGACTCATCCTTGATCCTTATTTTATGGTATCCCTCATACCGCTCCTTGATCCCCCTGAGAATGGAAATGGCTTCCTCCTCACCTGGTTCATCCACGTATACTTTCTGGAACCGGCGTTCCAGGGCTTTGTCCTTTTCAAAATATTTCTGGAATTCATTCAGGGTCGTGGCCCCGATGGCCCTCAGTTCCCCCTTGGAAAGGGCAGGCTTCAGGATGTTGGCCGCATCCATGGCACCCTCGCCGCCACCTGCGCCGACCAGGGTATGGATCTCGTCGATGAACAGGATGATCTGTCCGTCCGATGCGTTCACTTCCTTGACCACGGCTTTCAGGCGCTCTTCAAATTCACCCTTGTACTTGGCACCCGCGATCAGGGCGCCCATGTCCAGGGAATAGATCTCTTTGGAAAGAAGATTGTCCGGGACGTCTCCGCTGACGATCCTGAAAGCGATGCCTTCGGCAATGGCTGTCTTTCCGACCCCGGCTTCCCCTACCAGGATGGGATTGTTCTTTGTCCGCCGGGTCAGGATCTGGAGCACACGCCGGATTTCCTCCTCCCTGCCGATCACCGGGTCCAGTTTCCCTTCCTCGGCCCTCTGATTCAGATGGATGGCATATTTATCAAGGGCATTGTATGTTTCCTCGGAGGAATGGCTGTTCACCCTGGCCCCTTTCCTAAGGGCTTTGATGGCTTCTATCAGCTCTTTTTCATTCATCCCTGCATCCTTGAGCATCTTGCCTACCTGACTTCCGGAACGCAGGATCCCCAGCAGGATATGCTCAAGGGCCACATATTCGTCACCAAATTCCTTCAGAGAAGCCTGGGCTTTATTCAGTGCCCCGGTAGCTTCACGGGAAAGGTACTTGTCCCCGCCGCTTACTTTGGGGAAGCCTTCGATCATCCGGTCAAGGGCGGCGTCCACATGCTGAAAATTGATGGAAAGTTTTTTCAGGATGAAAGGCAGTACGCTTTCATCCACCATGATGATCCCTTTCAGCAGGTGAGCGCATTCAATGGCCTGATGGTCGTGCTCCATGGCAAGCTGCTGTGCTTTCTGTACCGCTTCCTGCGATTTGATGGTATATTTATCAAAGTCCATCTTTATATCCTCCTATATCTTTCAATTCACAACTCCGGTGAATTCACAACTCCGGTGAATGATTTTCGGCATACACTTCACAAACCTTGAGCCACAGAGAAAGCCGGGTGAGGCATATGAAGATAAGAATCTGAATTTAAGCATGATATCCAACAGAAAATATAGCTGACTGACATCCTGACAGAATAACCGCTCTTAAAATGATGTCAGAATGACGCCTTTTAAAATGAAGCAAATATTAAATAATGTTAAGGGAAGACGGATAAGAACACCATTCCCGTTCTTACATTGTAAAATCCGCTATTTTTGCAGGTGTTATGCTTAAAACATGGAGGATACAGTCATGAAAATAAAAAAATTCAGCATGTTCTTTGTTGCTGCCATACTGGGTAGTGCCCTTACCATCGGTGCTTTTCAGATCATAGGCGGAAACGGCAGCAAAACGATCAAGATCGAGCACATTTCCGGAACCCCCGTGGCAGGTGCAGCCTATACGGTCAATGATGAAGGGGAGATTGTCCCGCTTGAATTCACCAAAGCGGCAAAACAGGTCATGCCTTCTGTGGTCTATATCCAATCCACCGTGGTCCAGGATCAGAGAAGATACCGCGACAGGCAGATCCCCGAACAGTTCCGGGATTATTTCGATGATGATTTTTTCCGGCGTTTTTTCGGACCTGAATTCCGGTTTGAGGATCCTGATTCAGGACAGCCCCGGGCCCGGATCGGCGCAGGATCAGGTGTCATCATCAACTCGGACGGATACATCGTAACCAACAATCATGTGATTGACAATGCCGACGATGTGGAGGTGACCCTCAGTGACAACAGGGTATTCAAAGCAAAGGTCATTGGAACGGATCCCTCCACCGATCTTGCACTTTTACAGATCAAAGCCAAAGATCTGCCTGCGTTACCCCTGGTGAATTCAGATGAGGTGGAGATCGGAGAATGGGTCCTGGCCGTGGGAAATCCTTTCAACCTGCACTCAACGGTGACCGCGGGGATCATCAGTGCCAAGGCACGGAATATCAATATCCTGAGGGAACAGACCGCCATTGAGTCCTTTATCCAGACCGATGCGGCCATCAATCCCGGAAACAGCGGTGGTGCCCTTGTGAATCTGCAGGGCGGCCTCGTAGGGATCAACACAGCCATTGCCAGCACCACGGGAGTCTATGCCGGGTATGGATTTGCAGTTCCCTCCAACATCGTAAGCAAGGTGGTTGAGGACCTGCTGAAGTATGGAAAAGTCCAGAGGGGATACCTGGGTCTGATGATCAGGGATGTCACCGGAAACCTGGCCAGAGAGGAAGATCTTGAAGTAACCGAAGGTGTGTATGTGGACAGCATCACGACCAACAGTTCGGCAGGGGACGCAGGGATCGAGGTCGGCGATGTGATCAAGGAGGTGAACGGAGCCAAAACCAGGAGTTCCAGCCAGCTGCTGGAGATCGTCGGACAGCGTCGTCCGGGTGATGAGGTCGAACTGTTGGTTGACCGCAACGGAAAGGAAATGGAGTTCAATGTAACGCTGCGCAACCAGGAAGGTGAAACCACTCTTGTGGAAAAAGAGCCGGCCGGGGTGCTGGATATCCTGGGGATCGAACTGGAAGAGATCGACCGGGAGACAGCCGAGGAGCTGGAGATCGATGGCGGATTGAAGGTTACCCGCATTACCTCGGGCAAACTCAGGCGACATACCGATATGCGTGAAGGATTCATCATTACGAGGGTGGACGGAAAGAAAACCGGGAGCGTGGAAGATTTCGTGAACTACCTGGAAAAGGCCGAAGGCGGCGTCATGCTGGAGGGTGTTTACGAAGATTTCCCCGGGACCTATTACTACGCATTCGGACTGTAGTCCTGCCGGGGGACCTGTCTCACAAGCTACATCCGGACATAATCGATCCTCAGGGCTTTTCGGAGAAAGTCCGGAGGATCATCTTTGCCGGGAAACGGATTTCCGGGAATCTTCCATCATTTTTTCTTGTTCCGTGGTCTCTTCCGGTGAGCAGCGATTCCACTCCGTATCATTTTCTGATGTCTTTTATATTTAATTCCGGGTGAGGCTAAAAAAATAAAAATTATCTGGTTATTATACTTATTAGTGCTTTTCTGGATAATAAATATTCTTCAATAGATGTTTATTATCCCAA
>JBNJEV010000031.1:0-28392 GCA_051746185.1 Bacteroidota bacterium
GAACAGGTGACAATTCGGTATACTGATTGACTGTTAACTTGCTTTCTGTATTTAGCTCTTTTATAGAGCAATAGTTACGCATATACATGCCAAGTTCATAGAGCAGGGATTTGAAGCTGTGTATGGGCAACCCATCCGCAGTTTTACGGTTGCTCTTTTTCAATATGGCTTCAAAGGATGGTACTGCAGGAGCCACTGGATCCCTTGTCTTTTTGTCATCGGCTAATTGCTCATCATCAAATAAAAGCGGAGCAAGCGCCTTTCTCATATGCCATTCCACATAATAGGCAAGCATACAAATAAATATGTGCGTCCTTACCCTGCGTTCCTCACGATGACGGATTGGCCTGACCAGTGTTTCTACTCCTTTCAGAGTACGGAAAAGCTGTTCTACAGAGCTGAGGTTCTTATAGCTTCGCACCACGTTTTCAGCAGACAGCTTATCTCCGGCTTCGCTGGTGCGAACTACATATATCCCATCCAATTCGTCTTCAAGTTTAATAGATTCCTTTTTCCGTGTATAACTAAAATGCCCATCGCTTATCTGTAAATCAAAGTGTTTGCCCATCTTGTATTGATTAATCACTTTGCCTACTTTTTTCCCGATGGTGACCTGGTCCATTATTTTCCTGGTCCTACGGTTAACCTCTTGTACAATCTTTTCCAGCTTCTCTTCTGTAGCCTCCAGTAATTCCTTACGCTTACGTTTACGCTGCTCAGCCATCAAAGGGTTATAGCAAGCGATCAATCGTTCTCCCGGATAATTCTGTGAGGATATCTCTGCAAGATTCTGTTGGTCAAACAATGATAACTGCAAATCACCCTGATTGACCAACTCCCTGATGGCATCAAAACGCAGACAGGAGATCCATCCGATTCCCGGGTGCTCCTTCAGATGATCAATCTGGGTCTGGGTGAGCATCCCCCTGTCTCCTACCAATACCATTCTTTTCAAACCAAAATGATGCCGCAGTTTTTCTACCTGGTCGGGAACAGTGGTTGGATCTGCAGTATTACCTTCATAAACCTGAACGGACACAGGGCGGCCCTGGGCATCAGTCATCATCCCATATACAATAATGGTTTTCCCTTTCTTTCCGTCCCGGTTGTGTCCATATTGAGCTAAAACACAGGTGTGTCCCTCGTAATAACTGCTGGTAACGTCATAGAGTACCTGGGCACCTTCATGTAAATGTATCTCTGCAAGTTTATTCTCTATCCTGTTTTGCCGTTGATACAGCCAGTCCATAGCCGTGTAAAGGTCGTCCTCATCGGCATCAATTATGTCAAGCTCTTCGGGTAGAGTGGTATTATTCCATATCCTGATAAAACCAAGTTTGGAGGTGGGATGGAGAATCTGTTCTGCAATCATGCCCAAGGCAAGATCTCTTTCCCTGCATGGCTTCGATGCAATCAAACTGTCCAGTTTCAATTGGTGCATCATACCCAGGATCGCTTTGACATGGCCGTGTGGCACGCTACGCTCTACGGAAAACAGATCTTGGGGATGAACAGCTATTGCGCCCTGAAGTAATTTTCTGAAAGAGGTTACAAGTTCGTCAGGCCAGTTGGTCAAGTTGGCAATGGTGCGTTTCTTTGTCTTTTTGCCTTCACGCCATGATTCTCTTAACAGAATCGCAGGCGGGGAATCGCGATTGGGGATTGTTTCGATGTACATGGATACAAATGTAAAACATAAAATTCATTGTATCCACTAATATACAATATACTTATTAACAAGGGTATTAACATTACATGGGTGCATAATGAAAAGCAAAATTCTCATGTAATCTAATAATATCAAGTATTTGCAGCCGATTTATAAGGATTTCTTAAAGGAAACTTCGGACTAAAAGAAGCTTGCGATGATGCATAATTCATTCAATTGAACATTACCAGCTTTGGTCTTTCATCTGGTTGACCGTTTATTGTAAGGTGTTAGCCCCAATTTGTCAATGATTTCAAGGAATCTTGGGTCGTCCCTAAGTGTAACGCCCTTCATTTCATAGTGCATTCCATTGCGCGCCTCACCTGAATTGACTTTAAATCCCTTGATTAAAGTTGATTTCGCCAAGGTTGTCATCTTTGGAAAGATTGAAATTGGAATCATGGCAAAAGCTGTTGCCATAAATCGCTTTCTATTCATTTCGCCTTTTGAAGATGATCCACCACAAATTTCGTATCTCTGCCCACGCCCCCAACTAACCCGGAAGTTAAGCCGAATTGAAAAACCATACCAACAAAATACAGGCCTCGGTATTCACTTGATACTCCACGTTTGTTTTTCGGCCAGCCAGTTCTGTCGGTCACCTCAAATTTGATCCAGGAGAAGTCGGGTCTGTACCCGGTAGCCCAAACTATGGATGTCACCGTCAGGGTCTGTTCGTCATCCAGGAGAGGCAATCCTTTATGCACTCCTTTCAGCCGGGGAAGTTGAGAAATTCCCGCTTTTTCAACTTCCCTCATCGACACACTGATAAGAGGAGCGCCTCCATTAAGAATTTTGGGTCCGACTTTCCGGCCGATGGGTGTACTGACAGTAAGTATGTAATGAATAAACAAACAGTAAAGCGTTCCCAACAATGCCAAATCAGGTATGTGTGGTGTTCCTTTTCCTGAAATCATTGTAGGTCTGCTCTTCGAGAGTTCTATCGCTATTTCCATACCGGAAGTCCCCGCTCCAACAACCAGTGTATCTTGTGCCGGAAAAAGAAGTGGATTCTTATAATCTGAAGAATGGATTTGGACAATATTCTTATCAAGCTCTGCTGCAAATGCAGGAATATAGGCATATGGATTTGTACCGGTTGCAACAATTACATTATCAGCATTAATATTGCCTTTCGAAGTCAGGATCAGGTATCCTTCTTTTGTTTTATCAAGTTCAATTACTTTGGTCCCGAATTCATCAGGCAGACTGTATTTCTCAATATAATCCGAAAGATAATCTGCCATTTCGTTTTTGGTGGGGAGGGTGCCTCTGGCTGAAGGAAATGGAAAGCCAGGCAGGCTATCATGTTGAGCCGGTGTAAAAAGTCTTAAAGAATCCCATCTGTTTCGCCAGGAGCTACCAGCCTGATCCTCAATCTCAAGTATGATGAAATCTTCATTTGCTTTCTTTAAGTAGTATGCAGCTGCCAGGCCTGACTGCCCAGCCCCAATAATAACACATTAAAAATGTGATTTATCCATTTCATTTTCAAAGGCTTTTCCAACAAGATGTTTTGTGGTATTGCTTAGATCAATAACAAATCATCCCAAAATAAGTTTTGTGAACAGCACGAAATAAAAAATAGAAAGAATTCCAAGGTATTGGACCGTGAATCAGGCAGAAGGCAGCTGATTACTCAAACTCCTTCGGCACCCCACAGATCATCCTGAAGGGAACATCCCCCTTGTTGCGATACTGGTGTTTTTCGTAGGGATTGACCAGGGCAAAATCGCCGGCCTTCTGGGGCTGATCCTCCCCGTTTTCGTTGAAAAGGGCGCCATTGCCCTCGATCACGTAGTTCATGTACACTGTGATTCAAATGAGAATCTATCACTCTTGAAAGGACATTGACTATGCTTCATTACATAAAATTCATGTAATTGGATGCTCTTCAATTCACTATACATTTTATTTAGTTATACTATATTACAATTAATTCTTATATTTGCATACACTTCATTACACTTTATCCATGTATATTGATAGAATTGCATACGACAAACTGAAAGACTGGAAAAATTCAAAGCACAGAAAACCTCTACTGATTCGAGGTGCAAGGCAAGTTGGAAAGACTACCCTGATTAGGAAGTTTGCACAGGAATTCAGTGACTATATTGAATTGTCGCTTGAAAAAAAAACAGAAAGGACTCTTTTTGAAAGAACAGATGAGCCAGATAAACTACTGAGTTCAATATATCTACTAAAACAAAAATCACCCGGGAAAACGCCCACACTCCTCTTTATCGATGAAATCCAGGAATCGCCTAAGGCAATACATATGCTAAGATATTTTTATGAAGAGAGACCTGAGCTTTTCGTCATTGCAGCAGGATCATTGCTTGAATTTGCATTAAGAAAGGTGCCCTCCTTTCCTGTTGGAAGGATCAATTATCTGACTCTTCACCCGCTAAACTTCCCTGAATTTTTAGGTGTCAGAAATCCCGGGGCATATAAAGCACTTGTGGAGATTCCTGTTCCGGAATACGCACATCAAATCCTGATTGACTTGTTCCATGAATATGCCATTGTTGGTGGTATGCCCGAGATAATTAGCATGTATAAAGAGAATGAGAACCTTGCCAGCCTGTCTCCGGTTTATAAACAACTATGGCAATCTTATAAGGATGATGTTGAAAAGTATGCGCGTAATCCAACAGACAGAAAGGTTATACGTCATATTATAGATACAGCGCCAAAAGAAACTGACAGGATCAAATTTGAAGGTTTTGGTAACTCTGCTTATCGTTCTCGTGAGGTAGGTGAAGCCTTAAGAGCTTTGGATCTCGCAAGAATCATTCTATTAAATTACCCTACAACGAACATTGCACCTCCTGTTATGGCAAATTTAAAGAAAAGACCACGCTTACAGTTTGTGGATACCGGATTAATTACAAACTCTCTGATGTTACAAGGAGAGATGATCGGTATTAATGACCTCAATGACTTTTATCGGGGAAAGATCATTCAGCACCTCATAGGCCAGGAACTTATATCCATTCAGGATGATACAGGTTACAGACCACATTTTTGGATAAGAGAAGAAAAAAACAGCAATGCAGAGGTCGATTACGTCTATCAGTATCGAAAGCATGTTATTCCCGCAGAAGTAAAATCAGGGAAGCAAGGCTCATTAAGATCTTTACACCAATTCATTGAAAGAACTCGTCATCCGTATGCTGTACGATTCTACCAGGGCGAATTCAGAATTGAAAAAGCTAAAACACCTGGCGGCAAACCTTATATTCTTATGAATTTGCCTTATTATCTGGGAACGCAGATAAACAAATATGTTGCTTACCTGGTTGAAAATAATCCTTGATCTATGCTCCACACCACATGGACTATCACTCAAACTTCTTCGGCACCCCGCAAATCATCTTGAAAGGAATATCTCCTTTGTTCCTGTACTGGTGTTTTTCGTTGGGATCCACCAGTGCAAAATCTCCGGCTTTCAAATGTTGCTCCTGCCCTTTCTCATTGACCAGTGCTCCTTCGCCCTGGATGATATAGTTCATATGCTCATAGGGATGCTGATGGTAAGGGGTATACCCTCCCGGCTCCACGGTAAATACCCTGTAGGAGTATACAGGTGCACCGTCCTTGCTTCCCAGCGTTAGTTGTTTCCAGGCTTTGTGGGCACCTTCCATCCGAACTTCCTTCTTATCGACCTGTGAGAGTGAAATGATTTTCATGGGAAATTCTTTATGTGTCTGCCCTAAAAATACGAAAATATTTTTCTGAAGGGATACTTGCGTGATCCCTTAAGGGGATTGTTTCACGATCCCCTTAAGAGGAACCTGCAAAGCAATGAAATAACCATATGATGCTCCGTATCATGGGCTTTGCCGGGGCTATTTCGTTGCTTTGCGGAGAGGGGGGGATTCGAACCCCCGGTACCCTAATCGGGTACGCCAGTTTAGCAAACTGGTGGATTAAGCCACTCTCCCACCTCTCCGGAGCTGCTTAAAGCACGACAAAAGTAAAAAAATAGTCCCATTTGTACAATATGTGCTGCCCTTTCCACAAAATTTAACCGAACCCAAATTTCAGGTGTGCATTCTCTGTCAGATTTTGCATCATTAAGCCAGATTACCTGTTCCGCAAATTTAGAAACCTCACAGGGCTTGAAAATCGGTGAACGGCGACATAAATTATCAGTTTATTATACTAAACAGGTGCTTTTCCTCTAATAAATATCTCCCCATAGATATTTATTATCCCAAATAACATCTTATTAGTTAATAAACCGATATAAAACATACTTTTCTGCAAGCGGGCAGAGATATCTAAAGAAATTCCGGGGCAGGTCCTTATCCGTCCTGCCAAATTCATCTTTCAAAGCATAAAAAAACACCCGCATATACGGGCGTTCTTTCGTTCATACTTGTAAAGGAATGGGATCCTATATCTTTTTCGAATCCTGTAGCTTAGGCAGGTAGGAGGCGATCAGTCCGATGGCTTCTTCCCTGTCGATCCTGCGCTTCTTAACGAGGATGGATTGCTTTTGGAACTGCCCGGCATCAAATCGGTTCGCCGCCCCGGGATTACTGAACATGACCTTGCGGACCCCGAAGCCCTGCCTGGTGCATTCATACATGAGCCAGTAATCGTTGTTATAGGCGATGAAGGTTTTACAGTGATCCTGGTCCAGGACGGCAATTTTCATGTTATGCCGGGGATTGTCATAATAGACATTGTAAACAATATATTCCTGGCCCATATAATGGTACACATCATCGGTACTGACAACCACATATTCACCGGCCCCGGTGGTGGTCTTTCCGTTGAGATAGATCTCTGATGCTCCACCATCGGCCAGAAGCACGGTGGAGACCAATAGCATGGAGAGGGTCAGGGCTACAAATCTTTTTAATTCATTTACAGTTGTTTTCATAGGTATCCGGTTTTAATGTGTTTTAATGAAAGTTCATAAGACCTGGATTCAATCGTTATGCCATACTATGTAACTGACTCATTATATGCGCTCTGTGAAGCTATCGGCCAGTTTTAAAATTTGTTAATTCTGAACGCTATTGGACACTCCTGTACGAAAACGGATGAAAGCATCCCCCATCATGCAAACCTCAAGCAGAATATTGATTCTCTCTGCAGCAAGCGAGTGGGATCTATAAGCAAATCTGAATGCATAGAAAAAGGGTGCCCTTTTGAGACACCCCTCCATTGAAATACTCGTTGCTATTACAACCAACAGGTTAGTTTAAGTGGTTACCCTGCTAACTGGGGCACATATGCTGCAATCAGGCCTACAGCCTGCTTTTTATCGATCCTCCTCTTTTTCTGCAGGACCGACTGGTTTTGGAACTGTTCGGCACTGAATTGATCCTTGGCCCAGGGATTTGAAAACATAACCTTTCTTACGCCGAATCCATGTTCGTTACAATTGTAAAAAAACATGAAATCACCATTATATGCCACAAAAGATCTGCATCTGCCGTCGTTGTTTACCGCGATCTTCATGTTCATTCCGGGATCATCGTAGTATACATTGTATACTTCATATTCACTTCCCTGGAAATAGAACAGATCATCAGTGGTCTGGACCACGAAATCGCCTGCAGATGAATGAGAGGTTCCTTCAAGAAATACTTCTGTGGTTTCCCCGTCGGCAAAAGCAAACGCGGAAAAACCAAGCAGAACGATGACCGCAGCCATCGAACGAATAAAAAAACTAACCCTTGTTTTCATAGCTGAATAATTTGATACACAATAAATTTAAGGCTTGAAAAGAGCCATTTCAAATATGTTCAGTCAACTGCATGAAGAATTACATATATGACATGCAATTGGGAATGAAAGACAGTGGTGGATTTCAGGCAGCGTTCCTGCAGATGATCAGATCAACGGCAAATACGTCATCGATGCATCTTGCATCCAGCAGATACCTTTTCCTGTAGGATCCTTCAAGCATTTTCCTGACTGCCTCGATCCCCAGACCAGTCTGTGAGGATGAATGTTCACCTGCAGAAGTCGTATCTTTGCCGACGGAGTTACGGATCTTGAGAAGAACCCTGTCCTCTTTTACTGTCAGATGAACGGTGATCCATGCTCCGCTCCCGCATCTGCGGACCCCGTGCTTGAAAGCGTTTTCTACAAGGGTATAAATGGTCATTGGAGGAATGCAAAATTCAGCAGCATCTCCTTTCACCTGAAGATCCACGCGGAAGGAGGTTTCGCCCAGCCAGATCTTTTCCAGGGACAAATAGTCCTCAATCAAACGGATCTCATCTGAAAGCGGGATCAGATCCATCCTTGAACAACTTACGATCTGTTCCAGTAACTTTGATAATTCCGCGATGGCCTGTGGTGTCTGTTCTGACCTGTGAATGGAAATGGCGTAAAGGTTATTCAGGGAATTAAAAAGGAAATGAGGCTGTAACAGGTTTTTATAGAGTTCCACCCTGTTCCGTCCGGACAAATGCTGGTGATTGTTCCCGGTAATCTGATATTGTCCGATCATCATAACTGTATCCGTTGATTTATGGCTCCCTGTACAGCCTGCATATGATAAATATCATGTTTTATGCCAATTAAACTATTTCATTGATTATCAATTGTATAAGATTTAATGAGTATTATTAATTTGTGTTAAAATCGTCCGGAATTGCACATGCCTGTGCGTTTGGGAACATCATCACCTCCAGAAAGACATTCGTCGACCGTAAGTGTGATCGGAAAAAAACTTGCCGCCTGGAAATTGCTTATTAAACCTAAAACTTTACAAAAGGATGGAAGGCGGCAAGTTTCATTTGATGTGCATAGAGTTACATCAAATATAAAGGAACAGAAAGCCAGGTGAAAAATAATTCAGCATGGGGTTGCTCATTTACTGGGAACAACATTTTCCACCGGGTTAAAGGACTTTCCTTCAAATCCCAATTCCCCTGCCGGGTCAGACTCCTTGATCACGACCGAGCATCCGTAGCCGTGTGTCTTATAGGAGATGCTCACGTGATTCCCGTAGATCAGTTCAAGCTGCTTGACTGATTTCATGCATGCTTCAAGCTGTTCCCTCTGTTCCCTGGAACGGCTGCTCAGCACCTGGATGGTGATCATATTGGAAAAACCCGAGGCCTCAATGCTGATTTCGGGGATTTCCCGGTCCTGATCGAATCCTCTGAAAATGATATCCGCAAATGAGAAAAGGATCAGAGGGGGTATTCTGAGACGGCCTGGTTCTCCGGATACAAAGAATTCAATCTCCGGTTCTCTTTCCCTGAATATGGAAACCAGCAATACCAGTTTTTGAACTAGGCCGATCTCCCTGTTGATCAGCTGGTCTCTTCCCCCATAGCAGGTCATCACTTCATTCAGGATTTCAGAAGTAAGTGCGATGGCCCGGCTTGTCTGGTTTGAGAATTTGTCCGCCATTCGTTCGATATGATCAATGGCGTAAAGCAGCATGGAGGGTTGCACCCGGACCATGGTCTCATCGATCTTCTGCCGAAGCTGTTCCTTCTGAAGGATCTTTCTTTTTCGATTGTCCAGATACCATTGCCTG
This sequence comes from Bacteroidota bacterium, assembly GCA_051746185.1. GTDB lineage: Bacteria > Bacteroidota > Bacteroidia > Bacteroidales. The sequence goes on from JBNJEV010000031.1 coordinate 9,231, forward strand.
ATGATTTTTGCTGAAAGGAACACCAGTACAATATAGAGGTTCCCGAGACCACTGATGATGACATTCCGGGGTGCAAGATAATCATCCATGATTTCCGTGCCGGTGGGATACCTGCGGAAAATAAATTCGTTGCTCAGAAGAAGCTCCAGAATTGAAAAGCCGTAAACTGACGCAGTAAAGAATAAGATGAATAATGGAAATAAATGTTTGTTCAGAAATCGCGGGATCAGTACATAGGCTACCAGATAGGTGTGCGCCATAAAAACAGGCAGCGTCAATATATAATAGGAAAACCAGCCAAAATAAATGTCTATGGACTGGCCGAAACTCTGAATAAATGTGAATCCTGTTACCCAGCAGGACCAGAACAGGATATGCCTCAAAGCTTTCCGATGAAATGCATGATACAGGACCCGGTACATTGGCTTACAGGTTCATATTGAGCTCCACCACATATTCTTCCTGCTTATCCCGGATTTTAAGCTGGTGATCATTGGGATAATACAGCTCCAATCTTCTTATATTGAGTTCGTTAGGATTTCTTACTCCAGTTTTTTCAGCACCCGGTGAAAACCTCGAAACAGAGTTTGCTGCGGTAAATAAAAGCCTTTCACATTTCACCGATAACCGGATCTTGATCCATGAGTTCATGGGATCGTTTCCGGCTCCATGGACGAAACAGTTTTCAACGAATGAGTACAGGATGAGTGGTGCAATGCGATGGTTCTGAAAATCCCCTTCCTTTTCAAAAGTGACTTCCAAACGGTCTCCGTACCTCAGCTTTTCCAGGCCAATATAGTTATCGATCATGTCGATCTCTTTTGACAGAAGCACTTTCTCCTTTCTGCTTTCATCGAAAAGGTAATGCAGAATGGACCGGAATTTTCCCAGGGTAGACTGGAGGATATCGCGCTGATAAATGGAGATAGAGTAGAGACTGTTCAGGTTGTTGAATATGACATGGGGATCAAGGTGGTAATCGAGTAACTTTATTTCGGCCTGGAGTTGCTTCTCCTCCAATTCCTGAATATTCGATTTCAACACATAATGGTCTTTTGCATATTTTGCGATGGCGAATACTGCAACAATAAATGTCATGTCCTTTGTGTTCACCAGAATTCCTGATACAGACATTCCAGCAATGGAATTCGGGTTTTCCGGTGCAATGGAACTGTAGAAAAGGAAATCGGAGACTGCAAACTTGAGCATCGAGAGACCGAATCCTATTGCGATAAAAAGGATGGCAAAAACTACGAATTTCCTTCTGATCAGAAAGACCGGGATAAGAAGGTAGGCAGTGAGATATGCATAACCAAAAAAAATCAGTGCGTTGAGAGAAACCACCTGGAAATTCTGAAGGAAACCGTCAGGCTCGTCAAACCGGGATACGTTAATCCAGGTAAACAGGATGACCATCGACAGGAAAAGGATCAGATGTCTCAGGATCCTGAATGAAAATTCCTTGCAGATCAAAAGCCTGTACATACCTTAAAAATAGTCAGACAGGATGAATATGACACTTTTTATCAGCCAGCAGGCCATATGAACATGTCAGAAGAAATTCCTGTATGTTGAATGCAGTTGACTGACGTGTACGGGTAGTTTTCTTTAATTAAATGGCATTTCACTGAAATGATTTAGGAAAAGCACGTAATTTTACTATGTTATAGGGGGTTCGTAAGACTTGTTTTCTGGCAATTTATTTTATAACCACCTGTAAATAAATATACTAATGAAAACAAGGTGCCTGATTGTAGATGATGAACCGCTTGCCAGGGAACTGATGAGGGGACATATTCAGAAACTGGAGAGTTTCGAGGTAGTCGAAGAATGTGACAATGCCATGAAGGCGATGAATGCTCTTCGGAACCATCATGTGGACCTGATGTTCCTGGATATCAAAATGCCCCAAATGTCAGGAATTGATTTCCTGAAAAACCTTAAACGCCCCCCCAAAGTGATCATTACCACTGCATTCAGTCAGTATGCCCTGGATGGTTTTGAACTGGATGTGGTGGATTATCTGATGAAGCCCATCACCTTCGAACGTTTCTTCAAAGCGGTAAATAAGTATTTTCAATCCGGGCTTTTTGAACCGGTGGAGCTTGAGGGAGAGAACGGAATCGATAAAAATGCCTTCATCTATGTAAAGGAGAACAAGAAGATCATCAAGATCTACCTGAATGAGATCCATTTTATAGAAGGTTTGAATGAATACATCCGGATCCATACTGATAACAGGAGGGTGGTGGTGAAAAGCAGCCTCCATCATATTGAGAACAGGCTGCCTTCCGAACTCTTCATCAGGATCCACAAGTCCTACATTGTATCCATTCCCAGGATCAGGGCCTTCAATGCCACCACCATTGAACTGGATAATACCAAGCTCAGGATCGGACGAAATTATAAGAACCAAGTATTCAGTGCACTGCAATATAAACAGGATATCTGATGATACGAATGATTCAATGGACATGTGTCTTGCTCCTGACAATGCTGCTAACAGATACAGCCCCTGCTCAGGAAGCATCTGCAGGACCTGATGACAAGTTTTTGAAGGTTACCATCATCTATGACAATTTCCAGGGAGATAAAAAGCTGGAAACGGACTGGGGGTTCGGATGCCTGGTTCAATACGGGGAGAACAGCCTGCTTTTTGATGCCGGCCGCAAAGTGGATCTCTACAAGGAAAATGCACAGCAGCTGAAAATCAAACCGGAAAAGATCCCGGCCCTTTTTATTTCTCATTCCCACGGCGACCACACGGCCGGAATGGAATGGATCATTACAAGCAATCCATCCATATGGTGTTATCTTCCCTCCTCCTTTGCCATGCAATTGAGTTCCATGGGCAGACTGCCGGCAAACAGCGTGGCCGTGGCTGAACCACGTCTGCTTTTCGATTCCTTTTATTCCACGGGGGATGATTTCGAAAAATTCAACGAACAGGGTCTGGTGGTCCGGACCGCTGACGGTAGTGTGCTGATCACAGGTTGCGGCCATCCGGGTGTTGTTGAAATGGTCTCAAAAGCGGAGGAAGAATTGGAGGTAGACATACATACGGTGATAGGCGGACTTCATCTGCTCAGAACACCAGACCGGGAAGTGGAACAGATCGCAGAAAAACTGAAGCAGATGGGCGTCTCCCGGATCTGTCCCACCCACTGCACGGGGGATCAGGCCATCGAAATCCTGAAAGAGTCTTTCGGGGAAGGATACATTGCCGGCGGAACCGGAACGGAGATCGTTATAGAGTGACATTCTAAAAAGAAATGAAACCCTCGCCAGGAATTCAGAACAGGAGTACCGAAACGCGAAACCCTCTTCCAGCCTCCACAAAAAACAAAAGCCAGAATTGTTCTTAAACCAACACCTCAGGGCATTGCGGTGGAGGGACACAACATAACCCCGGTGAAGGGATTGCGGTGGAGGGACACTATATCCCGGACCGTTAGGGAGGGATATGGTCCCGACCCGCAATGCCTTGAGGTGTTCCTCCTGCTCAGTCTTCCGTACCATCATCCCACCAGACACCGTTGTACACGGTGACAGACGGCACATTGTCCCCGTTCCCGGATATCTCATTCTGCGGATAGGGGAACCTCCGGGGGGTGTCGAACGGATTGGTCATTTCCGGGAATCCGGTCCTTCTCCACTCAGCATAGGCCTCCACCGAACCGTACGGCCAGAGTGCAATGTACTTCTGGGTATAGATCATCCCGGTGGTGAGGTCACCTGCAGATGCAGGCAATACCCCGGCCTGTGCCTTGTAAGTGTCTGCATCAGCGGGATCGACCCCTGCACCGGCAAGAGCTGCATCCAGTCCCGCCTCGTAGGCAGCAAGGGCTGCAGCCGGATCGGGGGAGGACTTGCGAAGGTGGCACTCGGCTTCGATGAACTTCAGTTCGGCATAGGTCATGATGGGAAGAGGGGCCACATCATAGATCACATGGTCTGTAATGCGCGAATATATCTGTCCGGCCTGGTCCTGGGTGGCGGTCCCGTTGGGGGCCGGCACATATTCTCCTCCCAGCCGGGTGAAGAACAGGGGGATCCTGGGATCGTTCAGTCCGTTGAGCAGCTCATAGAATGTCACGCTGACGGCATGGTGCTTCCTTTCATTCTCTTCCTGGTACCAGGTGTTCTCATGACCCGGATCAGATGCGAAATTATCGAAGGTGAAATTATCCTCAGGGGAGGTAAATCCGTTGGCCGCCGCAGCCAGCGCATCCGCTGCCGAACCGGGAGCATCGATGTTGCTCAGCCGGTTGCTGTACCTGGCCTTCAGGGAATATGCGGCCAGCACCCATGCATTCGCATCACCACCGTAGATAAAATCCTCAATGCCCGGAGTGGTGATGGATTCCCGCTGAAGATCGTCAATGGCCTCGTCCAGCAGATCGAACATGGCACTGTAGATGGATTCCTGGCTGTCATAGGAAGGATACCGGTTATCCTTGCCCTGCAGGGCTTCGGTATAAGGGACCCTTCCCCAGGTATCCGTGGCCACGAACATGGTATAGGCCATCAGTACCTTGGCGATCCCCACATCGATCCATTTCCCTTCTTCATCTCCGCCTTCGGATCCTTTTTCAATAATGATCTTCAGATCGGGTAGCAGCCTGGGATAGATCTGGAAGGCCCAGCTGTTCTCACTCAGCTGGGAATTGATATTCGCCCTCCTGTCTGCATCCCTCATCTGTCCGTGTGCCCCGGCGGTATGCTCCACGAAGATGGAACTGTACCAGCCCAGCGTGGTACCGGTCACCCAGTAAGGGGCTCCCACGGTGACCCCCGACATCAGCATGCTGATGGGTACGTCGGCGGGATTGTTAGGATCGGTATCGATCTCGTCCATGATCTCATCGCTGCAGGAAAAGGTGAACAGGATGAGAAGCATTGTGCATAGAATTGAGATATATTTTTTCATGGTCATAGGATTTGATTAAAATGTTACTTTGATCCCGCCTCCGTATGATTTGGTATTGGGCAGGGAAACATATTCAAAAGCGCCGATCCCGTTTCCCTCCGCTGTACTTGATTCAGGATCGAAATTGGGATAATCATCTGTCCAGAGGGCCAGGTTGCGGCCGTTCAGGTATACAGATACTGAACTGATAAAGGTATTGTCAAACCAGCGCTGGGGCATGTCATACTTGACTACCACCTCTTTCAGACGAAAAAAGGTCTTGTCAAAAACCGCCGACTCGGTGATGTTCCACTGTACGGTGGCCCAGTAGTCCTCTCCTTTCAGGATCTCAATATCATTATCCCCCTCCAGGATCAGATCTCCTGTATCCGGGTCAAGATATCCCTTGGCGGTATTGGGCAGAACCACAGGATCGTCCCTGTCCTCGGTAATTTTGTCAGCACCATAGTTCCTGAGCAGCCGGTTCAGACCGCTGGAGATCACTCCGCCCCTGGAATAATAGAACTGAGCCTGGACAGAAAGCCCCCTGAAGTTCAGCGTATTGGTCAGGCTGGCATCCCAGTCCGGATTCACATTGCCCAGGATCTTTTCAGGTCCGGCCAGCGGCATCCCGTGAAAAGGATTGGGTTCACCGGCTACAGTCTCCCGGGAATCCACCACGATCCTGCCATCGTCATCCCTCACATATGAACTTCCGAAAATAACCGGATACTCGTACCCGGCATAGGCGTAGGCTCCCACACTGGTAAAATTCTGAAAACCGGTCTGGATACGCTCTACCCCGGGAGCAAGCTCCACCACCATGTTATCATTCTGTGCAAAATTGGTCAGCACCTCCCACTCAAATCCACCCCTTCTCACCGGCACGAATGAAAAAATCAGTTCGTGGCCCCTGGATTCAAGTACCCCCGCATTCCTGTATTCCGATCGAAACCCGGTGGAAGCAGCCAGGGGAACGCTGAATATCTGATCGGTGGCATCGTTATAATAATAGGAGTAGTCGATCCCCACACGGTTCTGGTAAAACCGGAGATCGGCTCCCACTTCATAGGTGGTCACGTTCTGTGGTCTCAGGTCGGTGGAGAGCAGTACCGACTGCAGTGTGAATGCCGGGTTCCCCATATAGGGAAAGCTGAACTCATTGTTCAAAAATCCGCTCCCGATGGCCTCGGTGTCCTCCTTGGGAGTGAACAGGGTCCGGGTTGCATAGAGATCCCCCGCCTGTCCCATCTGGGAATAGGATGCCCGGATCTTTCCGAATGGAAGGACCTGCTGGTCCTGCAGGAATCCAAGCTCCGTAAAAACAAACCCCAGGGAAACAGAAGGATAAAAATAGGACCTGTTCCCCGAAGGCATGTTCGAGACAATATCATTCCTCCCGGTGACTGTCAGGAAGAGCATGGATGCATAATCAGCCGTCGCACTCCCGTAGAATCCGACCACCCGCTGACGGGTCAGTTCCTGGATCGCTATCTGCGTATCCGTGTTGGACAGTTGGTCAAACCCACCGATGGTAATATCGGTCCCGGTCATGGAATGCAGGTTGGTGGTGATGTCATAGAACTCGTTCCCGAAAATGGCATCCACTCCGAGCTTCCCGAAATCCTTGTTGATCCGGAGGGAAAGGTTGGAATTCAGTTCCTGCCGCTGGTAGGTGTAGTCATAGATCTCTCCCCCGCCGGGCTCCGCCGGGAACCCTACCACGGCCAGATCCGGATAGGCGCGTCCGGCTCCCGAACCCAGGGAGGTCACCTCATGACCGGTAGTGAGGAATTTATCCAACCCGATGCGGTAGTTGATCCCCAGCCAGTCGAACGGATTGTACACCAGATTGGCGTTCCCGAAAAACCGGTCGGTCACCTCGTTAAAGGAATTATGCTCCAGTGACCAGTACGGATTGTCCATGGCGACCCGGTAATGCCGCTGGATAAAAGGATTTGCCGGATCCTCATAGGGTGTGTTGGTGAGGTCGTAGGTCCTAGGTGCAAAATAGAGCGTGAACAGGGGATTTGCCAGGTTGCTGTTGCCCGGGATCTTGTCGATATCCACCCTGGCGATGTTGGCCGAGAGGGAAGCCGACCATTTCTCTCCGAGCGTGAAATTCCCGCTGAACTTTGCATTGTTCCGGACCATGCCCGTGGTTTCGATGATCCCCTTCTGGTCGGTCCGCCCGAACCCCAGGCTGTAATTGGCCCGGTCGGTGGAAGAGGAGATGTCCACGGAATTGGTCAGGGTATACCCCGTTTTGAAAAAATCCTCCTGGTTGTCATATACCCTGGGGACATTGGGCGGGGGGGATCCGTCCAGGGTCTCGTAAGGATTGGCCAGATAGAGGTTATCCAGCTGGGAGTGGTAATTCTGAAGCGTATCGATCCTGGGCCCCCAGGAACCGGAGGAATACAGTCCCAGTTCATCCCCGTTGCCCTGTGCATAAGTGGATTGCAGCTCGGGCAGCCTGGTGATCCGGTCGGCGGTGAAGCTGCTGTTGACGGTTACCAGCGTCCTTTTGCCCGCCAGTCTGGCTGCTTTCCCGCTCTTTGTAGTGATCAGGACCACTCCGTTTGCTGCCCTCAGTCCATAAAGGGCTGATGCAGTTGCTCCTTTCAGCACGGAAATGGATTCGATGTCCTCGGGATTCAGGTCCACCACCCTGGAAGAGGGATTGGTACCTTCCCCGACCCTTTCCACGAAAGCTTTTTCAGAAGCCACGGGCATTCCGTCCACTACGTACAGGGGCTGATTATCGCCCGTCAGAGAGACATTGCCCCGGATGGTCACATGGGAAGTAGCCCCGGGCATTCCGCTGGACTGCTTCACGGTGATCCCGGCGATCTTTCCCTGGAGTGACTTGGAAAGATCAACAGCTTTGGCCCCGCTGATCCTGTTCTCATCGATCTCCTGGACCGAATATCCAAGAGCCTTCTTTTCCTTCCTGATCCCCATGGCCGTTACCACCACCTCATCGATCTGGAGGAGGTCGCTCTCCATCACAAGATCAATCTGCTGCTGCCCCGACAATTCCACCTCACGTGTCAGCATACCCACAAATGAAAATATAAGTGCCTCCGCACGCTCCGGCACATTGAGCTGATACTGGCCGGCTTCATTTGTGATGGTCCCGACCGAGGTCCCTTTGACACTGACGGAGACACCGGGTAAAGGGGATCCGTCCTCGGCGCTGGTCACCGTTCCGGTGACCGTCCGGGCCTGTGCCATCAAGGCAGAGGTCCCTATCGCCATGATGAACAATAAGCATAACAATTTTTTCATATTTTCCGGTTTGGTTGAATGATTAAATCTCGGAATGAAGAAAGCAGATCGCACCGAAATATTCCAATATAATCAACCAGCGGCGGTTTGCGACAATCACTCGGATCATACGGCTCAGGAATACTCCGTTCACAGTGACATGGACACCATTGACACGTGAAAAGTATGTTGCTGCCTGAAAAATCAGGTTCTTATCCGGTCAGATGGGAATTTCCGGCCGGGTCAAAGACACCCACCGGCGGGTGAACAGGTCCACCCAGAGAACTCCCCGTGGTAATTTATGGATTCGAAGGATTATTTTTCGTAAAAAAACTGTACGTTTGGCTATTTTTACGCCGTAACTGAACTAGCATGCTCAACGTCACGGACTACCTTATCATTTCTCTCTATTTCTTTATTATACTGATTGTAGGAGTACTTACAGGAAGGAAACAGGACAGGGAAGAGTTTCTTATCTCCGGAAGAAAGCTGAAATCGCTTCAGGCCACAACAACTATCTTTTCAAGCAGGATCGGTGCGGCCATTTTGCTCACCTATACAGCCCTGGTGTATATGTACGGACTGGGTGCACTGTGGTACTTCATCGGTTCGGTTTTCGGCCTGTTCCTGTTCTACTTTTTCGGGGTGAAGGTCAAGAAAATGGCAGATAAGGAGAATTTCTACACCCTGCCCGATTTCTTTTTCTTCCTGAAAGGAAAAACTGCCGGATACCTGGCCACTTTGATCACCGTGATCATCACCTTTGGCTGGGTTGTTCTGAATTTTACGGCAGGTGCAAAACTGATCGAGGAGTACACTCCCATCAGTTATGACTTTTCAGTGATCATCGTAGGTGTGATCATTCTGCTCTACCTGCTGGCAGGGGGGTTTGATGCGGTGGTGAAGACCGACATCATTCAGACCATCGGGATTTTCCTGCTTTTTGTCCTGATGATCTACCTGCTGGTCAAAACTGACACCAAACCCGGCCTGGCCTTTATGGACCTGTTCAATTTACCTGCCATGCAGATCATCAGCTTTTTCCTGGCAGGTTTCTTTATACCCATGGCTTCCCCTGAGCTCTGGCAGCGGGTATACGCCATAGAAAACAAAAAACATTTCAAGCGGAGCCTGTTCATGTCCTCGCTCTTTTACATGATCATCGGGTTCATCCTTCTGCTGATCGGACTTGTCATCCGGCAGGATATCCCGGACATTTCAGCAGACACTTCACTTATCGTAGGATTCAGCATGCTGCTTCCCGCAGGTCTGGCCGGATTATCGGTGGTGATCATCTATTCCTCCGTATCCTCTTCGGCCGATACGTACCTGTTTACCACATCTGCTTCGGTCACCCAGGATTTTATGGAAAAGACAGGCCTTGTGAGGAAAAAAGAGAACCTCCGCCGGACCATGCGTTTCAATATGCTTGCCCTGATGATCCTGGGAATCACCATGGCGCTCATACTCAGGGATATTGTTGATGCCACATTCTTCTTTGTATCCCTAACCATGTCGCTGGGATTCGTCACGCTGGCCATCTGGATCTATCCCCGGATCAACCGTTACAGCGTGAATCTTGCAGTTTTTGCCTGTCTGATCGGGGTGATCATCCCTGCGATCATCTTCGGTATTTCCGAGACCCTGGTGATCTATGCATGGGGATTCTGTGTGGCCGGGATCCTGATCGGGATATTTCTCCATTACATCCGTCCCGCAGCCTCTTAAAACAAAATGGGAGCAAACTTTGTGGTTCACTCCCATTTCACTGAACGGTAACCATAGTCACCGGTCAGTGCCGGGTTACAGTTATTCTGGCCGGTCTACCGGCTTGATCCATGGGGACCAGTTCCGGCGGACCCTGGCTCTCGGCCTTTGTTCCTTAGAACAATGACCTGCAGCCTTCCTTTCGTCTGGTCCGAAGACCGGATTTCCGGGAACGGCTCCTCAAGGCCCCTCCAACGAACAGGTCTTACGATCTGAACGAAGCGAGAGTGAAAAGCTTAATGGAACCCGCATGGATTCTTTTTGGCTCTTCAGCCTTTCGGATCAATCTTTACAAGATCAACCGAGCAGGGATCTTCAGATTGATAAACCATGAAACCTTGTTTCGTGGTTCATGCCTGGCTCTGGATGAATCTCCGGTAAGAAGGAATCCCCTGTACCGGCCGGTTCGCTAACCTTCAACCTTTCGGTCCGGCTCACTACACCGGGCGAAACTTCGAGCGGCCTTTTATCTCTCACTCGGTAAAATCAAAAATAGAGGATCGATATAAGCAAGTCAAGAAATTGGCGGACTTCTTGGTTCACATTCGGTTCACACACGTTATTAACAAATTGTTAATAGCAGGACTGCCTGATTTTATGGGAGCCTCAGCCCATATTCTTAAAATATGAACCGTTGTTAATATCTTGCTGTTAACACATACATCTTAAGTACATTTAACCGTTCAGTACGAAAGTGGATCGACCGCATAAACTACCAATCATGAATATCAAACTTACGGCTGGAAGGATCTGGCACAGGTCCGTGACAATTGTCTCCTGATAGCAGGTACGCTGCTTTTATTCGGGATGGAGAAAAAGTGACAGACCCCGTCCTCAGCTGGTCGCCCGATTCAGGTTGATCCGGACCCAAGAATCGATCCAACGGTGGATTAATTCTGTGAAAATTGTAAATTTACTGAACCAAACCTGAATCATCATGGACCTGATCAAGAAACATCTGATCCTGGTTGCTTCCTGCCTTTTTGTCGTAGTGGTTTCTGTTACAGGACAGCCAACCATTGACCTGGCATTCCAGGGAATGCTTACCGATATCCAGGGGAAACGGATCTGCAATGAACAGTTCAACCTGTCCCTCAAGGTGCTGTCCGATCCCGGAAAAAAGATCCTCTGGCAGAATGAGAAACCCATTGAGACTAACGAGGAAGGGTGGTTCGGTTATTCCATTCCTGGAATTTCACAGTTCCTGATGCAGGACGGACAGATGAAAGCTCCCGTCATCATCCAGATGAAGTTCCTTCCGGGCTCCGAAACCGGGTGGATGAGAAAGGGAGATGACTTCCTGGTATCCTACACCCTGACCCCCACACTGGTCGATCGTTCTATCCAAATGAAAATGACTAGAATGGAAGGTTCGGATCTGGTGATCCATTCGGAAGAACATCTCTATGCATTTAAGGACCAGTATCCCTTTGCATACCTGACCGGCGGATTTGTGATGACCGACCAGCCCCCTGTGAGCAAGAATTCCATTGCAGACCTCAGGCAATGGCTGTTACCCTCCGGCCAGGTTGAGGACGGTGCTACATCAAGGGGTGTGAAGGGAGGATTTCCGGTAGGTGGATACCGGAAAAAGAATTAGCTGTCCCTATTTTTCTCTTCCTTTATTCTCCGGCCCTCCGGAACGCTGCTGGGAAGTACCTTTGGAGATGGAATCCCGCATGGTCGTATCGGCCTCAATGTTCTTGAGCCTGTAATAATCCATGATTCCCAGGTTGCCGCTTCTGAATGCCTCGGCCATAGCCAGCGGGATCTCCACTTCTGCTTCGATCACCTTGGCCCTGGCCTCCTGAGCCTTGGCCTTCATCTCCTGCTCGGTCGCCACTGCCATGGCCCTTCTCTCCTCTGCCTTGGCCTGAGCAATGTTCTTGTCGGCATTGGCCTGGTCCATCTGCAGAACGGCACCGATGTTCTTCCCGATATCGATATCAGCCACATCGATGGAAAGGATCTCGAAGGCCGTCCCGGCGTCAAGTCCCTTCTCCAGAACGATCCTGGAGATGAAATCGGGATTCTCAAGCACCTCCTTGTGGGATTTGGAAGAACCAATGGAAGATACGATCCCCTCCCCTACACGGGCAAGAACTGTTTCCTCTCCGGCTCCACCCACAAGCTGTTTGATGTTTGCACGGACCGTTACCCGGGCTTTGGCGATCAACTGGATCCCGTCCTTTGCAACAGCAGTGACCGGAGGAGTATTGATCACCTTGGGATTTACGGACATCTGCACGGCTTCCAGAACCTCACGGCCGGCCAGGTCAATGGCCGTAGCCATCTGGAATGGCAGATCGATATTCGCCTTGCTGGCAGACACCAGTGCATGGATCACCTGTTCAACGTGACCCCCTGCCAGGTAATGGGCTTCGAGCTCGTCCCGCTTGATGGAAGCAAGTCCTGCCTTGTGTGCCTCGATCATGGACCGGACAATGACGGTCGGGGGAACTTTTCTCCACCGCATCAGGATGAGCTGAAGCAGTGAGATCCTGACTCCCGACAGCAATGCGGTGAACCACAATCCGATGGGAATAAAATAAAGGATAATCCAGAGGCCGATGATACTGGCCACCACGATAATGATCCAGGTAAAATTGAAATCCATGTCTTTTTATTTTTTGACTGGTTTTACATTAATTCTTGTTCCTGTAACGGAAACGATCTCTATTTCAGAATGCACATCGATATATCCTTCAATCGATTTGGCTTCCCGGACCAGATCATTGATCAGGATCTTGCCCATGGGATTCAACCTTGTCAGCGTGGTCCCCCGGTCACCTACCTTCACCTGTTCCCCGGTAAGGTCCTTATCGACAGCCCCCAGGATGTTGGTATTCAGCATCAGCCGGCTCCATGTTCTTGCCCTGAGAGAGATTGCGATGACAAATATACTCAAAACAACTGTTCCCAAAAGCACCCAAATGCCTACCGAGGAGCCATAATCTTCAAAAGCCTTGTAGACGCCAAGCACCGTGAGAACCAATCCCCCGATGCCCGCAATGGTCACGCCGGGGACAAGCAGGAATTCGATCACAAATAGCAAAATGCCCAGAACGATCAGAATAATGATAACTGCCATAGCCCGGTCAATGATCCACAGAGGCTTTCAGCCCCCGGGAAATAAGCTCGTATCGAAGTTCTTTCATTTCACTGTAAGGACCTGATCTGACCTCACACTTTCCTTTGTAATGGGTAATGGTGGCACATTGCTCTGCCTGGGTCTGGGAATGGTTACAAACTTCCACCAGTGTCTCCATGACATAATCAAAGGTATTGATTTCGTCATTATGGAGAACAAGACTTGCATACTGCTGTTTCTCAGTATCATCAGAATCAAGCTTCTGCGGTCGTCTTGTATAATTGCTGTCCATGATTTCCCTGTATGACTTCCACTCAAATATAAAAAAAACTACTGAATTGTACTTCATTCAAGTTGTTTTGCTTTCTGGGTGGAGATCGGTATTCCGTTATACCAGGCCACGACGAAGGCATCTTCATAACCTGCCGACCGGATCCGGGAAAGGGCACGGGATGCATCCTCATACCTGTTGAACTTCCCGGCATAATATTTCAGCAGTCCCCGCTCCGGGACCGATTCTCCCGTAATGGGGCTCAGTCCCCCGAAAGCATCAAATGCGACCTTGCCGGTATAAGCCCCCAGCTGGATCCTGTAGAATACACCTGAAGGAATGGATACATCCAGCGGGATGGGATGAGACCTGTCGTAGGGTGAGGCGGGCAGGATGTCAAAACGGGATGTTGCCAGGTTTGCGGGTGCTTCGCCGGAAACCACTTTTCCCTGTGCAGAATCCTCTCCCGGTTCATGACGGGTGTAATCCAACTCCTGCAGGTTGCCACCCACCGGACCGGCATAACGGTAAACCGTGATATCGCGGATCACCGTATCCACTTCGATGGTCCCGGGTGTCGAAGCGGATGGAGCTTCAGGGATCTCCTTCATTCTTGCATAGAGCAGATCAGCCAACTCCTGCCGGTCACGCGCCTTTTTTTCCCAGACCATGATCTGCTTCTGCCATACCCATCGGTCGTTGGGATCGTCCGACTGGTTGATCTTGACACGGGTAGCAGAGACCAGGTCTTTCAGCGAGTCAGAAGCTGCCTGATGCCGCAGGGCCTCTGTTAGCGCCGCCCGATAGGCCTCGGCCGCAACCGATCCGGGTTCCCGGGGGACAACGGTTCCGGCAACGTCCCGGGTTGCCGACCCGGAGCCAGCCGGCAAATCTTTTCCGGGAGTTGTCCGTGCCTGATGGACCGCAGATGCCGGGCTGCTTTCCGTGGCAACAGATTCAAGTTCGGCCAGGGCCTCAGCTGCCGCTCCGTCCAGACTGGCAATTTGCCTGAGGACCCCGGGGTTGTCGGCCGGGATTTTCTGTTTGGGTTCACTGATATGGACCCTGTAAACGGCAACCGTGCTGTCGGTTCCCTGCCTGGAAGAAAAGAACATCATCATTCCAAGGTCCGATCCGGGCAGCAGAAGGTACTCATCCATGGCGGAATTGATGGGAAATCCCAGGTTGACGGGTTCTGACCACTGATCCCGCTCCCGGTCGTAATGTGATTTATAGAGATCAAAGCCCCCAATTCCCTCCCGTCCGTTTGAGGCAAAATAGAGATCATCCTCAATGGGATCAAAATAGGGCAGAAGTTCATCCATGTCGCTGTTGAGCCTTTTGATTTCCTCCGGCTCTCCCCATGTTTTTCCGGCAGTCCGCCTGGCCCTGAACAGTTCCAGCCCGCCCTTCCCTCTCCGGTCATACCCGGCATAATAAAGATAATCGCCCCGGACCGCGTGGGAGGGCATGAACATCAGGCTGTTCAGACCATCGGACGGCTCACCCTGCTGAAAATACCTGGCCGGCTTACGCTGCAATGTACCCCCCTTCATCTTCACCTGCGTGTATTGCAGGGAATCCCGGAGATCTATAAATGTGACATGCATTACCTCGTAAGGATTGTAGGTCGATGTGATCTTTTTTGCGGTACGGCAGGTATGGATCAGATGCTTGATGTTGTAGTCTTTCAGTTCGTGCCGGGTGGCCACCTGCTCGAACCGGGTGTAGAATTTCTGAGCCTCCCGGAAATTGTATTCCCGGTGATATGCGGTGGCCAGGTAGTAGTATGCATTGGCGGGGACTTCCCTTGATGATGCGTAGTAAAGCAGCTCTATGGCCTCGTCCAGCTCTTCATTCAATTGTACCATACAAACACCGGTATAGTAACGAAAAAGGGCATCCGCAGGGAACTTCTCCATAAGTACCCTGAAACCTTCAAGTGCCTTCCTGTAATCTTCTTCCTGAAAAGCGGCAATGGATTGTTCCCTGAGTTCTCCTTCACTGACGGCCGATTCCTGACCTTGCAGGGGTTTTTGAAGCAGAAAGAACATCAACCCTGCCGCAACGAGCATAAATCTTGGGGAAATTGTAAACATAATGCCTGAATATCTGTTGGTCAAAAATAGCAATTATAGCGGTTGTGCAGCGGGCCTGATTGTTAATAAACATTTAACCCCTCAGTCCCTTGCTTTTTGGCCAATCTTTGTACATTTACAACTTAATAAACAATATGTCAGAACTGAAAGAAGGAGACCTGGCTCCCCCTGTTAACGCGGTGGACCAGAATGGTGAAAGGATCACCCTTGAATCATTCAAAGGAAAAAAAGTTGTATTATACTTCTATCCCAAGGACAATACTCCCGGGTGTACCTCGGAGGCCTGTGACCTGCGTGACAATTACGAGCACTTCAGGCAACAGGGATTTGAGATCATCGGGGTGAGCACTGACAGCGAGCGATCTCATCAGAAATTTATCAGTAAATTTGACCTCCCTTTCAGGCTCATTTCGGATGTTGATAAAAAAGTGACCCGGGATTACGGAGCCTGGGGAGAAAAGAAGATGTATGGTAAATCCTATATGGGCACCCTGAGAAAAACATTTATTATCAACGAGGAGGGTGTGATTGAAAAGATCATTGAAAAAGTGGACACAAAGAACCACAGCAAGCAGATATTTAGTGAGTTATCACATTAATCCCTAAAAGAGAGTCATGAGCAACGGAAAAGAAAGCGGCAATAAGCAGGAAAAACTGAAGGCTCTTCAGCTTACGCTGGATAAAATTGAAAAGGGATATGGAAAGGGAACGATCATGAAACTGGGCGACAGCGCCGTTGAAGATGTGCCGGTCATCCCTTCGGGTTCCATAGGACTGGACATGGCCCTCGGAGTTGGCGGGTATCCCCGGGGAAGGGTCATCGAGATCTACGGTCCCGAAGCATCCGGGAAGACCAGCCTGGCGATCCATGCCATTGCGGAGGCTCAGAAGAAAGGGGGCATTGCAGCATTTATCGATGCAGAACATGCCTTTGACCGTTTCTATGCCAAAAAGCTGGGTGTAGACATTGAGAACCTGTACATTTCCCAGCCAGACAACGGGGAACAGGCTCTGGAGATTGCCGATCATCTGATCCGTTCCGGAGCCATCGATATCATCGTGATCGACTCCGTGGCTGCGCTGACCCCAAAATCAGAAATTGAAGGGGAGATGGGCGACTCAAAAATGGGATTGCAGGCACGGCTGATGTCACAGGCACTCAGGAAGCTCACCGCCAATATCAACCGGACCAATACCACATGTTTTTTCATCAACCAGCTGCGTGAGAAGATCGGGGTGATGTTCGGGAACCCGGAAACCACCACGGGGGGTAACGCACTGAAATTCTATGCGTCTGTCCGCGTAGATATCCGGCGCATCGGCCAGCTCAAGGAAGGTGAAGATGTTCAGGGCAGCAGGACCAGGGTAAAGGTGGTGAAAAACAAGCTGGCTCCTCCCTTCCGCAAGGCTGAATTTGATATCCTTTATGGCGAGGGAATCTCAAAAACGGGTGAACTGATCGATTTGGGTGTTGATCTGGGGATCCTGAAGAAAAGCGGTTCCTGGTTCAGCTACGGTGAAACCCGGTTGGGACAGGGAAGGGACGCAGTCAGGAACCTGCTCAGGGATAATCCTGAATTATCCGAAGAGCTGGAGGAGAAGATCAAAAAGACCCTCCAGGCCAGAGAAGAATAGCAAACCTCAATGGCTGACGGATGAACTTCCTGCTACATTTCATTTTCATTGCAGCTTTTCTTCTCATTTATATCACCGCAATCATCATCCTGAAGCCTTTCCGGGTACACCGAAAACGCCCCCTCTCCACCATCTTCATCAAAGTAAGCTACCTGGTCTACCTGGCCTGCTTCATGCTGATTGCCTACCTGATCCTTTTCTTTTCCCCCCCGTGGGAGCCCGAGGAGGATACTGCAGAGGAGCGGATCGTCAATATTTTTACGCTCTTCTGTGTGCTAGCCTTTTTTATCCCCAACATCGGGATCATGATCCGCAGAAGGATCACCTCCTGGAGAGTCACCTACAACTATATGATCACCGTCCTGAATGTCCTCATCGCCGTGGGATTACTCTGGTTCATCAAGGACCTTCCCTGGCAATTCAGGTAGCGGCCTCATAAAGTTCCAGCGCCTTTTCGATTTTCTTTTCCAGCGGCATTTCACCCTCCAGCCAGTGTATTTTGACTCCCCG
Organism: Bacteroidota bacterium; assembly: GCA_051746185.1. GTDB lineage: Bacteria > Bacteroidota > Bacteroidia > Bacteroidales. Next base: position 26,783 of record JBNJEV010000031.1, read on the forward strand.
TCTTTCCATCCCCCGGAAATAGGTCATCTGCCGCTTGGCAAACCGGTGGATCGCTGTTTTCAGTCCGCTGAACATCTCCTCATAGGTAATCTCCTTCAGGATATACCTGGTAACGAACCGGTACTCAAGGCCGTAATAATCCAATTTTTCCGGAGGGACCCCCCTTTCAAGCAAACCGGCGACTTCCCCGACCAGACCCCCGGACAACCGCTCTTTCAGTCTCCGGGTGATCCTTTCTCTCCGGATCTCCCTGTCATACCGGATCCCCAGAACCAGTGATTTCTCCGGAACGGACAGGAGCTGGACACCGGCCTGTTTTTTTCGCTCATGCTGGTACACCGCGATCTCAATGGCCCTGATCAACCGTTTCCTGTTCACCGTATCAGTGATATTGTGCAGCGGCCCGTACTTTTCCAGGATCCCTATCAGTGCATTCATCCCCATTTTGTCCAGCCGGCTTCTCAGCTCCCTGTTCACAGGCACCCTGATCAAATGATAGTTCCGCAGCACCGATTCCAGGTAGAGACCGGTACCACCGCACATCAGAGGGACCTTCCCTTTTTCCCTGATGTTCCTGAATGCTTCGGCGAAATCCTTACTGAACCGGTATACATTGTACTCCTCCCCCGCCTCTGCAATATCGACCAGATGCACGGGAATCCGCTCCCCTTCCACCAGGTAATCATCATAGTCCTTCCCTGTTCCCAGGTCCATTCCCCTGTATACCTGCCTGGAATCGGCACTGATGATCTCCCCTCCCAGCCGGCGGGCCAGGCAGGCCGCAAACCGGGTCTTTCCCGCGGCGGTATGTCCCAGTACTGCGACCAGCTCGGTTTTTTCTTTTTCCATCATCCTCAAATTTATGTTTTATCTTTGTGCCGGGTGATTATTTCCGTAAACAAATCCAGGGTTCCGTATGGAGCCGAAAACAAATGGCTAACCGGATCAATATAAAGAACAGGAAGGCGTTCCATAATTACCAGATCCTGGAGAGATATGTGGCGGGCCTCCAGTTACAGGGAACCGAGATCAAGTCCATCCGGCAGGGAAAGGTGAGCCTTTCCGAGGCTTACTGCGTCTTCAACCGTGATGAACTCTTCGTGAGGGGGATGCAGATCGCTGACTATGCCCAGGGAAGCTTTAACCGCCATGAACCGGGACGTGACCGCAAACTGCTTTTGAACCGCAGCGAACTGAAGAAATTACAGCGCAAAGTAAAGGAAAGCGGTCTTACCATTGTCGCCCTTAGGGTCTTTCTCTCCGATACGGGCTATGCAAAGCTGGAGATAGGTCTGGCCAGGGGCAAAAAAGAATATGACAAACGTGAAACCATCAAGCGCAAGGACACCCAGCGCCAGATGGACCGTCTCCGGAAGATCAAATAACCTTACTGGGAAAAGAAAAACTCATTTACCTCACGCAGCTCCTCCAGGCTCAGGTCCAGCTGGTAGTCGAAGTATGCATCTACAGTCTTAAGCAACTCATCGAAGGAAAGATACCCATCTTCATCAGTGTCCAGCGACTTGAATTTTTCCGGGATTTCAGTTGGAGTTACCACCTGGTAATCCATGCTGATCATTTCCATGTAATCAGCCACATCTTCCCGGTCC
>JBNJEV010000032.1:0-28272 GCA_051746185.1 Bacteroidota bacterium
CCAGATCATCGTATGCACTGGAAACCGGACCGGCATTATACCCCACTGCTGTATTGAAATATCCGGTTGTATTATAAAACATGGAATAAACGCCCACAGCCGTATTACGAGTCCCCGAGGTATTTGAAGCCAGTGCATTATATCCATTGGCTATGTTGTTATGTCCGGTTGTATTATCCTTCATGGAATAATTTCCAATAGCTGTATTATAGTCTCCCGAAGTATTGGAAGTCATTGCTCTATTACCATGGGCTGTATTTCCCTTGCCGGTGATATTGGAATACAATGCCTGATATCCGATTCCCGTGTTAGCGGAACCTTCAGTATTGGAAAACAAAGCCTTTGACCCGACAGCAGTATTAAGGATGGCCTGGTCAGCAGTGGATGCTCCATGTCCATTGTTGTAAAGAGCTGAGTCGCCAATGGCTACCAGGTTCGAGCGGTTGGAATTTCTTAATAAAGCGCTTGCTCCCAGGGCAACATTTGAATATCCTGTTTCATTGAAAAACAAAGCACGATAACCAACTGCCGTGTTACCGGATTGTTGGTTGTATGCTAATGCAGAGTTTCCTATGGCTGTGTTAAACATACCCTGCTCGTTATCGCGAAGGGCAACGACACCATGGGCAGTGTTATAAGAACCGCTGGTATTGCTTAGAAGTGCACTCCGGCCGGTTGCCGTATTTTGGTATCCGGTTATATTGCTTTTTAGGGCATATGAGCCAAGACCCGTATTAAAATGACCGTTTGAATTGGAAGTCAAAACCTCTACCCCGATTCCCGTGTTACTGCCTCCGGTCTCATTCGAGTATAAAGCCCTGTAACCAAGTCCTGTGTTAAAGGATCCACCATTGGAATAAAAAGCTTTGTAACCGATCGCGGTATTATGATGGCCGTATTTATTGTTATAACCGGCTGAATCACCGATAAAAACATTCCAGTTATCGGTCAGGTCATCATGCCTTCCAGTTCCCTGGCCTATAAACAGGGAATTGCCTGTGCCGCTAAAAGCAAGGCTTCCGGTAGAGTCCAATCTCATCCGTTCCATGTTGTTCACCCGGAACACAAGGGGAAACTCGTCGGTGGTTCCCAAAAAGTCAGTGGCCGGATCTGTTCCGGCATTGCCCGACAGGCTCCAGCCTGAGGCAGCCGATGAATCAACATATTCCTTGTTAACCGCGTCCTTTGCGTTCACCGGATCGGCCAGGTTGATGATGCTTTCATTCTCCATATCCCTGGTTGCATACACTGACAGATCCGGCCTGTTTTTGATGCTGCTGTAGGTGCTGTCCCAGGGTTCGGGCAGGTCGGTCAGATCACCGTAATTACCCGAGAAAGCATTACCGGCTTGCTCGGCATACCTGGCAAAGGGAACGCTCAGCAGCTCACTCGTGCCTGTGATGGAATAATTGGTCCCGCCAGACGGGTCGATCTCGGTTTTTATGAAATAGGGTCCCTCGGCCCAGTTGATGGATGTAAAATCCCCGGATACCGTCGAACCATCTCCAATCTCTATGCTCACTAACCCGTTGGCATTGGTGCCCGGCGACTGTGTCTCCACATAAACGGCACTTCCTCCGGAAGAGCCCTGCAGAATGCTGATCTGCATGCCTACTGTCTGACTGGTCACCAGGTTGTTGTCTGCATCCCTGACCACAGCCTGGTAACTCATTTTTTCAGGAGTCTGAGCCGATGCGGTTGCAGTTACTATAATTGCCGTCAAAAGGGTAAAGATTTTTTTCATTGCGCTTAGTTTTTGATGATTTTAAAAGTTTTGACTCCATAAGAGGATGATTGTTGGCCCGATTGAGGCAAGCCATACTTTGTCTGTACAACTTTCAGAAAATAGGTACCCATAGCAAGGCTTTCCATGGAGATGGTTGTTACATTCCCCCTGATTTCCCTGTTTTTCAGCAGATTGCCGTTTGTATCATAGAGCCGGTAGACCAGCTGTTGGCTTTGATAATCCCCGATTTCCAGTATCAGTATATCAGTAACCGGGTTGGGATACGATGCACAAATCAGGTTCACCCCATCGCCCTGCCCTGTTCCTGCTTCGACATAGATCTCATAAGGCTGCTGCACACCCTGGGACACAGAACCACTAACGGTTGTGTAGAATGTGCAGGCAACCTGTCCAACGGTATAGCTCACCGAGCCACCGCTGCCCGAAGCATTGCCACCTCCGGCAGACAGTGCTTCCTGTGCCTTTACTCCCGTCAGGAAAAATCCCAGCAGGAAGAAAGCACTCAAGCTGAACATCTTAATTTGCATGATGTGAATAAATTAATTGGAATATGGTTGTTAATATCCCTGGAAAAGTACACTTTTTTCCAAGTAAATGCCAGTAATTGTTCTATTTGTGCCTCAGGGGTATCATTGTATCCTGAAGTTAACATCTACCCGCGGAATAGGATCCAGGTAGTTCGTCCCGATTTCCGAATTCTATATCGGTGCCAGAACACCCTATGCACATGATACCACCCTGACTCATCTCAGGTTGACACATGCATTTGCTGATTCCAGGGAAGGAGGTATCCTGAACTCGCAAAAACCCTCCACCGAGGTGAATTTCGGCTATGCAGTCTCACAGATCGATATTCCTGTCATCAGTCATGAAATCGGACAATATCAGATCTATCCCGATTACGACGAGATCGACAAATATACGGGCGTTTTACGCGCCTGGAATCTGGAAAAGTTCCGGCAGGACCTGCAACAATCCGGAATGGCCGGAATGGACAGTGTTTTTCAGCAGGCATCCGGGGCATGGTCGGCACTTTGCTACAAAGCCGAGATGGAAGCAGCATTGCGCACGGAAGGACTGGCCGGATTTCAATTGCTGGATTTACAGGATTTTCCGGGACAGGGCACGGCGCTTGTGGGGATTCTGGATGCGTTCATGGATCCCAAAGATGTGATCACCACGGATAAGTGGAAGCAGTCATGCAATGATGTGGTATTGCTGCTTGAGTTCCCGAAGTACTGCTGGACCAACAATGAAACCTTTATCGCAGAATTGAATATCGCCAACTATTCCAATTCGGACATTGCCGGCGATATCGCCTGGATGATATCGGCGGAAGACGGAGAGGTAATTGACCAGGGAAAATTCAGCGATCTGCGGATATTGCAGGGCGGAATTACCCGGGCAGGTGAAATAAGAACGGATCTGTCCTCCATCCATGAAGCCAGCAAAATAACAGTATCCTGTTCGATCGCTGGGACAGCTTACAGCAACCGTTATGATTTATGGATCTATCCATCCGATCTCCGCGTTTCACGGACCGGGGAGATTGTGGTTACCGAAGAACTGGATCATGATGTTCTGGCCCTCCTGAAAAGCGGTGAAAAAGTATTGTATTTTCCCCGTCCCGAAGACATCAGCCACAACAGTGTTGAGGGATTGTTCCCTCCGGATTTCTGGAATTACGGAATGTTCAAAGATATCAGTCTTCGGGCCGGAAATCCCGTTTCTCCGGTCACCCTGGGACTGTTGATGGATCCTGAACATCCTTTGTTCAACGACTTCCCAACCGGCTTTCATACGAACTGGCAGTGGTTTACAATGATCAAGAACAGCAATCCCATGATCCTGAACAGTTTGCCGGGCAGTTATTATCCGATCGTCCGGGTGATCGACAACCTGGAAAGGAATCATAAACTGGGGATCATTTTTGAGTTCAGGGTCGGAAAGGGAAAATTGGTGATATGTACCACACCGCTTGATCAAACATTGGACACTCCGGAAGCCAGGCAGCTGTATTATTCGATTGTTGAATATATGCAATCTGATGCATTTGAGCCCGATCACGAGCTACCAGCAGATGAATTATTAATAAACTTTGGTCAACTTGGCATACAGAAAGGTAAAATGTAACTTTAACCGGATTATCCCTGACAGTCAATCCATGGATCCTCAAGCCAGAAAATATGCCCGCTCCGCCCAGCGCAAGGAACTCACCGAATATTATATTTACCGGGAACTTGCCCGGCGGACAAAAAACGAGGAGAATGCGCAGGTACTCAGAAGGATTGCTGATCAGGAAAAGGAACATTCCGAATACTGGCAGGAGAAAACGGGAGAAGAAGTAACCCCTGATCGATGGTATTTTCGTCGAACGGTACTGATGGCCCGTTTGCTCGGCTTTTCATTTGCCCTCCGGCTGATGGAAAAAAACGAGGGAACGACAGCGGAGAATTATTCAAAACACACCGAATTCTTTCCCGAGGTGGCTGATTTTGCGAAACAGGAAGAACAGCATGAACAGGAACTGCTGGATATGCTGAAAGATGATCACCTGAAATTTGCAGGTTCTATCGTACTGGGACTGAACGATGCCCTTGTGGAATTAACAGGTGCTTTGGCAGGATTTACACTTGCTCTGGGCGATACCAGGATTATATCCCTGGCCGGACTGGTCACCGGAATATCGGCTGCACTTTCGATGGCTGCCTCCGAATTTTTATCCACCAAGGCCGAGGAAAACTCAAATCCCCGTCAGGCAGCCATTTACACCGGTGTTTCCTATCTGGTTACGGTCATCCTGCTGATACTGCCCTATTTTTTCATAGAAAACAAATTCTTTGCCCTGGGTATCGTAATGGCCGTTGCGCTGATCATTATTTTATTATATAATCTATACATTTCTGTGGCCAGGAACCTGGATTTCAAAAAACGCTTTCTCGAGATGGCTTTCATCAGTCTCGGGGTGGCGGCGTTTTCCTTTCTCCTTGGATATGTCCTAAGAACACTCCTTGGTGTAGATTTATAGGTGGGCACCTTTCAGGTTAAATATCAGAAAAGATTTGCACGGGGGACGCCAAAAAGTTACTTTTATTTGCTATGAAAAGAACTGTATCTACACAATCCGTCAACAAAGTCCCCACGGGAATAAAAGGACTGGACGAAATCACCTATGGCGGACTTCCACAGGCACGCCCCACGCTGGTTACCGGTTATGCCGGTAGCGGCAAAACGGTACTCGCCATGCAATTTATCCTGAACGGTATTGAAATGTATGATGAGCCCGGGGTATATATTTCTATGGAAGAGACCGAAGAGGACCTCAGAAGGAACATGGCAACCTTCGGTTACGATCTGGAAAAAATGGAAAGTGCCAATAAGCTCAGCATTGAAAACATCAAGGTAAGACATTCGGCACTCTACAAATCAGGTCATTTCGATCTGAGCCCCATTTTTATACGTATTGAGGAAGCCATCGACAAAGTCGGGGCAACCCGACTGGCAGTTGATACTTTCGAATTGATATTTACAGACATACAGGATGAGAATATATTCCGGCAGGAGCTGGTAAGGTTGATCCTGTGGCTGAAAGAGCGGAACCTTACGGTTATTTTCACCTCGGAACTCCCACAAAATCCCCATGTCCGGTCCGGAATCGAGGAATTCATTACCGATTGTGTGATCAGTCTCAAACATGAGATGATCGAGAATATTTATACCCGGCGGCTTCATATTGTGAAATATCGCGGAAGCAAACACGGCACCAATGAATATCCCTTTCTGATCGAAAAAGAAGGCATTTCCATTCTGCCCATCACTTCTGTTGAGGAAAGCCGGATTTCCAGCGATATCATTTCCACAGGAATACGGGGGCTGGATGATAAGATCGAAAAAAAAGGCTTTTATGTGGGAAGCAGCACCCTGATATCCGGTGCCTCGGGTGTCGGGAAGACAAGCTTTTCAATATCCGTTTGTATGCAGGCCATGAAGCAGAAGAGGCGATCCCTTTTTTTCTCCTTTGAAGAATCGGTGCCTCAGTTGAAAAGGAATATGAAATCCATTGGTTTCGACCTGGATCATTATGAGAAAAAGGGACTGCTCAAGATTATCTCCACACGGCCTTCTCTTTTTGGCCTGGAGGCCCATCTGGTATTGATCTATCATTATATCGACGAATTCGATCCTGAAGTGGTAATTTTTGATCCGGTAACCGATCTGATCCAGGTCGGGCCCAGAACAGAAGTGCGGGGTATGTTGCTCAGAATCATCGATTATCTGAAAAGCAAGCTGGTCACCATTGTTCTCACTGCTCTGGTCAGTTTCAGGGAGAACGAGCGCAATCTGGGAATATCCTCACTGGTGGATAACTGGTTATTTCTGGATACGATCAAAAGCGGACGCAACAGGGAACAGAGCATCAGGATCACCAAGATCCGCGGTATGAATCATACGCGCATGGAATATATACTTGAATTTACACCTGAAGGATTACAGATCAAGGATATTATTGAAGAATGACAATGGTAATCACCGGGAGCAATATTCCGGGATGAAAAGAACATTATGAATTCAGAATACAAACTCAAATTGTTCATAGCAGGCATGAACCCCGGATCAATCCGGGCCATTGAAAATGTCAGAAAAATATGCGACAACCAGCGTAAAGAAAAATATGACCTGGAAGTCATTGATATATTCCAGCAACGCAACATGATCAAAGAGATGGACATCATCGCTGTCCCCACGCTCATCAGGGTTTTTCCCGAACCGGAAAGACGGATGATCGGGGATATGCTGGATATTGAAAAGATCATCAATATCCTGGAGCTATAAACCGAATAATCTGCTAACATCAAACCGAATGGCAAGATCACAGCGACAGAATGAGAAAATAAGCAGGGAGCTGACACAACATCTGAAAGAAACAAATAAGCTGACCGGATCTTTCGATACGGAAAAGGGTCAGGACAATCAACTTCTGACCGAGGAACATTTCGACTTGGTCAGCCGTGACCATATGTACCGGATATTGATCGAGAACATGAGCGAGGGTGCACTTGTGGTCAACGATCAGTATGTAGTCGTTTACAGCAACAAGCATTTTGCCAGCTTTACAGGCTATCCCCTCCAGAGGGTAATAGGCGCCGACTTTAATTCTTTTGTAAGCGAGACCGAAACTGTAAAGATCACACAATGTCTCAATGAAGCCAGGACACAGAGAATATTCTGTGAGCTTATCCTGAAAACCAGGAAGCAGGGGAACATTCCCATACTGTGCTCCATTACCTCCTTTCACATGGATAATCAGCTTTATTACTGCATTCTCATCATTGACATTTCATTTCAGAAAAAGATCATGAAAGACCTGGAATGCGTGGTTGAGGAACGCACCCTGGAGCTGGCCATGGCCAACCGGAGACTGACCGATACCAATCATGAACTCAATGAAGTCAATAAATATCTTGACAATTTCGTTCATGCCATCGCCCATGATCTGAGAGCCCCCGTGGCCAACCTCAACCTGATCCAGGAAATGCTCCAGGTCGCCCCTGACAAAAGCAAGTCCAAGCTCCTGTCATCCATATACGACAACATACACCGTCTTGACTCAACCTTGAAAGGCCTTGTACAGATCATCCGCAGCAAGGGTGACAGGGAACCAGGGAAACCTGATATCAATGTGGTCCGGATCATCAACGAAGTGGTAAAGGAGCAACAGGTACAGATCAGGACAAAAAATGCTGAGATCAATATTCAAAAATCCACCTGGGAAACGATCAACTATGTGGAAGGCTATATCAGAAGCATTGTCGGGAATATGATCAGCAATGCACTCAAGTACGCCTACCCGGACAGGCCTCCCCGACTGGATATTGATTTGGATATGAACGATGATCATTATATCATACACTTCACTGATAACGGCATGGGGATTGATCTGGACAAATACGGAAAAGACCTGTTCAAACCCTTCCAGCGTTTCTCATCAGAAGGAAAGGGTATGGGAATTGGACTTCACATGATCAACAACATGGTCCAGAAAAACGGAGGACGGATAGACGTGAAAAGCAAGCCCGGGGAAGGCACAAAATTCAGTGTATATTTAAAGGAATACCAGGTATGAAGAAGTCTCATATTCTGATTGTGGATGATGATACCTATACCCTCGGACTTTACAACATGATCCTCGAATGGACGCCCTATAAGGCATTCATCCGAACCGAAGAAAACGCGAATAAAGCACTTACAATTCTTGAGCAACTGCAGAAGAATCCTTCTGACGGATTCCCCGATTATATTTTACTGGATCTGAGAATGCCCGAAATGCATGGATATGAATTCATCAGAGAATTTGAAACAAAGTTTCCGCAGAGAAAAGGGAAAACTCATTTTATTATCACCACCAGCTCTGTTCTCAAAGAGGAAGAGATTGAAGCAGCATGTTTCGATTGTGTCAGGGATTTCCTTATCAAGCCCATACCTCGCGATTATATCGAAAGATTGATCACCGAGGGTTACCATTCCGGTCTGAAACAAGAAACTTAGTTCCCGATGAAGGAAGCTTATCCCAAAAATGCCAGATAGACCATGCATTATATCCTTTTCTACAAAACAATCGACGATTACGTAAAGAAACGGGCACCATACCGGGACGAACATTTGCAGCTTGCTCGTCAGACCCACGAAAAAGGAGAACTTGTCATGGCCGGCGCTTTCGCCGATCCCGCTGACGGAGCTGTGTTTATATTCAAAGGAGAGAGTCCGGCCCCTGCGGAGAACTTTGCCCGGAACGATCCGTATGTCCGGAACGGACTTATCACCGACTGGCATATCCGGTCCTGGACTGTAGCCATAGGCGATGAATAAGATGATAATCCATATCCATATAAACCTGAAAATCATGAAAGCGATCACCAGGACCCTGCTCTTTTCAGTAATATTTTTCCTTAGTAGCCTGATGCTGCAGGCACACCCAGGAAAGGTCATCCGTTCATTTTCCCTGCCGGGGAAATTTTGTACGGGCCTGACCTTTGATGGCGATAACCTCTGGGTGGCCGACTATAAGACAGATCTGCTTTACAAGTTGGATCCTGCCACCGGTCAGGTCATGCGCCAGATCCCGTCACCCGGTTTCTGGCCCATGGGACTGGCATGGGACGGGCAGCATCTGTGGAATGTGGACAGGCGACAGAAGAAGATCTATAAAATTGACCCGGAGGAAGGCACCATACTGCTGACCATTGATGCCCCCGGGAATGACCCGGAAGGGCTCACCTGGGATGGAACCTCGCTCTGGCTGGGTGACGCGGGAGATAATACCATTATGAAAATAGATCTGACGGACGGTACCGCCGTAAAGAAAATTGACGGTCCGGCCAGATCGGTCAACGGACTTACCTCGGATGGACTGTACCTGTGGAGCAGCGACCGTAACCGTGATGAAATCTATATGATCGATCCTGAATCGGGCGAGGTGATCCTGATCCTCGATGCTCCCGGTCCTTTTTCCAGGGGGATGGCGTGGGACGGAAACCACCTGTGGAATGTGGACTACCAGACAGACTCGCTCTACAGCATGATCCGCCAGGATGAGGAGACCTTCATGCTGAAAGACAGAAGGAAAGCAAGGATCACCCATACCCACCAGGTAAAAGTATGCGGTGAAGGCAGGATCAAGAACCTCGATGTCCATGTAGCCATCCCGGAAGATATGACCCAGCAGAGGATACTGACGAGATCATTATCACCGGACAGGCATACGCTGGATCGTGACCGCTGGAACCAACAGGTGGCCTCCTTTAATTACCGGAATGTGTCTTCGGATAAGATCATCGAGACCATCATGATGGTCGAGGCGGAAATCTCGGCGATCAGGTATTTTATCTTTCCCGACATGGTCGGGAACCTGGAATCCATCCCGCAGGATATATCCAGGATATATACCGCCAATGGCAGCAAGTACATGACCGATGATCCCTTCATGCAAAAGCTGATGAAGGAAATTGTCGGCGAGGAGGACCATCCCTACTGGATCGCCCGTAAAGTTTTCAATTACGTCCGGAAGAAACTGGAATACATAATGGAGGGAGGCTGGAATGCGGCGCCGATGGTGCTGAGAAGAGGTACCGGATCCTGTTCCGAATATTCCTTCGCTTTCATCTCCCTGTGCAGGGCCGCGGGAGTGCCCGCCAGGTATGTGGGCGCCATCGTGGTCAGGGGCGACGATGCCAGCCTGGACCAATCCTTTCACCGCTGGCCCGAAGTGTACCTTCCCAATTATGGCTGGATACCCATGGATCCCCAGGGTGGAGACCGGCCCTTGCCGCGCGACCAGGCCATGAACATCGGGAACCTGTCCAACCGGTTTCTGATCACCACCCAGGGTGGCGGGGATTCGGAATATCTCGGCTGGTATTATAACAGTTATGAAAAGTACAGGACCGATCCGCAGGTCCGGGTGAACATTGAGACTTTCGGGGAATGGGAGCCCCTGAACAATGATTGAACAATACACTCACTTGAAGAACTTACATCATGGTCAAAGTCAACCAGAAGAGAATCGCCAGGGCCCGGGAGCTGATGAAGAAAGAAGGCATGATCGGATTGATGATCATGAACCACGATGATTACATCTATTTTTTCGGGGACCTCCGTGTGCAGCCCCGGGCCATCATCCCTGCCTCAGGTCCGCCCATACTCATCGGTTTCAGGGCCGAGGAGGACGAAATCAAAGAACAGGTGGACAACAACGAGATCAGGGTATTCAGCCATATCGGGGAACAGATCTCCAATGTAAAGCAGGTATTTCAAAGCCTTTTTGAAGGGCCCCCGCCGGGACTGCAACATCAGGAACGCCCCCGGGTAGGGATGCAGATGTGGTTCCATACCCCGGCATTCCTGGTCGATCTGTTCCGGAAGGTGAACAAACAGGTCGAACTGGTCCCTTCCGATCCGGTCATGGATGCCTTGCGGATGGTCAAAGATGAGGAGGAGATCGAGAAAATGAAAAAGGCCCAGTCGATTGCTGCAAAGGGAATGGACAGGGCCAGGGAATTGCTGAACCCCGGGATTACAGGTCACGAACTGCAGACTGAAATATTATACACCATGATGAAAGCAGGGGCGGAGGGAACCAGCACCCCGATGCACATCAATTCCGGGCTGAGAAGCTGCTGGATCCATGGAACGGTCACCAGGGATCCCATCCGGGAAGGAGAACTGGTGGTCATTGATCTGACACCCATGTATGAAGGATACTGTTCCAACCTGAGCAGGACATTTGTGATGGGAGAACCGGATGAGAAGCAGAAGAATCTCCTGGAAACATACCTGGAAATGCATGAGTCGACCCGGAAAGAGCTGAAACCGGGTGTCACCCCGTCAGAACTGGATCAGATGGGAAAAGAGATCTGTGAAAAACACGGACTGGGGGCCTACCATATCAAAGGTATTTCACACGGTATCGGTCTGCGCTTTGAAGAAAACCCCGCATCGACAATCATCCCCGCTCATGGCAAGACAAAACTGAAGAAGGATATGACGGTAACCGTGGGTCATACGGTACTGGCCATTCCCGGTTTCGGAGGGGCCCGGTTTGAGGACATATACAGGGTCACCGAGGGGGGAGGAGAAATCCTGTTTGATTATCCTTACGACTATGTATGGTCAACCTGAATGAGGTTTCCGAAACCGCCCTGATCACGCTCAGAGCCAGGGTGATAGAGGCAGAAAGGAGATCACCTGTTATTGAAGATCCCAGGGATGTGAAATGCCGGACCTGAACTTTTTGCTTCAATACAGCCGGAATCTGGATATTGTGTGTTAAATTAGTTTACTGATTCATACTATCTAACATTTAAACTTTACTACTATGGAAATTATCGGAGCACTCATTATCGGACTTCTTGCGGGCTGGCTGGGCAGTCTGATCTATAAAGGAAGCGGCCTGGGCTTTATCGGGAACCTGATAGTCGGACTTTTTGGAAGCTTGCTGGGCTTCTGGCTTTTCGGGAAACTTGGGATCAGCCTGGGTACAGGGTGGATCGGAGCCATTCTGACAGGTGCCATCGGGGCGATCATCATTCTTTTTCTACTGAATCTGATATTCGGGAAACGCCGGTGACAGACTCGGAGCAGACAATGCCTTTGCCGGAATTCTCAGAAAGGATACCCCAGGGCAAAATTAAAGACCAGGTTCTCCTTTCGCCATGATGGATCGCCAGCATTCACTTCATCCACCACCCACCTTTCTCCGTCGGGCCTCCAGGGTTTCCTGAGCGGGAAGCCCACATCCAGCCTCAGCACCAGCACGGACAGATCAAAGCGCAATCCCATTCCGGTGCCCGCTGCCAGCTGGTTCAAAAACACGGAGGATTCGAATGCCCCGCCCGGAGTGTCCGGATCCTCATTTACCAGCCAGATATTGCCCGCATCCAGGAACAGGGCCCCCTTCAGGAACCGGTAAATATCGAATCGGTATTCCAGGTTCAGCTCAAGCTTGATATCGCCGGTCTGGTCGAAGTATGAGCTTGCATCCAGACTATCGGGTGGATCATATGAACCCGGTCCTACCGAGCGTGACGAGAAACCCCTCAGGCTGGTGGTCCCCCCGGAATAGAATTGCTTCTTGTAGGGCATGTATTCCGAATTGCCGTAGGGCAATCCCAGGCCAAAAAAGAAACGGCCGACCAGCTTATGGGCAGAAGAAAGATTGAAATATGACCTGTAATCACTCAGTATCCGGGCATACTGGGTATAGGGAATCCCCAGAACAGCAGAGGGCTCCTCCTGTGGCAGAGTCCCTTCACCAAGCAAAGCATGTGCAGCTGAAAGGAGATTGCCTGCGGCTTCGGCCGACATATACAGGTAATGGTTGATATTCCGGGGGTGAACCAAATCATTCAGGGTGAATCCGTAACGGACCATGCTGATGAACTGCTCCGGATAATTTCGCCGGAGAAGCCTGCTGTCATCCAGGGACGGAGAAACGTTGCTCAATCTTAGATAATCGAGGGAAAAGATCTTCAGATCGTGGGAAAGGATATCTGACTGGTCCCATTGATAACCGTAGGAAGCGTTGACCGAATGAAGGGTGAAAAGATTGCTGCGGGTGAAAAAATTGTATCCCGTCCTGATCCTGGTCCTCGGTGTTCCAGGGTTATCCCGGAACCGCTGTTGCATAACCCCCGGTGCCAGGATCCGGGGGATGGCCAGCTCCGCGTGGGTTCCCACTTCGAAAGAGTTGATCCCGCTGACATTCCGGGAGATCTGTGTCTCGAACCCGGAATTCACATCCAGCCGGAACGATGTGGCATTCCGGTTCAGGTTCCGGTTGAAATAGCTGAGCATGAGTCCCGGTCCCGCAAAGTCATTGGACTTGGAAACCGCCTGCACTTCTGCCTGAATCCTTCTCCGTCTGGCATCGGCAAGGTAGATGTGCGCATCCAGTTCATAACGGTCGCCGTCTTCAACTTCTGAGAAACGGATATTCACGAACTTGTAAATCCCCAGGCCTGTAAGCTTCCTGAGGCTCTTCCGGTAGTTACGTTCATCGTAATACTGACCCGGTTCAAGGAAAACGGACCTTTTCAGGATGCCTGGTTTCAGCATCATCCTGCCGGGACGGATGTGAACCAGGTCATGGGAGAACAACGTATCCCCCGCCTCCTCATCAGGCTGGAACAAACTCCCGTGATGCACGAATACCTTCCGGATATACTGTTTTTCCCTGGCTTCCGGGGGAATGTCCCCACGCACAACCAGCTGCACATCCATTTTCCGTTCTTTCACACTGGAATCCAGTCTGAAATAAAGGTGGTCCGGCACCAGGTAAAAAAAGCCTTCTTCCTTCAGCTTCCCGGTGATCCTTTCCCGCTCTTCCACCAGGGTCTCCAGACGGTAGCGGTCCCCCGTCCGGACCAGGGATCCCTCCCGGTAGCTCTGGATCAGACGGGTCAGGGTATCCGCTGGTTCCGGGAAACGGACCTGCCCGATTCTGTAGGGCCGTTCCAGTTCAACCCGGTATACCATGGTCAGTTTTTTGTCGTTGATCTCCTTCTGCGGATCGATCCGGTAATGAAAAAATCCCCGGTTCTGCAGGGCGCTCCCGATCCTGTCGATGGTGGCCTCTTCCTGGTAACCCCTGTAAAGCACAGGCGGCTCTCCCAGGGTATGTTTTATCCAGTGTCTCAATCCGGCATCGGGTACACTGTCACCGGGAAGATTGTACAGCCAGAGCCTCACCGGGAAAAGCCCCAGGAATTTCTTGTTGGTTTTCTGCTGCACAAAACCGGATAGATCCCTCTCCACCGCCCTGGTGTCAGTTCCCTCTTCCGATTCAACCTCTGCCTGGTTCTTTTTGAGCAGGTACTCCCCCTCCTCCAGCACCCTGGTGGTGCTGCACGATCCCATCAGGATCATCAGAAAAGGCAGTATGGCCCGGAATCCTGATCTCATTCCTCCTGTTTTCTTTTGAACAGGTTCCTGAAAGCATCAAACTCCCTGCTGAAAATGAAAGACACGCCCGTTTTGGTAACCTCCCCCTCGATCTCGTCCTCATAGTCGGTCCTGTTGAAAGCCCTGAGGCGGTAGGTACCGTCCCTGGTCAGTTTGTATTCCACCGAAAAGTTCCCGGTCAGATCGCCTGCCTCCACGGTCCTGCCCTCTTCCATCTCTTCCTCCAGTGCCACCCGGCCACCTACCTCCACGGTCAGCCGTTCATCCAGAAACTCACGGCTGAGTCCCAGGGTCACATCGGTTCTGGCACCGGGAATATCTTCCCCGCGTTGTTCATAAGATTCGACATCGACGGAGAGATCTACACTTTCCAGATGCCTGGAAGCGAACCGGTTCAGCTGACGGGACAGAAAATTTCCCAGCGTTTGCCTGGCGGTGTTCCTCATGCGGTAGCTCATGGGATCAGGGTCCCCGGCCCCGGGATCGGCAAATTGATTCGTCAGCAGAAGGGAGAAGGCCTGTTTATTCAGTTCGGATTCATCCTGCTCCAGCCGTGACAGCGCCGACCAGACGGCCGTCCCCCGGTACCGGTCCTCGGTCCTGATGTCGAAATCGATCCCGGGCGACAGCAACGGTCCGGTGAGGTTCATCACCACCTCCACCGGGATCCTGCCATATTCCCCCATGTCGGCCTGTGCAGTCCCGCTCCACGGATTGTTCAGAAGTGCGGCCGCAGAGGTGTTCAGCCTGTACACCGCACTGAGATCTGCCGTGGCTCCCAGCAGGTCTCCGTTCCAGGTGAGATGGCTTCCCTGCTCAATGGAAAACTCCCTTCTGAGCACATCCATCAGGATCAAATGGTAGGACCCTTCCTCGATCTCATACCTCCCCGAAAGGCTCATCCCGCCTCCCGCATCCATGGCAAAGCTCAGATCACCGTTCCCGCTGATCTCCATGTGTTCCCCGGTAAAGGGATTGGTGATCACGCTGACCGATAGCTGATCGGTCACATTCACATTGGCCGTGAAAGCCATTCCCCTTTCCACTGTGGTGATCTCTTCTGCTACCTGATCCGGCACGGGGTCCAGGGTATCGCTCCCGGCGCTTTCAAACTCAATGACCCCTTCCGCTGAAGCCGGTCTGCTGGTTCCCGGTACCACAAAGGTGAAGTCCGAGGGCCGGTCAAATGAAGCCCGGATCAGGACCTCCGGAGCTCCCATGCTGCCCGATACCGACGCATCCAGATCGGCGTAGACAGTTCCGTAGAAGGGATCATCCGATCCGGAACTTTTATCCAGCAGCAGGAAGGTATCGGCCATAACCGAAAGGTCCAGCACGGATGAATCTGACCGGAAGGGATCCATAAAACCATTGATGGTTGCCAGGTTCCCTCTGTCATCCCTGACATCGACCCGGTTGAAACGAAAAACACCGCTGTCCACCCGGACCTCTTCTTCCTCAAGGGCGAATCCGGTCCCCAGGATCCGGGGATTGACATAGGTCCGGTGAAATAAGATCCTTCCGTCAATTCCGGGTTTGCTGACAGGACCCCCGGCGGTCATCTGTCCCGACAGGTCGCCGGACAGTCCATGTAACTGGTTCGCAAGGAAAGGATATACCATGTCCAGGTTGAAGGAATCGATGGATACCCCTGCATCCATCCTGCGGGTTTCTTCTGCACCTGTGAGGCTGGCCGTAGCTGAAACAGCCATTTGTCCACCCTCCATCCTGAATTCCAGTTCCTCCTGCCCTTCCGTTTTCCTGATCCTTTTTGCATCGAGATTGAACTCGGGCAAACCGGGAAGTTGTTCAGATCTTATCCGAAGGCTGGCCCGGGTGCTGAGAGAATCTGGTGAAAGCGCCAGCATTCCTGAGCTCAGAAGATCGAACACCATGGTATCACCGACCGAAGCGTTGTATGCACCCAGGTCGAAATCAGACCTCCCCGCAATGTTCTCCAGGCTGAGGCGCATGCTGTCCAGGGCATAGACCGATCCTGCGGGTGTATAACGCAGGTGGCTTATTTTCAGATCACCCTCCAGGTTTTCCCAGCTGTTTCCCCTGACATCCATATCCAGGCTCAAAGCCAGTTCCGTGGGCTTGGAGGCAAGGTTCATCTGATCCATCCTGGCCTTTTCAATCTCCATCTCAAGCTGTATGTCCGGAAGGCTGTCCAGGTTCCGGATACGGGCAGAAAGGCCCATGTCTGCATATTCGTCCCTGAGGGATGCCGAACCGGTCACCGTTCCATCCGCATACCGGGCATCCAGATCCAGGGGACCGTACCCGTGATCCATGTAGTCAAAGTGATCCAGATCCAGCTCAAGGTCCATCTCCGGGAGGCCGGGACCGGAAAACCGGCCGTCGATCTGTACCAAAAATGTCATTGTTCCGATGGTATCCGGATTTCCGAGCAGACTTCCGGCATCAAATTCCTCCGCGGAAAATCCGGCCCGGAAACTGCCTATATTGAGCGGAGTAGATGACCTTGTTGCAGTATCTGAACCTTTGGATAAGGAATCCCTGGCTGCCCGCAGGGAAGAGCGCAGAATCCCGTAGGGGGTATGGAGATCGAGGTCGGATCGCAGTTCCGAACCTGATGCGGACAATCCACCCCTGACCGACAGGTATTCCGGGATCACGATGCCCCGGGGTATAAGCGTATCAGGAAGATATTCCAGCAAAGGATCCCTGTTCACCGTAAAATCTTCCAGTTCCAGGGACCCTGAGAATTTCGGTCCCCGGATCCCGGTGAGCTCACCCTGCAGACCGATCCGGACAGCTTCTCCTGCATTCATGGTGATCTGCTCCACATCCAGCCTTTCTGCGGATCCCGCAACACTTGCCTTCAGAGCAAGTTCCGGATACCCGGAAAGGGGAAGCAATCCACCCAGGAGTTCGGCAGCCTGGCCGGATCCTGCCCGGCCAGTCAGTTCAGCATTCAGGGAGGCCACTTCCGGACTTGAAAAAAAGAGACCGAGGGACGGATATTCCACCCGGGCATTCAGTTGAATATTCCCTGCAGAGGAGATGATCTGCAGGTCATCCAGCACCCCCGACCGCTCATCGACCTCGGCCTGTGCAGTCAGTTCATTCACCACAAGGTCTCCATTGATCACACACTGTAGCGACCTGATGCCGGCGGCATAATACGACTTCCTGATCCTGATATCCTCGATCAGTGTCTCAAATCCCGTAACGGACCATGAATTTTGCTGTCCCTGTTCTTTCCCTCCCTCATTAACAGGAACCCGGTTCCCGTGAAGGTCCAGGTCCCGGATCCGCAACCGGTCCACATGGAACCTCATGGAATCCGTATCGATCCGGTTCACCAGCACATTCAGATTTCCCAGGTCAGCCGAGATGCGGCTCCCGGTAACTTCATCCATCCAGAGGAGATCGATATCTGACAGGACCAGCCGCCGGACATGAAACCCGAATCCGTTTTTCTGTTCCTTTTTTTCAAGGGTATCCCCTGCAGGCAAGGACCGGATGATCCTGACCACATTGAGCAGGCTGTCCTCCCCGGACTTTACAAGGTTGAGCTCCGCATCATCCAGGGAGATCCGCCTGACATACAGATTGCGTCGGAGAAGACCAACAGGACTTATACTCACACCGATGCCTGAAGCAGACAGCACCGTTTCTCCTTCACCGGTGGAAAGCTGAATCCCGTGTACCTGGGCCCTGTTGAAAAAAACGATCCGGACCCGCTCCACAGACAAGGAAAAATCCAGGTTTTCATTGAGCGCTCCCACTGCCTTCCGGGCAATCATGTTCTGGACAGGAGGCAGGGAAATGAGCAGGTAGATCAATAGCATCAGGGCGGCCAGCCCGGCAAGGATTTTTAACAGCAGTTTTCCGATCCTGGCAATCATCCACGTAATTGGTTGGGTCAATTTTTTCCCACCGATGGGGAACTATTATCTGATATTCTTGAGCAATACAAGCGACCTTGCCTGAATCTGGTACACATTCTGTACCATTTCCGGGGTTTCCGGGATCTCTTCTTTGTCAGCATCCACGAGAACTTCCCACCGGACACTCAGGTCTTCATGGGGAAGGGTGAATGAAATGGGTTCCCAGTAACTGTTGACCAGGATCAGCAGAATATCTTTCATCAGGTCATTCCCGTGTTCGTCCATCTCCTTCATCAGCTCACCGTTCAGCAGCATCCCCATACAGCGGATAAAACTTGTATCCCATTCCTCCTGACTCATATCGATCCCATCAGTGTTGAGCCAGCGGATATCTTTGATGCCTTCACCCTGGATCCTACGGTTCATAAAGAAACGCCTGCGGTGGGCCACAGGGTGTGCATCGCGTATGGCGATCATTCTCCTGGTGAAATCGAACAGTTTCTTGTTCCGCTCGTCCCAGTTCCAGTCCATCCAGGCCAGTTCATTGTCCTGGCAATATGCATTGTTATTCCCCTGCTGGGTACGTCCGTATTCGTCACCGTGACTGATCATGGGGACTCCCTGGCTGAGGAGCAGGGTGCCCAGAAAATTCCTTTTCCGCTTTTCCCTGAGTGCAATGATCTCAGGATCGTCGGTCGGACCTTCCGCCCCGCTGTTCCAGCTGATGTTGTGATCCTCCCCGTCCTTGTTCTCTTCGCCGTTGGCCTCATTGTATTTCCGGTTGTAGGAGACCAGATCGTGCAACGTGAAACCATCATGGGCCGTCACAAAGTTGATGCTGGAGGAAGGTCGCTTCCCGTTATCCGCATACAGGTCACTGCTACCGCTCAGCCGGTAGGCCAGTTCATTCACCTGGCTTTCATCACCGCGCCAGAATTTCCTGACCGAATCTCGGTACTTGCCATTCCATTCAGCCCAGAGAACGGGAAAATTCCCGACCTGATACCCTCCTTCTCCGAGGTCCCATGGCTCTGCGATCAGCTTGACCTGGGAGATGGTAGGATCCTGGTGGATCGTGTCCAGGAAAGTGGAAAGCCTTCCCACATCATACAGGCCCCTGGCCAGTGCCGAAGCCAGGTCAAACCTGAAGCCGTCCACCTGCATCTCGGTTACCCAGTAACGGAGACTGTCCATCACAAGCTGCAGCGTTCTGCTGCTTAGCATATTAAGGGTATTGCCGGTGCCTGTATAATCGGTATAGTAGAGGGGATGCTTCGGATCCATGCGGTAGTAATTCCGGCTGTCTATCCCCCGAAAGGCCAGCGTCGGACCCAGATGGTTCCCTTCACCGGTATGGTTATAAACCACGTCCAGGATCACCTCGATCCCTGCCCTGTGGTATGCTTTTACCATCTCTTTGAATTCCCTGACTTGCTCCCCCGAACTCCCGGACGCGCTGTATTCTGCGTGCGGTGCAAAATATCCGATGGAGTTGTAGCCCCAGTAATTGGACAGGCCTTTGTCAAGGAGGAATTTACTGTGTACAAAGTGGTGAATGGGCATCAATTCAATAGCCGTGATCCCCAGGTTCTTGAAATAATCGATAATGGCAGGATTGGCAAGCCCTTTGAAAGTGCCGCGTTCATTCTCCGGCAGACTGGGATGGGTGGCGGTGAATCCTTTTACATGTAATTCGTAAATGATCGAATCGTGCATGGGGATTTCCGGTTTCCCGACCCCCTCCCAGTCGAAGGCGGTATCGATCACCACGGACTTGTTCATCTCCGGGGCACTGTCCCCGATGCTCTTTTCAAGTACATTCTTTTTAGATTTGCGGGAGAAGGAATAATCGAACATGATATCCTTTACTTCCAGTCTTCCCTGTATCGCTTTCGCATAGGGATCGATCAGCAGTTTCTGGGGATTAAAACGGATCCCCTGTTTTGGCATGTACCTGCCGTAAACCCTGTATCCATAAAGCTGTCCGGGTTGTAATCCCGGAAGATACGCATGCCAGACGTAATCGGTGATCTCCTCCATGTTCACCTGCTCATATTCGCGGTGATCATCAGGATTGTTGAACAGACATAATTTAACACCCGTGGCATTTTCACTGAAAAGCGCGAAATTCACGCCATTGCCATCATAGGTCGCTCCCAGCGGGTAGGGTTTTCCCAGAAGCACTTTTCCTTGATAATCTTTCATTTCATTCATCAAACAATAGACCGGCAGATTTGTTTAACCGATGTCGTACTTAGGGGGAATGTTTCAGAATGCAAATTTCATATTTTTATTCGAAAGGATCTGTAAAAAAAGTGCAACCTTTAAATTATGCTAAAAATATATACCGGTGAACATCTCCGACCCCGATTTGACCAAGGCCATTTATCCCTCATTTGACCATAATAACCATTGCCTTTTCCGAGTCTGGGCTCCACTGGCCGATGATGTCAGACTGATTCTCCATCCGGACCAGGAAGAAGTGGCCATGTCAAAGGTGAATTTCGGGTACTGGAAAAAAACGATCCCCGGAGTAAAGCCGGGGACCCGGTATAAGTATAAAATCGACGGAGGAGACAGCTTCCCTGATCCGGCTTCCCTGTCCCAGCCCGAAGGAGTACACGGACCTTCCGAAATTCTGCGTCTGAATGATTTCAGTTGGTCGGATGAGGGGTGGGAAAATATCCCTCTTTCCGAAATGATCATTTACGAGCTTCATACAGGCACATTCTCTCCCGAAGGAACCTTCGAAGGGATCATTCAGAGGCTGGATTACCTGAGTGAACTTGGGATCAACACCATAGAGATCATGCCTGTTGCCCGGTTCAGCGGGGACAGGAACTGGGGGTATGACGGGGTCTACCCATTTGCCGTTCATGACCCGTATGGCGGTGCGGAAGGTCTGATGCAGCTGGTGGATGCCTGTCACGAAAAAGGACTGTCGGTCCTTCTGGATGTGGTATACAACCATTTCGGTCCGGAAGGGAACTATGCTCCCAGGTTCGGGCATTATTTTACAGAACATTATCCCACCCCCTGGGGGAAATCGATCAATTTTGATCAGGCCCACAGCGATCCGGTACGTCATTTTATTATTCAGAATGCCCTGATGTGGTTCCGTGATTTCCACCTGGATGGTTTGCGTCTGGATGCCGTACATGCCATTTATGATTTCGGGGCAAAACATATCATGCATGAACTGGCGGAAGAAACGGCACAGCTGTGCAGGCAAACCGGAAGGTCCCATTACCTGATCGCTGAATCGGACCTCAATGATGTTCGCTACATTTCTCCTTTCAGCAAAGGGGGTTATGGACTGAACGCACAATGGTCCGATGATTTCCATCATGCACTGCATGCACTGGTCACCGGTGAGGACAAAGGATATTACATGGATTTCGGAGCACCCTCCCAGTTATCCCGGTCGATCAGCGATACCTTCGTCTTTGATGGAAAATATTCCGAATTCAGGAAAAAGACCTACGGAAATTCTGCGGCAGACCATCCTGCCGATCAATTTGTGATCTTCAGCCAGAACCATGACCAGGTGGGAAACAGAAAGCTTGGAGAACGGCTGATCACGCTTACCGATTTTGAGACTGCAAAGCTCGCAGCAGGTACCCTGTTCGTTTCTCCCAACATTCCCATGCTCTTCATGGGTGAGGAATACGCAGAGCGGAACCCCTTCCTCTATTTTGTAAGCCATCTCGATGACCATCTGAACGAACAGGTCAGGGAAGGAAGGGAAAAGGAATTTGAAGCGTTCCACGAGGACGGGGAAAACGCTCCCGATCCATCCTCCACCCGCACTTTTGAGGCATCAAAACTTTCATGGGGATTCCATGAGAACGAAGAACAACAGGCAATGCTTAAGTATTATAAAAAGCTGATCCATTTGAGGAAGAACCACCCGGTGCTCAATCGACCCGATAAAAAGAATCTGAGCATCCATGAGGCGGACCGTCTCTATATCCTGGAAAGATGGGCGGGAGACAGAAGGATCCTGGTCTGCATGAACTACAGCACCGGACACCGGCCGGTCAGCGTACCCTCGGGAATCAAAGGAAAATTCAGGAAGCTCATCGATTCATCCTCAGAAAGCTGGAAAGGGCCCGGTGAAGTGAGTCCTGAAACGATTACCGCCGATGATGAGTTTGCCATTCCCTCAAGATCCATTGTTATATATTCAAATCAATCCCCATGAACGGACAGCAAAGAGTGATCATTGAAAACCTCAAACCGGACGTCGACAGCGGCGCGTTCCCTGTGAAACGGGTGGTCAATGAAAAAGTTTCCGTCGAAGCTGACATATACAGCGATGGCCACGATGTACTGAATGCAGAATTGTACTACCGGTTCTCGGACGACACATCCTGGCAGACCAGCGGACTGAACCATGAGATCAATGACCGCTGGAGCGGTTCTTTCAGGGTTACCCGGCTGGGCACATACCTGTTCACGGTATCGGCCTGGGTGGATCATTTCAGGACATGGCACCGGGATATCCTGAAGAAGATCGAGGCTGCAACCGATTTTTCCGTGGACCTGCTGGTGGGTGCGGAGCTCATTCAGCGTACCCTGAACGTGCACAAGGGGGTGTTGCCGGAGAACAAAAAGATCCTGGAACAGATCCAGGCTGATTTCTCGGACCGGGAGAAAGAAACAGCTGTTGCCACAGCCTACATAACGGGGGGGATCCTCTTCCGGATCATGAGCAAATACCCGGTAAGAAATTATGAAACCCGTTATCACCGTGAGGTTGAGATCAGTGTGGAACAGGAAAAGGCCAATTTCAGCAGCTGGTATGAAGTATTCCCCCGGTCCCTGGGAGAAGGCGGAAAACACGGGACATTCAGGGATTGTATCGGATTCCTCCCCTATGTGGCCGAAATGGGATTTGATGTGCTCTACCTTCCTCCGGTCCATCCCATCGGAAAAAAGCACCGGAAAGGCAAGAACAACAGCACGGTCTCCGAACCCGGAGATCCGGGGTCTCCATGGGCCATCGGCAGCAGCGAAGGGGGACATAAATCAATCCATCCTGAACTGGGAACCCTGGAAGATTTTCGTGAGCTGGTAAAGAAAGCCTCTGCATCGGGGATCCATATCGCACTGGATATCGCTTTCCAGTGCTCGCCTGATCATCCCTATGTGAAAGAGCACCCGGAATGGTTCAGAAAAAGGCCCGACGGCTCGCTGCAGTATGCCGAGAATCCGCCCAAAAAGTATGAAGATATCTATCCTCTTAATTTTGAGACGGATGACTGGAAAAATCTATGGGAGGAACTGAAAAGCGTCTTCCTTTACTGGATCCGCCAGGGGGTGAAGATCTTCCGGGTGGACAATCCCCACACGAAATCACTCAGGTTCTGGGGATGGGTGATCCGGGAGATCCGCAGGGAGCATCCCGATACGGTCTTTCTTTCAGAGGCTTTTACAAGGCCGAAAGTGATGTACCACCTGGCGAAGCAGGGTTTTTCTCAATCTTACACCTATTTCACCTGGCGCAATACGCGGTATGAGCTGACCACCTATATGGAAGAGCTCGTGAATACGGATGTCCGGGAATTCTTCAGGCCCAATCTGTGGCCCAACACACCTGATATCCTTCCCGAATACCTGCAATTCACCAACCGGTCAGGATTCATCCAGCGATTCATCCTGGCAGCCACACTGAGCTCCAATTACGGGATCTACGGTCCTGCATTCGAGCTGATGGAACAGACGCCCGTCAATCCCGGGAAAGAGGAATACCTGGATTCGGAAAAATACGAGATCAGGCAATGGGACCTTCATCAGAAGGGAAGCCTGAAAAAGATCATCGGCCGGGTAAACAGGATCAGAAAAGAGAACAGTGCACTTCAGAACACCCGTTCGCTGAAATTCCATTCTATTGACAATGAAGCCCTGATGTGTTACACAAAAACTTCGGAGAACCTGGACAATATCATCCTGGTGGTGGTCAACCTTGATCCTTTCCACACTCACTCCGGATGGATCAGGCTTCCCCTGGAAACATTCGATATGGACCCCGGGGTTCCCTTCCAGGTGCATGACCTGTTGAGCGGTTCCTATTTCCTCTGGAGCGGAGAGCATAATTACGTGGAGATCGATCCGGGTGTTGTACCAGCGCACATATTCAAAATAAGGCGGAAGGTCCGCTCCGAAAGAGATTTTGATTATTTCATGTAAAGAACCATTGTTTATGGACAAGCCATCAGCAACAAGAGACTGGTACAAAGATGCGGTGATCTACCAGGCCCACGTGCGTTCTTTCAGGGACAGCAACGGGGATGGGATCGGGGATTTCCGGGGACTGATCACGAAACTGGATTACCTGAAGTCCCTGGGGGTGAATGCCCTGTGGCTGTTGCCGTTTTATAAGTCCCCGTTAAGGGACGGAGGGTACGATATTTCCGATTTTGCCGTCATCCATGAGGATTACGGAACCATGGCCGATTTCAGAAGGTTTGTCAATGAAGCACACAAAAGGGAACTGCAGGTGATCACCGAGCTGGTCCTGAACCATACCTCCAGCGAACACAAATGGTTCCAGCGGGCAAGAAATTCAAAACCGGGAAGTGTGTACCGTGATTTTTATGTATGGAATGACCATACGGAAAAATACAGTGAAGCCAGGATTATTTTCCAGGATTTTGAGATCTCCAACTGGTCCTGGGATCCTGTGGCGCAATCCTATTACTGGCACCGCTTCTATGCACACCAGCCCGACCTTAATTTTGACAATCCCAGGGTGCATGCAGCGGTCCTGAAGCTGATCGATTTCTGGTTCGGGATGGGGGTGGACGGACTCAGGCTCGATGCTGTGCCTTACCTTTATGAACGAGAGGAGACCAACTGTGAGAACCTTCCCGAAACCCATCATTTCCTGAAAAAGCTCCGGAAATATGTCGATGACAATTACGAGGACAGGATGTTGCTGGCAGAAGCCAACCAGTGGCCGGACGATGCATCCGCTTATTTCGGGGACGGTGACGAATGCCACATGTCATTTCACTTTCCACTGATGCCCAGGTTATACATGTCGCTGAAGATGGAGGACCGGTTCCCGCTTATCGACATCCTGGAGCAGACCCCCGCCATTCCGGAGGACTGCCAGTGGGCGATCTTTCTCCGGAACCATGACGAGCTGACCCTGGAGATGGTTTCTGATGAAGAGCGTGATTACATGTACAAATCCTTCGCCCAGCATCCGAAACAGCGGATCAATTTGGGGATCAGGCGCCGGCTGGCGCCCCTTCTGAACAATGACAGGAAGAACATCGAGCTGATGAATATCCTGCTGTTCTCCCTTCCGGGCACTCCGATCATCTATTACGGGGATGAGATCGGCATGGGGGACAATTATTATCTGGGTGACCGGGACGGGGTCAGGACCCCCATGCAGTGGTCTGCCGACAGGAATGCAGGATTCTCCCAGGCAGAACCACAGCAGCTTTTCCTGCCCGTGAGCATCAATTACGATTACCACTACGAAACAACCAATGTGGAGAACAACGAAAAGAATCCCTCTTCCCTTCTCTGGTGGATGCGGCGGGTGATCGCCAAAAGAAAACAATACAGGGCATTCAGCCGGGGTGATATCGAGTTCATCGATGCCGGCAATCCCAAGATCCTGGCCTTTACCAGGAGCTATCAGGATGAGATCATCCTGGTGATCGTGAACCTTTCCCGTTATTCACAGCAGGCAGAGCTGGACCTCGGCAAATATGCCGGTTATATCCCCACCGAGATATTCAGCAGGAATGATTTTACCGTCATCGGTGAAGGACCCTATATGTTCCCGCTGCAATTCAAGAATTATTTCTGGTTCGAGCTGCGACAACCGAAAGAAGACGAGGTGAGAGAGGCGCTTTCCCTGGACTACAAACTTTCTTTGACGGAACGGCAATGGAAACAGATGCATGCTCCCCTGAAAAAATCCCTCAGGGAATTGCTGTTCGAATATTTGCAGAAGAACCGATGGTTCAGGGGCAAAGCCCGTAAGATCAAGGACCTGACGATTTTGGATACCATTCCTTTTACCGCCGGAGAACAGGCAGCTCACCTGCTGATGATCGAGGTTACCTATATCCAGGGGAAGGACGAATTCTATGCCATTCCCATGTCCATTGTTCTGGGAGAGGATGTGAGCGAAGTGAGGTACAGGTTCCCCGAGGCAGTGATCTCCGGTGTGGAAGTGGAGGGTCACGAAGGAATCCTGTTTGATGCATCCTATGACGAGCTTTTCAGGGACCGTTTGTTCCGGATCATCCTGCAACGATCCAAAACCAAAACCAGACTGGGTGAAATCACGGGACTGCCGGGCAGAAAATTCGGTGCACGCGTGAAGAGGAGTGAGCTTCCTCTGCCTTCCCGGGTACTGACCGCCGAGCAGTCCAATACCTCCATCCTTTATGGCAACCGGTTCTTCTTCAAAATGTACAGGAGTCCTGAAGCGGGGAAAAACCCGGAGCTCGAGATCCTGAGAACACTGACCGAACGGAGCACCTTCAGACACATTCCCACCTACGCCGGATCCATCGATTACAGATCGGAAAAGACCGGGCAAATGTCGCTGGGCATCCTGGTGGATTTTGTTCAAAATGAAGGGAATGCATGGGATTTTACCCAGCATGCCATTGAAACTTTCTTCGACCGGATCGTGGCCGAGGGAGAAGATGCACTGCCCCCGGAAAAGATCAGCAGGACGAAAGTAGAGGAGCTCAACGATCCGTTCTTCCTGGAGATGCTGGAATTGCTGGGGAAAAGGACTGCAGAACTGCATCTGGCCCTGGCTTCCATATCGGGGGATAAGGAATTTGCGGAGGAACCATTTTCCCTCCTCTATCAGAAATCCCTATACCAGGGATTCCGGACCCTGATCAAGCGCACCATCATGCAGATGAAATCCGTCAGGAAAAATCTGGAGGAAGAACAGAAAACCCTGCTGGACGGGATCATTCAGAACGAAGAATTGCTTCTTTCCACCGTCAAACAGACCCTGGAGAAGAAAAAGATCCATACATCGAAAATACGGGTGCACGGGGATTATCATCTCGGGCAGGTACTGTTCACGGGAAAGGATTTCATCATCATCGATTTTGAAGGAGAGCCTACCCGTTCCCTGACCGCCAGAAGCCTGAAATACTGTCCCTTCAAAGATGTTGCAGGAATGTTGCGCTCGCTGCACTACGCCGTTTACATGGGTCACCTCGAATACATCTCCAGGATGCCGGATTCGGAATCACTCCTGGAACCCTGGCTGGAAAACTGGTATGCAATGGCAAAAGATACATTTTTACAGGGATACCTTCAGACCACCGGGGATGCTTCATTCATACCCGCTGAACAGCGTCAGCTGGACGGCCTGCTATCGGTCTATACCATCGAAAAGGCCATCTATGAGGCTGACTATGAGCTGAATAACCGGCCGGACTGGCTGCGTATCCCCCTGAACGGACTGCATCAGATCCTGAACGAACTCAGAGAAAATCAGTAAATCATCCACGGAACACACCCAATATCCGATCCATGACCGCACAGAAAAAAGAGGAACCGAAAAAGGAGCGACAGAAGAAGGAAGAGCCGAATAAGGCGCCACAAAAGAAAGAGGAATCCATAAAGGGACGGCAGAAGGAAGGGCCCAAAAAGGGCAAACCCGGAAAGAAAGCCACCGCTTCAAAAACCCCGCCCACGCGCTCAAAGTCCGGAGGGACCGTTGCGAAACAGGACCCCGTATGGAACATCCCTGATTTTATCACCGATTACGATATCTATCTTTTCAGGGAAGGGAAGCATTACTCCCTGCATGAGAAACTGGGAGCCCGCCTGATGGAATATCAGAGTACGCCGGGAGCTTTTTTCGCTGTCTGGGCACCCAATGCACGTTCGGTCTCGGTCATCGGGAATTTTAATGGCTGGAACAAAGAATCCCATTATCTCAGGCCGAGGGAGGACGGATCAGGGATCTGGCAGGGTTTCATTCCGGGTGTGAAAAAAGGGGAAACCTACAAGTATTTCATCACCTCCGCGGTGAAACAGTATACCGTGGAAAAGGCAGACCCTCTTTCCACCTTTAATGAGCAACCGCCGAAAACCGCCTCCATTGTCTGGGAAACCCATTACAAATGGAAGGACCGCAAATGGATGAAAGACCGAAAGCATCACAATGCATTATCCGCTCCCATGTCCGTTTACGAAGTTCAC
>JBNJEV010000033.1:0-27643 GCA_051746185.1 Bacteroidota bacterium
AGTCCCAGAATGCCAGCGCGGTGCTCAGGACGTGTGACTGCACCGGGATCCAGGATGTCCATATTGTGGAGAACAGAAACGAGTATACAATCAACCCGGCTGTGACACTGGGATCCGACCAGTGGCTGACACTCCGGTATTATAACGAGTCGGATGACAATACTTCTGTTGCGATCGGTGAGCTGAAGAAAAATGGTTACAGGATCGTTGCAACTTCCCCTTATCTTGAAGGAGCTACTCCGGATACCTTTGAGTTGGATAAGGGGCCGGCAGCCTTTCTCTTCGGGACAGAACTGAGCGGACTCACAGACAGGGCCCTGGAGCAGGCTGATGAGACAATACGGATCCCTATGGCCGGTTTCACAGAAAGTTACAATATATCTGTTTCAGCCGCCATCATCCTTTTCCGGGTGAGGAAGAGGCTGGAAGAGTCCGACCTCGACTGGAAGATCAGGGAAGAGGAGAAGAGTGAAATCCTGCTGCAGTGGCTGCGTACAACCATTAATAAAGTTGAACTGATTGAAAAGGAGTTCGGTAACAATTATCGGCCCAATTTTTAGTTTTTAATGTTCATTCTAATTATTAATTAAGTATCTTTGATTAACAGATGTTTTAAGCAGGTTAGTGAGGAATCCTGATTGATTAAACAGAACGGCAGATGAATTGCATGATCATAGACGATGATACTCTTTCCAGAAGGATTATCGAAGAGTTTATCCAGAAGACAGACGGACTGGAACTTATATCATCAAGCGGGGACCCGGTAGAAGGCATCAACATCCTCAAAAAGCATGATGAGATCCATCTGATCTTTCTTGATATCGAGATGCCGGAGATGTCGGGAATCGATTTTCTCAACACCCTGAAGAATCCTCCTCAGATCATCATCGTATCTTCCAAGGGGAAATACGCGGTGGATTCCTACGAATACGATGTGACCGATTACCTGCTGAAACCTGTTGATTACGGCCGTTTCTACAGGGCTGTCGCCAAGGCCTTCAAGCGGTTCGAGCAGATGACCGCTGAACAGATCGGTAAAAATGAGATCTTCATCAAGAAAAATGCCACCCTGGTAAAACTCAAATATGATGATATCCTGTGGGTGGAAGCCCTGGAGAATTATGTCATCT
This sequence comes from Bacteroidota bacterium, assembly GCA_051746185.1. Taxonomy (GTDB): domain Bacteria; phylum Bacteroidota; class Bacteroidia; order Bacteroidales. The sequence continues at coordinate 1,131 of JBNJEV010000033.1, forward strand.
TCAACACCTTCACCGATAAGTATACGATCCATTTCACGATGAAGGCCATCGAGCAGAAACTCCCTGCCAGTAAATTTACCAGGGTTCACAGGTCCTATATCGTGAACACCAGCTGTATCAATGTGATTGAAGATAACTCGGTGATCATCAAGGTTGAAGACGGCAGCAAGTCCATTCCCATCGGCAAGTCCTATAAAGAAAAATTGATGCGGGATATCAACCTGATCATTAAATAAAGGATGGTTTCCAACCGCCAGCTATTCCTCAGGTATCTCGCACAGACTTCCGAAACCCCTCTTCAGTTTGAGATTGAAAAATCAGAAGGAATATACTTTCATGATACCTCCGGCAGGTCTTATATAGATCTGGTTTCAGGGGTATCCGTTTCCAACCTTGGGCACCATCATCCCGCGGTCATTGATGCAGTCAAGACACAGGCCGACAGCTACCTGCATACCATGGTGTACGGGGAGTTTGTCCAGTCACCACAGGTGCAGTATGCCCGCTGGATCACCGAACATCTTCCCGAATCGCTGGATAACGTATACTTTGTGAACTCGGGAAGTGAAGCCATTGACGGGGCCATGAAGCTTGCTAAAAGATTTACCGGGCGACCGGAATTCAGGGCTTTTCATCATTCTTACCATGGAAGCACCCACGGAGCCATGAGTATCTTCGGTGATGCTACCTTCAGGTCAGGTTTCCTTCCCCTGCTGCCCGGGATCAAACATATGCGGTTCAATTGTCCGGAAGACCTGGAGCTTATTGACGGACAGACTGCCGCTGTTATTGTCGAACCTATTCAGGCTGAGGCGGGGATCATTGAGCCCGAGAAAGATTTCCTGAAAAAGCTCAGGCAGCGATGTGACCGGACCGGTTCGCTGCTGATACTGGATGAGATCCAGACAGGCATGGGAAGGACGGGCAGGTTGTTTGCATTTGAACATTACGGGATTGTTCCCGATATTCTCTGCCTGGCAAAGAGTTTTGGGGGAGGCATGCCTCTGGGTGCTTTCATCTCATCCCGCGAAATCATGCGATCACTCACATTTGATCCTCCGCTGGGACATATCACAACATTCGGGGGACACCCGGTGTGCTGTGCGGCCGGGTATGCGGCACAGAGTTGGGTGGAAGACCACCATCTGGTGGAACATTCTGTAAAGATGGGGGAGAGGTACCGGAACCGGCTTCAGCATGCCTGCATCCGTAAGATCAGAGGGAAAGGATTGTTCCTTGCTGTGGTCCTTGATGAAGTTTGCGATGTGGGTGAATTCATATCACGGGCTTTTACAAACGGTCTGGTGATCGATCAATTCCTTTTCTCCAAAGATTCCTTCAGGATCGCTCCTCCCCTGATCATTACCGAAAAAGAGGTGGACGATTCGGTAAGGCTGATCCTGCACACACTGGATCAGTTAGAAAGACACGAAAAAACATGATTTTTCGTTGGTATACTGATATGTCCAGGAGTCTTGTGTTGATATTGTTGGTCTTTTTCTGTTCTTTCACCCGTGGACAGGATGCAGGATATCTGGAACTGGTGAAAGCAGAGAAACAATTGCAGCTTCTTTTCGGACGGCTCTATTCGGACAGCCTGTCCGACAGGGAAGTGCTGCTGGGTGAGATCCGTGAAATCATGTCCTCGGCACTTGCAATGGATGGTTCCATGGATTTTCCCTGGCGCGGACTGGACCGGATCGGGGTGGTCACATCGGATGATGAACAGGTCAGGATCTTTACGTGGCACATTGCAGAAGATACCGATCATTACCGTTACTTTGGCTATATGCAGGTTTCCCGTAGAAGGGGCAATGTGGAGCTTTATGAGCTGGAAGACAGACTCGAACAGACCAGATCACAGCACATTGAGCAGTCGGTGGACAACTGGCACGGCAAGCTTTACTACAGCATCATCACCACGTCTTACCGGAGGGACACATATTATACCCTGCTGGGAATGGACTTCAACGATTCCAGGTCGAATATCAAGACCGTTGAGGTGATTGAGATCCGGCGAAACAGGCCCCGGTTTTTGGAAGAAATGTTTTATACAGGCCGGGAACAGGTGGACCGTATGGTATTTGAATATTCCACCCGGGTCTCCGTATCGGTCCGGTATGATGAACAGCTGAAAATGATCATCTTTGATCACCTTGTTCCTTTTCATCCCATCTACCAGGGTGATTACAAATTTTACGGACCGGACGGGTCCTTCGACGGACTCGAATTTGAGGCAGGGACCTGGATCTACCGGGAGGATGTGGACGCACGCAACCGAAACTGACTTATTGTCAGTCTGACCTCATTGGCATATCATTTGACACCTCCCTGAACGGATATGTTGAACTAAATCTTTGAACGATGCAGAAAGGTAAAATAAATGTTGCCACGGAGAACATTTTCCCCATCATTAAAAAGTTTCTTTATTCTGACCATGAGATTTTCCTGAGGGAGCTGATATCCAATGCTGTTGATGCAACCCAGAAATTGAAAACACTCGCTTCGGTGGGTGATTTCAAAGGTGAGCTTGGCGATCTGACCATCAGGGTGGATGTGGATCAAAAGAAGAAAACGCTGACCGTATCCGATGCGGGAGTGGGAATGACCGCCGAAGAGGTTGAAAAGTATATCAATGAGATTGCATTTTCCAGCGCAGAGGATTTTCTGGAGAAATATAAGAAAGACAGCCAGGCCATCATCGGTCACTTCGGACTCGGATTCTATTCGACCTTTATGGTAGCGGAAAAAGTGGAGATCAAAACCCGTTCATGGCAGAAAGATGCCAAAGCAGTGGCATGGAGCTGTGAAGGAAATCCGGAATTCACCCTGGAAGAGATTGACCGGGAAAAGCGGGGTACGGATGTAATCCTGCACCTGGATTCAGACAACCAGGAGTTCCTGGAAGAGCACAGGATCTTGGAATTGCTTGAAAAATACTGCCGTTTTCTTCCCGTTGAGATCGCTTTCGGAAAAGAGAAAGAATGGAAAGATGGCAAGGAAGTGGAAACCGGCAGAGACCGGATCGTGAATGATACCAAACCGCTCTGGACCCTTCCCCCTGCCGAAGTCAAGGATGAGGATTATAAAGAATTCTACAGGAAGCTATACCCGATTGCAGAGGAGCCGTTGTTCAATATTCACCTGAATGTGGATTATCCTTTCACACTGACAGGGATCCTGTATTTCCCGCGGATCAAGAATAACATTGAGATACAGAAGAACAAGATCCAGCTCTACAGCAATCAGGTCTATGTCACCGATTCGGTGGAGGGGATCGTGCCGGAATTCCTGACCCTGCTTCACGGGGTACTGGATTCTCCCGATATTCCTCTCAACGTATCCAGGAGTTATCTGCAGAGCGATTCCAATGTAAAGAAGATATCCGCCCATATTACCAAGAAAGTGGCCGACCGGCTGGAGGAGATCTTCAAGAACGACCGTGAACAGTTCGAGAAAAAATGGGATGACCTGAAGCTGTTCATCGATTACGGAATGATGACCGAAGAGAAGTTCCATGACCGGGCCATGAAATTCGCCCTGCTGAAGAATGTGGACGGCAAATATTTCACTTTTGATGAGTATGAGAAACTCATCAAAAAAGAGCAGACCGATCAGAACAAGACCCTGGTATATCTCTATGCGACGGATGAAAAAGAGCAATACAGCTATATTGAAGCTGCAAAAGCAAAAGGATATGATGTGCTGCTGATGGACGGGCAGCTGGATACCCATTTCCTGAACCATATGGAATCCAAGCTGAAGGATGCCAGGTTTGCCAGGGTCGATTCCGATATCATCGATAAGCTGATCCCCAAAGAGGAGGCCAGGGAATCGAGATTGAGCGCTGAACAGAAGGCGGACCTGACCCCTGTGTTCCAGGCCCATCTTTCCTCAGAGGAGCATTACTATGTAAGCTATGAGGCACTGGATGAAAATGACCAGCCCGTGATGATCACCCAGAGCGAATTTATGCGCAGAATGAAAGACATGCAGGAATTAAGCGGTGCGGCCTCCATGTACGGGAATATGCCCGATTCCTATAATCTGGTGGTCAATTCAAACCATTCGCTGGTGAACAGGATCGTTGACCAGACCGAGAAAAAGCTGGGTAAGAAACTGGAGGATCTGCGGACGGAGAAGAAAAACCTATCCGAGGAGCAGCAACTACTGGAGAAAGCCAGAGAAGGCAAGAAGGATGAAGAGGTGCCGCAGACTGAGAAGGACCAGATGGAGGAAGTGAAGAAGAAGATTGACGAAGTGGAGAACAAGCGCGTGGAGATGCTGAAGAAGCATGGGAAAAGCCAGAAACTGGTAAAACAGCTGATCGATCTGGCATTGCTTGCCAACAGCCGTTTAAAAGGTGAGGATCTGGCTGCCTTTGTGAAAAGGAGCGTGGATCTGATCAAGTAAGAAACAAAGTTCTTACCTCCTGTTTCAGATGGTTGATGGCCATCTGGGACGGGGGGTTATTCAATTCCGTAAGCCGCTCCAGGATCACTTTTCCCAGGGTGGGTCCAGAAGCATCTGCTTTCACTTCCGATGCAGCATTGTTGACCAGGTTCATGATCTGGTTTCTGGCTGTTTTTACCTTTTCCCAGGCCTCGTTGCTGACGTAGATTTGCTGGGTCAAGTTATGTTCGTATTCGGATTTGATGCTGTTCAGCAATTCTGCCTGGAGTTGCCTGGCAGTGTATTCCGGACGGCTCACCCGCATGATCAGCGATTCGGGGGAGATGCGTTCCAGTAACAGAATGATTCTCTCATATGCCTGTAACCTGACCGGCAGTATTTCATCATTGATATGCATATTGAACTCATTTTTTCGCCGGCTTGCCTCATTCCGTGACCATATTCTGAGCATGACCCAGATGGTCAGAAAGACCACTACGGCGGGAATTGTATACTTCAGGATTTCAAGCAAAATATCCATGTTGATCTTTTTTTGAAACTTGCTTTATACAATATTAACCAATTTATAATTAAAAGAGTATTTTTATTCGCGTAAATGGTTTTGTCCTCATCTTAAACATGTTCACTATGGAAAAGCTTTCAGCAAGGATTAATTCGCTGGCTCCATCCGCCACCATTGCCATGAACCAGAAAAGCCGTGAAATGAAGGAAAAGGGGGTTGATGTGATCAACCTGAGTGTAGGGGAACCCGATTTTAAAACGCCCAAACACATTTGTGAGGCTGCCAAGGAAGCCATTGATGGCGACTGGCACCATTATGCACCTGTGGCCGGTTATTCAGATCTGCTGAAGGCCATCGTGGATAAGTTCAAACGTGAGAACAATCTTGATTACGTACCCTCGCAGATCATGGTGAGCGTGGGTGCCAAACATTCCCTGGCCAATGCAATGATGTGTCTGATCGATCAGGGTGACGAGGTGATCGTTCCGGCTCCCTACTGGGTCAGTTACGCGGAACAGGTTAAGATTGCCGAAGGGGTGAATGTAATCCTGGATACCACTGTCGAGGATGACTTCAAGATCACTCCCGATCAGCTGGAAAAAGCCATTACTCCAAAGACCAAAGCACTGTTGCTATGCTCCCCTTCGAATCCGACGGGAAGTGTTTATACCAGGGAAGAGCTTCAGGCCCTTGCAAGAGTCCTGGCCAGATTTCCCCGGGTATTTGTGCTTGCAGACGAGATCTATGAACATATTAATTTCATGGGTGGACACGAATCCATTGCCCAGTTTGAAGAGATACGTGACCGGGTGGTGGTGATCAACGGGGTCTCCAAGTCTTATGCCATGACCGGCTGGAGGATCGGGTATATGGCGGGACCCGACTGGCTGGCAAAAGCCTGCAATAAATTACAGGGACAGATGACCTCCGGGGCGACTTCCATTGCCCAGCGGGCTGCGCTGACTGCCCTGACCGGGGATCAAACCTGTGTGGCCGGGATGCGCGAGGCATTTCTCCGCCGCAGGGACCTGATCCTGGGACATCTGAAGGAAATCGAAGGGGTGAAGTGTTCCACTCCCGGGGGGGCTTTTTACGTATTTCCTGATTTCAGTGAATACTTGGGAAGATCCTTCAATGGAAAGATGATCTCCAACAGCATGGATCTCTGCCTGTACCTTCTTGAAAAGGGTCATATCGCCACTGTCCCCGGTTCGGCTTTCGGTGCTGAAGGCTGCGTCCGCATCTCGTATGCCAATTCGGATGAGAACCTGGTCAAAGCTATGGAGCGGCTGAAGGATGCACTGGCAGCGCTTACTTAGAGATTCCGCATGATATAGTGGCTGTAGTCTTTCACCATTCTACCGGTAGTACCGGTGATTTCTGTTATTTTTGTAAGGTAAGAAATATTTATTTGAAGGGATGTTCGAAAGAAGGAGAACAAAGCGTATGAGCAGGGTGATCAGGATTTCCATGCTGCTTGTCTTTCTGGGGATATTCGTGATGGTTCTGGTGTTTTTTCATCTTTACAGCAGGGTCTTTGCTTCCAATGTTTCGTTGGAGGAGGGACCGGCCATTTTTTATATTGATCCGGGGACAAGTTTCGAGCAGGTAGCCGGCGGACTGGAAGAAGCGGGAATCATCGACAATCGCAGATCATTTGTCTGGGTATCAGAAAGAAAGGGCTATGACGAACAGGTAAGGCCCGGGAGGTTTAAGATCAGGGACGGGATCAGCAACAATACACTGGTGAACATGTTACGTTCCGGGAAACAGGATCCCGTCATGGTGGTTTTCCATAACATGCAAAATCTGAATCAGCTTGCCGGCCGGGTTTCAGAATACCTCGAAGGGGATTCCCTGGAATTTGCCATCTATTTTTACTCCGAAGATACACCGGCCCGGTATGGTTTTGATCAGGCTACATTCCCGTGCATGTTCATTCCAAATACCTATGAATTCTACTGGACCACGACTCCGGAGGAGTTTACGGACCGGATGAGTGAGGAATACGAATCATTCTGGAAAGGTGAACGGGACCGGAAGGCCGAACGACTGGGAATGACCAGGGTGGAGGTGATCACACTGGCCTCGATCGTTGATGAAGAAACACTGCATGATGATGAGAACCGGCGCATTGCCGGTGTTTATATCAATCGCCTGGAAAAAGGGATCCCCCTGCAGGCGGATCCTACCCTGAAGTTCGCATTGAATGATCGATCCAGGAAAAGGATCCTGAATGAAGACAAAGCGATCGATTCTCCTTACAATACGTACTGGTTTAAGGGGCTTCCTCCGGGACCCATATCGATCCCCTCCATTTCAGCCATTGACGGGGTGCTGAACCACGAGGACCACAGCTATTTCTATTTCTGTGCAAAGCCCGATTTCAGCGGTTACCACGCCTTCGCGCAAACCCTTTCCCAGCATAACCGGAATGCCATGGAATACCAGCGGGCACTGAACCGGAACAGGATATACAGATAGCTATATAATTTCCACCTCCCTTTCCAGTTCCACGCCGAATTTCCTGTCCACATCTTCACGGATCTGTTCGGTGAAATCGAGGATCTCCCGTCCGTTAGCCCCGCCGTAGTTGACCACCACCAGGGGCTGCCGGGGCCAGGTACCCACTCTGCCGATCCGTTTTCCTTTCCAGCCCGCTTTTTCAATAAGCCAGGCCGCCGGCACCTTCACCAGGTTATTGCCGGCAGGTTGATACCGTATGTCGGGATGTTCGGCGCGGATACACTTTAAAATGGTCATGTCCACCAGTGGGTTCTTGAAAAAACTGCCCGCATTTCCATATCGGGCAGGGTCGGGGAGCTTGCTGTTTCTGATGGATATGATGGTATTTCGTAGGTCATCCGGGGTTTTCCCGTTCCTGCGCTTAAATTCGTCCTTTACCCGGTCATATCCAAGGTTCAATGCGGGTTGGAGAGATAACCGGAACGTCACATCCATGATAAGGTACCTGCTTCGGGCGGAGGTCTTGAAGATGCTGTTCCGGTATCCGAATTCGCATTCTTCTTTTTTCATTCTGACCACCTCTTTGTTGACCAGATCGTATGCATTCAGCCAGGCAAAATGATCCTGAAGTTCCACCCCGTAAGCCCCGATGTTCTGAATGGGAGCAGATCCCACCGAACCGGGGATCAGGGAGAGGTTTTCCAGCCCGTACCATCCATGTCCGTTAGTATGGGCCACCCAGCTGTCCCAGTTTACTCCCGCCCCCACATTTACCAGCACATGCCTGTTCTGCTTCTCCAGTAATTCGATGCGCCCGAACCCGGGGCGTATAATGAGTCCCTCATAATCTTCCAGGAAAAGGATATTGCTCCCTTCTCCCATCACCAGCAGGGGTAATTGATCCTGGCCATATTTTTCAAGAACAGAAACAAGTTCCTCCAGGGAATGGGGACGGGAAAAGAGTGCGGCATGGATTTCGATCCCGAAAGTATTCTGGTTTTTCAGTGAGAAGTGATGATGCAGTTCAGGCATGGCTGGAATTTCACAAATACCGTTAAAAATAGATATTTGGATTGAAATCTGTCCGGATCAAGGATATTTTCTATCTTTAATTTGTCTGGCATCTGTTCCCCCCGTATGGAAGTCCACCCTGATAAAAGAGCCTACATTTCAGTGATCAATGATCTGGTTACCGATCAGCGGGTACACCGGGTCGCCTCCCTGCTGCAGACAAGGAAAATGGATGTTACCTGTATAGGACGAAGCCTGAGGCAAAGTGCGGAAATAAGCGTGGAGTCCTTCCGGGTCAGGCGCTACAGAATGATATTCAATAAAGGACCGCTATTTTATGCCTGCTTCAATATTCGGCTGTTTTTCAGTCTGTTGTTTGCCAGAGAGCCTTCCCTGTTCATTGCCAATGACCTGGATACCCTTCCTGCAAATTACCTGGTCAGCCGCATCAGGAAAGTTCCCCTGATTTATGACAGTCATGAACTCTTCACCCAGGTTCCGGAGCTGATCAACCGGCCGGTTGTCCGGGGAATCTGGAAACGGATCGAATCCTGGATCCTGCCCCGACTGGATCATGCCGTCACCGTAAGCCGCTCCATCGCAGAAATATACAGGAGACTTTATCAAACCAGCTTCAGGGTGGTACGGAATGTACCTGTCAGACGCGATCCCTTTCCGGATCAGCAATTGAAAGATGAATTTCCCGGAAAGAAAATCCTGATCTACCAGGGAGCTCTGAATGTGGGAAGAGGATTGGAATTGTTGATTGAGACCATGGAATACCTGAATGACAGTGTCCTGATCATCGCCGGAACTGGAGACATTGAACAGGAACTGAAAAAGATGGTAATGGAGAAGGAATTACAGGAGAGGGTCCATTTCAAAGGCAGGATTGCTCCCCGGGATCTGTTCCCGCTCACATGCGCTGCCCATATGGGATTCTCCCTTGAGGAGGACCGCGGATTGAATTACCGTTATGCACTGCCCAATAAACTGTTTGATTATATTCAGGCAAGGATCCCTGTCCTCTGTTCCGATCTTCCGGAGATATCCCGGATCGTGAAAGTGTATGGAGTCGGAGTGGCGACGGCGGAACGCGATCCCCGGAAACTGGCGGAAATGGTCCGCTACATTTGCGGGGAACATGAACGGGGAGCCTGGAAAGAGGCACTGGACCGGGCAGCCGGGGAACTATGCTGGGAAAATGAGTCAGAGGGTTACCGGCAGCTGCTTGCAGATTGCGGGATTTAATGACTCTGCTCCAAAACAAAAGCCCTTCCCTGACGTTGTATCACTGATATGTTGAATGAGTTATTTAGCAGAAAGAAATGATCAAGAGAAATAATATCATGATGACACTTATGTTCCTCTTCCCGCTGTTTTCCATGGCAGTGAAAGCCCAGGTGGAGTTCGGGGAAGTGAGTGTCAGGGAAGAGATGGAAGAGGCGAGGCAGAAAGCCATGAAACAGCAATTGCCGCTTTTCGTGGATCTGTATGCAAGCTGGTGTGGTCCCTGTAAGCAGATGGATGAGCAAGTGTACAATGATCCCGTTGTCGCTGCCTACATGAATGAGAATTTTGTCAATGTCCGCCTGGACGGCGAGACTGAATACGGAAGAAAATATGCATCTGAACACGAACTGGAGGGATATCCCAGCATGTTTGTTTTCAGTCCTGACGGGGAAATGATCAGCAGGATCATCGGATATACCGCGGCTGACAAACTGCTTGCCTCCCTGGGAAACACAATGGAAAATTATGCCCTGGTCAGGGAATACAGACCTGAATATGAAAAAGGGAACCTGAAGGGTAAAGAATGGGCACACTTCATAAACGCTACCCGTAATCTGGGAAACCAGGAACGGGCTGAACTTCTTGCGACAGAGTACAGGCAAAAAATGAAAGGCAGAAAACTGTCGGATCCCGATATCCAGGTGATCGCCTATTACCTGACCACTGATGATCCATGGTGGGATGAATTTTCAGAGGATACCGAAAGGTTGCGCGAAGTGCTGGGAGAAAATTACATGCTGGCCATTGAAAAGATCTACAACAATAGCCTGGTCAAGGCAGTGGACCAGGAAAATATCTCACTGATCAGCAGCATGGCCAATGATATCCCTCCGATGGTCAGAGAGCAGGAAACCAGTACCTGGGACCTGCGCACCATGCCTTTCCTGCAATATTACTATTATACCGACCAGGTAGACAAGCTGATCACTTACGTGGAAAACCGTTTTTCCTCCGATAAGAAAGGTGACCACAGATGGCTTTACGGGGTAGCTTCCCAGGTCATCGATATGGATCAGCAATACCAGACCATCCCATTGCTGGAGCAGGCAGCGGAATGGTTCAGGGAATGTATCGAACTGGAAGAACATTTTGACTATTATTTCTACCATGGCATGACACTTTTCTTCCTGAAGAAGGATCAGGAAGCAAAAACGTCATTCAGGAAGGCCGAGACTCTGGCATCAAACCCGGAGCAGCAGGATCTGATCAACCAGGTGATGGGATTTGTCAACAGAGAATAGCTTTTGGACTTTAACTCAAAGAATATCAAGAGAAATATTGGGGTAATTCCAAAGAATAGGGAGTCTGTTGCGATATTGAAGAAGAAGGATTACTTTTGATCACATTCACCTAAGCCCGAAGAAAATGATGAGACCGCTCCTTCCCCTTTGCCTTTTGGTCCTGCTGTTAAGTTCCTGTTCCAGCTCCGTCAATGATCTTGAACGGTCCGGACTGAAAGGGAGTGTAAAATCAGTTACGGAACACCAGTACGAAGCCGAGTTTGAAGGGGGCAGGTGGGTGGCCGGAGATCCCAGTTTTACCGGGCATCACATTACACAATACGATAATAAAGGTTTCTATCTTGAGACCATCGTCCTGTCCCAGCTCGGCGATACCATCGGTTTCAGCACCTGTAAACGTGAAAACGGGGAGATGGTGGAAGAAGAATTTGTTTCCATTCTTGATAACAAGACCACCCGGAGTATCATGGAAAAGGTCTCTGATGAGCAGGTCAATTTTGAGGTCTGGGCAGATGACCGGCTTCATTATGAAGGAGCGAACTATTATGATCCCAGGGGGAGGATCTCCCGCCAGATCAGGGTGGTGAACAACACAGAACTGACCAATTATTATGTCTATGAAAATAACCTCCTGATTGAAAATTTCCAGGAAGATTACCGCAGGAACAGGACTATGATCCACAGGTATGAGTACCTTACATTTGATGACAACGGGAACTGGACCAGCCGGCTCGTATATGTTGGCAAGGATAGGATTGTACCAGACCTGATGGTGACCAGGGAGATTGAGTATTTCCGCTGATCAACCAGAAATAAAACTATAACTCCAGGAGATACGCTTCGGCCGGGTCCGATCCGAAGATCATCCTTGCAGGTTCTTCGATGAATTCTTTGACCGTCCTGAGAAAACCCACCGAATCGCGGCCGTCAATTACCCGGTGATCATAGCTGAGGGCAAGGTACATCATGGGACGGATCTCCACCTTTCCCCGGATGGCCACAGGGCGCTCCAGAATGTTGTGCATTCCGAGGATCGCTGATTGGGGCGGATTCAAAATAGGTGTGGAGAGCATCGATCCGTAAATTCCCCCGTTGGAGATGGTGAAAGTACCTCCCGACATTTCCTCGATTCCCAGCCTGGCCTTACGCGCCCTGGATGCCAGATCGGCGATCTGCTTTTCTATTTCGGGAAGACTCAGCGTCTCCGTATTTTTGATCACGGGTACCATCAGGCCTTTATCGGACTGAACGGCAATCCCGATATCATAGTACCGGGGGGTAACCAGTTCTTCCCCTTCCAGGTAAGAATTCACTGCCGGATAGGATTTCAGGGCCTCGGTCACGGCTTTCGTAAAAAATGACATAAAGCCAAGCTTGATCCCGTGCTTCTCCGTGAATTGCTCCTGGTACCTTTTCCGTATGTCCATCACCACACTCATATCCGCTTCATTGAAGGTGGTGAGCATAGCCGTTTCATTCTTTACGGCCACAAGCCGTTCACTGATCTTCCTTCGAAGCTGGCTGACCTTTTTCCTTTCCGTTTCCCTGGAAACCTCTACGGACTTTTCACGGGCAGACGGTATTTTTTCCTGCTGCAGAACCTGTTTTACATCATTCGAGGTGATTTTTCTGAGTCCATTGATGATCTCCTCCACCGACAGGCCTTCTTTTTCCATCATCTCTCTTGCCACCGGGGTCATTTTCACCTTTGGGGCGTCTGGCTCATTTTCAACCCTGGCCGGTGCCGCTTCTTTCGTCTCCTTCTCCTCAGGTTCTTTCTCCTCCTCCGGTTCTTTCTTATCCACTTCCGGTTCCTTTCGGGCCGATGACTCCTTTTTCTCTGGTGGTTGCTCCACTTCCACACTGGTGTCGATGGTGGCGACCACATCCCCCACTTTCACCGTTTCTCCCTCTTTCACAAGGATGGTGATCTTTCCTGATTCCTCCGCAATGAGCGGCAGGGTGGCTTTTTCTGATTCTATCTCACCCACTTCCTGGTTTTTGGAAACGAGATCCCCGTCCTCTACCAGCCAGGAAGCCAGATCTGCTTCAGTGATGGATTCTCCGGGACTGGTTATTGTTATCTCCAGGGCCATTTTATTTCGCTTTAGATTTTTCCTTGTCAAAATAGTAATGCTGCTTCAGGATTTCCTTTCGTGAACTGCCGATAACGCACTGCAGCCCGCAGTATACATTGTTCAGTTCACAGGTGCATTCCCGGAAAACCTTATCGATGATCTCCGCCTGACTGATCGAATGGAGTGTATGAAGACCTGTGGCAGGACTTCCCGACGGCAGCCTGGTCACCGGTATGATATCCATGTCTTTCAGGGCATTCCGTATATGATACCAGGCTCCCATATTCTCCGGTTCCTCCTGTACCCAGAGGGTCAGCATGTTGTTCCTGTATTTCTCCAGGATCCGTTTCACCTGCTTTACCGGGAAGGGAAAGATCTGTTCGATCCGGATCAGGGCAATGTCCTTTACTCCAAGTTTTTCTTTCCTGTCCAGCAGATCATAATAGATCTTTCCGCTGCAGAGGACCACGCGCCTCACTTCTGACACATCGGTATCCGGATCGTCGAAGACCATTTCAAATTGTCCCTTTTCCAGGTCTTCCATCCTTGAAATGCACCCTGGATGCCTCAGCAGGCTTTTGGGTGTGAACACCACCAGAGGGACCCGGGAGTTTTTCTTCATATGGTTCCTCAGCAGATGGAACAGGTTGGCAGGGGTGGTGGGGTTGACCAGGTGCATGTTGCTCCTGGCAGCCAGATTGAGGAACCGTTCAATGCGTGCACTGGAATGTTCCGGGCCCTGTCCTTCATATCCGTGCGGAAGGTATAAGACCAGCCCGTTCATCACTCCCCATTTCTCCTCGGCACTGGAGAGGTACTGGTCCACGATCACCTGGGCTACATTCACGAAATCACCATACTGAGCTTCCCATATGGTGAGGTTTTGGGGAGAGGACATGGCATAGCCGTATTCAAAGCCCAGCACTCCGTATTCATTGAGAGGTGAATTGAAAATATCGAACGATGCCTGGTCTTTTTTCAGGTGCTTGAGCGGAAAATAGCTCTCCGTGGTCTCTGTCACCACCATCCCGGCATGCCGGTGGGAAAAAGTACCCCGGATACTGTCCTGGCCGCTGATCCTGACAGGGTGCTCTTCCAGAAGCAGGGAACCGTAGGCCATCTGTTCTCCCAACGCCCAGTCCACCCGGTCCTCCGAGATCATTTTTGCCCTCTGTTCAACCAGCTTAAGGGTTTTTCTGAAGAAAGCCAGGTCGTCCGGAAGCTGTGTGAGCTTTTCGGCAATTCTGTGGAGGATCTTCAGGGGAACTCCGGTAGGAAGTGTCTTCTCAAAATCCTTTTCCTCGGCATATTCCATGCCTTTCCATTCGGCCTCCAGAAACTGCTGGATGATGACTTTTTTCTTTCTCCTGGAATCTTCCAGTTTATCCTCCAGCATCTCATCAAATTCTTTTTCGGCACGGCTGGCCTCTTCTTTTTCCAGTATTCCCTGCTTGATGAGGGATTCCCTGTAGATGTCCCTTGTGTTGGGATGCCTGGCGATGGTTTTATAGAGCAGGGGCTGGGTAAACCTGGGTTCATCTCCTTCATTGTGACCGTACTTCCGGTATCCAAGGATGTCAATGAAAACATCGGTATGGAATACCTGCCTGTATTCAATGGCCATCCGCATCACGTGGATCAGTCCCTCCACATCATCACCATTTACGTGCCAGATCGGGGCTTTGATCACTTTTCCCACGTCGGTACAGTAAGTGCTGGAACGGCCGTCCAGGTAATTGGTGGTAAATCCCACCTGGTTGTTGATGACCAGATGGATGGTCCCGCCGGTTTGATAACCGGTCAGCTCTGACATCTGTACCACTTCATATAATACACCCTGTCCGGCGATGGCCGCATCGCCGTGGATGATGACCGGAACCACCCTGTTGTTGTCTCCGTCGTAGATATGGTCGATTCTGGCCCTGGATATTCCTTCGATAACGGGGGATGAGGATTCCAGGTGGGATGGATTGGGAACGATGTTCATTATCACCGTTTTACCGGCAGCTGTACGGATCGTGTTCCCGTATCCGAGATGGTATTTCACATCCCCCAGGCTGATCCTGTCCTCGTAGTATTCGCCCTCAAATTCCTTGAAGATATTCTCCAGGGGTTTCTTCAGAACATTGGCAAGCACATTCAGGCGACCCCGGTGCGCCATGCCGATGTTAAATTCCTTGATTCCCTCTGCAGAACCTTTTTCCACCAGGTCATTCAGTGCCGGGATGAGGATCTCAGCTCCCTCCACGGAGAAACGTTTCTGGCCGGTGAATTTCCGGTGGATGAATTTCTCAAATCCGATGGCCTGCTTGAGAGAATGATATATCTCCAGTTTTTCTTCATCAGAAAAACGAGTGCGGTTCTGTCCTTTTTCGATCCGCTCCTGTAACCAGCTTACCTTTTCAGGGGTCCGGATGAACATGTATTCGGACCCAATATGCCCGCAGTATGTTTTCTTCAGGTGATCAATGATTTTGCGGAGAGGTGTTTTCCCGATCCCGATTTCTTTTCCGGCATGATAGGAAACATCCAGGTTCTGATCCGATAATCCGTAATTTTCGAGATCGAGGGTGGGAAAATATTTCCGCCTGGTACGAACCGGATTTGTTTCGGTGAACAGGTGTCCCCGCTTTCTGTAACCGTTGATCAGGTTGATTACCCTGAATTCCTCCTCGAAGGTAAGATTTTCGGATTCCGGGTGACTGAAATCCCGGCGGGCCAGGTCGAAGCCCTGAAAAAAACGGAGCCAGCTGGGATCGATCGATGAAGGATCCTTCCGGTATTTCTGATACAGCTCTTCAATGGCTCCTGCATCGAGATTTTGTAAAAAGGACAGGTCATCCATCACATTTGAATGCGGGTTTAGAGGGAAACAACCTGTTGACCGTTTTTGTTGAAAGGAATCTGCCGATTATCCGATCTCACTGTAGTGCTTCATGAATTGCATCCGTTCGAATACGGCAGGGTTTTTTTCATATTCTTCGGTTACCCTTCCCCTGAATGCTTCAATGGAATCATAACCCTTCTGTTCCATCCACGATTCGATCCTGTTCAGCATCCTGCCGATCTGATCGGGACCATTTTGATAGAGGGTTGAGGCCACCTGCACAACCGGAGCACCGGCGAGTATCATCCTGATCACATCTTCTCCGGTATGGATGCCCGTGGATGCTGCCAGGTCACAGCTGATCCTTCGCGACATGATGGCGATCCATCTGAGCGTTTCCGATTGTTCTTCGGGAGTGGAGAAGTATTTACCTTTTACCATGGAACCTGCATCAATGTCGATATCGGGAGTATAAAAACGGTTGAACATGACAATTCCCGAGATTCCGGTTTCAGACAGGGCCTTCACCGTAAGCCCAAGCCTGGTAAAGTACCTGCTGATCTTAATGGATACCGGTATAGAAACCAATCCGAGGACTTTTTCAATGATCTTGAAGTACACCTTCTCAAATTCTTTGCTTTCGAAATCGGCGGGATTCAAAAAGAGGTTTAATTCAAGAGCATCTGCTCCGGCCTCCTCGATTTTGCCGGTAAAATAAGTCCAGTCTTCATAGGTTACGCAATTGATGCTGGCAATGATGGGGATGGAGACGGCCTTTTTGGCTTCCCTGATCATCTCCAGGTATTGGTTCAGGTTGTCTTCCCTGATGTGGATATCAATATAGTCCAGTGTTTCGGAAAGCTCTGAATAGATGACAGGGTCCCGCCGGGCTTCCCTGAGACGCTCGTTTGTTTCAAGCAGGATCTCCTCTTCAAAGATCGATTTCAGCACCACCGCACCTGCGCCGCTCCGGGCCAGGGTCTTGATACTGGCCAGAGATCCCGTAAGACCGCAACTGGCAGCGATAACGGGATTCTCCAGTTTGATCCCCATGTATGTTGTGGAAAGTTTACTCATAGCATATGTTTTTTTGTTGATTCATCTATTCCATTTTCAGCACTTTGGCCCCGCGGATCTTACGGTCCTTGAGTTCCAGCAACGCAATATTTGCTTCTTCAAGGGAATATTCCTGGATGTCCGGCTTGATAGGAATCTCAGCCGCCAGCTGAAGGAATTCCCTTACATCGTTCCGGGCCACATTGGCGACGCTTTTGATCTCTTTTTCCATCCAGAGATGGGTTGGGTAATCGATCTCCAAAAGTATTTTCTTGTCCCTGTCTTCTTTGCGGATGGCATTGATGACCAGCCTGCCTCCGGGTCTCAGGTTCTTCATAGCCTCAACGACGGGCTTCCAGACGGGGGTCGTGTCAATGATGCAATCCAGTTTTTCGGGAGAAAACGCTGAGGTATCACCCGCCCAGGATGCACCGATTTCCATGGCGAATTCCCTTTCACTTTTGCTTCTGGCAAATACAAATATCCTGGAATTGGGATACTGGTGTCTGGTCATTTTCAGGACCAGGTGGGCAGATCCCCCGAATCCTGTCAGTCCCAGGTTCTGCCCATCCTGTAATCCGGTCAGTTTGAGGGAACGGTATCCGATGGCACCGGCGCACAGAAGAGGGGCAGCCTCTGCATCGGAAAAGATCTCCGGGATCAGATATGCTGATTCAGCGGGTACGGTCATGTATTCAGCATATCCTCCGTGGGCATCCCTTCCTGTTGCCCTGAATTCCCGGCAGAGATTTTCATTTCCGCTCCGGCAATAATCACATATCCCGCAGGAAGAATAGATCCATGCCACACCCAGACGGTCACCTGCCTTCAGTCCGGTCACCCGGCTTCCGGTTGCTTCCACCACTCCGACCACCTCGTGTCCCGGCACAACCGGAAAACGAGGAGGAGGTGTCCGGCCTTCGATCTCATCCAGTTCGGTGTGGCATACTCCGCATGTTTTGATCCTCAGCAGCACCTCATCTTTATCCGGAACCGGATCCGGCAAGGAGCTGAGCTCAAGCGGCTCCCGGTCCTTTTCAAGATCAGTGATCTTCTTCAGAACCATGGCTTTCATATCCGGCAGTTTTATCATATGAAGATAGCCATTTTTATTCTATATAACATGATGCCCGTTTTTCAAGGAGGTTTTCCTTATTTTGCATCGAATATTTGATGTTCCATAAAAACTGAAAGGTACAGGCAGCATGAATCAAATTGTCGAGAAGGAACTCTTTTCAGAATCTGTCGTAAAGCTTGTCATTGAGGCACCGCGCATTGCCAGGAGCCGAAAGGCGGGTCATTTTGTGATCGTACGTACCGGTGAGCAAGGGGAACGCATTCCCCTGACCATTGCAGAGGCGAATGTGGAAAAGGGGACCATCACCCTGATTATCCAGAAAGTGGGTGTGACATCTGCCAAACTCTGTGCCCTGGAGGAAGGGGATTTCATTACAGATGTGGTCGGGCCCCTGGGGAGACCCACCCATATTGAAAAGGTGGGCACGGTGCTGGCTTCGGGAGGAGGAGTGGGTGTGGCACCGCTGTATCCCATTGTGGAAGCTTTCAAAAAAGCAGGGAACAGAGTGATCACCGTGCTGGGGGCAAGAACAAAAGATTTGATCATCCTGGAGGAACAGATGAGAGAGCATTCCGATGAGGTGATCATTATGACCGATGACGGATCTTACGGCGAAAAGGGACTTGTTACGGATGGTATGGAACAGGTGATCGCTCGTGAAAAAGTTGACCTGGCCGTCACGGTGGGTCCGGCCATCATGATGAAATATGTATCCCTTTTGACCAAAAAATATGATATTCCCACTGTTGCCAGCCTGAATACCCTGATGATGGACGGCACGGGCATGTGTGGAGCCTGCAGGGTATCTGTGGCCGGGGAGACAAAGTTTGTTTGTGTGGACGGACCCGAGTTTGATGCCCACCAGGTAGACTTTGATGAAATGTTGCTGAGGTTGAATGCTTACAGAACATCCGAGACCGAAGCATATGAAAAGTATATGAAAAGTTTCAATAAGGTATGATCCATGGAAGATTTTACGGATTATTTGAAGCAAGAGAGGGAGCAGGACTGGCGGGTTGAGTTGCGAAAAAAAATGAAGAACAAGGAACGGACCCAGCTGGAGCGGGTGGTGATGTCCGAGCAGGAGCCAGATGTGCGGAATAGGAATTTCGAGGAAGTCAACCGGGGCCTCACCGAGCAGCAGGCCATCACCGAAGCAAGCCGGTGTCTTGATTGCACCAATCCAACGTGTATCACGGGTTGTCCCGTAGAGATCAATATTCCCAAATTCATCAAGAAGATCGAAGCAGCGGATTTTACAGGAGCTGCCCGTGTCCTGAAGGAAACCAACACCCTTCCCGCAGTGTGCGGACGTGTGTGTCCGCAGGAAGTGCAGTGTGAAAAGGCCTGCTTCTACACGCAAAAATTGAAAAAACCGGCTGTCGCAATTGGTTATCTTGAAAGGTTCGCAGCAGATTATGAGCAGAATAGCGGATCAATTTCAGTGCCGGAGATATCCGAAACCAATGGGATAAAAGTTGCCGTGATAGGATCTGGACCTGCAGGGCTTGCCTTTGCGGGGGATATGGCCAAGTTAGGATATGAGGTGACCGTATATGAAGCGCTGCATGAGATCGGCGGGGTACTGAAATACGGAATTCCTGACTTCCGTCTTCCTAACAGGATCGTTGATGTGGAGATCGAGATACTGAAAAAGATGGGGGTGAAATTTGTTACCAATTTCATTGTTGGAAAGACGGCGACCATCGAGGAACTGAAGGAAGAAGGTTTTGAGGGTTTCCTGGTAGGAAGCGGAGCGGGGCTGCCGAATTTCATGAATATACCCGGTGAGAATTATATCGGGATCTATTCATCCAATGAATATCTGACGAGGGTGAATCTGATGAATGCAGCCAGTCCGGATTATGACACTCCCGTGATCAGGGGGAAGAATGTTGCGGTGATCGGCGGAGGGAATACGGCCATGGATGCCGTCAGAACCTCCAAAAGGCTGGGAGCCGAACGTTCCATGATCATTTACCGCCGCTCCCTGGAGGAGATGCCGGCCAGGGTGGAAGAGATCAAGCATGCCAGGGAAGAAGGGATTGAATTCCTTAACCTGCACAACCCTGTGGAATATTATGCGGACGAATCGGGAAAGGTGAACCGGATGAAAGTCCAGAAGATGAAGCTGGGCGAACCGGATGCTTCAGGACGAAGGCGACCGCTTCCTATTGAAGGTTCAGAATACATGATCGATGTGGACATGGTGGTGGTCAGCGTGGGTGTTTCTCCCAATCCGCTGATTCCCTCGAGCATAAAAGAGCTGGAAGTATCTTCCTGGGGAACGATCCAGGTGGATCAGGAAAGCATGATGACGTCGGTTCCTGATATATTTGCCGGTGGAGATATCGTGAGGGGAGGAGCGACGGTCATTCTGGCCATGGGGGATGGCAGAAAGGCTGCCGGAGCGATGGATAAATATCTCAGGGAAAAGCATGGAGATCTGCTCAAACCCCGTCCCGCCGCATCCTGAAGAGTTCGGAATAAAATTCATATCTTTATTTTTAGCATCCATTTCGTAAAGACAGTTTATATGATAATTGGAATTCTCAGGGAAAATGATAAGGAAAACAGGGTATGTCTGCTGCCGGAACATATCCCTTCCCTGGTCAAAAAGAATGTATCGGTTCTTGTCGAATCTGATGCAGGTAAAGCATCCTTTGCCGATAATGATCAATATGAAGAAGCCGGAGCAATGGTTAAGAAAAGGGATCAGGTCCTCAAAGAGTCTGACGTTCTCCTGACACTGAATGTAACGGCCGATGAAAAGATCCCCGAAGGAAAAGTACTCATCTCAGTTTTAAACCCGCTGAGCAACAGAGACCTTGTCCGTAAGCTCGCTGAACGGGGAGTGGTTTCATACAGCCTGGATATGATACCCCGTACCACAAGGGCCCAGGCTGTGGATGTGCTTTCTTCCATGGCAATCATAGCCGGGTATAAGGCGGTGCTGGTTGCAGCAAGTCATATTCCCCATTTTTTCCCTATGTTCATGTCTGCATCGGGGACCATCAAACCTTCCAGGGTACTGATCCTGGGGGCGGGCGTAGCCGGACTTCAGGCCCTGGCCACAGCAAGGAAGCTGGGAGCTGTGGTGGAAGTATTCGATGTCAGGTCCGCGGTCAAGGAGGAAGTTCTGAGCCTGGGCGGTAAATTTATCGAAGTGGAAGGAGCAGCGGAGGATCAGGCGGCCGGAGGATATGCGGTGGAACAGAACGAAGAATTCCAGCGGAAACAGGGAGAGCTGATCCATAAACATGCTGTACAGTCCAATGTGATCATTACCACCGCCCAGATCCCCGGTAAAAAAGCTCCCGTTCTGATCCACGGGACAACGGTGGATTCCATGAAGCCGGGATCAGTGATCATCGACCTGGCAGCAGCCACCGGTGGTAATTGCGAATTGACCCGCAATGATGAGACCTATGTCCATAACCGGGTGAGCATTGTTGGTAATTCAAATTTACCCTCTACCATGCCTTCGGACGCGAGTAAGATGCTGGGGAGGAATATGATCAATTTTCTGGAACTGATGATCGACAGCGAGGGGGCCCTGAACCTGGATGTGGATGACGAGGTTGTCCAGAAAACCTGTATCACAAGAAATGGAAAAATCGTGCATGAGAGATTACAGGAATAATGTTCACTGAATTGAATTCATAATCAATCCATATGGAAAGTATTTTACAGTTCTTCTACGCGAACAAAGAGACCATTTTCATCATCGCACTGACGATCTTTCTCGGGTTGGAGGTGATCTCCAATGTGCCTTCGGTCCTTCATACACCGCTCATGTCGGGTGCAAACGCCATCAGCGGGGTCATCATCATCGGAGGGATCATCCTGGTCGGACATGCCGACCTGAACAATCTTTCAGAAGGTTCCAATCTGCTGAACCTTATCCTGGGTATTTTTGCTTTGTTGTTCGGTACGCTCAACGTGATCGGAGGCTTCGTGGTGACCGACCGAATGCTGGAAATGTTCAAAAAAAGAAAGAAATAATCCGGAAAAGATCATGATGACAACAGCAATTACCAGCGGAGATATCATCCTTGAGTTCAGTTACCTCTTATCGGCAATCTTCTTCGTGATAGGTCTTAAGCTACTCAGCAATCCGGAATCCGCCCGAAGGGGGAACCTCTGGGCAGCCTCGGGTATGCTCCTGGCCATGATCACCACTATCGTACTGCACAGGGATGAGCAGGGCAGCAGCATTCAGGTTGCCAATCTGATGATCATATTGGGTGCGATTGTGCTGGGAGGCATTTTTGGGGCAGTGATTGCCAGGCGTATCAAAATGACTGCCATGCCCCAGCTTGTTTCAGTATTCAATGCCAGCGGGGGTGCTGCTTCTGCTCTTGTGGCCCTGATCGAGTTTTCAAATCCGGCCAATCAATCGGCCCTGGTTACCCTGCTGGGACTCGTCATAGGGAGTATAGCCTTCAGCGGGAGTATGATTGCTTATGGAAAGCTTGACGGTAAAATCAAGGATGTTTTTGCCGGATGGCTGACCTATGTGAACCTGATCATCCTGGCAGGAGTGATCTTCCTGCTGGTCTTTGTCCTTGTTTCCGGATTGCCTCCGGAGACCAAACAGGTGCTGGTTTATGTTCTGCTTGCTGTGTCACTGGTTTACGGAGTTTCCTTTGTGATGCCCATCGGAGGGGCCGACATGCCGGTGGTAATTTCACTTCTGAACAGCTTTACCGGTATTGCGGCTGCCATGGCAGGTTTCATATATCAGAACCAGGCCATGATCCTGGGCGGGATCTTTGTGGGAGCAGCAGGAATGATCCTGACCATCCTTATGTGCCGGGCCATGAACCGGTCATTGATCAATGTGATCATCGGTGCATTCGGCGGAGGGGTATCTGCCGAGGAAAGGGAAAAAGGAACCGTAAAAGAGATCTCGGTGAACGATGCCGCGGTGATGCTCAATTACAGCGGAAAAGTGGTGATTGTCCCCGGGTACGGGCTGGCGGTTGCCCAGGCCCAACACATTTGCAGTGAGATGGATCAGCTGCTGGAGGCCAATGGTGTGGAGGTAAAATACGCCATTCACCCTGTGGCCGGACGCATGCCTGGACATATGAATGTACTGCTGGCAGAGGCCGATGTGCCTTATGAAAAGTTGGTGGAAATGGATGACATCAATCCCGATATGGCGAAAACCGACGTGGTGGTCGTGATCGGGGCCAATGATGTTGTGAATCCTGCTGCTCTTGATGATCCCTCAAGTCCCATCTATGGCATGCCCATCATCAAGGCACACGAGGCAAAAAATGTGATCGTCATGAAAAGGGGGATGGGGAAAGGGTATGCTGCCATCGAAAACTACCTGTTTTACGCGGATAACACCCGCATGCTGTTCGGAAATGCAAAAGACTCCTTACAGAAACTGGTGACAGAGATCAAGTCCCTCTGAGTCCTGCTCGCCTGCTCGCGCATTGATTGCGCCGGGTTCGTATCTAAAAAGAGCCGTATAGTTGAAACTTTACGGTTTTTTTGTTGGTCTCAACTGAAGCTGTGTTTTGGAATTTAATACTGCATGATTCGATTTTTATGTAAACAGATCATCATTTCATCAAATAGAACACGTATTGTACTCATTGTTAATAACCTATACGAATCCAATCTCGTATAGAAAAGGGAATATCCTAATTTTGAGATGCGTTGAACTTGAAAGAGTGTTTTAGCAAGCTGATCTGTTGATCATTTGAAATCTGAATATCCTGAAAATAGCACCCCTGATAGAATTACTGTTCGTGTGAGGAAATACGGAATAAGGATTCTATTCCTCTCATTCCTGCTGTTACTTTTTTCCAGCGCCAAGGCTCAGATCATCAAAGACCCTGATCTTGATTCCATCTGTGTGGGGAGTTCGCTTGATTTATCCTTTCAGTGGGAGGGTATCCCTGTAGGGGCAGATTGGATTCTGGATGGCGGAACCCCTTCGTCATCTTCCAGCTATACTCCAACTGTGACCTATAATTCGATTGGCACTTATTCAATTGAGGTTACCGTAACATGGTGGTTGTTTTTTTTCACTTATGAAACCGACCATACAAGTAGTATCACAGTAGCTCCACAACCATCAGGTCCTACTTTAAATTCCATTACACCTGATTCCGACAGCTGCCGGGGTCAGGATTATTACGTCACATTTAATCCTGGAACTGGTGGTGTTGGTTGCCATGATGAGTTCGAGTACAGGACCAGGGCAGTTGGAGGAGGCTGGTCCGCCTGGACTCCATATACAGAAGGACAGGCTATTTCAAGTACCAATGTAAGGAGAATTCAAATTCAGGCAAGACGTACAGGTTGTAATCCGGATGCAGGTTGCACCGGAACCTCATGGACAACCATTGCAGACTGGCCTGTCAGGAATGATATCACCCCTCCGACCTTTACAGCTCCTTCTGATATTACTATTTATCGAGATGCTTCATGTGCTTATGATGCCAGTCCCACAGGGGCAGGCGATGTAACAGATGAAGCAGATAATTGTAACGTAGGTGAAGCTACTTACTCTGATGTTGTTGACAGCAGTGATCCATGCAACATCGTGATCTCGCGCACCTGGAGCCTGGTAGATGATGCAGGCAATGCAGCTACGGATCAGGTACAGATCATTACGGTGGAAGATAATACCCCACCCACTGCTTCCAATCCTGCTCCGATCAATGTGGAGTGTTCAGGAGATGTGCCCGCTCCGGATGTAACAGTTGTGACGGATGAGGCTGACAACTGCACGGCGGCACCTGTTGTTGCGTTTGTCTCTGATGTAAGTGATGGTAACACATGCCCGGAAGAAATAACCAGGACCTATTCGGTTACTGACGACTGTGGCAACTCGATTAATGTCACCCAGACCATCACTGTCAACGATGTAACTCCACCCACTGCTTCCAATCCTGCCCCGGTTAGTGTGGAGTGTTCGGCAGATGTGCCCGCTCCGGATGTAACAGTTGTGACGGATGAAGCGGACAACTGCACTGCTGCACCTGTTGTGGCGTTTGTCTCTGATGTAAGTGATGGTAACACATGCCCGGAAGAAATAACCAGGACATACTCGGTTA
This sequence comes from Bacteroidota bacterium, assembly GCA_051746185.1. Classification (GTDB taxonomy): domain Bacteria; phylum Bacteroidota; class Bacteroidia; order Bacteroidales. Next base: position 26,178 of record JBNJEV010000033.1, read on the forward strand.
CTGACGACTGTGGTAACTCGATCAATGTGACCCAGACCATCACGGTTAATGATGTCACCCCACCCACTGCTTCCAATCCTGCCCCGATCAGTGTGGAGTGTTCGGCAGATGTACCTGCTGCGGATATCACAGTAGTGACAGATGAGGCGGACAACTGCACTGCGGCACCTGTTGTTGCGTTTGTCTCTGATGTAAGTGATGGTAACACATGTCCGGAAGAAATAACCAGGACCTATTCGGTTACTGACGACTGTGGCAACTCGATCAATGTTACCCAGACCATCATTGTCAACGATGTTACCCCACCCACCGCTTCCAACCCTGCCCCGATCAATGTGGAGTGTTCAGCAGATGTGCCCGCTCCTGATGTCTCGGTTGTAGCAGATGAGGCGGATAACTGCACAGCCGCTCCGACTGTTACCTGGGTAGAAGATGTCTCTGACGGTAATAGCTGTCCTGAGGAGATCACCAGGAGTTATCGTGTGGAAGATGATTGCGGTAATTCTATTTTGGTGTATCAGACCATCACGGTCAACGATGTAACTCCGCCCACAGCTTCCAACCCTGCCCCGGTCAATGTGGAGTGTGCAGGGGATGTACCTGCTCCGGATATAAGTGTTGTGACCGATGAAGCGGATAACTGCACGGCGGCACCTGTTGTGGCGTGGGTAAGTGATGTGTCTGATGGAGGATCGTGCCCAGAGACAATCACAAGAACATACAGTGTCACGGATGACTGTGGTAACTCGATTAATGTCACCCAGACCATCACCGTCAATGATGTAACTCCACCTACCGCTTCCAACCCAGCTCCTATCAATGTGGAATGTGCAAGTGATGTACTTGCTCCGGATGTCACAGTTGTAACGGATGAAGCGGATAACTGCACAGCGGCACCTGTTGTAGCGTTTGTTTCAGATATAAGTGATGGCAACACCTGCCCGGAAGTAATCACAAGAACATACAGTGTCACCGATGACTGTGGCAATTCGATCAATGTGACCCAGACCATCACTGTCAACGATGTAACTCCACCCACTGCCTCTGATCCTGCTCCGATCAACGTGGAGTGTTCAGCAGATATTCCCGCTCCGGATGTAACAGTTGTAACTGATGAATCGGATAATTGCACAGCTGCTCCGACTGTTACCTGGGTAGAAGATGTCTCGGACGGCAATACGTGTCCTGAGGAGATCACCAGGAGTTACCGGGTGGAAGATGATTGCGGTAATTCTGTTTTGGTATATCAGACAATCACGGTCAACGACGTTACTCCACCCACTGCCTCTGATCCTGCTCCGGTCAATGTGGAGTGTTCAGCAGATGTGCCCGCTCCTGATGTCTCGGTTGTAGCAGATGAGGCGGATAACTGCACAGCCGCTCCGACTGTTACCTGGGTAGAAGATGTATCAGACGGTAATACCTGTCCGGAGGTAATTACAAGAACATACAGTGTCACGGATGAT
>JBNJEV010000034.1:0-25592 GCA_051746185.1 Bacteroidota bacterium
TCCCAGGTAATTTCTGATAAACTCCTTTGGGGTGGTTTTGTAATACTTTTTAAAGAGCCTGATCAGGTAAGAGCTGCTGCTGATCCCCACCATGACATACACCTCCGAAACAGAAAGGTTTTCGTACAGCATCAGCTTGATGGCTTGCTTCAGCCTGACCTTCTGGATATATTCTCCCGGGGTATGTCCTGTGATCTCTTTGATCCTTACATAAAGTACGGTCCGGCTCAGAGTCAGCTTCTTTGCCAACAGGTCTGCATTCAGCGCCGTATCTTTCATATGCTCCCGGATCACCTGCTCAACATCCTGGATAAAACGGGTCTCTCTCTCCCCCTTTACTTCCACCAGCAATTCCGACTCGTTCAGGCCGTATGTGCGTATCCTGGAGCGGTTATTTTCGATCATCCTTTTAATCTGGAGCTTCAGGAGCTTGAGATTGAAGGGCTTGGTAACGATCTGGTCCGCTCCGAGTTCCAGCCCTTCCTGGTGATCCTTCAGTTCATCTTTGGCCGTCAGCAGGATGACCGGAACCGAAGAGGTATCCTTTCTGGTCCGGATCTCCTTCAGGAATTGTGCTCCGTCCATGACCGGCATGATCCAGTCCGCAAGGATCAGGTCAGGCTGGTGGCCGTTCAGCTTCTCAATGGCTTCGGCCCCGTTGGAAGCCTCCAGGAGGGTGTATTCATCGGCAAGATTTTCTTTCAGATAATCACGAAGTGCATCATGATCCTCAACAATGAGGATGGTGGGAAGAATCGCTTTCTCCGGGGATGGATCGTCCGGCCTCTTTTCGGTGGGGATCCCCGCAGGGACGGAGTCATCCCGAAATGTTTCCTTCAGAACAGGCTGCTGTCCGGGAGACAGTATTTCCTCCGATTGCAGATGGATCAGCTTTTCCTCTGTCCGCAGATGTCGTTCACCTTCAGGAAGCATGATAAGAATGTCTGTGCCCACTCCCCGCTCACTGGCCACCCTGATGTCACCCTGATGCATCAGAACCAGGTTTTTTACCAGGGCAAGGCCGATCCCGCTGCCAATGTGATCTCCCGCATGTTCGGCGTCAAACTGGTAGAACCTGTCAAATATCCGGGGCAGGGATTCCCTGGATATACCCACACCCGTATCCGATACAAGGATCCCCACGTATTTCAGGTCCTTCCTGACCTGGCTCAGATGAAGGGTGTGGTAAGCCGGGTTGAAACTGTATCTGATCGGATCCCTGATGACTGAAAGGGTTACAAGTCCTCCTTTTTGTGTGTAATTGAAGGCATTTTCCAGCAGGTTATTGATGATCTTCCGGAATTTCTCCCTGTCTGCCCAGATCCTGTCCTTCTCTTCCGGTGTATTGATCAGGTAATCCACTCCGCGCTCCTCTGCAATGCATTCAAACTGTGATGCGATCTCCTGTACGCAGGGGCCCAGTTCAATCGGTTCGGACTTCAGCTTACTGATCCCCGTATCGGTCCGCCTGAACTCCATCAGTTCATTGACCAGCTCAAGCAGCTGATCTGCATTCTTCCTTACCAGTTGCAGGTTCTTGCGTTGATGGGGAGGCAATCGCCTGTCCTGCAGGATATCATTCAGGGGAGCTTTGATCAGGGAAAGCGGGGTTTTGAACTCATGGGATATATTGGTGAAGAACATGAGCTTTGACTGATGCAGTTTCTCGTTGAAGATCAATTCATGTCTCAATCCGGAAAACTTGAATATCAAATAAAAAATCAGAAAGAGCAGTCCCAGAACCAGCAGGACATAGATTGCGATTGCGATCTTCGTCTTCCACCAGGGTGGGAGGATGATCACGGTCTTTTCCAGGTAGTGTTCGGGCCACAAAGATGGATTTTCCGTAGCCCTTACCCTGAAGTGATAGGTTCCCGGAGACAGGTTGTTGTAACCCGCATTCCGGCTCCCTTTCGGATTCGTGATCCAGTGATCATTAAATCCCTCAAGCATATGGGCATATGTGATCCGGTCAGGATCCACACGTCCCGTGGCAGTAAATTTCAGGGAAAAGTTCCTGTTCATATGGTTCAGCACAAGGGTATCCTGGTACAGGATCTGCCTGTCCAGGATCACATCCCCGTTCACCGTATCTCCGTTGCGGACCAGCTGGTTTTGGATCCTGAGCTCGGTGATATAAACACTGGGTAAGGCAGTATCTTCCCTGATTTCAGAAGGATCGAAGAAATTCAAGCCATCCACGCTGCCGAAATAAAGTATTCCGTCCGGTGACCGGTAATATGATTTCCATAAGAAATAATTGGAGAGCAATCCATCTTCCCGGTAATAGTTCTCAAATTGCTCCGACCGGGGATCAAACTTACCGATCCCGTTCTCCGTACTGATCCAGATATGACCCTGCCTGTCCCCCGTCACACCATACACGGCATTGCCGGGCGCTCCCCGGGAAACATCATAAAGGTCATAGGTGATCTGATGGCCGTTCAGATGTACCCTGGCCAGTCCCATATTGTAGGTCCCCAGCCAGATTTTTGCTTTCCGGTCCTGGTAAATGGAAATGCAGTTGCGGAGCAGGTTTTCATTGTTCCGCAGTGAATTTGCATCAGCAAGGACCGCTGGATCGAAGTAAATGGAAGTGACGGAGTCAAAAAGCGGGACTTCCCTGGCAAAATTTTCTCTGTTAAAATCCAGCCTGCACAATCCGTAATTCCAGCTGGCGATCCATATCCTTGTACCGTCGAACAAAAATGACTGAACATTGTGGTCCTCAAGGATCCATTGGAAATGCTCTGTGCTGTGATCATACATCCCCAGCCCGGTCCGGGTACCGAACCAGACCCGTCCCAGGGAATCAGAACAGATGTGGTACACCTCATCGCTTCCATTGAGAAAATCAGGTCTCCGGAAGGTGATCCGGTCCCTGTAAGGATCATCTGCGTAACAGAGACCATTGTCATGCGATCCCACCCATAAACGTTTGTTCCTATCCAGGAACAGCGAGGCAATATAATTGGAACATACGCTGTTCTCCCTGTCAGGATCATGCTTGAAGTGGCTGATGATCCCCGAAGAAGGATCGATCCGGTCCAGGCCATTGTTATACAATCCCACCCACAGGATCCCATCCGGATCCCTGAATACTGACCTTACGGCATTTCCTCCCAGGCTGTTGGGAGAATTTGCTTTCTGCCTGTAAGCAAAAAAGTTCCTGGTCCTGATGTTAATCCTGGTGAATCCTTCATTCAGGTATGTCACCCAGATGATGCCGCTCCGGTTTCCATGGATACCGGTGATCTGTTCGTCCAAAAGACTGTTGGGATTATCCACCTCGTGCCGGAACCTCCGGGAACTTCCGGTGTTGCGGTCGATCTGGTAAAGCTCCTTTCCCGAGGCGATCCAGAGATTTTTCCGGTAATCTTCATAAATAGCGGTGATCTCCCTGTGGAATGCGGAAGCATCTGCATACCCGAGTGCGGGTATGCATGACCCCGGATCAACGAAACAATACTCCTCCTCATCCATGATCAGCAAACCATCTGTTGTCCCCAGCCAGCAATTGTTCTCCGAATCATAATAAATAGTGTTCAATCTTCTGACATTCTCCGGTCCGGGTATCTCCGAAATGTTCCTGATGGTCAGAAGGCGGTCCACAAGGTTGTATTCCTTCACGGTGTGGTCGGTAATGATCCACAAAAGCGTGCTGTCCCGGTTGATGACAAAATTGCCTTTGAACTCATCCTGGTAGACAAAAAAGTCCTGCTTGGTACTGTCGATTCTCACCAGGTGGTTGTTGCAAGTGACCCAGATGGATCCGGACGGGTCCTGCACCACGGAGGCAAGCCGGCTGATCTCATCTCTCCTTGCACTGGCAAAGGGAAGATTGGAAAGCAGGTTGGTGAACCGACCGGTCTGCTTATGATATATATCAATGCCGTCCTCGAGTACGACGATCAGGTCTCCGTCCCTGTCCTCGAACATATCCGTCACGAAATTACTGCTCAGTGTGCCGGGAACCCCGGGCCTCGAGGTAAAGGTTTCGAATTCATAGCCGTTGTATCGCTGCAGTCCGTTGTAAGTGATGATCCAGGCAAAACCCTCCCGGTCAACAAAGATCTTGTAGACATTGTCACTGATCAGGCCATTGGAAATATTGAAATGATCATATATGTGTTCCCTTTGCTGCGAAAAGGAAAGGCTGCAGCAGGCGAGCATGAATATGAGCAGCAGCTGGATATAATTCCGCCCGGGCATCAATAAAGGATTTACATTACCGGAAATTTACATTTATGTTTATATTTTGTCAAGAAAGTGGCGGTTTTTCGTGTCTTCTCCTTTACGGCCCGGACCGGTCACTGATCGGGATCCCTTGTATAATCAGGATCATATCCGGGATTGGGCTCCATTCCTTTTGCATCAACCTCCTCCTGCCAGCGATGCAGCAATCCCTGCAGCTCTTCGGCTTTTTCGGGTATTTCCGGGGCAAGGTTCTGATGCTCCCCCGGATCCCGGGAAAGATCATAGAGCTCCAGGGTGCTGTCCTCGAAAAACTCGATCAATTTGTAATCGCCCAGCCTGACGGCAGCCCCCGGCTTCCCCCCCTGGTTGCTGTAGTGGGGATAGTGCCAGAACAGGGGCCTGTCTCCCGGGATTTTCTCCCCCCTGAGCAGCGGAGCCAGGCTGATCCCGTCCACATGCTGGTCAGGTCTCATCTCCAGCCCGGCCATCTCCAGGATGGTGGGGTAGAAATCGGTGCTTGTAACGGGGACCTCACAGACCTTTCCTTCCGATCCGGAACCGGGCCAGCGGATCAGCATGGGCTCCCTGATCCCCCCTTCATAAAGCCATCCCTTTCCTGCCCTGAGCGGCAGGTTGGAAGTGGGGGAACCCTCGGCGGTGGCCAGTCCCCCGTTATCCGACATAAACAATATAATGGTGTTCTGCTTCAGATCCATATCCTCCAGGGCTGCCTCCAGCCTTCCTATATTGTTGTCCAGGGTCTCGATCATGGCAGCATACACGGGATGTCCCTGCCGGGTCCGCACCACGAATCTTCCCCCCGGCGGCGCATAGCGGATCCACTCGCGGCCGGTGGTCTCCATTTTTACCGTGTCCAGACCCGCCTCCTCAAGCTTGTTTTCATATTTCCGGATGAGCCCGGGTTTTCCCTGCAGGGGAGTGTGGACCGCATAGAAGGAAAGATACAGGAAGAACGGACGCCCGCCATCTTCCTCCATATGTTCTTCCATGAACCGGATCGATTCTCCGGTGAGCCGGTCGGTCAGGTGCTCCCCTTCCGGTCCGCTTGCCAGGCGGGGATTTTCATAGGGACTGAAATATCCGCCCCGGGGGTATCCCGTACTCCACCCTCCCTTGTTGATATCAAATCCCTGGTGTTCGGGCCAGAAAATGGAATCCTCGCCCAGGTGCCATTTCCCTGCAAAGAAGGTGCGGTACCCTGCTTCCTTCAGAGCCTCGGCAAGGGTGACCTCCTCCAGGTCCATATCCAGGTCGAACTCCCTGGGGATCAACTTATCGCAGGGCTGTGGGCCCGCATGGGCCTGTCTGCCCGGGATCCAGTCCGTGATCCCGGTCCGCGCCGGATACTTCCCGGTCATGATGCTGGCCCGGGTGGGGGAACAGACCGGACAGGCGGCATAGGCATCGGTGAACCGCATGGACTCCCCTGCCAGCCGGTCAATGTGGGGTGTTTCATAAAAACTGCTGCCATAACAGCCCAGGTCCTTCCATCCCAGGTCATCCACCAGGATAAAGATGATGTTGGGCCTTTGCTCACCATCCCGGGTTCTGCCACAGGATCCGGAAAACAGGAGCAGGCAGGCGACAAAAAAAGATGTGAGGTACTTCATGGGTCATTCACTAAAATCAGGTCATTCTACAAATTTCTCTGCCTCATCCCAATCATCTGTCCGAAAGGAAGATGCAGGCAACAAACTGGTATCGTAGAGCGTCCCGACCACCCAGTTGCGCCAGGCATAACGCACCGCCACGGGTTCCGGCACCCTGTCGCTTTTCACAGAAACATCCCTGCGGTTGACAATGGTGGCCTGTGCCGGATAGAACAGCCTGTTTTCTCCGGCGATCTCAAATCCCTCCAGCCTGCCAAACGCATACAATCCTGTTTCGGCGTTGTTGAATTTCAACAGAATTCCGCCCTCTTTTACCTCATGCGATGCATATGCCGGGAAGGCACCGTCCACCGTTTGATAACCATAGGTCCGGCTGAGTGCATTGAACAGCAATCTGTCAGCCACCTCTATTTTTTTCGGCGGATGGATGGAGTATTTGTCCCCGATATCCATGGTAATGGCGATCCCCGAATTGGGGATCAGGTCCAGGCATTGCAGCTGGGCTTCGCGGATAAAAGCCGAATTCTCAGCGGTCTGAAAGGGATCATTGTTCCCGTAGAGAAAAGGGGCGATCTGAACATAGTAGAACGGGAAATCCCCGATCCCCCAGCGGGTCCGCCAGTCCCTGACCATCGCAGGAAAAAGCTCTTTGTATTTCCCGGGCTCCATCCGGTTGGATTCCCCCTGGTACCAGAGTGCTCCTCTGATGGTATAGGGGATCAGCGGATGGATCATCCCGTTGTACAGAGCCGTCGGGATATGATTCGTTCTTTCCGTAATGTCCACCTCTTCCAGGTCAACCTCCTGGATTTCGCTGATCACTTCGTTGCTGATCCATGCCTGAACGGAACTGCCGCCCCAGGAAGCATGGATCATCCCCACCGGCACATCCAGGATATCCTGCAGCTGCTGTCCGAAAAAATAAGCAATGGCACTGAATTCCGGAACGTTTTCCGGGGATGCCTGCTGCCAGGGCGTATATTCCTCCACATCCTTTAAAGGGGTTTTGGAACCGACCCTGTCCACCGTAAAAAGTCGCAGATCCGGATTATTTGACCCTGCAATGGCCATATTGGAACCGTATGTGGGTTGTCCGTCATATCCCCGGACGGGCTGCTGCATGTTGGACTGACCCGAGCACAACCAGACCTCACCGAAAACCACGTTCCCCAGGGTAAATTCGGATGACGGGCTTCTGATGATCATGGTCTGCGGCTCTTTACTGCCGGTGGTTTCCACCTCCACCTGCCAGTTACCCGCTGCGTCCGCTTCCAAATTCAATGGCCCATTCAGCCATGAGGCCTCAATGGTAATTTTCTCCCCGGCATCAGCCCAGCCCCATAGCATCACGGTCGTGTTCCGCTGCAATACCATATTGGAGGATACCAGTGCAGGAAGCCTGATTTCTGCAAGAACTGATTGTACACATAGCAGAAAAAACACGGCTAATAAGGAATTTAAAATTGCTCTTTTCATTTTTCATAGATTTTTGGGACAAACATGATATATGTAATTTACGAAGTTCGTTTTATATAACTATCAACCGTTTACAGTGAGACAGAGACCGATTTTCCCACCCTCCGGATATAGGAAGCAGCCAGCCGGTACTGTTCAGCCGTTTGCAGGTGTTCCATCATCAGGGGAACGTCCTTCAGGCGGGCCAGCTCTGACAGGAAAACAGGATAATCCAGGCTTCCCAGTCCCGGCCTCACCTCATCCATCTGGGGGATGTAGTTATCCTCCCTCAGTGTAATGTCCTTGGCATGACAGCTTTTGATATGGGGACCCAGCCTGGTGAACATATCTTTGATCAGTTTGCCGTTATTAAAATAGTCCCTGGGTGAGGTGATCATATTGACAGGGTCCAGGTGGACTCCGAAATGCTTCCGGTCAATGGCCTTCAGCAACTGCAGGTAAGTATCTGTGGAATCGGGGAATGACCAGGGCATGGCCTCCAGGACAAAGAATGTGCGCTTGGGACTTACCGCATCGATGATCTTCCGGGTGGTCTCCACCACCAGGTCAAATACCTCCGGGGTGAGGTTATCCGGATGCGGGCCTGCCCAGTATTTCTCATTCCTCGATCCGCTGATATTCACACAGCAGCGGGCCCCGATCCGTTCAGCAAGCTCCAGTCCGCGGATACATTTCTCAACAGCCTGTGCAGCTTCCCCGGAATCGGGACTGATCGGATTGCTCCATGCTCCCACCTCTGCGATCACCATGTCATTCTTTTCCGCAGCATGTTCATAGGCTTTGATCAGGGCAGTATCCGCCCCTGGCTCCACCGGGCAATAAGCTGCCCGGTAACCATTTCCTTTCAGGACCCGGATCCAGGAATCCGGATCATCATAAGTCCTGAACAGGGGTCCCCCCAGCCTGATCACAGATAAACCTGCCGACCGGCCGGATACAGGGAAAGCGTTTTCCTCCGGGCGGTCTGCCAGATAGGCAGGAGCCAGATGAACTGCGGCAAACGCTGTACCCGATATTCTCATGAATTTTCTTCTTTTCATCCCTGTAAGTTATGAAACTCTTTCGTGAATCGCTTCTTCACAGTGAATTTCGATATATTTTATTGAACATTTTCATTAGCACATACCATTTTATTACATAGAATTATTACAAATAATAAAAATTGATCATATTTTATGAGACACAAAATCTCAGATTTGATCACTGTTGTATTTTTTCGTAACTTTAGAAAGTAAGTTCTCAGCTCCAAAACCATCCAGTATGATGCAAGGACGCCGTTTCCTGACCGGCATGGCAGCTGCTGCAGCGCTCAGCATACTAGTCCTGTTGCCCTCGTGCACCGATCCATTCGAATACTACGATCCCCCGGGGGATTCACCCGATCCTATATATACACAGATCACCAAGGTACCTGAGTTCAGCATCTTTGCACAGGGCCTTGAACTGGTTCCGGAGCTGGTCCGTATCATCGATGCTTCCGGTTTGTATACTGCCTTTATCCCCACCGATTCGGCCTTCCATGCATATTTCAGCAAGAGGGGAATCAACTCCATCGACCAGATCCCCGTGGATGAACTCACCATGCTGGTGAATTACCACCTCCTGTATGATCTGAGGTTCCTCTACGACTTCTGGTACGAACAGGCATTCAATCCCAGGAACACTTACGCGCCCGAGGATACCAGGTACCTGACCCGCTGTAAAGCGCCCCCTTATACCGTGAAAGATAAACTGGGAAGGGATCTGCTGGTACGCACAGACAACAAGTATATGAATGTGTACGTGCGCGAGATGCTAGCCAGAGCGGAATCAGGTAAGGGGAATTACCTGGAAGATTACAAACTGGTGTACGGGAAAGATGCCGATGAGTACAACATCAACGGAACCACCATTGTAACCGATTCGAGCCTGGTGGACCAGAATGCAGAGAACGGGGCGTTGCACGCCATTATGGAAGTGATCGAACCGCCCCGCAGGATCGACGAGATCATTTCAGAAAGTGAAGGATCACAGCTTTTCAAACAGATCCTTGACAAGATAGCATACCTTTCCCCTTCAGGACTGGTTACCACCCAGGGGGATTCCCTCTACGATATTTCCTTTGGATCAAGCCAGTCCGTACTGGTTCCCCTGGCTTCTGAAGAAGCACTATACACTGTTTTTATCCCACCCGATGAGGTGCTGGCTCCACTCCTGGGCACCATCGAGGTGGGATTTGGGGGCGCATTCGATTCCATCCCCAATTCCACGCTTTCACTGCTCTTCCTCAACCACATCACGAACGGCTCGTACTGGGACCAGGATTTGGACCAGGGGATCAATACCATCGCTACCCCAGATAAGACCGCTGAGGTAAAGGGTATGATCACTTCCGGCCTCCCGGCCAGCAACGGGATGGTATATTATATCAATGATGTGCTGGTACCGGATCAGCTCAGTTCGGTAGCCGGGCCCATCCTGCTGAACCAGGATTTCTATCTCTTCGCCAAGGTACTGGAGAGGACCGGAACACTCAGGAGCCTGAGCAACCTGGAAGATGAAACCAACCTGAAGACCATCCTCGCCGTTCCCAATGAGGCATTTGCAGAAGCCGGGATCACCTACGAGCCGTCCCGCAACCGTTTTAAGCGTTACAACAAGACCATGACCAGTACAGAATTGAAACACCTGTTCGAATACCATATCCTCAGGGGGGCCTATGATGCAGCCGACCTGGAGGACCGCTATTATGAAACAGAGAATTACATGTGGGTCGAATCGAGGAACGGGGAGTTCTTTGGTAACGAAACAGGGAATATACTGACCATATCCGAGACCTTCGACTGGGGGACCAACGGCTATGTATACAGGGTGGACAAGATCCTGGTGCCACCGTCCAAGACCCTCAAATCACTGCTTGAATCCAATGAGGAGTACGCCTCCTTTGCACAGGCGCTCAGGGATCACTTCCTGCTGGACCAGTTCAGTGTTACGGTTTCCAATGGTACATACCATACCTTTTTTGTACCTGCCAATGCTGCCATGGATCAATTTGTTCCTGACAGCAGCTACAGCCTTTACGACATGCTCCATTACCATATGGTGGAGACCTTCGAACAGCCTCTCTTTACGTTTGGAACCGAAAACGGATCCTACGAGACCATGCTGGAAGGAAGCATGATCGAAGTAGAGATCCAGGGCACGAACATGACCATTAACCAGGATGCCCAGGTCATCGGGACATCAAATGTACTGGGCATCTCAGGAGTGATCCAGCAGGTGGATAAGATCCTTTCTCCACCTTCTTCAAAATAGCCAATTCAGGATAAGGTACATGAAATGATAAGGTTTATGAACATATCACATATGAAAGAGCTAAGGCCCAGCATACTCACCCTTGCCATCATGGCAGCCGTGATCAGCCTTCCCCTTCACATGTTTGCACAGGGTTATATCGTGGTGAGCGGTAAGGTCATTTCCCTTTCAGATGGTGCCGGCATCCCGTATGCCACGGTTGCGCTGCTGGACCAGAACAACCGGGTAACAGATGGGGTTGCCACCGACATGGATGGGAACTATTCCATCCGTGTCCCCTCCGACGGCCGTTTGCAATTCTCTTTTGTGGGGCATGCCACGCAGATTGTTGATGTGAATGGCAGACGTACCATCGATATCAGGCTTGAAGAATCGGTACAGACACTGGAGGAGGTCAGGATCACCGCCATCGGGAAGAAAGGACCGGTAAATACAGGATACAGCGTGGTAGAAAATCGCGACATCACCGGTTCAGTCGCCTCGCTGAACGTTGATCAGATGGCCAAGGCACCCATCAATACCGTCGAGCAAATGCTCCAAGGCCAAATCCCCGGTGTGCAGATCATCACCAACTCGGGTGACCCGGGTTCCGGGGTAACCGTCCGGATCAGGGGGAACACCTCGGTATCTGGCCGGAATGAACCACTGTATATTGTGGACGGTGTTCCCTACCTTTCTCACAGCAGTGATGCGGGTAATGCCATATCCAACCGCAAGAGGAGCCCCATCGCAGACATCAACCCCAACGATATCGAGAAGATCGATGTGCTGAAGGATGCCTCAGCCACCGCCGTTTATGGATCGAGAGCCGCCAACGGGGTCGTGATCATCACCACAAAAAGGGGCCGGAAGGGCAAGACCAGGGTGAATTTCAACTCCAGCTGGGGTCTCAGAACGCCACCCAGGCACATCCCCCTGAACAGCGGGAACAGTTATAAAATCCTGCAGCTGGAAGCCTATCAGCATGCAGGGGTAACGAACCATGAGGCGCTGGAATACCTCAGGGACGATCCCACTGCCAGCTGGTACGAGGAATATAACAACAACACTGACTGGATCAAGGCCCTGGAGCAGAACACCGTGGTACAGAACTACAATGCCAATATCAGGGGTGGCGGTGAGTACACAGCCTATAGTTTCAGCCTCTCCTATCTCAACGAGCCCGGGTCCATCATTAATACGGGATATAACCGGCTAAGCGGTCGATTCAACCTGGATTACAGGATATCCGACAAGCTGAGGTTCGGGAACAGCATCTTCTATGCCCGGGGGCGCCTGCAGAATCCGCAGGTGAATGAATACAACCCTTACGGGATGGCTTTCACCAAAGCCCCCAACCTCTCCATCTTCGAACAGGACAGTGCGGGCAATGACCTGACCACCTATTTCAACCCGCAGCGTACCTACATCCAGGAATACGGTACCTTCAACCCGGTGGCTTTCGCTCAATCCAGCAACAGCAACTCTGTCACCAACAGTTTGACCACCAGTGTTTTCGCAATATACAATCCATTTCGAAACCTCAACATTACCAGCCGGGTTTCCATGAATTTCGGGGATAATGATAATTTCGGTTTCATCCCAGCAGAGGCCACGGGCCTGGTATGGGGAAATGAACTGGTCAACAACAACAGCTATGCAAACAATAGTCATACCGACTTCTCCCAGGAGAATATTTTCGCATACAAGAACAACTTCGGAAATGCACATGAGCTGAGCGCCACCTTTGTCACATCTGTGGAGATCTCCAAGGAGGATGAATTCTCCAACAACGCCAGCAACACAGGATCTGTATACCTGCAGCGGATCAATGCCAGCAACCGTTGGTTTGAACTGAATTCCTCACGGGGAGACAATGCCCTCATCTCCCTCACCGGTGAGGTCCGGTATACCCTGCTGGACCGCTACCTGTTTACCGGTACCATGAGAAGAGACGGTTCCTCCAAGTTCGGGGAGGAGAACAGGTTCGGATGGTTCCCTGCGTTCTCGGTAGCATGGCGTCTTTCTTCCGAAAGTTTCCTTGAGGATGTGGATTTCATCACCGACCTGAAGATCAGGGCATCATACGGCGCCAACGGCAGGCAACCGGAAGGGAACTACCAGTACCTGGGCACCTATTCCAGCAGCGGGAGATACATGAGCTACTCCACTGTGGCAGCGGATAATATCCAGTTGAACCATCTTTCTTGGGAAACCAGCATTCAGAAGAACATCGGGATAGACCTTTCCATGTGGAATGACCGGCTGACCGTCATCAATGACTGGTACATCAAGACCACCCATGACCTGTTGTATGAACAGGCCATTCCCGGTTCGACAGGTTTCGAGACAGTGCTCCAGAATTTTGGTGATATCGAGAACAAGGGATTTGACCTCGGCGTTGAGGTTTACATTCTCCAGGGGGACCTGAACTGGAACATGAATTTCAATATCTCAAGGAACATCAACTACATCACCAGGCTGGCCCGGGGCATTCCCATTGACGGAGAAAGGATCGAGGACAGGTACATTGTGAAAGCAGGGGTGGGTGACGCCATCGGTTCGTTTTTCGGCCTGAGGTGCCTCGGTGTATATGCCAGGGACGAGGATGCCATAGCCAGAGATGCCAATGGTAACATCATCTATGATTTCGACGGCCAGCCCAAATACATGCGGTTCGACAACAGGTACGGGTACACCTTCCAGGGAGGGGATGCCATCTATGAGGATATCAACCATGATGGCCTGATCAATGAGCTGGACTATGTGAAGATCGGGGATTCCAATCCCAAGTTCTTTGGTGGGATCACGAGCAATTTCTCCTTCCAGAACTTTACCCTGACGCTTTTCTTCGAGTATAAATACGGCCATCAGGTGATCAACCTGGCACGGATGTGGACCGAGAACCTCTACGATCAGAACAACCAGAGCACCGCCACCTTGAGGAGGTGGAGGAAACAGGGGGATGTGACCGATATCCCCAGGGCCATCCACGAAAGGGGGCATAACTGGGAGGGATCCGACCGTTTCGTAGAGGATGCCTCTTACATCCGCCTGCGAACAGCCTCCCTTTCCTACGACATTCCGGATGACCTGGTCCGCAGGCTGAGGATCGAGAACCTGCAGATATTCCTCTCTTCTTTCAATATATATACATGGACCCGTTACACCGGTGCGGATCCGGAGATCGGGATCGAGGGTGATTCGCCCCTGGCTGTCGGGATTGATGATTCAAGGACCTCATTGCCCAGGATCTTTACCCTGGGACTGGACCTGACATTCTAAATATGGGAAAAGGGAAAAATGATGAAAACAGATAAGCACGTGATACGAGCAGTCATCCCGGCCATCCTGGCAGGAACGTTGTTCTGCTCCTGTGATGAACTGCTGGACCGGATGCCCTATGACGGGCTGATAAAGGCCGAGTTCTGGCAATCAGAGGAAGATGTGAACGCTGCCCTTATGGGCTGTTACGATCAGATGCAGGAGTGCCTGTACAACTTCGTGATCTGGGGAGAAGCCAGGGGCGACATGCTGATAGTCGACAGGGGTTATGAAGCGAAAGAATTGAATGAGCAGATCGTCAGCCAGTACAACGGTGCCTGCAACTGGAAACCATTCTATGTGCTGATCAATCGTGTCAACACGGTGATCGAGAACGCACCGGCCGCACAGGAAAATGATGCGGATTTCACCCCGGAAGAGCTTGATGCCATAACTGCTGAATGCTATTTCCTGAGGGCCTTCGCTTATTTCTACCTGGTCAGAACATTCAAGGAAGCACCCCTGATAACTGCATCATACGCCACGGACGACCAGGAGTATTATTTCCCTAAGAGCCCCTCAGCAGAGATATACGCCCAGATCATCGAGGACCTTGACTATGCGGAGCAATTTGCCAGCACATCCTATGGTAACGTCATCGAGGATCATGGCCGGGCTACCAGATATGCTATCAACACATTAAAAGCAGATGTGTACCTCTGGATGGGCATGGAGGATCCCACTCACTATGAGAAATGCGTGGAAGAGGCTGATAAGGTGATCCAGTCAGGTACATACGTGCTCGAGAATGGCGCCGACTGGTTCAATCTTTACTATCCGGGTAACTCCTCCGAATCGATCTTCGAGCTGCAATACAATGCTGGCCTGCTTGAGTTTAACAGCCTGGTGGACTGGTTCTCGATCGAGGGTGAAACCCCGATGTACAGCGTAAGGTTGGATAAAGAGACCTCCAAGGTGGTATTCTGGACAGAGAACCTGGCCGCAGAAGATGCCGTCAGGGGAAGGAACAGGTCCTATGCCACGATCTCCAGCGACAACATCGTCTGGAAATACAGCGGCAGCGGCACCCTGCCTACCAGGAGGAGATCGGCTGACTTCAGTGACGGCAACTGGATCATTTATCGCCTGGCGGAGCTGCATCTGATCAAGGCTGAAGCACTCAACCGGCTGGGAAACATCGAAGCCAGTATCAGCGAGGTGAACATCGTCAGGCAAAGGGCTCAGTTGCCCCCGCTGGATGTGAGCATCTCTTCTGAGAACCTGGCCTTCGAGATCCTGGAAGAGCGGAAGCGCGAGCTGGCTTTTGAAGGGAAACGCTGGTATGACCTGGTGAGGTATTCATTCAACTACGGGCCTGAATACCTGGTCAACCGCATTTACAAGGCCTGGGAGGACATTGAGATCAGCCAGCGGATCACCAATGAGGAGAGCTGGTTCCTGCCTATCTACTACGAAGAGCTCAGGATCAACAAGAGCCTGGAACAGAATCCATATTATGATTTTTAAATCAAATTGTCACATGATTGAATGCCTGCAAAAAACCGCCGGAAAATACAGCTCCATGAGCACAACGGGATGGATCCTGCAGATCATGTCGATGACCGGTTTCTTCCTGTTCAACTCCTGCGAAACAGAACTGGGTGAGATCTATAAGGACCCGACCAAGGAACAGGTCTACAGTTACCTGAAGATCGAGGAGAACAGGGAAGAGTTCTCCACGCTGGCAGAGGCCATGGATAAATCTGGACTTGCCGGGATGCTCAATTCCTACGGGACCTACACCCTTTTCGCACCCTGCAACGATGGTTTCGAGACCTACTTCAGCAACCGGGGCATCACCGGGCTGGAGAAGATGGATTCAGCAGCGGTCAGGGAATTATTGGTATACCACATCCTCAACAAGGAACGCCTTACATCGGATCTCAGCCCGGGTTTCTCCCCCGATACCACAGCCAGGGGCGATTACCTGGTATTTGACATGTCAAAAGGGGATGGTGCCATCTGGGTGAATTCCAAGTCAAGGATGTACAAGGTCGATCGCAGGGTCACCAACGGGGTGGTACATCATATCGACCAGGTACTGATCCCGCCCACATTCACCATATGGCACCACATTGACGGGTCTCCCCTCTACAAGATATTTTCGGAAGCATTGAAGAAGACCGGTAAGGATTCAGACCTGAACCTGGTGAAGCTGAGATACGGAAAACTGAACAAGACCTTTACCGCGTTTGCAGAATCAGATGAGGTTTTCCAGTCCGCAGGGATCAATAGCCTGGCTGAACTGGAAAATGAACTGGACAGCCGGGGCTCGGACCTGCAGGAATTCATCGAATACCACATCATCGAGGGCAAAAGACTGAAGGGAGCCATCTTTTCTTTCATGATCCAGAATGAAGGCATGGTGACCCAGAGCGGGAAAAGCATCAATGCCAATATCGAATTCGGGCTTGTGTTCAACCAGTGGTGGGACCAGGATGGTACACAGCATGCCACCAGGCTCATCGAGGAACAAAGCGATATTTTCGCACAGAACGGAGTGTTCCATGCTATAGACCAGGTATTGTTCATCCCGGAGGATCTTGAACTGGAACCGATCATCAGGCAATGCGAATACGGGATCTTCTACAATGAGCTCACCGGGAAATTTGAGGTGGATCAGGACAGCCTGGCCTTATGGACACCGGGGACCGAGGTATACCTTGAAGCCAATGATACGCTGCTGAGGTATGATGCGATCCAGAAATCGAATTACATCTCCTTCAAGCTGGAGAACATCATTCCAGGAGAGTACAACATCATCCTGGGATACGAGTCGAATTTGGCATTTGCACAGGTCCAGCTCTACATTGACGGAACCCCGGTGGGCGAGTCGGTCGACCTGACCGAAGCCGGGCCCGGCAATGAGGCAGAGATCGGATTGAAAGGGTTTGTCAGGCCGGGTGATCATGTCTTTAAATTCATCCACCTAACCAACGGGGATGGATTGTACGATTACATCAAACTGGACCCGGTCACGGAATAATCCAATGAGAAAAACCAGGATCATGAGATATCTAATTTTCGGATTGCTTCTGTTCACCTTGGTTGCCGGGACTTGCTCTCCGGCCCTGTTAGCCCAGGAAACTGACCGGATCACTGTCAGTGGGAAGGTCGTCTCAATAGAATCAGGTGAATCCCTGGGTGAGATCACAGTTTCCGTCCTGCAGGTCCCGGGGCTCCAGGCCACCACCGACAGTACAGGTGCTTTCGAGATCAATGTGCCGGATAAGAACGTTACACTGGTCTTTTCCTTCCCGGGATTCAATCCACAGGAAGTCCCCCTGGGGGGAAGAACCACCATCCTGGTGCAGATGGTCAGGTCGGGCCAGCTCTCACTGTCAGAGACCATCCCGCTGACCTACAGGACTAAAAAGAACCGGGACCTCACGGAGAGTGTGGCATGGATCCCCGAAGGTCTGCTCAGGCAGCAGGCTGCCGGATCCCTTGAATCCATGATCCAGGGCCTGGCCACCGGGGCACATGTGACACGCAGCTCGGGATTCCCCGGATCGGGTGCAGAGGTCTACATCCGAGGGGCATCCTCCATACATACAGGGCACAAACCACTTTACATCATCGACGGGTTCATCCTGAAAAGCGACATTTTTGAGAACACCCTCTCCCTGGGCACACCTTACAATCCCCTGGTGGACATCAGTCCCGAGGATATTGAATCCATCACAGTCCTCAAGGACGGTTATGCCTCCTCACTTTACGGCACCCGGGCAGCCAACGGCATTGTCCTGATCAATACCTACCAGGGGAGCCAGGGAGCCTCCACCCTGGACCTGAACACACATGCCGGGGTCACCATGGAACCTGAATTCCTCCCGCTGCTGGATGCCGAAGGCTACCGGGACCTTTTCAGTGAACTGGGTTTCCCCGGGGATCTTACGCCGCAGCAGATCAACAACACCTATGCCAGGCTCCTGGACCCGGAACCCGGGGAAAGAATGAACAACAACACCAACTGGCAGGATGAGATATTCAAACCTGCCTTCACCCACAACCACCACCTGAGGCTGAAAGGAGGCGACGGGATATCGAAATACATGTTTACCGTAGGTTACACCGATAAGGACGGAATCATTGACAACACCTATCTCAGAAGGCTGACATCCAGGTTCAACCTGGATTACCAGATTAGCAGCAAACTGACCTTCTCCTCCCGGATCTCTTACACCAATACCAACATCAGGGCCCATGACCAGGGAGCTTCCATTTATAATCCCGTCACCCTGGCCACCACGAAATCGCCAATCTTCGAGCCCTATAACCTGGAGCACCTGTCCCATCCGCTCGACTCTGCCGACCTCACCGGCAAAAGCAATCCTATCGCGGTGATCGAGGGGCTGGAGAATACCAACATCGTGAACCGGTTCATCGGTACAGTTTCAGCAGGATATGATTTCTCAACCGCCCTGAAGCTGAGGACCACCTTCGGAATGGATTATTTCAGGTTGCGTGAGAACAGGTTCATTCCATCGGAAGGGATCGCCCGGTACAAAAACCGGATCAACCAGACCTCCCTGCAGATCTCCAAAGAGCATATGTTCACCAACGAAACGATACTGAAATTCAATAAACTTTTCAGCCATGTTCACCGGTTGGGATTCGTTCTTGGGGCAGCCATCCAGACAAACGAGTTCCAGACTGATTACGGAAGCGCCATCAACACCCCCTCCGACGAGTTCACCAGCCTGGGATCGGGAGCCAAGATGGATTCCATCACTTACCAGGGGGGTAAATGGAATACACTGTCCTATTTCGGGAATGCCGATTACAGTTACAACGACAGGTATTTCCTCTCTGCAAACCTGAGGATTGACGGATCGTCCAGGTTCGGGCAGAACAACCGGCTGGGTTATTTCCCCGGGGTTGCTGTTGCCTGGAAACTTTCCTCTGAGCCTTTCCTCTATGGCCTGAACAGGGTCAACCTGCTGAAAATCAGGGCGAGCTACGGGATCAGCGGTTCCGACAACATCGGGTACTATAACTCCCTGGCCTTTTATATCCCTGCGAACTACCAGCTGATGGGAGGATACCGGCCAGGCAATCTCAGGAATCCCGACCTGCGGTGGGAACAGACCGCGCAGCTGGATGTGGGGATCGACTTCTCCGTGTTCAGCCAGCGGATCAATCTCCGAGTCGACTATTATGTGAAAACCACCACCGATCTGCTCACATATGAACGCATCCCATGGGAATCAGGCTATGACTACAGGATCGTTAACATGGGGAAGATCGGGAACCGGGGGATCGAAATCGGACTGGAGGCACGCATACTGACAGGAGCCCTCAGATGGGACCTCGGTCTGAACCTCTCGAGGAACCGGAACACCATCGTGGAACTTCCGGACGGTGATGTGATAAGGAACTACGGGATCTTTGAAGGGATCGCCAGGGAGGGTGAATCACTGGGGGCCATCTATGGCTACCGGGTGACCGGCATCTACCAGTCAGAGGAAGAGATCCAGCTTGATAATACAGGGGTGGATCCGTCCGGGTACGGGTACCAGCCTTTTCAACCGGGGGACCTGGTCTTCGAGGACATCAACGGGGATGGGGAGATCGATGAACGGGACAAGACCATTATCGGCAACACCGCACCTGATTTCTTCGGCGGGATACACAGTACTTGGAGTTTCCGGGGCTTCAGACTCTTTACCATGGCCAGCTATGTATACGGGAATGAGGTAGTGGACGGGCTGGGGGCCATCCTCCATTCCATGTCAGGATATGACAACCAGTCAGCCGAAGTGCTCGGGCGCTGGATGCAGACCGGAGATGACACCGATATACCCAGGGCGGCACTGGGCGATCCCCCGGGGAACGCCAGGATGTCCACCCGGTGGGTGGAAGACGGCTCTTACCTGAGGCTGAAGACACTCACCCTCTCCTACTCCCTTTCCGATGCGGTGATCGACCGCATCTTCCTGAGGAAACTGACCGTCTATGTGAGCGGACAGAACCTCCTGACCCTGGGCAGGTTCCAGGGCTATGACCCGGAGTTCAGCACCCAACAGGATGCACTGACAGCGGGACTGTATTACGCGGGATTCCCGATCACCAGGCTCTTCCTTGTGGGTGCCCGGTTTGGATTCTAAATCTGCCATATGAACTATAATATCACAGATATAATGAAAAGCACAGGTTTGAAGAGATCCCTAATCATTACCCTGGCCATGGTCCTTGCCTCGTGTACCTACTGGCTTGATATAGAACCCGAAAACGTAGCCCTCAAGGGGGACCTCTACCAGAGCGAGGAGGATGCCTTTGCTTCCAAATCGGGTGTATACCACACCTTCGGGGAAATGGTCGAACAACGGTTCGTGCTGGGTGAGTTCCGGGGGAACCTTGTCAAACCCGGTCCCGGTGCAAAGAAATACCATGATATCATGGATGTGTTCGAGCACAACATCCACCCGGACAACAAGTATGCCAGCTGGGAGGTCCACTACCGGCTGATCAACCAGTGCAACGACATCCTGGAGCACATCCACCAGATCCCCGAGCATGACGCAGCCCTTCCTGTAAGCTATGAACACCAGTTTGCACTGGAGGCCATCTTCATGCGCTGCTATGCCTACTTCGATCTGGTAAATAACTGGGGGGACGTTCCCTACATCACCAAAGCTTCTCAGGATGCATCCCAGGATTTCAATATAGCCCCCATGCCTGCCGACTCGATCCTGGATCAGCTGGAAGCGCAGCTCAGTATCACCCACCAGTGGTCACTCGACTACTGGAACGGCACTTTCCAGTACTGGGGACACTACGGGGAGGAAGGATGGGATACCGAATCGTGGCAGCGTGAGATGGCCAATTATGGAGCCGTCCTCGGGCTGCTGATCGAAATATACCTCTTCCGGGAGAAATATGACAAGGTACTGGAGATGTGGGAGATCATGGCACGGCCCACCAACCAGTGGAACTTCAGCCATAACCTGACCTTCTGCGGATCGACGGAGGACTGGTTCAGGGCCATTTATGTCGGGGGGGCCGAGAATGCGGCACCGGTCCCCTGGGAAAGCGGTAATACCCTGAACCTGGTCTACAAGGAGGAGTTCAACCAGTGGAATATCTATGCCCAGTTTACCTCCAACCGGTCCGAAGACGGAGGGGAGTATATTGTGAAGCCATCCGATGTGGCAGTAAATTACTGGAAGGAAACAGGAGATGCCATCAGGGGGGAAAGGAAATCCTGGTGGCTCGATTCCCTATCCTCGGAGAGGAAGGACAGCATCATATGGAAATACATAGGTCTGGACACAATGGGAACGCGCCGGGAACCCTATGTGAGCGATGCCAATGTGATCATTTATAAGACCCACAACTATACCCTGCAGGTCGCTGAAGCCTATAACCGGCTGGGAATGACCGATGAGGCCATCAAACTCGTCAACGAAGTCAGGATCTCGATCAACCTCCCCCCGCTGAAAATAACGGCCAATGCCTCTATGATAGAAGTGGAGGATATGATCATGAGGGAACGGGCCATGGAGATGGCATTCGAAAATGTCGTCTGGTACGACCTGGTCAGGGTATCCAGGCGCAGGAACGACCCCGGCTATGTGATCGACAAGATCGTAGCCAATACGGCGCCTGACAGAAGGGAGTTCGTGCGTGCCAACCTGGAACGGGGGGCCGCCACCTGGTGGCAGCTTCCCTACCATGCTGATGCGGTTGCCGGGAATTCGAAACTGGAGCAAAAGCCTGGATATTAGAACCTATATAAAGATATTAACCACATGTATCAAATCAAAAACCACTTGAATCACAAAATACTGATAGCCATCCCGGTGGCCTTGATGGTATCTGCCGTAATGCTGGCCCAGGAGGGAGAGGATTGCCAGGTAGAACCGGAGGCCCTTCAGGGGACCTATGAGGGAGATTGCAGAAGGGGGATGGCCCATGGCTACGGGAAGGCGACAGGTACAGATACCTACGAGGGAGAATTCAGGAAAGGCTACCCTGATGGGCAGGGGACCTACACCTGGAGCAACGGGAACGTGTTTGAAGGGACCTTCAAGAAAGGGAAGAAAGAAGGAGAAGGGAAACTGACCTACAACCCGGAAGTTCACCCGGACAGCGTACTGACCGGGTTCTGGAGGGACGACACCTACTATGGGTTTTATGAAGATCCCTATAAGGTCCTGGACAAGACCAGCCCGGTCAACCGGATCATAGTCAGGAAGCTGGGCGAATCCCCGCACGACATCATGATCGAAGGCGACATGGACTACCTCAGGGAAAGGGGGCTGAATTCCCGGTTCTTCAACGGGAAGGGATTCGATAACGTGCAATTCCCTTTCACACTGGATATGGAGGCAAACCATGCCAACGTACCCTTCAGATTCAAGGTCATCATCTATGAACCGGGAAGATGGGAAGTAGTAGTAAACTTTGATTAAATCAAGATGAAAAAGATCTTCATAACAGCCACAGCCCTTGTCACCACGTTCCTGCTGAGAGTCGATGCACAGGAGGGACTTCCCCTGGGATGGCATGCGACGGACATCGGTTCCCAGAGTGTGCCCGGGAGCACCACCTACGATCCGGAAGCAGAGATCTTTACCCTGGAAAGCACGGGCGACCAGATTTTCAGGCCCGACAATCTGCATTTTGCCTATACGGTACAGACCGGCAACTTCGAGATCATTACCCTGGTCTCGTATGTTTATGGCATGGGGGCCATGGGGTTTGATACAGATCCCTTTGAGGAGGCCGGCGTCATGATCAGGGAGGACCTGAGCCCTTTCTCGAACACCTATTATCTCAGCGTGCTGGGTGGTGACCGTGGAGGAATCCGCTACTATATCCGGAACAATGATGACCTGGAAAAGAGGAACCACCCGGGTGAAGGTGCCAGAAACATGCTGGTGCCATGCTGGTTGAAACTGAAGAGGATAGGGAACAGATTCGACTCCTACTTCTCACAGGACGGGACCAACTGGGTGTACAGCCCGGAAGCCAGTGAACAGATCGAGATGAATGCCACCTGCTATGCCGGGCTTTGGTGCAGGGGGAACGCCAATTTCGTGGAGATCAATGGCTGGGACAATCCCAATCCGCAGCCCATCGTTCCCATGGTGGCAGAATTTGAGTCCACCCGGATCGAGGAGATTGCTAACATATACGCGGTCCAGAATCCGATCAGCGCATATTTTGTCAACGTGTCCAGGGATATCAGTTATATCAGCGTGGCCAATGTGTTCGGCAGGCTGGAAAGCGATGAGATCGACTATTCCGTAAGCTCATCCAGCAACAGCATCTGCAGGGTAAGTGTCCTTTCCGGCACCGACTCCCTGCTATTCAGGCCCGGGAAAACAGGTTCATGTACCATGACCCTGACAGGCGATGTCAATTCTTTCAGCCTGATCAATAAATTCCCGGTCTTTGTCTGGGATGCCCCCCGGGGGTGGTCGAGCCAAGATTTGGGTATCCCGGCGAAGGAGGGGTTTGTGATGAAGGAAGGGGAGCTCCTGATAATAGGTGGAGCGGCAAGCGGCAGTTCCACACAGCTGACAGAAGGGTCCCACTTCATGCACAGGACCCTTGAAGGAGATGCAGTCCTTTCTGCCCGGGTTACATCAGCCACTTTCGCAACCCCCGGGGGGGTCTGTGGAATCTCGGTCAGGGCCGATTCCATCAGCCCGGGTGCCGTCATGGTGCGCCTGGTCTATTCCGGGACCGGAGAGGCAAGGTTCGAGACCAGGGGCAGCCAGGGTGAACCGGTCACCCTGCTTGCCAGCCAGCCTGCGGAACTACCTCTGTGGATAGGCCTCGAGAAGGAAGGAAACCAGGTGAGTGCTTACATATCCGGAGACGGGGAATCCTGGAGCCAGCTTGGATCCAACCTGGTCATCGATCTGGCGGGCGGTTATAGCCTGGGATACCTCTCAGGTTCCAGCGATAATGACAACCTATCCATCTGTACATTCGACCACCTGTTACTGGACCATTCAGCCCTTGACCTGAACAACCCGGTTGCGGAACAGAGGATGGTCACAGGAACCACGAAAGAAATAGATATCTCACAGGTATTTGGGCACCCTGAAAACCAGCTTCTTTCTCTTTCAATCGAGAACTCAGATCCCGGGGTCCTCTCTGCCACCCTGGATGGGGATTCTGTCCTCATGCTGGAGGCACTCGGGGCCGGGGAGTCCTTGATCACCCTAACTGCCGGCACGGAACCGAATGGGGCGGTGAACGAGATCCCGGTGGTGGTCACCGATCCGGTGGGACAGGAATGGCAGTTCGCAGATGTGGGAGAGGTGCTGTATGAAGGGTATGCTGCCGGTGAGGGGGACGGGGCTTTCTCCATCGCAACCTATGGAACAGGGATCCGCGGGACCTCCGACAGCTATTCATTCCTCTACCAGGAGCGGGAGGGTACTCAACAGATCACTGCGAAGATCGAGGAGATCGAGGAAAGGGGGGGAGGATCGCAGGCCGGGATCATGTTCCGGGAATCTGCCGATCCAGGCTCTCTATACATCATGTACACAGCCACTGCTTATGAAGGCATTAAATTCCAGTACCGCTGGGATGACGACAGTCAACCGGTGGTGGAAGTATCGGATCCCGACCTCCAGCCACCCTGCTGGCTCAGGCTGAAAAGGGATGAGTACAACTATTTCACTGCATCCTATTCCCTGGATGGCACGAACTGGATCCCGCATGGTGAATTCAGCGTGCCCCTTGACCTTCCCCCGACCGTACTGGTCGGACTGGCGGCCACATCAGGTTTCTTCGAGGGGACCGGCCTTTATGGGGAGGTGGACATCAGCATGCCTACAGGGCTGTCCGAACAGGAGACCATTCGGCCCCTCCAGGTGACCCACCATCCCAATCCGGTTACCGGCATGACCATATTTACAATCGATGCCCTGGAGGAAACCGAAATGCAGATCACACTTTATGACATGGCCGGAAGAAGGATCATGGAGCTGATGAACGGCCGGATCATGCCGGGCCGGCATCACATCCATTTCGATGCGGGGCTCCTGGCAGGCGGCACTTACTTCTACCGGGTCGTCACACCCGGATACCTATTCACGAATAAAATGCTAAAAGTAAAATAATGAAAGCCCTTCTGACCATCGCTGAATTTCTCCTGATTGTCTGTATGGCAGGTATTGTATCGTGTGCGGAAGATGAAGTGCTGCTGCCATCGGATTCCACCTACGTGGAGCTCCTGCCGGTTGCTCCCGATGTGAAGGAGAATTTGGCATTCTCGGATTATATGGCCAACAGGTACCTGGATATCGGATCCCGGGAAAACCGGATGCTCTTCCTTGCTGACTCACTCGGACTGATGGAGCTGGATCCGGTAATCGTTCCTGAAGGGGAAGGATTTGCACCCGGAAATTACAACTTCGGCTGGCCCGTGGCTGCCATGGCTGGAAACACCATCATCATCTCCACCCAGCGGAAGCTGCTGCCCGGGCAGCTGGATGACAAATCCGGCAAAGGACAACTGCTGATCATCTCGGGTGACAACGGCCAAAACTGGGCTCCACCCATTGAGGTCCAAACCCTCCAGCCTTACGGATACAGGGCAGGTTCACAAAGCTGTATCGGTATTGCTGGTGACAAGGTCATTCAGAAAGGGAGCGGGACCCTGATCACCGGGAACCGGGGAGCCAACTGGAACCCCTATCCCAGGGCATTCAAGTATGCATC
>JBNJEV010000035.1:0-25252 GCA_051746185.1 Bacteroidota bacterium
TATTCCTCCTCCTGTTCAGCCTCGTAGGCTTTGAGCAGTTCTTCCTGCACCTCACCCGGCACCTGCACGTACTCGTCGAACTTCATGCTGTACATGGCCCGTCCGGCGGTCAGGGAGCTCAGGGCGGTGGAATACTTATTCATCTCCGCCAGGGGCACTTTGGCGGTGATCTTTTCAAATCCTTTCTCGCTGGACATTCCCTGGACAATGGCCCTGCGGCCCTGGAGATCGCTCATCACATCCCCCATTCTGTCCGATGGTACCAGTACCTCCACTTCGTAGACCGGTTCCATAATCTTGGGTCCGGCCTGCTTGAAAGCCCGGCTGAATGCATTCCGTCCGGCGAGCATAAAAGAAATCTCATTGGAGTCCACCGGGTGCATCTTCCCGTCATAGACATAGACCCGGATGTCGCGGGCATAGGATCCGGTCAGCGGACCTTCTTCCATTTTTTCCATGATCCCCTTGAGGATGGCCGGCAAAAAACGAGCGTCAATGGAACCGCCCACGATGCAGTTGACAAATTCCAGTTTGCCGCCCCAGGACAGGTTGTGGATATCGGCTCCCCGGTTGGAAAGTTTGTATTCCTTTCCATTCAGCTTGTAGGAAGGTTTGGGTTCGGTCCCTTCCACGTAAGGTTCGATGATCATGTGCACCTCGCCGAACTGGCCGGCACCGCCCGACTGCTTCTTGTGCCTGTAGTCGCTCTGGGCGGCCTTTGTGATGGTCTCCCGGTAAGGGATCCTGGGCGGAACAAATTCGGTCTCCACCTTGTAGATATTGTCCAGCTGCCATTTGACGATGTTCAGGTGGTACTCTCCCTGACCGGAGAGGATGATCTGTTTCAGCTCCTTGCTGTACTCCACCCGCACCGTGGGATCCTCCTGATGGATCCGGCTCAGTGCTTCCCCCAGTTTTTCCTCGTCGCCCTCGCTGACAGGCTTGATGGCCGTGCGGTACTTGGGCTCGGGAAAAGGAATTACCGGGAACGTGTAGGATACATTGGGAGAGGTGAGGGTATGATTGGTCTTGGTCCCTTTCAGTTTCACCGTACAGCCGATGTCGCCTGCAGACAGCGAAGAGACCTTGGTCCGGTTCTTTCCCTGTGCACAGAAGATCTGGGCCAGACGCTCCTTGTTCCGGGTATTGTTGTTGGTCAGATCCATTCCCTCCTTCAGTTCACCTGACATCACCTTGAAGAAGTTGATCTCCCCGATATGGGATTCCACCGATTCCTTGAAGACGAAAAGGGAGACCGGTCCGCCCGCCTCGCACTTCACCTCTTTCCCTTCGGTGGTTTTCGGGGGCTCCAGTTCATCTGCCGAAGGTGCCACGTTGGTCAGGAACTCCATGAAACGTCCCACTCCCATATTCATTTTGGCAGAAAGACAGAAGACCGGGAATATGCCGCGGTTGAGCAGGCCCGTGGAGATCCCCGAACGCATTTCATCCTCGGTGAGGGTGTCGTTTTCAAAGAAAAGCTCCATCAGTGCTTCGTCGTTCTCGGCAGCCTTCTCGATCAGCTCGTTCCGGAGCTCTTCCGCATGATCCTTCTGGTCGTCGGGAATATCGGAGATCGCCGGCTTTCCTCCGTCCCTGGGATACTTGTACAGCTTCATCTGGATGATATCCACAATGGAGTCGAATCCCGTTCCCTCGTTGACCGGGTACTGGGCCAGGACCACATTGCTTCCGAAACTGTCCCTGACCGATTCAATGGCTTTTTCGAACTGGGCCCCGTCATGGTCACATTTGTTCATCACGATCACGGCGGGTTTATTGAACCGCTCAAGCCACCTGCTGTGGATCTCGGTCCCGGTTTCAATGCCATTCTGCGCATTGATGATCAATAGTCCTGTGTCGGCCACATGGAGACTGGAGACAGTACCTCCCACGAAATCATCGGCGCCTGACGAATCCAGGATATTGATCTTCTGGTCTTTGTACTCGGTATACATCACGCTGGAGAACATGGTGGTCTGGTTCTCGTGTTCGATGGGATGGTAATCACCGACGGTGTTCTTCTGTTCCACACTTCCTTTTCTTTCGATCACCCCACCTTCAAAAAGCATGGCCTCCGCGAGCGTGGTTTTACCTGACCCGGCATTACCGAGCAGGGCGATGTTTTTGATCTGGCTGGTTGAATATGTTTTCATCAGGATATAAAAGATATTCAATTAATTATACAATAGATTTTGTCTCTCTCAGTCCCGGTTTAGGTGATGCAAAAGTAATAAAATTTTGATACTAAATATATTCATCAATATTTCTTGTTTTTCAAAAAAAAGAATACCTTTGCGAACCGAAATTGGAACGAGTATCTATTTATAACATTATCAAGTCTGTATGCCAACGATACAACAATTGGTCCGAAAAGGCCGGAAGAAAATGGAAGACAAGAGCAAGGCTCCCGCACTGGATGCATGTCCGCAGAGGCGCGGGGTATGTGTGCGTGTATACACCACTACTCCGAAGAAGCCTAACTCTGCCATGCGCAAGGTAGCCAGGGTCAGGCTCACCAACCAGAAGGAAGTGAATGCCTATATTCCCGGTGAAGGACACAATCTGCAGGAGCACTCCATCGTGCTGATCCGCGGGGGAAGGGTGAAAGATCTTCCGGGTGTGCGGTACCATCTGATCAGGGGTGCACTTGATACCTCCGGCGTGGAGGGAAGGACCCAGCGCAGGTCCAAGTACGGAACAAAAAGGCCCAAGAAGAAATAGTGTTATACAAGTATATATATATATATAGATAGAGGTTTCACAGAAATAATACAGAGGTTTCACAGAAATAATACAGAGGTTTCACAGAAATGAGGAAGACCAAACCGAAAAAGAGAATATTGCTGCCGGATCCGAAATACAACGATCCGTATGTTACCAGGTTTGTGAATAACCTGATGCTGAACGGAAAGAAGAGTCAGGCCTACAGCATATTTTACGAAGCCATGAAGATCGTGGAAGAACGGACAAAGGATGAAGAAAAGCCGCCACTTGAGATCTTCAAGCTTGCCCTGGACAACATCACCCCGCAGGTGGAAGTGAAAAGCCGTCGCGTGGGAGGTGCCACATTCCAGGTGCCCATGGAAGTGCGGGCCGACCGGAAGACTTCCATTTCCATGAAAAACCTCATTATGTTTGCCCGGAGACGCCCGGGCAAGACCATGGGACAGAAACTTGCAGCAGAAATTGTAGCAGCATATAAAGGAGAAGGCGGTGCTTTTAAAAGGAAAGAGGACACGCACCGCATGGCCGAAGCCAACAAAGCCTTTGCCCACTTCAGGTTCTAAGAATTGATTTGAGACAGCATTTACAGCAGGTAAGTGTGCGACACTTATGAGCCCGGATCTTAAAAATACAAGGAACATTGGGATCATGGCGCACATCGATGCCGGGAAAACCACCACCACAGAACGTATCCTGTTCTACACTGGGATTACCCACCGCATCGGTGAGGTCCATGACGGAGCCGCTGCGATGGACTGGATGATCCAGGAGCAGGAGCGGGGGATCACCATTACATCCGCAGCAACCACCACTTTCTGGAAACACAACGACCAGGAGTACAAGATCAATATAATCGATACTCCCGGGCATGTGGATTTCACTGTGGAAGTGGAGCGTTCGCTGCGTGTGCTGGATGGTGCGGTGGCCCTTTTCTGTGCGGTGGGTGGTGTGGAGCCCCAGTCGGAGACCGTCTGGCGCCAGGCCGATAAATATAAGGTGCCCCGGCTTGCCTTTGTGAATAAGATGGACAGGGCGGGTGCCGATTTTTTCAGGGTGGTCAACGAGATCAAGGAGAAACTGGGAGCAAACCCGGTCCCCATGCAGATCCCGTTCGGTTCGGAGGAGAACTTCAAAGGCATTGTCGATCTGATTGAACGCAAGGCCATTGTGTGGAAGGAAGACGAGACCCTGGGGATGAAATACGAGTACTGCGATATCCCGGAAGACCTGGAGGATAGCGTGGAGGAGTGGAGAGAAAAACTGGTGGAGGCAGTTTGCGTTTCCCATGATGATCTGCTGGAAAGGTTCCTGGAAGACAGGGATTCCATCACCGTGGAAGAGTTCATGGCCTATGCCCGCAGGGCCACCATCAATAGACAGATCGTGCCGGTCCTCTGTGGTTCGGCCTTCAAGAACAAAGGGATCCAGCGTTTGCTGGATGCCATCTCCTGCCTGCTGCCCAGTCCCCTGGACATTGGTACGGTCTACGGGATCGACCCCAGGAACGATAAGGAGGTTTCCAGGGAACCCGAGG
This sequence comes from Bacteroidota bacterium, assembly GCA_051746185.1. Taxonomy (GTDB): domain Bacteria; phylum Bacteroidota; class Bacteroidia; order Bacteroidales. The sequence goes on from JBNJEV010000035.1 coordinate 4,262, forward strand.
AGAGCGAACCGCTCACCGGACTGGTATTCAAGATAGCCACCGATCCCTTTGTGGGACGCCTGGCCTATGTAAGGGTCTATTCAGGAAAGCTTCAGGAAGGGGTCATGGTCCTGAACAACCGTACCGGGAAAAAAGAACGCATCACCCGCATCTACCAGATGCACGCCAACAAGCAGAATCCGAAAAAAGAGATCGGTCCGGGAGACATCTGTGCGGTGGTGGGACTGAAGGAACTGGTCACGGGCGACAGCATCACCACGGTGAACAAACCCATGATCCTCGAATCCATCGAATTCCCCGAGCCGGTCATTGGCATAGCCATTGAACCGAAAACCCAGGCCGATGTGGATAAGCTGGGGATGGCCCTGAACAAGCTGGCCGAGGAAGATCCGACCTTCCAGGTTCAGGTCGACAAGGAAAGCGGCCAGACCCTGATCAACGGAATGGGCGAGCTGCACCTGGAGATCCTGTTGGACAGGCTCCGGAGAGAATTCAAGGTGGAATGCAATGTGGGGACCCCGCAGGTGAATTACAAGGAAGCCCTTACCAAAGAGGTGCATCACAGGGAAGTATTCAGGAAACAGACAGGAGGCCGGGGCAAATTCGCTCACATCGAAGTATTGATCGGTCCTGCCGACGAGGGTGAAAAGGGACTGCAGTTTTCAAGTGAGATCCGGGGCGGACGCATTCCGAAGGAATTTATCCCCTCGGTGGAGAAAGGTTTCACCAATGCCATGTTCAACGGGCCCCTGGCAGGATTCCCGGTGGAAGGGCTGAAAGTACGGCTGGTGGACGGATCGTTCCATCCGGTGGATTCCGACCAGCTCGCGTTTGAGATCGCCGCCAGGCAGGCTTTCAAGAAAGCCGCCCTGAATGCAAAGCCGATCATGATGGAGCCCATAATGTCGGTGGAAGTGGTGACCCCTGAAGAATATATGGGAGATGTGATCTCCGATCTGAACAAGCGGCGCGGGCAGGTGGAAGGGATGGATTCCAAGGCAGGGGCGCGGGTGATCAAGGCCAGGGTTCCTCTTGCCGAACAGTTCGGGTATGTGACCGTGTTGCGTACGCTTTCTTCGGGCCGGGCCAGTGCCACCATGGAATTCAGTCATTATGAATCCATGCCGGAGGAGCTGTCCAGAGAGGTACTTGAAAAAGTTACAGGAAAAAGCATGATATAATCAAACGACAATGAGTCAGAAGATCAGAATCAAATTGAAGTCCTACGACCACAACCTGGTGGATAAGTCAGCCGAAAAGATCGTGAAAACGGTGAAATCGACCGGTGCGGTGGTCAGCGGGCCCGTACCCCTTCCCACACACAAAAGGGTGTACACAGTGCTGAGATCCCCCTTCGTCAATAAGAAGTCGAGGGAACAGTTCCAGTTGAGCTCTTTCAAGAGGTTGCTGGACATTTACAGTTCCACACCCAAAACCATTGATGCGCTGATGAAGCTTGAGTTACCCAGCGGGGTCGAAGTAGAAATCAAAGTCTAACAAAGGTAAAAACACGATAAGATGCCGGGATTAATAGGTAAGAAAATAGGAATGACTTCCATTTTCGACAAAGATGGAAAAAATATCCCCTGTACCGTGATACAGGCTGGCCCGTGCACGGTTACACAGGTAAAGACCGTTGAATCTGACGGTTATGCCGCAGTTCAGCTGGCCTTTGACGAGAAGAAAGAGAAGAATACTCCCAAAGCTGAGAAAGGTCACTTTGCCAGGGCCAATACCACCCCGAAAAAGAAAGTGATCGAGTTGAAGGGATTTGTGAAGGACTGGAAACCGGGTGACGTGATCACCGTGGATTATTTCCATGACGATACCTGGCTGGATGTTTCAGGAATGTCCAAGGGAAAAGGATTCCAGGGTGTGGTGAAGCGGTATAATTTCCGGGGTGTCAATGACGCCACTCATGGTCAGCACAACCGCGACCGCGCTCCCGGTTCACTGGGCGCATCTTCCTACCCTTCCAGGGTATTCAAGGGAATGCGCATGGCCGGGCAGACCGGTAACAAAAAAGTGAAGATCCTCAACCTGAGGGTAATGAGGATCGTGCCCGAGAGCAATCTGTTGATTTTGAAAGGATCTGTTCCCGGATCCAATGGTTCATATGTAATAATTGAGAAGTAATGGAACTGGAAGTTGTCAATATATCCGGAGAGAATACCGGGAAAAAGGTGAAACTGAGTGACGAGATCTTTGGCATCGAACCCAATGATCATGCCATTTACCTGGATGTGAAACAGTATATGGCCAACAGGCGCCAGGGTACCAGCAAGACCAAGGAGCGTGCAGAGATCACCGGAAGCAGGAAAAAGATCAAGCGCCAGAAAGGGACCGGCACCGCCCGTGCCGGGGATATCAAGAATCCCATCTTCAGGGGTGGCGGACGTACCTTCGGTCCGAGGCCAAGGACCTATACGGGGAAGGTGAACCGGAAAGTGAAGGAACTGGCACGCAAGTCGGCTCTCACCTACAAGGTGAAGAACAACCAGCTGATGGTGGTAGAGGATTTTTCCATCGATGCCCCGAAAACACGTGATTTTGTGGCAATTCAGAAAAACCTGAAGATCGACGGCAAAAAGTCACTGTTTGTCATCCGGGAACGAAATAAAAACTTATATTTGTCGTCTCGAAATTTGCAGAATTCGAAGATTCTAACTCTCTCAGAGCTAAACACATATGAGATAATGAATGCATCGGCATTGTTATTTGTGGAGAGTTCACTTGATGATCTGCAGAAGAACGGATAAAGGATTGAACCATGAACATACTGATTAAACCGATCGTTACCGAGAAGATGACCGCCCAGGGGGAGGATATGAACCGCTATGGATTCGTGGTGGACAAGCGGGCCAATAAGCTGGAGATCAAAAAGGCGGTGGAAGAACTGTACAATGTCACGGTAACGGAAGTCAATACCATGCGTTATGCGGGAAAGCGCAAGCAGCGCTTTACCAAGTCGGGTATTTCGGTGGGCCGGACCCCTGCCTACAAAAAGGCGGTGGTGACCGTGGCCGAAGGGGAAATGATTGATTTTTACAGCAATATATAAGCAGTTATGTCACTGAAGAAGTATAAACCCGTTACACCGGGACAGCGGTACAAGGAGATCTCGGCCTATGATGACATCACCCGCGGGGTGAAGCCCGAGAAGAGTCTGCTGAGGCCCATGAAAAAGAGCGGCGGCCGGAACAGCAGCGGCAAGATGACCATCCGTTACGTGGGTGGCGGACACAAGAGAAGGTACCGTGAGATCGATTTTAAGCGGGACAAGGACCATATTGAAGGTAAAGTGAAGAGCATTGAGTACGATCCCAACCGTTCGGCCAGGATCGCACTGGTGGTGTATGCCGATGGTGAGAAGCGTTACATCCTTGCACCCGAGGGGATCCAGGTGGGACAGCAGGTGATATCGGGCGACCGGGTGACTCCCGAACGGGGGAATACCATGCAGCTTGCGAACATTCCCCTGGGGACCGACGTCCACAACATCGAGCTGAAACCCGGAAAAGGAGGGATGCTGGCCAGGAGTGCGGGTACTTACGGAACCCTGACTTCCCGGGATCGCAAGTATGCCATCATCAAGCTTCCCAGCGGGGAATCCAGGATGGTTCTGACCACCTGCCGCGCCACGGTGGGGATTGTATCCAATTCGGATAACGCACTGGAAAAATCAGGAAAAGCCGGGCGGTCACGCTGGCTGGGCCGTCGTCCGCGTACCCGCGGAGTGGCCATGAACCCGGTGGACCACCCCATGGGGGGAGGGGAAGGACGCGCTTCGGGCGGACATCCCAGGTCAAGGACCGGACTTCCGGCCAAAGGATACAAGACCCGTCCGGATAAGAAATATTCAGACAGATACATTGTTGAAAAGAGAAAAACGAAAAAATAATAAACCATGAGCCGTTCGCTGAAAAAGGGACCATTTATAGATTATTCGCTGGAGAAGCGCATCCTGGAGATGAACGAGACCAATAAAAAATCTGTGGTCAAGACCTGGTCCAGAAGATCTATGATCTCCCCGGATTTTGTGGGCCACACCATCGCAGTGCACAACGGGAACAAATTCATCCCGGTGTACATCACCGAGAACATGGTGGGGCACAAGCTGGGCGAATTTGCGCCAACCCGCATATTCAGGGGACATGGTGGTAAACAGAGATAATTTGTAAAGCCGGAAAAAATGGGTGCAAGAAAACGAAACAGAGCAAACAGACTCAAGGAGGAAAGGCAGAATAAATATTACGCCGTTTTGAGGAATTGTCCCACCTCTCCCCGGAAAATGCGGCTGGTGGTGGATATGATCAGGGGGGAAGAGGTGAACAGGGCGCTGGATATACTGAGGTACAGTTCCAAGGAGGCCTCCGGCAAAGTGGAAAAACTTCTGCTTTCGGCCATTGCCAACTGGCAGAACAAGAATGAAGGTGCACGCATCGAGGAGAGCGACCTGTACGTGAAAGAAGCCTATGTAGATCAGTCCAGGACCCTGAAAAGGATCCGGCCGGCACCCCAGGGGAGGGCACACAGGATCAGGAAGCGCTCCAACCACGTGACCATCGTTTTGGACAGCCACAGGGAAAAGGAAGTCGAAGAACAAGAACAGGAACAAGAAAACTTAGCATAAATGGGACAAAAAGTAAATCCGATTGGAAACCGCCTGGGGATCATCAAGGGTTGGGACTCGAACTGGTTCGGAGGAAAAGATTACTCGGCCAAGCTGGTTGAGGACAGCAGGATCAGGGAGTACCTGCATGCCCGGCTGGCCAAGGCCAGTATCTCCAAGATCATCATCGAACGCACCCTGAAGCTGATCACCGTGACGGTGAATACCGCACGGCCCGGCATCATCATCGGGAAAGGCGGACAGGAAGTGGATAAGCTGAAGGAAGAGCTGAAAAAGATCACTAAAAAAGAGGTACAGATCAACATCTTTGAGGTGAAGCGTCCCGAACTGGATGCCACCATTGTGGCCAACAATATTGCACGCCAGGTGGAAGGGAAGATCTCCTACCGGAGGGCCATTAAAATGTCCATTGCCTCCACCATGCGTATGGGAGCCGAAGGGATCAAGGTACTCATCAGCGGCCGGCTGGGCGGAGCCGAAATGGCCCGTTCGGAAACCTATAAGGACGGAAGGGTACCGCTGCATACCCTCCGGGCCGATATCGACTATGCGGTTGCCGAGGCCCACACCAAGGTGGGGGTGATCGGGATCAAGGTATGGATCTGCAACGGTGAGGTTTTCGGGAAAAGAGACCTCAGTCCCAACATCGGGGCATCCAATGTCAAGCCCAAGGGCGGCAGAAGAAAGGGCAGGAACTTTTAGTGTAATTTTTACAAAGATCTATCATGTTACAACCTAAGAAGACCAAATACAGGAGGATGCAGAAGGGGCGCATGAAAGGGAACTCCCAGCGGGGGACCGAGCTTGCATTCGGTTCATTCGGGATCAAGGCACAGCAGAGCGCCTGGATCACCGGACGACAGATCGAAGCGGCCCGTCAGGCCATCACCCGCAGCATGAAAAGGGAGGGACAGCTGTGGATCCGGATCTTTCCGGCCAAGCCCATTACCAAGAAGCCCGCAGAGGTTCGTATGGGTAAAGGGAAAGGTGCCCCCGAAGGATTTGTATGCCCCATTACCCCCGGAAGGATCATCTTTGAAATTGAGGGCGTTCCCTTCGATGTGGCCAGAGAAGCCCTCCGGCTGGGTTCACAGAAATTACCCATCACCACCAGGTTCGTGGTACGAAGGGATTATTCAGAAGAGTCATAAACTGAAATATAATACCTATGAAGAGTTCTGAGATACGGGAATTGACAGATAAAGAACTGGATGAAAGGCTGGAAAGCGAAGAGAACATGATGGTGCGCCTGCGCATGAACCATGCTGTGTCCCCGCTGGACAACCCCAATAAGATCGTTGAAACCCGCAGGAACATTGCTCGGCTTCAGACCGAAAAAAGATCCAGGCAGTTAAACCCGCAGCCTGCAAGTGAAAGTGAATAGTAACATGGAAACAACAACAAGAAATACGAGACGCGAGCGCGTCGGAGTTGTGGTAAGCAACAGCATGGACAAATCCATCGTGATTGCGGTAAAGCAAAAGGTGAAACACCCCATCTACGGGAAGTTCGTGAACAAGACTTCCAAATTTATGGCCCATGACGAGGAGAATTCCTGCAACGTGGGAGATAGGGTGAGGATCAGCGAAACCCGGCCAATGAGCAAGAACAAACGGTGGAGATTAATAGAAATCGTTGAAAGAGCCAAGTAATCATGATACAGCAAGAAAGTAGACTGTCCGTTGCAGACAACAGTGGAGCCCGAGAGGTTCTTTGCATCCGTGTGCTGGGCGGTACGCGCAAGCGTTATGCATCCATCGGCGACAAGGTCGTGGTCACCGTGAAAAGCGCCATTCCTTCGGGGGAAGTAAAGAAAGGGACTGTTTCCAAGGCAGTGGTGGTGAGGACCAAAAAGGAGATTCGGCGGGTTGACGGATCCTATATCCGGTTTGACGACAATGCGGTGGTGCTGCTCAACAACCTGGATGAGATGCGGGGTACCCGTATTTTCGGACCGGTTCCCAGGGAGCTGCGGGACAAGTACATGAAGATCGTTTCACTTGCCCCGGAGGTGTTGTAACCATTAAATGACAATCCAATGCAGAAAAAGCTACATATCAAAAAAGGAGACCAGGTGATCGTGAACAGCGGTGAATACAAGGGACAGAAAGGAAGGGTCCTGGATGTGGACCGCGACCGGAGCAAGGCCATTGTGGAAGGTGTGAACATCGTCTCCAAGCATACCAAACCCAATGCCAAGAATCCCCAGGGCGGCATTACCCGTCAGGAAGCTCCCATTCACATCTCCAATCTGAACCTGGTGGATCCGTCCACAGGCGAAGGTACAAGAGCGGGAAGAAAACCGGACAGCAGGAATAAATCAGTCAGATATGCAAAAAAATCAGGAGAAGAGATCAAGTAAGATGGAAAATCAATATACACCCGCACTGGAAAGTCGGTACAAGGAGGAGATCGTTCCCTCCCTGATGAAGCGGTTCGGTTATAGCTCGAACATGCAGGCCCCCCGTCTTCAGAAGATCGTGATCAACCAGGGTGTCGGTCAGGCCATCGCGGACAAAAAACTGATCGATGTGGCACAGGAGGAACTTTCCCTGATCGCCGGTCAGAAAGCAGTGCAGACCCTTTCCAAAAAGGATATCTCCAATTTTAAGCTGAGAAGGGGGATGCCCATCGGGGTGAAAGTGACCCTGCGCCGTGACAGGATGTATGAGTTTTTGGAGCGGCTGATCCATGTGGCACTGCCCAGGATCAGGGACTTTAACGGGGTTTCCGCCAAATTTGACGGGAAAGGCAACTATACCATGGGGATCTCGGAACAGATCATCTTTCCGGAGATCGATATCGATAAGATCAACAAGATCATGGGCATGGAGATCACCATCGTCACAACGGCAGCAACCGATGAAGAAGCGACGGCTCTTCTGAAAGAGTTCGGTTTACCATTTAAATCAGAGAAAAAATAGCAGAAATATGGCCAAAGAATCAATGAAAGCCCGTGAGGTAAAGCGTCAGAAACTGGTAGAAAAGTACGCTGAAAAGAGGGCAAAACTGAAAGCTGAAGGGGACTATGTGGGACTCAGCCGGCTTCCCAGGAATTCCAATCCCATCAGGCTGCATAACCGTTGCAAGCTGACGGGCCGGCCCAAGGGATACATGCGCCAGTTCGGGGTCAGCAGGATCGTATTCCGTGAAATGGCCTCGGAAGGGTTGATCCCGGGCATCAAGAAAGCCAGCTGGTAACGATTGATTAAAGACATTAAACAGGAAGAAAAATGACAGATCCCATTGCAGATTATCTTACCCGCATCAGAAATGCGGTCATGGCCAGTCACAAGGTGGTGGATATTCCTGCGTCCAACCTGAAAAAGGATATGACCCGCATCCTGTTCGATAAAGGGTACATCCTGAATTATAAATTCGAGGAAGAAGGACCACAGGGGAATATCAAGATCGCCCTGAAATATAATCCGGAGAACAAGAAACCGGCCATCAAGTCCCTTCAGCGTGTGAGCAGGCCCGGATTGAGAAAATATGTGGATAAAGACCACCTCCCCAGGGTGCTCAACGGACTCGGTGTGGCCATTTTGTCAACCTCGCAGGGAGTGATCACCGACAAGGAAGCACGAAGCCTGAACATCGGTGGCGAGGTGCTTTGTTATGTATATTAACTGGAAAAGGAAACAGGCATGTCAAGGATAGGAATTTTACCGATCAGCATCCCCGAAGGGATCACTGTGGATGTGGACAAGAACCTGGTGACCGTCAAAGGTCCCCTGGGAGAACTGAAACAAAAGGTGAACCCGAAAATTACCGTGAAACTGGAAGACGGGCAGGTGGTCATTTCCAGGAGCTCGGAGACAAAAGAGCAGAAATCCATGCACGGATTGTACCGCTCACTGATCTACAATATGGTCAAAGGTGTCTCCGAAGGATATACCATCCGGCAGGAGCTGGTGGGTGTGGGATACCGGGCCGAAGCCAGAGGGAACAGGCTGATCCTCAGCATCGGACTTTCACATGATGTGATCATTGAAATGCCTCCGGAGGTAACCGTGGAGGCCAAAACCGAAAGAAGGGCCAATCCCATTGTGACACTGAAAAGCCCTGACAAGCAGTTGATCGGACAGCTTGCGGCCAAGATCCGCTCGCTCCGTCCGCCGGAACCCTACAAGGGAAAAGGGATCCGTTTTGTGGGAGAACAGATCAGAAGGAAGGCCGGTAAGGCGGCGAGTGTGTAGGAAAGAGTTAGAAGAGTTAATAGAGATAGTAGAGTTAGTAGAGTTAATGGAGTTAGGAGAAAGAGTTAGTAGAGTTAGGAAAGTTAGAAAAGAGTTATACAGAAGTTATATCATGACCTTAACAAAAACAAACCGGCGCCAGCGGATCAGGTACAGGATCCGGAAGAAGATCTCCGGCAGCGGGGAGCGCCCCAGGATGAGCGTGTTCAGGAGCAACAAGCAGATCTACGTTCAGCTGGTGGACGACCGTACGGGCAATACCCTGATCACCGCTTCTTCCAGAGAGAAAGATATTGCCAGCCAGAAGGTCAGCAAGGTCGAACAGGCCAAACTGGTGGGAAAGAAAATCGCCGAGAAAGCAAAGGAAAAAGGGATCTCCACGGTGGTATTTGACCGGGGCGGGTATCTCTACCATGGCAGGGTGAAAAGCCTGGCGGAGGCTGCCAGGGAAGGCGGACTTAAATTGTAAGGAAAAGAAATTATGTCAACAGGAATCAGAAAAGTCAAGACAAGCGACCTTGAGCTGAAGGACCGGCTGGTAAGCATTCAGCGTGTCACCAAGGTGACCAAGGGTGGCCGGACATTCAGTTTCTCGGCCATCGTGGTGGTCGGGAATGAGGATGGCATTGTGGGACACGGTCTCGGCAAGGCCAACGAGGTGACCACCGCTATCGCCAAGGGAGTGGAAGATGCCAAGAAGAAACTGATCAAGGTGCCCATCAACAAGGGCACCATCCCCCATGAGCAATACGGAAAATATGGCGGGGCCAAGGTTTTCATCAAGCCCGCATCCAGTGGTACGGGAGTAAAGGCCGGAGGTGCCATGCGTGCCGTGCTGGAGAGTGTGGGAATCAAGGATGTGCTGGCCAAGTCAAAAGGTTCGTCCAATCCCCATAACCTGGTGAAGGCCACTTTCGAAGCGCTGCTAGAACTGCGGGATGCCAAAGCGGTCGCACAGCAGCGCCAGGTGGAGATTGACAAAGTATTTAACGGATAAAACTCGGTACAATGGGAAAGATCAAAGTGACCCAGGTCAGAAGTGGTATCAAACACACTGCCAGACAGAAACGGACCCTGGAAGCATTGGGGATCAAGAAAATGCATCAGACCATAGAAGTGGAGGCCACACCCCAGGTGCTGGGTATGGTTGAGAAGGTATCCCACCTGGTTGAAGTGGAAAAGAGCAAATAAAACAACATATAGTGCAACGATATGGATTTAAGCAAACTAAAACCGGCAGAAGGATCCGCTAAAAAACGGAAGAGGATCGGACGCGGACAGGGTTCGGGGTACGGCGGTACTTCCACCCGCGGTCATAAAGGTCAGAAATCGCGTTCGGGTTATTCGCGACGGACCGGTTTCGAAGGTGGACAGATGCCCCTGCAGCGAAGGGTTCCCAAATTCGGTTTCAGGAATATCAACCGGAAAGAATACAAGGGGATCAATATCAGCACCCTTCAGGAGCTGGCCGACCGGAAAAAACTGAATGAGATCTCGGTGGATACACTGATCGAAGCGGGTCTTGTACAAAAAGACCGCCTGGTGAAGATCCTGGGCAACGGGGAGCTGAAAAGCAAACTGAATGTGAAGGCCCATGCCTTTTCCAAATCCGCGGTGAAGGCCATCGAAGATAAGGAAGGAACAGCAGAAATCATCTGATCGAATCCGTTGACTTATGAGAAAGTTTATAGAGACACTAAAGAACATCTGGAAGATTGAAGACCTGAGGGCGAGGATCCTCTATACCCTGGGGATCATCCTCATTTACAGGCTGGGGACCCATATCGTGCTTCCGGGGATCAATCCGGTCACTATTTCGGAAATGGCCAACAGGCAGCCCGGCTCGGGGATTCTCGATCTGTTCAACCTGTTCACGGGGGGGGCATTCTCAAGGGCCTCCATTTTCGGCCTGGGGATCATGCCCTATATCTCTGCATCTATTGTGGTCCAGTTGCTGACCATTGCGGTGCCCTATTTCCAGAAGCTCCAGAAGGAAGGAGAAAGCGGAAGAAGGAAAATGAACCAGATCACCAGATACCTCACCGTGGCCATTCTGATCCCCCAGGGACTCAGCTATATTACCAGCCTGCGTTACCAGCTTCCGGCCGAAGCTTTCTCACCAAACTTTTCACGTGTAGCGGCCATGATCATCCTCACAGCCGGCACCATGTTCATTATGTGGCTGGGTGAACGGATCACCGACAAAGGTGTGGGCAACGGGATCTCCCTGATCATCATGATCGGGATCATCGCCAGGATGCCCCAGGCCCTCGGACTGGAATTCCTTTCCCGTCTCGAACAACAGGGAGGCGGACTGGTTGCCTTTCTGGTTGAGATCCTGATCCTGTTCGTTGTCTTCATGGGAACCATCCTGCTGGTGCAGGGTACCCGGAGGATCCCGGTACAGTATGCCAAGCGCATTGTGGGGAACAAGCAGTACGGAGGGGTACGCCAGTACATCCCCCTGAAGGTGAATGCCGCCGGTGTGATGCCCATTATCTTCGCCCAGGCGTTCATGTTCATTCCCATCACCGTGGCCGGTTTTGCCAGGGCCGATACTGCTTCCGGTTTTGCGGCCGTGTTTTCAAACCCGGTGGGATTCTGGTACAACTTTACCAACGCAATGCTGATTATCCTGTTTACCTATTTCTATACGGCTGTTACGGTGAATCCCACCCAGATGGCCGAGGATATGAAGAAAAACGGAGGATTCATCCCGGGAGTGAAACCCGGGAGAAAGACCGCCGAATTCCTGGACTCGGTCATGTCCAGGATCACATTGCCCGGGTCCATATTCCTTGCCTTTGTGGCCATTATGCCGGCATTTGCCATGTTGGCAGGAGTAAACCAGAGCTTTGCCCAGTTCTTCGGCGGAACATCCCTGCTGATCATGGTGGGGGTGATCCTCGATACCCTGCAGCAGATCGAAAGCCATCTGTTGATGCGCCATTATGACGGATTGACACGTTCGGGGAGGATAAAAGGCAGGGCAGGCAGTGTTGCTGCCATTTAGGTACGTTCTTTGATGATATTAGTAAAGACAGCGGAAGAGATTGAGCTGATGCGCCGGAGCAATTTACTTGTCTCCAAAACGCTGGCCGAGGTGGCCAAATACATCCGTCCGGGCATTTCCACGGGAAAACTGGACCGGGTGGCTGAAACCTTCATCAGGGATCACGGAGCGGTACCCGGTTTTCTGGGATATCAGGGATATCCGAAAACCCTGTGCACTTCGGTGAATTCCCAGGTAGTACACGGCATCCCGTCCGAAAAGGTCATTCTTCGCGAGGGCGACCTGGTTTCGGTGGACTGCGGGGTGCTGCTGGAGGGGTTTTACGGCGACAGTGCATACAGCTTTGCGGTGGACGGAATCAGCGAGGATATAGGCAGGCTGATGAAAGTAACACGTGAATGCCTGCAGTTGGGGATCCGGAAGGCAGTGGAAGGGAAACGGACCGGTGATATCGGTCACGCCGTCCAGAAGCATGCAGAAGACAACGGTTTCAGTGTGGTCAGAGAAATGGTGGGCCACGGGCTGGGCCGCAGCATGCATGAACCCCCGGAGGTACCCAATTACGGGAGACGGGGGACCGGCCCCAAGCTCCGGAAAGGCATGGTGATCTGCATTGAACCCATGATCAACCTGGGCCGCAGGCAGATCATGCAGGAGCCCGATGGCTGGACCATCCGGGCGGCAGACAATCTGCCTTCAGCCCATTACGAGCTGGCAGTGGCTGTTGATCAGGGGAAGGCGGATGTGCTGTCCACTTTTGAATATATAGAAGAGGAACTCAAAAAAATATGAGTATATGGCAAAACAACCCTCAATTGAACAGGATGGAGTGATCACCGAAGCATTGTCCAATGCAATGTTCCGGGTGGAGCTGGAGAATGGCCATGTCATTACAGCCCACATCTCAGGAAAAATGAGGATGCATTACATCAAACTGTTGCCGGGCGACCGGGTCAAGGTGGAAATGTCTCCTTACGATCTGACAAAAGGAAGGATTTCGTTCCGCTATAAGTAGAAAAGAGTTAGGGGAGTTAGGGAAGAGTTAGGGAAGAGTTAGGGAGGAGTTAGGAAGGAGTTAGGAAGGAGTTAGGAAGGAGTTAGGGGAGTTAGGAAGGAGTTAGGAAGGTTAGGTGTTAGGAGTTAGGGGTAAGTAGACGCATATATATAAAAAGATAATTAGAGATGAAGGTAAAAGCTTCTGTAAAAAAGCGTTCGGCGGATTGTAAAATCGTCAGAAGGAAGGGGCGCTTGTATGTGATCAACAAGAAGAATCCCAGGTTCAAGCAGCGCCAGGGATAAAGACATTTTAAACACAAATATTTTAGCATATGGCAAGAATAGTAGGTGTCGATCTGCCCAAGAACAAAAGAGGTGAAGTGAGTCTCACTTACATTTTCGGGATTGGACGCAGTTCTGCACAGAGAATCCTTGACGCAGCGGGCGTGGACCGCAACCTCAAGGTGAAAGACTGGAATGATGACCAGATCTCGGCCATCAGGAAGGTGGTCAATGAGAACTACAAAGTGGAAGGAGAACTCAGGTCATCCGTTCAGCTGAACATCAAACGATTGATGGACATCGGTTCCTACCGGGGCATCCGCCACCGGATCGGACTTCCCGTCCGCGGACAGAGCACCAAGAACAATGCCCGTACCCGGAAAGGAAGGAGAAAGACCGTTGCCAACAAGAAGAAAGCAACCAAATAAGAGTAAACAGATAGTTTATGGCTAAAAAAGCAGGAGCGTCCAGAAAACGGACAGTCAAAGTTGAACCCACAGGGCAGGCGCACATTCATGCCTCATTCAATAATATTATCATTTCCCTGACCAACAAACAGGGACAGGTGATCTCCTGGGCATCATCGGGGAAAATGGGCTTCAGGGGTTCCAAGAAGAACACCCCCTATGCAGCGCAGATGGCAGCCCAGAGCTGTGCCAAGGTGGCTTATGACCTTGGATTAAGGAAGGTGAAGGTATTTGTGAAGGGACCCGGGTCCGGCCGTGAATCAGCCATCCGGAACATTCATGCTTCCGGGATCGAAGTTACCGAGATCGTGGACGTGACCCCGCTTCCCCATAACGGATGCCGTCCGCCCAAGAGGAGAAGGGTTTAATCCGGCCGGTGGAGAGTCAATTGAACATTCAAAAACAAAAACAGATAGATGGCAAGATACAGAGGTCCAAAAACCAAAATTGCTCGTAAATTTTCAGATCCGATTTTCGGAGTGGATAAGTCTTTCGAGAAGAAGAATTATCCGCCGGGAATGCACGGAAACACCAGGAGAAGACGTAAAGCTTCCGAATATGGTATTCAGTTGAAGGAGAAGCAGAAGGCCAAGTATACATATGGTATCCTTGAAAAGCAGTTCAGAAACATGTTCGACAAAGCCTCCCGGAGCAAAGGCGTAACCGGGGAGGTGTTGCTTCAGTTACTGGAATCGAGGCTTGACAACGTGGTCTACAGGCTGGGGATCGCACCCACCCGTGCCGGAGCCCGACAACTTGTCACCCACAGGCACATCACGGTGAACGGTGAGGTGGTCAGCGTTCCTTCTTACACGCTCAAATCCGGAGACATCATCGGTGTGCGCGAACGCTCCAAATCCCTGGAAGTGATCAATGATTCACTTTCTACAGCCAGATACGGATCTTCGTCCTGGCTGGAATGGGATGAGAAAGACATGGTCGGTAAATTCCTGAACCGGCCGGAGAGGGAGGAGATACCGGAGAATATCAAAGAGCAACTGATCGTTGAACTATATTCAAAATAATATAATCAGATTCATATTATGGCCATTTTAGCTTTTCAGAAACCAGATAAGGTCATCATGCTCGAATCAGATGACCGGTATGGTAAATTTGAATTCCGTCCGCTCGAGCCAGGTTATGGGATCACCGTGGGAAACGCCCTGAGGCGGATCCTGCTCTCTTCGCTGGAAGGGTATGCCATTACCAACATCAAGATCGACGGCGTGGAACACGAATTTTCTACCATTACCGGCGTAATCGAGGACCTTACAGAAATCATATTGAACCTGAAACAAATACGTTTCAAGAAACAGATTGAAGATGTGAACGACGAAAAGATCGTCGCCACAATTACCGGACAGCAAGAGTTCAAAGCAGGAGACCTGCAGCGTTTTCTCAGCGGATTCAAGGTACTCAATCCCGACCTGGTGATCTGCCACATGGAGCCTGATGTAAAGCTTCAGATGGAGATCTCCATTAATAAGGGACGCGGTTATATACCCGCCGACGAGAACAAGTCCGCCGAGGCCGAATTCGGCCTGATCGCGGTGGATTCGATCTACACCCCGGTGAAAAATGTGAGGTATGAAATCGAGAATTACCGCGTGGAACAGAAGACCGACTATGAAAAACTGGTCATGGAGGTCGTAACCGACGGCTCGGTCCACCCGAAGGATGCCCTGAAGGAGGCAGCCAAGATCCTGATTTATCACTTCATGCTTTTCTCGGATGAAAAGATCACCATCGATACGGACGAAAAATTCGCCAATGAGGAGTTCGATGAAGAGGTGCTTCACATGAGACAGCTTTTGAAGGCCAAGCTGGTGGACCTGGACCTTTCGGTCAGGGCCCTGAACTGCCTGAAGGCGGCCGAAGTGGAAACCCTGGGCGATCTGGTCAAGTTCAACAAGAACGATTTGCTGAAGTTCCGCAATTTCGGTAAGAAATCCCTTACCGAGCTGGAGGAGCTCCTCACCAACATGAATCTCACCTTCGGGATGGATACAAGTAAGTACAAACTGGACAAGGATTAATTGAAATGAGACATAGGAAGAGCTTTAATCATCTGTCGAGGAAGAGCGCGCACCGGAAAGCCATGCTTGCCAACATGGCTTCCTCTCTGATCCTGCACAAGAGGATCCATACGACCACGGCCAAGGCCAAGGCGCTCAAAAGATACATCGAGCCTTTGATCACCAGGTCCCGGGAGGATTCAACACATTCCCGCCGTATGGTATTCAGTTATCTTCATGACAAGGAAGCAGTATCGGAACTGTTTCGCGAAGTGGCCGTGAAGGTGGGTGAGCGCCCCGGAGGGTATACCCGGATCATCCGGATCGGGTCCAGGCAGGGCGACAATGCGGACATGTGTATGATGGAGCTGGTGGACTACAATCCCACCATGCTGGCAGAAAAGGAAGCCTCCGTAAAGCCTTCCCGCAGAAGAAGGGGAGGCCGCGGCAGGGGCGGAAAGAAAGCCGAACCTGCAGCAGCAGAACAGCAAGTCCGGGAAGCTGGAGAGCAGGCTGTTGAGGAGCAGGCCCCGGCAGTAGAACAGGCTCCTGAAGCCGCCGAAAAGGCCCCGGCAGAGGCTCCCGCAGCGGAAAAGGAAAAGTCCGCAGAAGAAGCCGAAAAGCCCGCAGCCGAAGCCAAAGAGCAGAAAGCCGAAGAGCCCAAAGCCGAAGCCAAAGAGCAGAAAGCCGAAAAGCCCGCAGCCGAAGCCGAAGAGACGAAAGCCGAAGAGCCCAAAGCCGAAGCCGGATCCGGAGAGCCGGAGGCAGCCGGGGACAAAAAGTCCGGAGAAAACGAGGATGAGAGCCAGGCCGGGGAAGAGGAAAAGAAAGACCAATAATACATCATACACAGAACACAAAATATTTATTGCATCATGGGACAAATCATAGATATTCATGCACGTGAGATCCTCGACTCACGCGGAAATCCAACCATCGAGGTTGAAGTGACACTGGCCAGCGGTTTTGTAGGCCGGGCAGCCGTTCCTTCCGGAGCATCCACAGGGGAAAACGAAGCCCTGGAGCTCAGGGACGGGGACAAGCAGCGATATCTGGGTAAGGGAGTCCTGAAAGCAGTGGACAATGTCAACAAGCTGATTGCCCAGGAGCTGCTGGGGATGCCCGCAATGGAACAGGTGGCCATCGACCGGAAGATGATCGAGCTGGACGGGACCAAGAACAAAAGCAAACTGGGAGCCAATGCCATGCTGGGCGTTTCCCTGGCAGTGGCCAAAGCGGCGGCCATGTATCATGACATGCCCCTTTACCGCTATATTGGCGGGACCAATGCCAAGCACCTGCCCGTACCTATGATGAATATCATCAATGGCGGATCCCACTCGGATGCTCCCATTGCATTCCAGGAGTTCATGATCCGTCCTGTTGGAGCCAAAAGCTTCCGCGAGGGGCTGCGAATGGGGGCCGAGGTGTTCCATTCCCTGAAAAAGGTACTCAAGGAACGCGGACTGAGCACTGCGGTGGGAGATGAAGGCGGGTTTGCCCCTGCACTGGAGGGCACCGAGGACGCTCTGGACAGTATCCTGAAAGCCATAGAGAAAGCTGGATATAAAGCCGGGAAGGACATTACCATTGCACTTGACTGTGCGGCATCCGAGTTCTTCGAGAACGGTGTGTACGATTATACCAAATTCGAAGGCTCCGGAGGTGCAAAGCGGAATGCCGAAGAACAGGCCGAATACCTGGCCCAGCTCGTTGACAAGTACCCCATCGATTCCATTGAAGACGGTATGGATGAGGCCGACTGGGACGGATGGGTGGTCCAGGCGAACAAGATCGGGGATAAGGTCCAGCTGGTGGGTGACGATATCTTTGTCACCAACGTGGAATACCTTTCCAGAGGGATCGAAATGAAATGCGCCAATTCCATCCTGGTCAAGGTGAACCAGATCGGGACCCTCACCGAAACACTGAATGCCATCGAGATGGCCCACCGTGCAGAATTCACCGCGGTCATTTCCCACCGTTCGGGCGAGACCGAGGATTCCACAATTGCCGATATTGCCGTGGCCACCAACGCCGGACAGATCAAGACCGGCTCTTTGAGCCGTTCCGACCGGATCGCCAAATACAATCAGTTGCTCCGCATCGAGGAAGAGCTGGGCGATACGGCCATCTACGGTTACTGAGAACCGTCAGCAAACAAAATGCTACAGGGCTGCTTCTGAACGGGGCGGCCCTTTTTGGTGTTTGCCCGGCATGGCGCAGATATTTGGAGGTGAAAGTCCTCTATAAACCCGGTAAGGGGAATTATTAGCCTAAGGCAAGGGCAAACCCGTGAGGGGATGTCTGAAGGGAGCCAGCGGCAAAACACTGGTCTGACGAACAGGAACCTCATAGGAGGCATTAATGCTGGGTAAGGTGTTAATGGCCACCATAGCCCGGCCAGTTTCCGAGCTTCAGAAAAACATCTCTCAAATTAAATCCTCGGTGGTTGACAATCTGAGAACAGCAGCATGGATCCTGCCTTTTTCCTCATTCATCATGATATTCTTTTTCCAGGTTCTGTTCGGCCTCGATCTGGCAGCTTCCCTCTCCTTCGGGATGGTGGTTGTATACAGTGTGGTCTCCGTATTGCTGGCGGTCCTGTCCCTGATCATTACCAGAGCCCTCCGACCGGAAAATCTCCATAAAAGATGGGTGAACTGGTTGCTGACAGGGAGCGGCAGCCAGGTGGATGAAGCGCTCGGTTTTCTGGACCGGATCAGAGAATTCGAGCATGAAGATTAGAGACAGTGATTCCGCTTCGCTTCATTTTCTGATGTCTATTATTTTTGATTGAAGAACAGGGTAATAGACAGGTACAGGAACAAAAAATATCTGTTTATTATACTATTTCAGTGTTTTTCTTCTAAAAAATATTCCCCTGTAGACATTTTATATCCGAAAAAGCATCAAATAAGTTAATAGATGGATAAAAAACCTCTATTTCTGCAATACAGGTGGACAAACTCTCAAATTATGTAACCTTAATGTTGATATCGAAGTTCATTTTCGGATGAACCCCTGGGGTAGCTGAAGCTGGGAATGGAACAATGACAGTACCTGACAGGTTTCAACCATTTCCCGTTTCACATGTTGTCACCCGGACTTTTTTGTGAGGATATGCTGAGGGTGAGGGGACCAGGCTCTTTGACGTCAAGCTGCCGGAACAGGAACTTGAAATGGATTCGGTGAAACAATTTGAAACGGGACTGGTCCAGCTTCATTACAGGACAAAAGGAAAAGCATAATATAGACTACCATGATCATCAACACGGCAGAAAGGTTTCTGGTATTGATCCAGCATCCCGAAAGATCCCGGTTTCTTCTGCCCGGCCACGTAAGAAGTGCAGGATTGGTCGGTTCTGTTTTACTTGACCTGTCCAATGAAAAGAATATAGGCATTGAGCATGGAAAGCTGGTCCTGATCGATGCATGTTCCATGTACAGGATCATCTGCAGGGACCGGCGGGAGAAAAAGCGCTGCAAAGCTAAAATCAGAGACCTCATCCGGTCGGATTCCATTTCCCGGGGAGTGGATGAGGTGATCAGAGCCACCCAGGCTGCGATCATTGCGGCGGTGGTGGCATCGGGTGCAGTTGCTTCTGCGGGTTCAAACTGAGCATGTTTTCATTCATCACGGCCCAGGGTATCCGTCCCGTATCATTTTGCATGTGGTGCCCTCCGAATGATATCATCACCCCTGGGCAAAAAGACATCGAACAAAAATGCACCGACCAGGGTTTTACAGATACCGATGATGAGTTCCGGAATGTTGGAGATTCCGATTTTTATGGTATCTTGTAAATTCCCAGATCTAACAGGTGCGATGATCTGCTCAGGGCCCTGAGGCTCGCTCAGGCAGCAGGATGCGGAAGGTGCCGGGTCCAGAAAGAGGTTCAGGCAGCAGGCTGCGGAAGGCACCGGGCTCAGAAAGAGGCTCAGGCAGCAGGCTGCGGAAGGTGCCGGACCCTGACAGACTTCCACTCAAACCAGAAACAACAAATGTAAACCTGAATGATATGTCTATACTGAAAGAAAGACTCCGTAAGAAGATCGAGGAATGGAGACCCAGAACCGAGAAACTTCTCAAGGATTACGGCAATGTTGTGGTCGACCAGGTGACCATCGCCCAGGTACTGGGTGGAATGAGGGGACTGAAAAGCCTGGTAACCGATATTTCCTACCTGGATCCTTATGAAGGGATCCGTTACCGGGGATATACCCTTCCTGAAGTCTTCGAAAAGCTTCCCCGGGCCTCCGATGCGGAGATGCCCTATGTGGAAGGACTTTACTTTTTGATGCTTACAGGGGATATGCCCACGGAACAGGAAGTGGCCGATGTGGAGGATGAGTTCCGCAAACGCCGCATATTGCCGCGGTATGTATACGAGGTGATCGATGCATTTCCGACCTTCTCACCTCCCATGGCAATTTTTTCCGCAGCGATCCTGACCATGCAGCGGGAATCCTTCTTCCACAAGAAATACCAGGGGGGGATCAATAAAGCCGAATATTGGGAGCCCACCTATGAGGATTCCCTGAACCTGCTGGCCAAGTTGCCCGAGATCGCCTCCTATATCTACGCGAGGCTCTATAAGGACGGAAAACGGATACAGGCCAATCCCAACCTGGACATCGGGGCCAATTTTGCGCACATGATGGGGATTCCCAAACCTTACGATGATGTTTCCAGGATGAACTTCATCATCCATGCCGATCACGAGAGCGGGAATGTGAGCGCGCATACCGGCCATCTGGTAGGAAGCTCCCTGTCGGATGTCTATCTTTCCATCTCTGCCATGATCAACGGACTGGCCGGACCGCTGCACGGACTGGCAAACCAGGAAGTGCTGCGCTGGCTGCAGGACCTGGTGGAGAAGATGGAGGGACAGGTGCCCACCGAGGAGGAGATGAAGCAGTTTGTGTGGGACACCCTCAATGCCGGACAGGTGATCCCCGGATACGGTCATGCTGTGCTCCGGAAGACAGATCCCCGCTACTCCCTGCAGAGGGATTTCTGCCTGAAGCACATGAAGGATGATCTGCTGTTCAAATATGTGGATGTGTTGTTCAAAGTGGTGCCGCCCATCCTGAAGGAACAGGGAAAGGCAAAGAACCCATGGCCCAATGTGGATGCCCAGTCGGGTGTCATCCACTGGCATTACGGGATTACCGAATATGAGTTCTACACGGTGCTGTTCGGGATCGGCAGGGCCATCGGGATCACCGCCAATTTGATATGGGACCGGGCCCTGGGTTATCCTATTGAACGGCCCAAATCGGTGACCACGGATATGCTGGAAAAGATCGCCATGAAGTCCAGGGAATCACAATCGGCCAAAAAGGAACCGGCCGGTAAGGGTTAATTGGAGAGCGGTTCTTA
>JBNJEV010000036.1:0-24910 GCA_051746185.1 Bacteroidota bacterium
CGTATCGATGAAACAGTTATCGACTGTAACATTATGGCATCCATCCAGATCGATGCCGTCGTTGTTTCTATTGGAGTGGTTGTAAATGGTGAGGTTGCTTAGCCGGATATTGTCACAGTAAAAGTAACGCTGCATCCAGAAGCCGGAACTTTTCATATAAATTCCTTCCACCGTTATGTCCCGGCAATCTTCAAGGTAAATTCCGAAAGGCCGAAAGTAGTTATGGTCTTCGTCGGGATTTTTCCCTACATCGAAAATGTCGTAATCACCGCCGCCGTAAAATGTTCCTTCGCCATAAATTTTTACGTTTTGCAACTGATAACCGTAAACCATTGTCCGCCGTGGTTTCCGGTTTTCGCGCGACATGATTTTCGGATCGATGTAAGGAAAACCTTCGATATCGTTTACGGCCTGCCAGACTGCACCATTTTTAAGATGTATTGAAATGTTGCTTTTCAGAAAAATCGTTCCGGAAAGCCAGGTACCTGCCGGAAATACCACCGTGCCGCCGCCCTCTTCCGAACATTTGTCGATTGCCTGCTGGATGGCTTTTGTATCGGCTTCATCATCATTTGGTTGTGCACCAAAATCGGAAATGGAATAATTCTCCGCCTGTACACCGGCAGAATAAATAAATAGAATAAAAAGTAAAGAAATGGTTTTAATGTAATTCATAATAGTTGTATTTATCCGGCATTCAATTTAGTTATCTCCAAATCCGTAATCCCACGATTCATTAAGGATTACAGAATCGTAAATTTTTTTTATATCCTGCATTTGCCGGGCTGTTATATTTTCCATGTCTTCGGGTGCAATACCCAAACGTTTGTAAATGCGAATAATAACCCGGTTTGAATAGTTGTTTGCCGTGCCTTCAGGTATATCAGGCAACGGAAATGCCATTTCAGCCTTTTCTCCCATTTTGTCCAAATGATTCAGGGCATATAATCTTACCGATTCCTGTTCATGCTCTAACGCTGCTTTCAGTACCGGTATACCTGTATCGAAATCACCAAATTCACATAAACCAAATGCGGCTTCAATTCTTACTATCGGCGATAGGTCTGAAATCAGTCCGGTAAATTTCTGCCTTGCTTTTTCTTTTTCATGTTTTTTTTCACTGAGTGTGCGAATTCCAACAACAGCCCAGTACCTGATGCTGTTAAACTCACTTGTCAAATAATTATAATAATCATCCAGCGCCTCCTTACCTTTCAAATCGAGATTTTTTATTTCAATCAGCCGTTCCGGTAAATTGTCATCAATTTCTTTTTGCCATGGTTTATAGTTTTGCAATTCCGTAGTTGTTTTTACCGGTTTACCGAGCCAAAACTCTTCAACGGGACTGGTATAAAATCCCGGGCGGTTTGCTTTTGCCTGTACTATTTCACCCTCCCCGATTACTACAGGTTTTTTGTATAAATGCCAATTTTCGCTGTTTTTGGTTTTCCATGCAATTTTTGCACCTGAATCAGGGCAATCAATTTTTATTTCCTGCTCTCCGTTCCAATAATTTCTGCCTGTCCGGGTAAATACAGGCGTAGCCGTTTTTGGCCACAAACCATCCGGCCATTTCATCATATCGAGTTCGGGTTCGGTAATCAAACCAACATCTTTTATTTCCAGCATCCATTTTACATTTTCATTCCGAAAACGAGTCAATACTTCAAAGTATTCCGGTTCACCTGCCAGGTTGTTTAACTGATGCGGATCCTTTTTTAAATCGTAAAGTTCTTCCACAGGTTTGTGATAGCTGAAAAATGGCTTCTGTGCCTCATTTAATTCGTTGTTTTCATGTAACTCCCTCAATTCCTCCATAATAGCATCACGGTCCATGGTTCGTAAATTTTGGGTATAGGGCAAATGCCACATGAAATTTCTGATGTACAAATAATCTTTATCCATCACTGCCCTGATACAGTCATATGTTTCGTCCATTCTTTCGCGTCCTCCGTAAACATATTCTCTTGCTACCGGTGATTGCGATCCAAGAAATGCTTGTCCCTGCATATATTCAGGTATTTTAATTCCGGCAAGAGACAACATTGTGGGGGCAAAATCCACAAAAGAAATTAATTCATCCGTTTTCGCTCCCGGTTTTAAATCTTTATGTCCTTTAACGCCGGCAACGTTTTTATACTTTTCAGGAATTCTTATTATAACAGGAACTTGTAATCCGGATTGGTAGAGCCACCTTTTGCCCCTTGGCATTCCCCAGCCGTGGTCGCCCCAAAAAACAACAATCGTATTTTCATCCATTCCGCTTTCTTCGAGTTGTTTTAAAATGATACCGCTGATACTATCGGCATAAGTTATGTTATCATAATAAAGAGCAATGCTTTCCCGGGTGGTTTTGGTATGCGGAAAATATGGGGGAACGGTTGCTTTTTCAGGATCATGACTTTTAGTTCCTAAAATATCTTTTAAATAATTTACCCATTCCGTATTTGACGGGTTGGTACGTCCTTCGTGTGTATTAGTCAGGTTAACAACCGTGAAAAACGGTTGTCCCGGTAGTTTCCCTTCCCATAAGGAAATATAATCTTCATGTTCCCAAAAATGGCCCATCCTGTCCCAAACCACATCCTTGTCGTATGCTATCTGATAATGATCTTTTGCATCATTCGAACAATAATATCCTGCCTTGCGGAGCAAGACGGGAAAAGGTTGTACATTCTCATCCGGGATTGATCTGCACATCATGTGCTGCCCGCCGTAGGAACTGGCATACTGGCCTGTAATAATGGTCGTTCTTGCAGGTGCACAAACCGGATAGTTCGAATAAGCATTCAGGTAAGTCAAACCTTCATTTGCCAACCTGTCTATATTGGGTGTTACAGCGTAATCATCGCCGTAGGCGCCAAAATGCGGACCAACATCTTCCCAGCTAATCCAGAGAATATTAGGTGGCGGAAGATCGGCCTTTTGACCAAAACCCATTTCAGATACAATAATTACCAGGAAAAAAACGATTTTTACTTTTGTCATAATCGATATCTTTTAAAATTCATAAAAATGGGTTAGTTAATCCTTTTTATTCCTTATAGACCCCCAGGCCGGTGGCAGCCCAGTAAATTCCACCGTATATATGATCGAGAAAATTTTTGTCGCGGAAAAGTGCAGGCATGTGGCCAAATGAAGTATAGAATGATCGTCCGCCATCAAATTCATGATACCAGGCCATAGGATGAAAATCGCCCATGGCTGTAAATCGTGTATCATCACCCCAGGTTCTGTTCGGGTTATAGGTTGATTCATCTACAGTGATTAAATAATTTAAACCATCAACGAGCTCGGGTTCGAATGAATACAATTCATCTGTCCATATCCATTTGTCAGGTAAATGCATGGTTGAAGGATGATTTTTATTGATTACATGCAATACCGCAGTTTGTTCTTCAGGATGACCTGTAAAAACCCGTCCCACCAGTTTCCGGAACCACTCAGGCTCATCCGGGCAATACGAAGTCCCATGAATACCGACAAAACCGCCACCATTTTGAATAAATTTTTTAAAGCTTTCGAGATGTTCTGCCGAAAAATCTCTTACAGTTGATTGAAGGAAAACAATAACATCGAACTGAGCAAGTGCCTCATCGTTAAATCTGCTGTTTAAGGTAGTCCAGGTCAGACCAAAAGCATGTCTTTGGGCCATTTCCTGGAACTCAAGAATGGCAACCGGTTCGGTAAGGTTATGCCAATGATCGGGACTGGTATAAACCAATACCTCGAACTGGTTAAGACTGTGAGGCTGCCGAAAACGGTTGTCAACCTGGGCATTTGCATCACTTATATTTAAACAATAGATGAAAATAAGAATCAGGTACAGATAATTTTTCATTACAATTCAATTTAAAAACTATTAATTTTAAATTGATGGAAACTCCCATCCGTTTTGGTAATCGGGATGAATGTATGCATCGGCTTCAGGGTTATTCCTGAATTTCATCTCTTCGGGCAGGTATTCTATACTTACACCGCCTAATCGGTGTGAAATATTGGCTAGCCAGGCGACTTCTGTTGCATAGCTTCCTTTTTCGATTGTTCCGTTGGTTTTTTGATTGTTATTACGTATACAATTTGCCCAGTTGATCATATGATCGTGCTGGTTTCCATAAGGGCCGTCCACCTTTTTAGGCTCAATAAGCGGTTTTCCGTCACTGTCTTTCTTTGGAATGATTTCATAACCGGAACGGTTGCATACCAGCGTCCCCTTACTTCCAATCCAGGCAACACCATCCACCCGGTTATACAAATTGGTTGCCTGCTGTTCCCATACAACATGATAATTATCGAACTGAAATACTGAAGTCTGTACCCTTGGTGTTTCTATCATGGTATCCGGATGCTTGTAGCCAACGGAAAATACTGACTTCGGATATTCTCTCGGATGCCCCAATGCAAGCAGCCCGTCGAATGCCGAATCCAGGTAATGTACCCAGTCGGTTTGCTGTCCTCCGCCAAAATCCCAATAGTATCTCCATTTTTTGTGAAAACGGTTGCTGTTATAAGGTCGAAATGGTGCAGGTCCAATCCACATATCGTAGTCAATGGTTTCGGGAACCGGCTGCGGAGCAGGGTCATAAATCACCGGATCGGTATCGGTGGGAATCCAGCAATGTACTTTGTAAACATCACCCAGTACACCTGTTTCCAGAATCTTAAATGCATCAATAAAATACCCCAGACTAATTTGCCATAATCCGGTTGTTACCACATTCTTATACTTTCGTTGCAAATCCACCATTATCCTGCACTCTGCAATGCTGTGTCCGGTTGGCTTCTCCACATAAATTGCCTTTCCGGCTTTACATGCTTCTGCAAACATATAAGTGTGCCAATGGTCGGGAGTGGCAATAATAACTCCGTCGATGTCTTTATCACCAAGAAGTTTGCGAAAATCGTCATAAAATTTTATACTGCCTGCCCTTTCCGGGAATTCATTTTTAAGCACAGCAGCCTGCTCCTTCAACCGGACCTGATCCACATCGCACAGGGCAACACATTGCGCCCCGGAATCTGCCCTCAGCAAGTGCTGCATATTTTCGGTGCCCCACCAGTTTACGCCAATCACTCCAATGTTGATACGATCAGAGGGAGGTGTTGATGCATACAGGTCTTTTGGGATTGATGTGTATAATCCTGCCCCGGCCATGGCAATTGCCGAATTTTTCAGAAATGATCTTCTGCTTTTGTTTTCCATTTATAATTTATTTTCCACAATATTTAAATTATTTTTCCAATTATTATCATTTAAATCCGTAATCCCACGATTCATTAAGGATTACAGAATCATATATTTTCCATGTCTTTGGGTGCAATACCCAAACGTTTGTAAATACGGTCATATGTTTCGTCCATTCTCATCCGGGATTGATCTGCACATCATGTGCTGCCCGCCGTAGGAACTGGCATACTGGCCTGTAATAATGGTCGTTCTTGCAGGTGCACAAACCGGATAGTTCGAATAAGCATTCAGGTAAGTCAAACCTTCATTTGCCAACCTGTCTATATTGGGTGTTACAGCGTAATCATCGCCGTAGGCGCCAAAATGCGGACCTTTCATGACAGAAGTCATTTCAATGCTCATGATGTCCTTATTTTTCCTGGTATGGTTTCACTGTTTCATCCAGGGGGATCCCCAGGTCCCTGTATCTGCGGGCACGGCTCTTCTGATCACCGGCCATGATCTCCCTGGCCAGTTCTCCAACCTGTATGGCCCGTTCACGGGGGACAACAAGCACCCCGTCGCCGTCTGCCACGATCAGGTCACCGGGGCAGACCAGCACACCGCCGCAGCTGATGGGAAAGTTATATGATTCCGTGATCAGCCTGCCCGGGCGTATTCCCCTGGTGCTGTATCCATCCCTGCAATATACCGGAATGGTTTTGGTTTTGATGATCTCGTCGGTGTCCCTTGCGCCCCCGCTGGTAATTGCCCCCATAAAGCCATGCTGTGCCCAGTTCATGCTGTTATTTGAACCGATGTTCCCGCACTCTGCCACAGTATTGATGAGTTCAGGTTTACTGCTTTTCCAGGGTAAGGATGAACACATCTGTCGCGTTTGCTCCATGGGGATCCACGGCTTTTACTTCCAGGACCAGGCGGACAGGTTCATTGTGTAACCCGCTGAATTCCAGGGTTCCCCTGTTAAAGTCCAGCCATTCGGGCAACTGTTCTCCTCCTTCCTGACAGATAAAATAGGAAAGGTCCTCGTCATCGTATTCCCTGAAGGTGAGGGGATCGAGTTTGAAGACAAAGGGGGTTCCGGCCTCGAATGTGATATCGGGAATGGGATTTTCCAGTATGGGAACGAAATTAAGAACGGCTCCTGAAGTTCTTTCCCAAATCCTTTCCGGATCATAACGCGGGTTCAGCACAGGCAGGGGAGCATCCATGGAATCGATCCATCTGTAGAGCTCATCCCGCAGTTCCCCGGTAAGTTCCGGTCTGCTCTGAGAAAGATCGTTCTTTTCCCCGATATCGTCAGAAAGATTGTAAAGTTCGGTGCGCGGACCGGGGATGTATGTCCATTTGTTCTCACGGTCCACATAATCGCCGAAGAACTCGATCAGCTTCATGTCCCCCCGGCGAATAATGGCGCAGGGTGTTGCACCCCAGGCGGCATCATAGAGAGGCATGTACCAGTAGAGGGTTTTCCTCCCAAACGAGGATCCTACCTGTGTCAGCAGGGGGACCAGGGATTCTCCGTCCAGGACCCATTGCTGCTTCATTGTCCCGCCGGCAATCTCAAGGAGGGTCGGATACATATCGATGATATGCACCGGGGTGTTGCAGACAGCTCCCGGCTCGACCACACCGGGCCACCTGACCATCATGGGAACCCGGATGCCTCCCTCGTACATGGAACCTTTGCCGTACCGCAGCGGGTCATTGGCAAATTCCCTGTCCACCCCGCCGTTGTCGGTCAGGAATATGACAATTGTGTTTTCGGAAAGCCCGCTTTCATCCAGGAAATTCAGCAACCGGCCCGTGGCATTGTCCAGGTGTTCGATGGCTGCCAGGTAGGTGGCATTGAAAACACCCTCTTCCGGGTATCCCTTTTCCCTGTATTTCTCAACAAGCTTTTCCGGAGCAAGCACGGGACCGTGAATGGTGTGGTGGGACAGGTATACAAAGAACGGGTCATCCCGGTTATCTTTTATAAAACCTATGGCTTCATCCGTCAGGTAATCCACCCCTTTATCCCCTTTACCGGGATAATTCATGTCTTCCGGGATGGAAACATAATCAAATCCGTAGTATTCTTTGGCTTTTTCGAAAAGATAGGTATAGTACCCGTCCGAATCCGGGTACCGGTCGTTCCATACGTGAAGGTGCCATTTACCGTTGATCGCTGTCACGTACCCGTTGTCCTTCAGCATTTCCGCAAGGGTATATGCATCGCGGTCAAGGTTTTCCTGGAAAGGAGGCTCCTGCATGTTCATATAGGGATACCCGTATCTTCCGACCACATGCCAGAAGCGGTTCCTGGCGGTATGCTGTCCGGTCAGCAGGGAGGCCCTGGAAGGGGTGCACTGTGGATTCACATAGGCATTGGTGAACAGCATTCCTTCCTCTGCCAGGCGGTCGATGTGCCTGGTTTCCACATGCTCGTTGCCCAGGCAGCTCACAGCGGGCCATCCCATGTCATCGATAAAGATCAGCACAATATTGGGTAGCTCATTGTGCTGGGTCTTTTCCTTGTCTGCGGCCGCAGAAGTCAGGATGGTGATACTTATAAGCGCCGGGACAATGGCCAGACTTAATCTGAAAGATGAACGTGTCATGCTTTTCTTAAAATGATGATGTAAATGTTTATGCAATTAAAAAAACTGGCGGTTTTCTCACCAGGATCGATGAAAAAACCGCCAGAATATTTTCTGCCCGCTAGTATCCCGGATTGTTACCGGCTTCAAGCATCAGGGGGTTTCTGTCAATCTCCGAATTGGGGATGGGGTAAAGCAGATGTTTGGGTACTTCATATTCGAACAGTGCAGGATCGTAGGGGAAACCAAAATCCTCGGTTGTCCATGATCCCAGGTCAATGTATCCAGCGGCATGCCACCGCCTCAGGTCGGTCCACCGGATCCCGTCCTCACCTGCAAGTTCCAGTAAGCGTTCATGCATGATATCATCCATGGTAACCGAAGCCAGATCAGCCGGTACAGGAGAAACAGTTTCATCCGGGGTAGATTCCCGGGCCCTTTTCCGGATATCATTCACCTGTGTCAATGCTTCCCCGGCATTCCCCGTGGCAAGATAGGCCTCGGCAGCCAGAAGCTTCACATCGGCCAGTCTTAACAATCTGGGATTGTTGAGGTTGGTAATATTCCATGTGGGATCGAATGCATTTCCCCTTTCCCCGTTCACATATTTGACAAAAGCATGGCCTTCATATTTATCCCACTTTACTACCCAGCCGAGAGAACCTCCCAGGTCATCAAGGTTGGCAGTATCCCTGAAAGTCTCACTCTGCCTGGGATCTCCGGGTTCAAAAGCTTTCCTGAGTTTTGGAGAGGGTCCCATCGATCCTGAATGATAATTGGTCCAGTGATTTGTGAACATATGCCAGAATGCTCCCATCTGCCCGACATCCCCTCCAAAATCGTTGTCCAGCCAGGGATTGTCCCTGAAGGGTGCATGGCTTGCCTGATACTCGAACAGGGATTCGGCGTTGTTCTCATACCGGTAGTCAAAATTCTCGCCAAAATGAACAAGCTGGGCACTGCCTGAGATATTGTTGAACGCATCAATGGCATTCTGGTAATCGTCGTTGCTTGCATTGTTATAACAGGCCCTCAGTACATGCAGCCTGACCAGCAGACCATATGCCGAATTCTTCGTGACCCTGCCAAGATTCTCGGTATCCCAGGAATCGGGAAGCAAACCGGCGGCCTCCTCCAGGGAGGCAATGGCATTGTCCAGCATTTCAAATCCTTCGGTGGGAGGCAGATATGCATCCTCCAGGGTGCTGATTCGTTCCTTCTGGATGGGTGCCTTCCTCCACCAGTCCCACAGCCTGAAATAGCACCAGGAACGGAGAAAGAGCATCTCCCCTCTGTTTGCTTCCATAAGCCCGGGTGTTTCATAGACAGCCTGGACTTCCGGTTCCTCGAGCTTGTCCAGCACAAAATTGCACCTGCCGATTATGATATATAGCCTTTTCCAGTACTCTTCGATGCTTCCGTTGGTGCTGTTCAGCCCGGAAAAGGTAAAGAACGGGTTTCCGGTCCCATCGGCAATAATATCATCACCGGGAAGAAGCATAGGTGTGATGCAGCTGGCCCACCTCAGCTTGGCACCGTAAATGTTGGCCAGCCCTGCATAGGCGGAACCCACGGATCTCTGCACCCGTGCTTCATCCTGATAGAAGATTGATTCCAGCTCCTGTGTGGGCTTAATGTCAAGGTTCTTGTCACACGAACCCAGCAGCATGATGCCTAAAAAGATCGGCACTGCTCTTATTACGAAATATGTTGCTTTTTTCATTTTCAAAGGTTTTTGAATTCTAGAATATATTTAACAATCATCAGAACCTGGCATTCAATCCCATGAAAAATGTCCTGGGTATGGGATAATTGTCATCTTCGGGATCCAATCCGGTCCAGGGGGTAACGGTGAACAGGTTGGAGGCTCCCACGTAGATCCTCAGATGGCTGATATTGTTGTTGGTAAATGAATAGAATGTTTCGGGCAGGGTATATCCCAGCTGCATATTGGTCAATCTCATATAGGCGGCACTTTCCAGCCAGTAATCTGAATTCCGGAAATTGCCTGCGGGATCGTTCCTCATGATCCTGGGCATGTCCGTGTTGGTGTTTTCCGGGGTCCATGAGTCCAGTACAGTAACCAGCATATTATTGGCCGCTGCGGCTGTGTTTTCAAGGGATTTTCTGGTCCCGTTCATTTTCACCACATCACCGATGCCTGTGAATGAGGCCCCGAGATCAAACCCCCTGTATGCCAGGTTGAAATTAAACCCGTAAAAATGGCCGGGAATGCTTTTACCCAGATAGACCTGGTCAAAAGTATTGACCACGCCATCGGGTTCTTCTGTATAAAATTCACCCTCCTCCTCGGGTTCTCCCCGCAGGTCCTGGAAATAGAAATCACCCGGACCGATCTTTGCTTCCTGGTAATTGTCATCAGAATAATTTGCCATCCACTGGTCAATCTCTCCCTGGTTCTGGAAAGTTCCATCCAGCTTGTAGCCGCGTACATAAAAGAGTGGATACCCCTCTTCAATCCCGCCGGCCAGGTCTGGAACACCCTGGTACATGCTGATAACCTCGTTGTTGTTCAGTGTGAAGTTTCCGCCGAGACTGTATTCCAGCTGGCCGATGCGGCCGGCATAGTTCAACGCCACCTCGAAGCCATTGTTCCTTACAGAAGCAATATTATCCACCGGCTGTTCGGTGACCCCTGCGCTGTTTGGAAGTGCTACCGTCTGCAGGATACCATCGGTCAGCTTGCTATAATACTCCATGGTAAGGGACAATCCGCCGAAAAGTATGGCATCGAATCCTGCATTGAGGGTTGATGTCTTTTCCCACTGCAGCCCTATGTTCGGCAGACCGAATACAGTTGCACCATAGCTGAAATAACCGCGTCCGTCGCCCGAATCGCCCCAGGCATAGGAGGGTCTGGTATCTATGGCCGATAGATAAGCCATGTTGCGGACTTCCTGGTTCCCGAGCTGTCCCCAGCCTGCCCGCAGTTTCAGATCGTTGATCCACTCCACGGGCTCCATGAAGGCCATATTCTTCATCCTCCATGCTGCGGATACAGCCGGGAACAAACCCCAGCGGTTTTCGGGGGCAAACCGTGCACTTCCGTCCCTGCGCAGGGTCAGGTCAAGGTAATAGGTGTAATTGAAATTATACCCTGCCCGCCAGAGCAGTCCCTGCAGGGAATGCCTGCTGATATTGGAATTGATGGCTGTGAATTCGGGCTCGGCATTAAAGACGCGAAGATATTCCAGGGTGGTGGACATATACTTCGAATCCATCATGATGTATTCACTGTTATAGCGCTGGTCCATGCCGCTGAATAACAGATCAATATTGTGTTTGCCAAAGGAATTGGCATAGTTGACGAATATCTCTTTGATCCAGTTATTGTTTTCGGTGGGCCGCAACCGCCATATCCCGACGGAGTTTGCCGAACCAGCCTCTTTCGCCGGATCTCCTAATGTATAGCTGAATACATTCCCTTCAAGATCCCTGAACCCGTCTCTGACGGTCGTGTAGATGTCCGCACTGATCCGTCCCCGTATGATCAGGTTTTGCAGGGGTTCAATTTCCAGATAGGCATTCCCCAGTTGCCGGGTATTGTCAAAATAGCTGGTTTCATTGGCTTTGTTCGTTCCCAGTGAATTGATATGTGTGCCAGCCCCGTAAAGCACTTCAGTGGAGTAAGAGCCATCCGGCAGAAAACCTTCGACCACCGGAGCATACCCCCAGGGACCGTCGCCATAAATGGGTTGCCAGGGGGGAGTTGCGGCTGCAGAGTTAAAATTGACCGAAGAACTAGGTCCAATCCCCTTCGAATAACTTAAACGGTAATTCAATCCAAACTTCAGCCATTTGGTAATACGGGTATTCAGCTTGAAGGATCCGGAATAACGTTTCAGGTTATCACGTAAAAATACCCCCTCGGTATCGGAGTAGCTGCCGGAAACAT
Organism: Bacteroidota bacterium; assembly: GCA_051746185.1. Classification (GTDB taxonomy): domain Bacteria; phylum Bacteroidota; class Bacteroidia; order Bacteroidales. The sequence goes on from JBNJEV010000036.1 coordinate 11,687, forward strand.
AATAGTCGGTATTTTCCGTGGCCCCGGAAAGACTGAGGGCATATTCCTGGGTAGGGGCATTGCGGTTCACGATGGCATCCTGCCAGTCATAAGTGGGACTGTCCCCAAGGTATCGTGGATCCGAAGGATCAAATAACCCTTCGTTTTGTGGGGGTATCTCGATGGTCGGATCGCTGGCGTGAACCTTCTGTACATGTGCAGTATACTGTGTGGTATTGAGAAGATCCCAGCGCTGGTGAATATTCGATATCCCGTAACGGCTTCTGAACTGAACCCTGGGAACACCGATCTTCCCGGTCTTGGTGGTGATCAGGATCACCCCGTTCGCAGCACGGACCCCGTAGATGGCTGCAGCTGATGCATCTTTCAGGACCGATATGGATTCGATATCATTGGGATCGATGGTGGCCATAATATTTAATGGCCCGCGTGCATCCAACGACCGGGAGTCTTCAATTGCCTCGTAACCCGATCCGTACTCGGTGACAGGAACACCATCAATTACATACAGGGGACTCGAAATACCCCATGTATTCACTCCCCTGATCCTGATCGTCGGCCGGTTCAGCGGGCTGCCCGATGTTCCGCCCACCTGCACGCCTGCCATACGGCCCTGCATGGCAAGCTCGGGGCTCATGCTGATGGATTTTTCAAGGGATTCCGAGGATATCTGGGAAATGGACGTGGTCACGTCCCTGCTCTTTCTCGCCCCGTAACCGATGACCACCACTTCGTCCAGTTGCTCCAGTTCGGATTCGAGCTCTACATCGATCACCTCCCTGGCGCCCACCGGGATCTCTACACGTTGATATCCTACATATGAGAATACAAGAACGACCTCCCCGTCCGGGATATCCAGGGTGTAACGCCCCTGGTGATCGGTGATGGTACCGGTGGTTGTTCCCTGGACAACGACGTTCACACCGGGCAGCAGCTCTCCGGTATTCGCATCCCTGACCTGCCCGCTCACCTGGCGTTGCTGGTATTCCTTCATTCCTGTCTTGATCTCAGCAAGGTATTCAGGGGGTGAAAGAACGATCTGGCGGTCGATGACCACATAATCTACATTCGTTCCCTTAAAAACCCGGGCCAGGACATCATTGATCTTTATATCCGTTACCCGCAGATTTACTTTCCTGTTGGTGTCAACCAGTTTCTGGTTGAAGAGGAAGTAAAACTCGCTCTGGTTTTCAATTTCCTGTAGCACACTTCCAACGGTTGTTTCCCCAAGGTTCAGCGTCAGATCGGTGGTCTGTGAATAAGTGCCCCGGGCAAATACCTGCAAAACGGTGATGAGTAAAAGGAATGTGGTTAGTTTCATGATTCTCAATATTTTTCGCAGTCCGCAAGATACAGGGACTGCTTTGAGACAATCTGCATTTTTTTTCATAATTTTAGATAGTTTGGCGTTATTAGTTTTCTTTGACTGTTAGTCGTTGATAAAGAAGAGAGTAATGCTAAATGACTGCAGGAAAGTGTGGCTGCACTTTCCTGCTTTTTTTGGCTGGTTTACTTCATAGGCAAGTTTTTTAGGTTAGTCAGGTTTTTTCGGTTCGTGAATGTTTCAGGATTATTTTTTCAATAAAACATCTATTTCCTGTATCTTATAAGTGCCATCGGCCATTTTTTCCCTGGGCCTTTTTACAAATTCGATTGGACCGGTTAAAGCCAGTAGTCTCAGTACCTGTTCGAGATTTTCCTCTTCAAAGGTTGCCCAGAATGTGTATTCCCTGATGCTTTCGTCAAGGATATTGAATTTCACGTTGTACCAGCGCTCAATTCTTTTAAGTAATCTGGGCATCGGGTCATTGCGCAGGACCAGCTTGCTGTCTTTCCAGGCTGTATAATGTTCCGTTTCATCGATGATAATGTCCAGGTCCCCCTCCTTCATCCTGTATTTTGCATGCTGGCCAGGATTGGTCCTTTTCAGGAATTCTTTTAATTCGGTCTGGTCATGAATGATTTCAGGCTGTTTATCCTTATGTGTCATTACCCCGCCTGTTTCGTCTTCTTCATAACTGTATACCAGGTGCTGCCCGGGTTTCATCCTGGCGATGGTTATTTCCTGGTTCCGGGCTCTTTTTATTAATTCTATGGTCCCCGACTCCAGGGTGAATTCCTGGTAGCTTTCTTCCGGATAAGAGTATACGTTCAGCCTGGTTCCCGTCACCTTTACATCCAGTCCCACGGTATTGATGATAAAAGGATGCTTCCTGTCCCTGGATACATCAAAGTAGGCTTCCCCGACCAGCTCCACCTCCCTGGTATTTCCGGAAAACCTGACGGGGTATCTCAGCCGGCTTCCGTTATTCAGGCTGCCTGTTGTACCATCCGGCAGCTGGAACTGGCTTCTTGCACCCAGCGGACAGATAATTTCGTTGTAGACCTCTTCGGTCTGGTCCTCTATCCACATTTTCTGGCTGTAAACCTCCCATGTAAGGTATCCCATGATCGGAAGCAGCAATACGGCAGCAATGCGGGCAATATTTTTCAACGCGTGCGTGAAGGAAACGTGCGGGAGAGACTTCCGGGTTACTGATCCTTTTCTTTCTTTCCTGGTTTTAAGATTGATGGAGTGATGGATCATATCAAGCGCATGGTCCATGTCAATTTCCGGTTCCCGGGCGTCCGGATCCATTTCCTTCCAGAGAAGACGGAGACAACCTTCAAGCTTAATGCTGTTCTCCGGTGTGTTCAGCCAGCCTCTTGCCAATTCTTTTTCTTCTTCGCTGACATGACCCTCAAAGTATTTTTTTATGATGCTGTACTTAATTTCTGAATCAGATTCTGAACCCATAGATACAATTTCAATTAGGACAACTAAAAGTATCCGACGATCCGGATACTTTTAGTATGTCCACTACCAACCAAGACTAAAACTAAACCTAAAACCTGTTTTTCTGTGTTCTATATGATATATCCATAAAAAGGCAGGAACGCACACTTTTATTTCTGTTTTATTACATTTTATTTCTGTTATTTTCATTTAAGGTAGCTTAAGATCACATTTGCTAATCAGCGTATTAAAGAAAAATTGAAAGCCATCTCTTTGAATATTAATCTTGTACAGGGTAATCGTCCTGCCATTGAGAAGATTCTTAGATTGGATTGATCATTGCAAATTAGATTATAAGGGAGATTGCATTGCTTTATGATAATTGTTACATTTGGATAAAAGAAAACAAAAAAAGGTTTTCGAAATATCCGATGGAGGATAAATCGACCATAAGGAAATTCAAGGAAGGAGATGCAGCTGCATTTGATACAATCTACCACCACTATAGCAAAAAGCTCTATAATTTTGCTTATGGACTACTCAAGGATAAGGATACTGCAAATGAAATCCTGCAAGAAGTGTTTGTCCAGCTGTGGGAAAAGCGTGATCAGGTTGATGTTGCATTCAGTTTTGAGAACTATATTTTTACCATTGTATATAATGCTGTACGAAAGTATTCCAGGAGAAAATCCATAGAGAACAAGGTCAGATATTTCCTTTCCAATCATTCCTCAGATATAACAGAAAACACAGACAGCGATATTATATACAATGAAATGCTTGAACTGGCATACAGAACGATCGATAAATTACCCCATAAAAGAAAGATCGTATATAAGCTTAGCAGGCAGGAAGGAATGAAAATAAAGCAGATAGCCAGCATGTTGAATATTTCACCCCGGACTGTTGAAAATCATCTTTCCAAAGCACTGAAGTTCCTGAAAGAGGAATTAGCAGATATTTCTGTGACAACGATAATATTTTGTTTTCTGTTTTTGAGCTTTCTCTGACAAAATTTCCGGAATGCCTTCTGAACATTCAAAACACCTGATCCCGTTCATCCTGATCCTGCTGATTTCGTGCTCCTGTTCGGTCAGACAGGGAGAGGTGGAGCAATGGGATATTTTCGAAATCGAAATGCAGGGTCCTCAACAGGGAAACCCGTTCCGGGATGTCACCCTGTCGGCCGTGTTCACACATCCGGAAACACAGGCCACGGTGACCGGCTTCTATGACGGGAATGGTATTTACAGGATCAGGTTTATGCCGGAAAAAACCGGGAAGTGGACCTATGAGACAAGAAGCAGTCTGCCGGAACTGGAAGACATATCGGGAAGTTTTACCTGTATTGAACCTGCCCCGGGAAACCATGGGCCGGTGGAAGTGACCGATACATGGCATTTTGAATATGCCGACGGTACCCCCTATCACCAGGTGGGGACCACCTGCTATGCCTGGATACACCAGGGGGACTCGCTGGAGGAAGTGACCCTTCAGACCCTTTCCGAGGCTCCTTTCAATAAGCTTCGCATGTGCATTTTCCCCAAGGATTATGTGTATAATCAGAATGAACCCGAATACTATGTGTTTGAAAGGGACCGGGAAGGGGACCATGATTTCACCCAGTTCAGCCCTGCTTACTTCCATCACCTTGAGAAGAGGCTGCGCCAGCTGATGGACCTGGGCATCCAGGCCGACCTGATCCTGTTCCATCCCTATGACCGCTGGGGCTATGCAGAGATGCCCGATTCGGTGGATGAATATTACCTGGAATATGTCATGGCCAGGCTTTCCTCTTTTCGCAATGTCTGGTGGTCGGCGGCCAATGAATTCGATTTCATGGAAGCCAAAACGATGGATGACTGGCACCGTATCTTCGAGGTCATTTACCGTAACGATCCCCATGGCCGGCTGCGTTCGATCCACAACGGCCGGGTCATGTATGACCATTCCCATCCCTGGATCACCCATGCCAGCATCCAGAGCACCTATTTCGACAGCGCCCGGGTGTGGCGGCAGCGATATAGAAAGCCGGTCATTTTTGACGAATGCCGTTATGAGGGGAATATTCCCCAGGGATGGGGGAATCTTGAACCTGAAGAAATGGTCTCCATGTTCTGGAAGAGTTTAATTACCGGGACTTATGCCGGACACGGGGAGACCTACCTCCATCCGGATGACATCCTCTGGTGGTCAAAGGGAGGCGTGCTTCACGGAGAGAGCCCCGCCCGCATCGCTTTTTACAAAAGGATCCTTGAGAATGCTCCTGAGGGCGGATTTGAACCATTCGACCGCTGTTCTGCCGGCAAATACGGGGAGCAGTATGTCTATTATTTCGGTACGGATAAACCTGAAAGCCGGACCTTCGATCTGCCCGGCGAACGATCCTACCGGGTGGAGATCATCGATACATGGAACATGACCATCGACACCCTGGATGAGACCTTTGAGGGAGAATTCTCCATCGACCTGCCGGGAAAACCCTACATGGCGGTCAGGATCACAAGAACCGGTCTGCTCTTCCCGGTTGTAAAGGTAAGGACTGCCTCTGACCGGACCCTTTTCTACCGGGAGATCGAGGCAGAGCTGGTACATCCGGATCCAGGACAGGTCTTTTATACCCTTGACGGTTCGGAACCCACCAGGAACTCCTTACAGTACAGGGGACCCATTAAGATCAGCGAGCGGACCGTGCTGAAGGCTGTTGCTTTTGAAGGGGAACGGAAAAGTGATGTGATGACGGCGGAATATATTCCTGCCGGGCTGAATCCTGCCGTTTCAATTGAAGATCTTCAGAGCGGGCTGAAATATGAATATTATACCGGTGACTGGGACCGGCTTCCTGATTTTTCCGACCTGGAGGCGGAGAAAACCGGTTATACGGAGAAAATCGGCCTTGATATGGCGGAAGACGAGGACCATTTTGCAATCCGCTATACCGGGTACATCATGATCCCCGGGGATCAGGTGTACAGCTTTACCGGCATCTCCGATGACGGGTCCTTTGTCTTTATAGATGGAAAAAAGATCGTGGACAACGACTATACCCATGCGGTTCAGTCTGTTTCAGGTCAGATAGGACTGGCTGCCGGGCTGCACGGGATAGAGGTTCAGTTTTTCGAGAAAACCGGGGACCAACATCTGGAAGTGACGATTGAAAGCGAGGACATGCCGGAGCAGCCGGTCACAGGGGACATGCTGTTCCACAGCAGATCAGGAAATTAACGTATAAATGGAAAAGCCTGTGGAATTCCGGTTTAATTGCCGGGCACTTTCCCTGAACCGGGAAAGGGTTATTGAAGCGCATGGATTCAGGGCAGAGATCATTCACCGGAAGGGTGATCCCGATCACGCGCTGCGGATCATCCTCTCCGGGAAGGATCTTGAGGTGGAACTGCTGCCCTCGAAAGGACTCTCGGTGGGGGAGGTTTTTTACGATAAGCAACCCCTTTTCTGGGAACCCCCTGCCGGTCTTCCCGATCCGGATGAGCTTGAGCTGACCTCCTCTGAGGTCATGGTCAACGGGGAAAAAGCGGAAGGATTCACCTACCTGAAAACATTCATGGCGGGTATCGAACTTTACGGCCTGAGGAACTGGGGCATGCCCCGCACCGACGAGCAGACCGGTGAGGTACATCCGCTTCACGGGGAGACTTCCAACATCCCGGTCAGAGAGGTGACCGGATTGATAGAACGGGATCATGCGGAATTGAAAGGGACGTTCCTGTACCGTCGTTTCACCCGGGATGGTGAGAGACACTGGTATGACCGGGGTGAGCCCCTGTACGAGGTCACCAGAAAGGTGGCGATCCCGTCCGGGGGATCCTCCTTCGGGCTGACTGACAGCATCAAGAATCTCACCGGCAGGGTCCGGAACCCTGACTGGGGATACCATATCACCTTCCGTCCCGAAAACGGTTCAAGGCTCCTTGTGCCTTCAAAGCATGTTGAAGAACGTTCCGGCGGCAAGCTCCCCGGGGATATTGAAACATGGCGTCCGGCTGAAGATCCCCGGAAAAGAATGGAAACGGGGATCATCCATAAGGAGCTGAATATCTACCGGGTGAACGGCAGGAAAGTCAATAAGGTATTGTTGCATTATCCATCGGGCAGGGGGATCTCGCTCAGCTTTCCGGTGGTGCCTTATTTTCAGACCTGGTTTTGCAACGGGGGCGCAAATACCACTGAATTCACTTATGCTGAGAACGGCAACCCGGTCCTCACCAGGAACTGGGACGGACAGGGGATCGAGATCGGATCAGGCCCGCTGGATCATGACGGGAATATTGACCGGTCCGTTGATTACAAAGAGACCCTCGGGCCCGGCGAGGTGCTGGAAAACGAGATAAGAATAGAGATGCTGACGGATGCAGGGGCACAGGAGCTGGTAAATGATATCCGGGATTTTCAGGACCGGTAACTGGTTTAATTTCATTAAAAATTGAAGTGATATGAAAATAACAGGAAGAAACACAATGCTCCTGCTGGCCGGACTGCTCCTGGCATTTTCCACACAGATGCAGGCACAGACCCTGGAGGTGAGCGACAACGGACGCTACCTGGTCAGGGAGGACGGCCGGCCTTTCTTTTATCTGGGGGATACCGGATGGGACCTTTTCAGGTCGCTGGACCGGGAGGAGACCGTCCGCTATCTGACCAACCGGACGGAGAAAGGATTCACCGTGATCCAGGCGGTCGTCCTGTTCGGGACGGGCGGATTGTCCCGGCCGAATGCTTATGGTGAAATCCCGCTGGAAGGGAATGACCCCGCCCGGCCCAATGAAGCTTATTTCGAACATGTGGATTTTGTGGTCGGCAAAGCCGAAGAGCTGGGACTGTTCATCGGAATGCTTCCCACCTGGGGGAATTACTGGTCGGGACAGGATCCGGTTTTCACTCCGGAGAATGCCGGGATCTACGGGGAATTCCTCGGAAAACGCTATGCCGGCAAACCCGTCATCTGGATCCTGGGCGGGGATGAGAACATCAACAGCCAGCGACAGCACGAGATCATCGAAGCGATGGCCATGGGACTGAAAAAAGGGGACGGGGGCGAACACCTGATCACCTTTCATCCCAGGGGACCGGGCCTCTCTTCGGACTATCTGCATCAGGAAGAGTGGCTGGATTTCAACATGTATCAGTCCTCCCACGCAGCCCATGACCACGACAACGGCCTCTTCGCGGAGCACGATTATGCCCTCACCCCGGCAAAGCCCACTCTGGACGGGGAGCCCAGGTATGAGAACATCAATGTCAGTTTTTATTTCCAGGGATACAACCGGCTGGATATCTTCGACGACTACGATTGCCGGCAGGCGGCTTACTGGTCGCTGCTGGCCGGGGCCTGCGGCCATACCTACGGGCACAATTCCATCTTCCAGTTCTGGGAAGAGAATAAGGAGCCTCAGTTCGGGGCTGCCGTGCCCTGGTACAGGGCCATGGACCATCCCGGGGCCTTCCAGATGGGTATTCTGAAGGAGCTGTTCACTTCCATGCCCTGGCATAAACTGGCCCCGGCCCAGGAGATCATCCTGGGCGGACCCCGGGAAGAAGGGGCAAAGATACGGGCGGCAGCCGCGCGTGACGGATCCTTTGCCCTGATCTATTCTCCCAGGGGAGCACAGTTCACCATTGACAAAAGCTTTCTTACGGGAGCGGTGGTCAGTGAATCCTGGTTCGATCCCCGGTACGGGATCACACACAGGATACACGCCAGCCATACAAAAGGGATACAGACCTATACCCCGCCGACCTCGGGCAGGGGGAACGACTGGCTGCTGATCCTCCAGGATGTGGAAATGGAAGACGGCAATGAGTGAAACAGCAGAAAAAACTCAAAAATAACTTGCTGATGAGAGCTGTCATTCTGATCCTTACCGTGGTGCTCCTTTCTGACGGTTGTAACTCACGGCAGGAGAAGCCACCGCGTGTATTTGTCTTTACCGATATCAATATTGCCAGGGGGGACCCGGATGACCGCCAGTCGCTGGTCCACCTGCTCTGGTATGCCGATGAGCTGGACATTGTCTCCGTGGTGCCCGACCGCTGGAATGCAGGCGGACCGGAAGCATGCCGGCTGGCTATCGAAGCATACGCGGAGGATTACCGCCGGTACGGATTTGAGGAGAAAGGGTACCCGGCTGTCCAGACGGTCCGGGACTGGATCGCATCCGATGAGCAGGATGCCATCGGCAGGCTGCATCAGGCTGCCACCGGAGGGGATGATCCGCTGTATGTGCTGATATGGGGAAATATGCGCACTTTACGGAATGCCCTGAGGGAACATCCGGAGATCGCGGATCATATCCGGGTCATTTCCATCGGGACCGGACTGAAATACGGACCCCGGGATGAGGTGCCCGGTGAGGATTGCACGGTGCCCAACTGGAACGGTCCGGGACGGAATGATATCTACAACGATCCCCGGTTCGACCACATGTGGTGGCTGGAGATCAACTGGACCTACAACGGCATGTTCTCCGGGGAAGGTCCCACCCGGATGTTCGAAAAACTGTCCCGGTACGGAAAGATGGGCCGGCACATCCGGGAGGTGACCAGAGAGCATCCGTGGGCCAGGTATTTCAGGGTGGGGGATACCCCGTCGGTGCTCTACCTGATCGACCCCTCCCATGACCCGGACCATCCGGAAACAAGCAGCTGGGCGGGAAAATTCAAAAAACCTTTACCTCAAAAGAGGCCCCATTACTACACGGATGACAACGGGCCGGTGGAATGGGACTACGAGGATCCATGCAATACCTGGCACAACCTGGAGGAGATGTATGCCTATAACAAGAGCACCCTGGAAAAGGAACGCCCGGAAATGTATGGAGCCCTTCTGGAAAAGCTGGAAGGACTGTATGAAACAACCGGGGGGTTACTTGCATATGTCTCCCCTGACGATATTACCGTCACCGATCCTTTCTGGGGACCGAAACTTGAAACCAACCGCACGGTGACCATTCCCCATAATTTTGAAATGTGTGAAAAAACGGGGGTGGTGGATAATTTCAGAAAAGCTGCAGGATGGATGGAAGGGGAGGCCAGGGGTCTGATCCTCTGGGATAACGCCCTCCACAAAACCATTGAGGCCGCCTCATGGTCCCTGATGCAGGAATACGATAAGCAGCTCGACAGGTACCTGGACAGCCTGATCGGGTTGATCGGATCGGCACAGCAGGAGAACGGGTATCTAAAGACCGATGAGATCCTGGCAAAGAGGAAAGACCCCGGACATGAGTACCTGGATGAGCTGAGATACAGCCTGGAGATCTATACCTTCGGTCACATGATCGAAGCTGCTGCAGCCCATTACAGGGCCACCGGAAAAACCTCGTTCCTCCATATTGCAGAAAGATCCGCGGATCTGCTTGATTCCATCTTCGGACCCGGCAGAAGAAGGGACGTACCGGGACACGAAGAGGTGGAAACGGCCCTGGTCAGGTTGTATAAAGCCACCGGGGAAGAGCGGTACCTGGAGCTCTCCCGGTTCTTTATCGATGAGCGGGGCAATGCCTCGGGGCATGAATTAATGGGTCCTTTCCACCAGGATCATCTGCCCGTGGTGGAACAGCAGGAAGCCGTGGGCCAGGCACCCAGGGCAGCTTACCTCTATTCAGGGATGGCCGATGTGGCTTTCTATGAACCGGGGACAGGGTATCTTACGGCCCTGGACAGGCTGTGGGTGGATGTGGTACACAGGAAAATGTACATCACCGGGGGGATCGGGTCCCGGCATAAGAATGAAGGGTTCGGACAGCCCTATGACCTTCCCAATGCCAGGGCCTACTCGGAACCCTGTGCTGCCATTTCCCTGATGATGTGGAATACCCGCATGTTCAGCCTGGAACAGGATGCAAGGTATTTTGAGGTCTTTGAACGGACCATGTGGAACAATTTCCTGGCCGGTGTATCGTTGTCGGGAGACCGCTATTTTTACGTCTGTCCGCTGGAATCGGATGGTGTATATAAATTCAACCTGGGATGGTGCCCGGAGCATGCGGATGTGCCCTTCAAAGAACCATCTGCCACACGGAAGGAATGGTTCCCCTGCCCGTGTTGTCCCCCGAACATAGCCAGGTACATGGCCCAGTTGCCCCGGTACATCTATGCGGTGAAAGGGAATGAGGTCTATGTGAACCTGATGATCGGAAATGAGGCGGCCCTCCACCTGGCGGAAGGGGATGTAAGGCTGGCCCTGGAGACCGGCTTGCCCGAAAGCGGGGATATGAAATTGAAGGTCCTTTCCGCGGAGCCGGAAATGTTCACCCTGCATGTCCGTGTTCCCCACTGGGCAAAGCAGGATGCTGTTCCGGGGGACCTGTATGAATACCTCGACCGTTCACCCGGAGGGATCGCTGCAGAGTTGAATGGGGAAAACCTGGATGTGGATCCGGATCATGGATATCTCACCCTGGACCGCAGATGGGAAGCAGGGGATGAGATCCGGATCGGGTTCCCCCTTGAAGTGCGCCGGGTGGTCAGTCATCCCGCAGTAAAGGAAAACCAGGGGAAGGTGGCCCTGGAAAGGGGACCGCTGGTTTACTGTTTCGAGGAGATGGACAATCCTGCTGACATTTTCAGCATTTCCCTGCCGGATACTGCAGGCACCACACCGGGACATTTACAGATCGGGCAGGAAACCGTTCAGCAGCTGACTGTCGGTGCATTCAACGAAACGGGCGAGCCTGTGCGGGCCAGGGCCATTCCCTATTATGCCTGGTCCAACCGCGGAGCCGGAAAGATGGCGGTGTGGGTGGAACGCAGATGATCAACCAATGCCATTTACGGGTTTACCGCAGCACTTGCCCTGGAGCTTTCTGACCTTCTCGGGGATGATTCCCTCACTGAGATCGCTTACGGCAACCTGCAATGGATCGCCGGTGTGATCAGGCTCAATCCTGTCCTCGATGCCCTGTCCGGGAAGAATCCTTCCTGAGCAGCAGGACCAGCAGTCCCCATGCCAGAAGGGATCCGGCTGCATAGTGGATCAGATCGATCCAGGAAAAGGAATTCCCGATCAGGGTCACCCCGATGAATGTATCCCTGACCGCTTCCAGGAAAGGAGGGTGCCAGAGCTGCAGGAACTCCAGAAGGCAGGTGACGGAGAAAACGCCCGTAACGATCTTCCAGGCTTTTGCCCGGGGAAGGATCAGTGAGAACTTTATTTCTTATTACATACATTTTTGTATATTTTAAGAAATATATTTGTAATTTAATTCTTATTTTAACTTTTTTTGTATAAATGTGGTTGGAGTTTAGAAAAAAGTTGGAACCTTTCAAAGTGTTTTCTGCAGGGGATATTCAAAAAATGTTTCCCGGCATGAACACCATGAACCTGGTGAGATGGCAGAGGAAGGGCTACCTGATTAAGATTGTAAAGGGATGGTATTGTTTTTCTGATCATGCTTCAAATGAAAATATCCCCTGGCTGGCTGCAAATCTGATTTATCAGCCTTCCTATATCAGCATGGAGACAGCCCTTTCATACTATAATCTTATTCCGGAGGCTGTGTATACAACCACCTCGGTTTCTACCCGCAGGACGAATCATTTTCAAACCCCGATTGGCAGTTTTTTATACAGGACGCTGAAAAAATCTGCATTCTGTTTTGGTCAGACCCTGATCGGTTTGTCTCCCGATCCCGATTCAAAGAAATTACTCATTGCAGAACCTGAAAAAGCGATCCTGGATTTCTTTTACATCAATCCTCATTATAACAATGAGCATGAAATTGAAGAGCTTCGTCTGGATCAATCGGTTCTGGATAGCCTGGACAGGACCAGGCTCTATAGTTACCTGGACAGGTTTGAGAACAAGTCCCTGAACGAAAGAATATTTAAAATGTGCAAAGTGCACGCGATAATGTGAAAAGATCAATTCGGCTCCTGTGGATATCCTGCTTGCAATGAAAATCGGGGCGGTCCTGGTGCATTTATTTTCAGAATATATCAGACACAAAAAATATGAAAGCTTCAAATAGATGTTTCCCGGACAGAAGCAAGACGGGCATAACCGTTGCTCTTCTATTGTTATTCCATGCCATCTGTCTTTATTCGCAGGATGAGGCCACAGAAAATGAAAAAACGGTCCGACTGTACAACGGACTGGTAACCAGGGTGATCCGCTTCCAGCATGACAGTATTTTTTCATCCTCGCTGTCCCTGGCCGGAACGGAGAGGAACTATATCGGCAGAAGCCGGGAATTTTCCTGCCTGGTGAACGGCGAATATGTGGATGGATTTTCGGGATGGGAGCTTGTTGCCGTTGAAGAGATCAGCGATGACAGGTCAGGAAGGGGAAACAGGCTGGTGCTCCGGGGAAAAGGTGCGTTCTCAGGGCTGCAGGTGGAGCTGAATTACCTCCTGTACCCGGATCTGCCCGTGATCCGGAAATGGATCCGGTTCTTGAATGCGGGGGAGGAAGACCTGAAGATCGAGGCCCT
>JBNJEV010000037.1:0-23891 GCA_051746185.1 Bacteroidota bacterium
CCATCTGCATTTCCAGGTCCAGCAGACCCCTTATGTGGGATCCGTCACCATGAAATATCCCATCAGCCATTACATCCTTCATTCCAGGGATCCGTTCACCCTGGAATCCTACGCCTACCCGGAGTTGAATGACCTTGTCTCCAACATTGAAAGGAACGAGCTGCTGCACCGGGCATTCCATCTGATTCCCGGAAAAAGATTCCACTTCAGGATCGAGGGCCACACGGATATGGTTGAGTCGGCCTGGGAGGTCAATACGGATGCTTACAACAATTCCTTTATCCGCTGCCATCAGACGGGTTCCGTGGCCTATTTCATCAACGACGGGAACCTGATCTATTTCACCCATTACAGCGGGGACAAAAGATCCCTGCTCTATTATTTCTTCCTGGCTGCCTTCCAGGTACAGCAGGGTTTCTACCAGGACCTGACCATCCGGGACCGTTACCCGCTCAACCTGATATTCCGTCAGCCGCTGCTGGGATTACAGGATTTTGTGGCACCTTTCTGGAAATTCCTGAGATCTTCGTATGAATGCCGTTACGACTGGATCGACAATGAGATGTCCCCCTCGGAGATCCGGATCAGATCTGCCGCCAGGAACTATCTTTCGGGCAGACTGCTGAAGGAATTTGATTTTTCCATGATGATCGAAGAGAAAGGGATCCGTTCCTTTGTGGTGGATTCCGGTAAATTACACCTGGAAGCGACATGTACAGACTGATCCTCATCTTCATATTGTCCCTCTGCTTCCTACAGGAAACCGCTGCCCAGCAGGAAGGATCCTTCAGCCGTTTCGACGGGGAGAGCTACCGTTTCTACCTGGAAGAAAAATGGGACAGCCTCATCCATACCGGAAAGGAGGCCCTCGACGAGGGGATCGACTACTATTACCTGAGAATGAGGCTCGGGATCGCCTGTTACAGCAAGAAGAACTACCGGAGGGCGGCCCAACATTTCTCAAGGGCCATTGAGCTGAACCGGCAGGATCCGGTGGCCCTGGAGTACCTTTATTATTCCAGGCTGTATGCGGGCCAGCAGCAGCAGGCGGAACTTGTGAGAAAACAGTTCAGGGGTGACCTGGCACTGAAACTGCCTCCCCCAAAACCTGCATTTTTTGATCAGGCGGGAGCGGAATATTCCTTCTGCCGGGGACTGACCGACGAGTTCATCAATCATCCGCTGGAATACTTTTCCGGCATAGAACCGGGTACCCAGTATCTCACCAGGTGGTATTCCAATGTATCCCTTTCCGTGACCAATTCCCTCTCCCCCGGGATATCGCTCACCCATGCCTACACCTTCCTGAACAAGAGAAACATCTATTATTACGCAGACGGGACCGGTTTTTTCACCGTGACCGAGCAGCAGCTGCGCCAGCACCAGTATTACCTGTCGCCCCGTTTTACCACCCGGTCTGGTTTTCAGATCATCCCCGTATTCCACCTGGTCCGCGTGCGCTACCAGGTCCCCGGGGAGGGCAGTACCGGATACCAGGGGGGAAGCGTGTTCCCCCTTGAATTCACGGAAAGGAACGATTTTTTAACGGGCCTGGCATTATCCGGGGAAACCGGGATGGTGGACTGGCACCTGGAAGGATACTATACCGGCCTGAACGACGCACGGCAGATCCAGAACAGGATCGGGATTACGTGGTACCCCCTGGGAAACCTTAACTTCTACGGGGGCGGGTACGTGAACAGCCTGGTTGCTCCGGGCAGCGGGGAAGGTATACTTGAGGTCATCCCGGAACTCCTGCTGGGCTTTTCCATCAGGGAAAAAATCTGGTTCGATCTGCACGCAGCTGCCGGAGAGATGAAGAACTATGCTGAGAATTACGGGGCTATTCTGTACAACAGTTTTTCGGAAGTGGTGGAGAAGAAAGTCCGGTTCTCCCTGTCGGTACCGGTCACCCAAAAAGGATCCATCCTGTATCTCGGCGGACAATGGGCCGGATACCGGAGCGAATTCAGTTCATCCCTCTCTGGCCAGACAGAACCCCTCAATCCATTGACTTACCAAACCATTACCATATACGGAGGATTATCATGGAAATTTTAAAACAACTCAGGCGGGTCATTTTTGCCGGTCTGATCATTTCAGGATCCTTTTCTGTCTCAGGGCAGGAATATGATGAGATCAAGGAGGCCTTTCAGCAGAGCTACATCCAGGAAGCCACCGGTGAGGTCCTGGCCGCGGCGACCAGCCTGAAGCAGGTGTATGATGAAAAATCCTATGAGATCAACCTGCGCCTTGGCTGGCTGAGCTACCAGGCAGGGAACTTTACCGAATCGGTGGCCTATTATAACAAGGCCATCAACCTCATGCCCTATGCTATTGAACCCAGGTTCGGGATCGTTTATCCGGGGGCCGCCATGGGAAACTGGACCATGGTGATGTCCCAGTATGAAAAGATCCTGGAGATCAGTCCCAACAACTCCGTTGCCATGCACAGGATCGGACTGATATACTATGGCAGGGAGGATTTCGAGACCGCAAAAAAGTATTTTGAAAAGGTGGTGAACCTGTATCCTTTTGACTACGATGGCCTCACCATGCTGGGCTGGGCAAATTTCAGGCTGGGCAACTATCGTCAGGCCAGGGTGTTGTTCAGGAAAGCCCTGCTGCACACCCCCAGCGGGACCTCAGCGCTCGAGGGACTGGATATGCTGGAGATCCCATAAAAGAAGCCGACCATGAAAATAATCACAACAGGCATTATCATTTTTGCTTTTATGATGACAGGTATGATGCTCACCGCACAGCCCGTTTTGGAGAACACCTATACCGTTTCGGCCAATATCTGCCGGCTGGAAAGTGCCGGAGAAGTCTATTACACCATGGATGTGGTCAACGAGGAATGCCGTATCTATAAGCCGGACCACACCCTGTACAAAACAATCCCCCTGCCTGCCCCGGAAGGGTACTACCTGTACAATGTACAGTTTGTGTCAGAGAACCTGTTCAACGATGACAACCTGGTGGAGCTGGTATATACCTATTCCATGTATGTTCAGACCACCGATTCATATTTCTATACCTATGAAACCAGGCTGATCAATGAGAACGGGAGTGTGCTGCTCAGTATTCCGGGAGCGGGCTATACCAGTGTCGTCGAAACAGAAAGTGAAGGCAATAAATTCCTGGTGTACATTTACGACTATTCCGTGATCCCGTACCGGACACAAACCCAGGTATATGCTCTTCCCGAGCCGGCCACAAAATCGGAAGAAATACATTCTTCATCCTATTCCCTGGGCGATCCGTTCCCCAATCCGGCCGGCCAGGTGGTCCATCTCCCCGTCCGCCTTCCCGCAGATGTCTCATCCGGATCGCTGGAACTGTACGATATCCGTGGGAATAAAGTGCTCAGTTACCCGGTCAGCGAATCCACCCGGAATGTGGTATTGCCTTCGCATCTGCTGGCACCGGGAACCTACATGTACCATGTGGAATCGGCGGGAGGAGTACGTTCAGATCCGAAAAAGATCGTGGTCGCACATTAGACCCCGGGGCCGGCAAAATCACGTGGTCCTCCGCTAAGCTCAGGCACCGGCGATCAAAGATCCCTCTCAAAGCTTTGCCGGAAGAACTTTTCCGGAGCCTGGATACAGACCACCTCGCCGGTCACGCATACCTGGTCCCCGGCTTTCAGGTCCGTTTCCACCACCACCCTTCTGCCACTGATTGTTTTCACCCTCCCCCTCAGTTCCAGTTCGGTCCCCAGGGGAGTGGGTTTATGATAATTGACCTTCAGGGAGGCGGTCAGGAACCTGATGGCCGGAAGAGAATCCATGGGCCTTTTTTCGGCCCTGTATTTTGCAGCAGCTGCCGTACCGGTGCTGTGACAATCGATCAGCGAGGCCAGAAGACCTCCGTATACATATCCGGGCATCGCCATATGACAGGATTCGGGAGTGTAACGGGTCACCGTTTCCTCCCCTTCCCAGTAAGTCTTGATTTGATGTCCTTCCGGATTCAGTCTCCCGCATCCATAGCATTGGGCCACATCATCGGGATAATAATCCTGAAAAGCTTTTTCCTGTTTTTTCATATCAGAGGCTATGATCTTGATACCTGAAACCCGCTCCGGGAGATGGTGAAATCCACAAAACGGGCCCTCCGGTTGGGAGGAGCGGACTCCAGTTCATGTTTCACCCTGACGGCTGCTTCTACCGATTTGGCGAACATGATCAGGTAACCGCCACCGCCGGCACCCAGCAATTTATACCCCAGCAGGTAATCGTCCACCCGCCGGAGAATGTCCCGGATCACCGGCGGATTGGTCCCTTCGTCCAGCCGCTGGTTCAGCTCCCAGCTGAGGGCCACTTTTTCCGCCACTCCTTCATAATCGTTGCCCAGCAGCACATCAAAGGTCTCCCTGGCATGCTGTTTCATCTCATGGAAGATCTCCAGGTGCCGCGAGGAATTGAGGAACATGGACTTGACGATCTCTCCCAGGATATCCCTGGCCACCCGGGTCACCCCGGTATAATAAAGCAGGATCATCTCCCTGGTTTCCCTGCGGGAAAAGATCTGTTCCGGCAACCATTTGATGACGGGAGACTGCCGGATCCCCGGTACGGTCTCCAGCAGCTTGATCCCCTCAAACACTCCCCCGTATTGGTCCTGCCATCCGCCCCCGGTGGTAAGCATCTGTTCCAGGATAAGGGTCCGGTAGGAGATCTCATGCTTGTCCCAGCCGAGTCCGCAGAATCCACTCAGCGTGCCCAGGACCGTTGCGGCCAGGTTGGAGCTGGTCCCGAGCCCGGATCCCTTGGGAATGGCGGCCAGCAGTGACATCTCTATGCCGCAGCCGAAATCCTTCAGTCTGCCGGCCAGCTCCGGATACTGCTTTTCTGAGAAAAGGTTGCTGAAACCGGCAAGCACCAGCGCCGCCATGGGGATGGAAAATCCATCCCCAGGCCGGTTAAACCCGTTCAGCTCCTCAAAGGTGCGTATCTCCTTTTTGATCCCCAGATCGATGGAACGCAGGATGATCACAGGCTCCTCGAGCGGACGGGCAAACACCTGCAGGGGCAGTTGTCCGTTCAGCTCCACGGCCATGTTCACCACCTTTCCTCCTTCCATAATGCAGTACGGCGGGGTATCGGTCCATCCCCCGGCCAGGTCAAACCGGACCGGGCTGCGGCCCCACAGGATCTGGTCATCCAGCAGGTTGCGGCGGGGAGCGACCGGATCCTGTTTCAGGGTACCGGTCATGGCCTCCCGGAGAATGGCAAAAGCCCTTCTTTCATATTTTTCGGCCTCTTTACGATCCTTCAGGACCCTGGCCCGGAACATGCTGTCGTTGATCCGCCTGATCACCGGTTCATCCGGGGACAGCCCGGCCGGCAACTCCAGTGATGACTTCCGGTAATCCTCCGCAGTCCGCTCCAGGTCCAGGTAATAGAAGATGCTTGTCCTGTAATTTTCGGCCAGTTTGGGGAGGAAAATTGACTTCAGGGATCGTCGCTGGCGATACAGGGACGCCAGGTCGGCCTTTGCAGCGATTTCTCCGGCCGAAAACCTTTCACTCCGGATCCACCGGTCCCGGGTTTTTTCCATAAATCCCCCCGAAGGTCCGGTTCCGTTCCCCACCATAAATTCCAGCATTTCCTTCATCCGGTCCTTTCCGGTGACCGGGAAAAGGGGGATGTCGAAAAGCGAAGCACGGAAAGACAATCCGGCTTCCTCCGGGGTGATCCGATGCTCTTCCAGCCATATGTGCAGCGGTTTCTCCATCCACAGGGTTCCCTCTTCGGAAAGACCTCTGAAATGGTCTGAAAAACCGTATGGTCTCAAAACAAACCGTTGCCGGCCAAGAGGGACCACATCCACACAGATCCGCTCCGGCAAGTTAATATCCCATTCATTTTCAGGGAGTCCGGTCAGAACATGGTGATGTGACAATTTCCATGAAGCGGGAATAAAACAGTTCTCGATCCAGATATGATGGTTCTTGTCGGTGAACCTCATGCTGATCTGTGCATTTTGCTGGAAGATGGAAGGATGATGGTCCGGTTCCCGGGTCAGTTTGAGACGCTGGTCGGTGATCCGGTTCTGAAGTTTCAGGTTGGATTCGATCAGGTCACTGTTGCTGCCGAAATGATAAAACTCTCCTTCATGCAACGGAACCAGCTTTACTTCCATACCCCGCAGCTCCCGGTTCTTTTCCCCGGACTCTGTACCAAATGCTGCAAGCATTTCACCGTAAAGGTCATAGTAACCGGCTATTCCTCCCCGGAAAGTACCTTTCTCCCGGTCCCAGCCGGCCCTTTTCATCAGGGTCATGGCGGCGGATGCATTCATCAGGACGATCCCGGAATCCATCAGGTAGAAATATTCATGGGAAAGTTCCCTCAGTTCCCGGAGGGAAGGTTTCTGTTTCACGAATGCAAGTTCGTCCTGCTTTTCCCTTTTACTGAAAAAAACCCCGTGATGGCTGGCGACCGTATCATCCACCCAGACGCCGAAGACCAGTACATCGGCCCCGGGCAGGTTCCTGAACCGGTCGGTTGAAATGAACATCACATCCCCGCTGGCGATCAGGATACAGAAACTGTCCGGAGCATTTTTCAGGATCCTTTCATAATAGGGCGCCTGGAAGTCGAGCAATTTCTGGTCCAGGTATTGTCCTTTCGACCAGCGGAATACCGGCACGGGAAGAAGGGACTTCCCCACGGCGGCATATGCCGGAAGCCGGCGGCTTTCTCCCGCGGCGTGGATGACCAGGCGTTTTTCAGAGACAAGCCACCGGTCAAAACTGCCCCTGAACCCCGATCTGTGGTATGCCTCTGCCAGAAGGTGGGCGGTTCCGCCTCCCGATCCAACCTTCCTGTCCCCGGGATCGGAGCCGCAGAACCATTCCTCCCGGTCCTTCTGTTCATATTCGTGAAAAAGGGGAACCATCCCTTCCGGGAGACTGATCAGCTTGCGGATGTACATCAGGGTGCGTTTTGATCAAAAATAATGGATTCCGACCAAACATCCTCATGAACCGCCTCCTGGATGCCTATGAGGGGAAACGATGATCAACGGCTCTCAGGGGATTATGGTTCCAGAATCGGGGTCAGCACAATGTCCCGGTAGCTTACTATTCCGTGATCACCCTGCAAAAAGATGGGTCCCGGGGAAAACTCATCCGATGAGATGGCCCCGCCGGTCACCCCTTTCACCGGCTCGTTGTCGATGATCGTTGTTCCGTTCAGCACCACGGTCAGGTGCCTGTTGCAGAGAATGATCTCCATTTCCTGCCACTGTCCGGCCGGTTTCTCTGCGGAAACCAAAGGTGTGATCCTGCTGTAAAGCGCACCCATGTTATGGGAATCCGGCGGTTTTCCATAACTGTCGAACACCTGAACCTCGTAAATGCCCCGGAGATAGATTCCGCTGTTGCTTCCCTCTGGAACCTTCACTTCCAGTTCCAGTTTGAAATCCTCAAAGGTATCCGTGGTACGCAGGTTCCCGTAATTGATGTGCGGCTGGCCTTCCTTCTGAACCGGGTCATTCACCAGGACACCATCCACGGCTTTCCATCCGCTGACGGTATTCTCCCCCATCAGTCTCCAGCCGGCAAGATCCTTTCCATTGAAAAGTTCCACCGGCTCCCCGTATTCCACCTGGCTCAGATCAGGTGCAGGTGGAAGCGGCGGGATCTTTGTTCCCTTGAACAGGACCGTCTCCATTCCGACCCCGCTGCTGTTGGGGAAATATGCCATCCCGGAGATATGATCCTCATCTTCCTTTCTGATCTCAAACCAGTCGACCTGCCGCTGGATCCTCACGGGATCCCCGTCCTCGTCCCTTTCCCTGACCACACGGTTGCTCCGGGTAAGGAAAAGACGGTCCCCTGCTGCAAATACGAACTCGACCGGGGTGACGCTCCCCCACCTCCAGAGCAGGTCCGCATCCAGGTATCCATCCTCCTGGCGCACCTCCACCCATCCCACGCGGCTGGTTTTATAGTCCAGATCCAGGGACCATCTTCCCAGAAAAGGTTCAGGGGAACTCTCCTGTGCCATTATTCCCGGAAATGTCACCGTGAACACAAGGGCAAACAGTAGAATAACATGTTCCTTCATTTTCATCTTTCTGTGTTTTTTGAGTATATAGTTCTTAACGTCCTGACCATCCGGTATGTTTAATAATCTGAACAGCAATCATCTTTTCCCGATAGAGGAGTGTGCCCGGTACAGACCTACCCGTCATAATACAAACCGGCATCCGGTCCCAGGGGAAGCCCGATCCATACCCAGGCCACCATCAGGATGGTCCATGCAATAAAAAACCCGATGGAATAGGGAAGCATGGTGGCGATCACCGTCCCGATGCCCGCATCTTTGTCATACTTCTGGATAAAGGCGATGATCAGGGCAAAAAAGCTCATCATGGGGGAGACGATGTTCGTAACACTGTCCCCGATCCGGTAAACCACCTGGGCCAGCTCGGGGGAATAACCCATGAACATGAAGATCGGGATGAAGATCGGGGCCAGCAGCGCCCATTTGGCCGATGCACTTCCCATGAACATATTCATGGTGGCAGCAAAAATGATGAAAAGAATGATCAGGGGGATCAGTCCCACATTGAGGGCGGTCAGGAATCCTGCTCCCTTGATGGCCATGATCAGTCCCAGGTTGCTCCATTTGAAGTAGGCCACGAACTGGGCGGCAAAAAATACCAGGACCATGTATACCGCCAGGGATTTCATGCTTTCGGCCATGCTGTCAGCTACATCACCGTCATTCCCGAATTTCTCCGTTACAATCCCGTAGACCACGCCTCCCGCAAAGGCAAAGATGAACAGCCAGGCCACCACGCCTCTGATCACGGGCGACTCCAGCACGGAGCCATCCGGACCTCTGAGGAACCCGTTTTCCGGTATCAGTCCCGCCAGGATCACCGCCGTCAGCACCATGACCGTGATCCCCGCCCATAACAGGCCCGATTTCTCTTTCCGGGAAAGTTTCTTCAGTTCATCGCTTCCTTCCGTATCGCTGTAATCCCCCAGCCGAGGGGCCACGATACGCTCCGTGATCACGGTCCCCACGAAGGCGATGATGAAAGTCGATGCAACCATGAAATAATAGTTGGCGGTGGGATTGACCAGGTAAGAAGGATCAACGATCTGGGCGGCCTCCTCGGAGAGACCGGCCAGCAGCGGATCTACCGTCCCCAGCAGGAGGTTGGCGGAAAATCCTCCGGACACTCCCGCAAAGGCAGCCGCCATGCCCGTGATGGGATGGCGCCCGACGGCTTTGAAGATAATACCGGCCAGCGGGATCAGCAGGACATATCCCACATCGGAAGCCATGTTGGAGAGGATCCCGCTGAAGACCAGGACAAACGTCAGGATCCGCTTGGGTGCAGAAAGGACAAGCAGCCGGATCACCGTACCGATCAGCCCGCTTCCTTCCGCGACCCCGATCCCGAGCATGGCCACCAGCACAATCCCCAGGGGGGCAAACCCGGTGAAATTGTCCACCAGCTCCAGGAGGATCCGGTGGAAACCTTCCCTGGAAAGCAGGCTGATGGCTTCCACCCGTTCACCCGTACCCGGGTGGACCGCCGACCATCCCACCCAGTGGGCAATCCCGCTGAACAGCAGGGTGATAAGTGCAAACAGTGCAAAAAGCGTGGCGGGATGGGGAAGGGCATTCCCCACTTTTTCAGTGATGTTCAGTCCCCGCTGGATCCATGATTTCTTTCCGGCCATATACATTCAGTCGTGTAATAATGTTACCAGTCCCCTCCTTCACGGACCATCCCGTCCCGCAGTTCAAGCATTCGATTCTTCATACCGGCAACAATATCCGGATAATCGGTGGAAATATCCTTTTCCTGCCGCAGGTCCTTCTCAATATCATAGAGTTCAAAATGAACCGGCTCCAGGTCTTTCAGGTATTCCATGTGTTCTTCCCCGAAACCCCACATGGACCACCTGGGCTCTCCCGGATCCGGTTTCAGCAATGCCAGTTCCGACTGGTCATAGTCCTCCATCACGGGGACTGGATCATGGTGATAGCCCAGCAATACCCACTTCCCCTCCCTGAGCATGCAGATGGGATCATGAAAGTAGCGGAAGAAAAAAACCGGAGAGGACCTTTCCCGGTCCGGTTCCAAACCAAGCATCACCGCCGAAAGATCCTCTCCGTCCAGCTTCGCATCCGGCAATGGCGATCCGGTCAGGCTGGCAAGGGTGGGCAACACATCCGTAAAACTTCCAATGTACCCGGAAATCTTCCCCCGGGGGATCTTTCCGGGCCATTTGACCAGAAAAGGCACCCTGATCCCTCCTTCATAATTGAATGCCTTCTCCCCCCGCAACGGATCATTGGATCCAACCATCTGGGAACCGTTATCGGAAGTGAAGATCACCAGGGTATTCTGATCCAGTTTATTTTCCCGCAGAAAAGAGAGAAGCCTGTCCACCGCCAGGTCCATGTTCTCAATACATCCATAATAAGCTTTGTTGTAGGAATGCCTGCCGGCAAGCCGTTCGGGAGCAGCCACCTTTTCATGCGGTTCGTTGAACCATATATTGATATAGAAAGGCTGACCGGTTTGCCGGTGGGACTCCAGCCAGGCGATGGCCTCATCAACCACCAGCTGACAGGAATAGCCTTCCAGCCTGCCAACCTCTTCCCCGTTCCTGAAAAAGTTCTCCGGATTGTGGTGGGAAGGATTGGCATTGTTGTAGGTAAAAAACGCCTGCTCATAGCCCTGGTCAGTGGGAAGGGGTTGTCCCATCCCTCTGGAGGTCAGGTGCCATTTTCCGAAATGGGCGGTCCTGTATCCTGAAGTCCGGAGCATCTCGGCAATGGTCACCTCCCGGTCCCTCAGATGCATGGGCGTTCCGGGCGGGATCCAGTTGTAAATTCCCACCCGGGTCGCATTCCGCCCTGTCACCAGGGCAGCCCTTGACGGGGAGCAGACGGGGGCCCCGCAGTAAAAATCGGTGAACAGCATTCCCTCTACCGCCAGGCTGTCAATATGGGGGGTCAGGCAGGTGGGCGGTCTGTCCGACTGCGGCGGATGCATGTCCCTGTAACAGCTAAGATCATTATACCCCAGGTCATCTGCCAGCACAAGGATGATGTTGGGGCCCTGATCGCCGGAAGTGGATTTGCACCCGGCGGAGATTACAAGTAAGATCACCAGGTACCCGAATAATGAAGAATAATTCATGCCTGTTCCTTTATTTTTTTTTATTGGATTATGAACCTGCCGTGTATATAATTTCCGGATGAATGATCCAGCCTAAAGAAATACAACCCGCTCTTCATTCCTCCTCGCTGCAGGGTATATTCCTGGGTTCCCCGCTGCCTGGCTCCCAGGTCCAGCTTCCGGATTTCCTTTCCCGTACAGTCATATACCGAGAGCATGACCCGGCCGCCGTCCCTGAGGAAGAACCGGATTTGGGTGGTAACGGAAAAGGGATCCGGGAAATTCGTGACCGATACAAAAGAGCCTTCCCGGAAGGTGGCGGAGGTGGTTTCTTCAAAGCGAATTTCCACCTGGTCGTCCGTGGCGCAGCTGCCATTCACGATTTCCCACTCCAGGACATAGGTTCCATACTCATCTGCCGTAGCTGTCGTGGTGCCGGTATTTGCATTTCCGAAGGTGACAGTACCAGGACCGCTTACCATTGTCCATGTACCGGTCCCAATCGCCGGTCCGTTCCCGGCCAGGGTCGTTGCCAACTGGTCGTGGATCATCTGATCCGGACCGGCATCGGCGGCTTCCGCAAAACGGATCTCTGCCTGATCATCCGACACATAATCGTCGGTGTCGATCTCCCATTCCAGTACATAGGTTCCATATGTATCCGCCATGGCTGTGGTGTTGAAAGCATGCTCATCCCCGAAAGTGATCGTCCCCGGACCGCTTATCTGAGTCCATGTCCCGGTCCCGATCACCGGTTCATTTCCTGCCAGGGTCACCTCGAGCTGACCACATACCTCCTGATCAGGACCTGCATGGGCGATCTCCAGTTCCCCGGTGATCCGTGAAATTTCCATGGCCACGGTCCCGATGGAGCGGGGCGGCAGCACAAAAACCGAATCGGTCAGTCCGCCGGACGGCTCACAGTCCATTACTTCGGAAGTCCTGAAAACGCCTGATGTATCAATGATATATCCCGGGATGGAAAGATGCAGGGCAAAGGTATCGGTCTGCGAAAGGTTGATCCCCACAAAAGCGGCCGAATCCATGCCAGGGCTCATGAAGGTGACGCCCGTCACATCGCCGCCTGCCAGGGTGGTCCCCACTCTTTGCCAGCCCGGATGGATGAAGGCGGAATACTGCTTGAAGACAAAAAATTCTTTGGTGCGGGTATATCCTTTCTGCGGATCGTCCCACTTGCTGGGGGGATCCCAGGGAAAATCCAGGCTTACCAGTCCGCCTTCGTTCCAGATCAGATCCCAGTAAAGGAATGCCGTTACATTTTCCGCATGCAGGGACTGATGGATGAGCCCCGAAAGGTTAAACCAGTCCGTCCGTGAATATTCCGTCTGAAAATGAGGCACCTCCGGATGAAAATCACCCACTTTGGCAAAACTGGCGGAAGCCCACGGATCATCTTCACTGGCCCCGTGATAGAGATGATGCGCAATGCCGTGCAGTTTGGAAAGGTCCAGCGCATTCACATAGTTCTCCACCGCATTGTACCCGATCCCGATGCATTCGGGACCCAGGAAAACGGGCGGATTATCCCGCAGCATCACACGGTGATACACCGAATCCAGCGCCCTGTCAAACCCGGCGATGGTATCCGTTCCGCTGATGGTCTCGGAAGGATCCAGCCGGCAGGATTCCCAGGTGGCCGTAAAATCGGGCTCGTTCTGGATGCTGATATAGGTTGGATACACTCCGTTCTGGCTGTACTCATCCAGCGCACTGTTCCACCAGCCGGCAAACCCGGCATAATCAAACAAGACGCCCCCTTCCCCGGTGGTATATCTCAGGGTGCCGCCATTTTTCCGGTCATTGTTGCTCTTCAGGGAATCCGGCGGACCCCAGGATGTGGACAAAATGGGGATGGGCCTGCCCAGGGACTGCCGGGCAGCACCGGCAAATTCCTTCACCCGGTCCACCATGGTAGCATCATACCCATGGGCGTTTCTGACCCGCAGGATGTCCAGGCTCAGTTCCGAGAAGATGACATCGTAGATCTCGTTCTTGTTGGGATGTGCCGTAAGCCAGTTCTCATAATAGGCCAGCGATGCTCCGAACCCGGTCATGGTCTGGTATGCGGCTGCCGTATCGATGATGACCGGTCGTACCTGCGGATCCTGGGCCGCAAGGGTGCTCCCCGTGACGGGTCCGGTCATCGTCAGGATGATAAAAATGGCGAATTGGGATCGATCCATACGTTACCGGTTCGATAATTTGATATCAACTTCCAGCAAAGATAATGATCCCGGGAAAAGGTAAATGCTATTGCGAAGAATTACCGCTTTTCCGGAACGATCCCGCCGCCGCGGACCGTGGCACCGATGACAATACCCGCGCTGATCACCACCAGGTTCTTTACGATGTACTGCCCTTCCAGGGTCAGTCCGTATGGAATCACCGTAAAAACCTCGTCGGGGAAAAGAAAGACCGGGGTCAGGGTCCCCAGCATCTGAAGGAACATGAGCAGGAGGGTTTCGCGCAGGTATAATCTGAACATCAGACCGATCCCGATCAATACTTCCCATACAGCCAGTCCATAGCGGACCACTTCCGGTCCGACCAGTCCGAAGGTAAGAATGTCAATGGTCCGGATGGCAAGTGATTCGGCCGGACTCAGTCCCTCGAAAAACTTGAGCATCCCGAACCAGAAGAAAATGATCCCCATGCTGATCCTCAGCAGGGCGATCCCGTGTGAAGCCATCCAGCCGGTGATGGCCCTGTCGATTTTCTGAAATCTGTTGCTCCTTATCTTTGTCTGTTTTCCCATATTCAATAAAGATAACAGGCAGCAGTTAATTTTGTTGCTGTCGCTGCTCAGAAAAATATAAATTATCGGGTTATTATACTAATCCGGTCCTTTTTGGATAAAAAATGTTCTTTGACAAATATTTATTATCCATATCAGTATGGATTTGGATAATGAACAGATAAAAAATATCGATTTCCCGATGGAGCCTGGGATTCCTCCGCATGGGGACCAGCGGATTCACGGCACAGGCCAGGGGCAGGCGTGATCTCCCTGAAACCATCATGGTCTTTTCCCGTGCTGTCTTCATCGGCCTGTCGGTAAGCCTTGTACTGCTGGTGCTCCAGCGGCCCATTGAGCTTCTGAGCTTTATGTTGCTGAAGGGAGAAACAGAGGTGGAACAGCTGGCCATGTCCTATTTCAGGATCAGGATCTGGGCCGCTCCGGCTGTCCTGGGACAGTTTGCACTGCTCGGATTCTTTCTGGGAATGCAGAATGCAAGACTTCCCATGGTGGTCCTGATCACCGCCAATGTCCTGAACATCGCCTTCAGTTTTATTTTTGTGATGGCCCTGGGCATGGGATCTGACGGGGTGGCCTTGGGGACGGTCATAGCCCAGTATGCCGGATTCCTTGTGGCGATACTCTTCTTCAGAAAATACTTCAGCAGACTGATGAAACACTTTTCGGTCAGTGCGGCCATCCGGTGGAACAAGCTGAAGGGCTTCCTGCTCGTGAACAAGGACATTTATATCCGCACCATGTGCCTGGTGATCGTATTCTCTTTTTTCACTGCCAGGTCGGCCCGCTCCGATGTTGCTTCCGAAGGAGAAGAAACCATCCTGGCCGTCAATTCCCTGCTGATGCAATTCTTCATGTTCTTTTCCTTTCTGATCGACGGTTTTGCCCATGCCTCCGAGGCGCTTACAGGAAGGTTCATCGGTGCCGGCAACAGGGAGTCCCTGTTCAGGTCCGTCAGGTTGCTATTCCTGTGGGGTACCGGTATCGGGGTGCTGTTCACCCTCCTCTATTTTTTCGCCGGCAACCTGATCTTCGGCCTTCTCACCGATAATCCCGATGTGATCTCCAATGCCAGGCCTTACTTTTTCTGGGTGATCATCATTCCCATGGTCTCCTATGCCGTATTTCTCTGGGACGGGATCTTTATCGGCGCGACCGCCGGCTGGGAAATGCGGAATGCCATGCTCATTTCCACCCTCCTGGTCTTCTTTCCCGCCTACCTGGTCCTGGGAAAATGGATCGGGAACCACGGACTCTGGCTTGCATTCGTCCTGTTCATGGTTTCCCGGGGGCTCACCATGACACTGATGTCCCGGAAAGCTGTATATGAAAAAGTAACAGAAGCTTAGCCCTTCCCGTGTTTGATTGATGGGGAATCATGGGAGTGGTCCCGCGTAAATTTTGTAATTTCATATGGTAATCAGAACAGTCAAACAACAAAAAGGGAGGAATCTGTCATGAAAAAAATAATGAATTTGTTCGATGATTCGAACTGGACGGAGGCTAAGAACTATCCTGAGGGAACCATGCAGAAAACACTCCGGGATGAGAACGGGGTCAGGACGATCCTGCTGAAACTGCCGAAAGGATTTGTCATGGAAAGCCATTCCCATATCTCCACGGAACAGCATCTGGTACTTGAAGGATCGTACATCACCGACGGGGTGAAGTACCCTGCCGGATCCTACCAGATCATCCGTGCCCATGAGGATCATGGTCCTTTTCAGTCACTGGAAGGTGCGATGATCCTGGTGATCTGGGATCCGATCGGGAATTGATGTTCCATGTAATTTCTGAACAGATCAGCAATGCCCAGAACCGGTCCTTTTAATCAATTTACAGATCAGTATGAGGATTGGTTTGTCAAAAACCGGTCCGTCTTTCAATCAGAACTGAATGCCCTCCGAAAGGTTGTCCCCGCAAAAGGCAGGGGGATTGAAATCGGTGTGGGAAGCGGTATCTTTGCCCGTCCGCTGGGCATCAGGGAGGGTGTCGATCCTTCGGCGGCCATGCGGGCCAGAGCCAGGGAAAGGAATATCCGTGCCGTGGAGGGGGTTGCAGAAGCTCTTCCCTTTGAAGATAGAAGCTTTGATTTTGCTGTAATGGTCACCACCATCTGTTTCGTGGATGACCCTGAAAGATCCCTGCAGGAAGCAAATCGCATCCTGAAAGACTCCGGTAACCTGGTCATGGGTTTCGTGGACAAGGACAGCCCTGTTGGTAAAAAATATTTGGAACACCGGGAAGAAAGTGTTTTTTATAAGGATGCTGTATTTTACGGAACAGAAGAACTGATCAGGATGATGGAAAGGACGGGCTTCGGTATCAGGGAGATCCACCAGACTGTTTTCGGGGAACTGGAACAGGTCAGGTCCGTCCAGGAACCTTTAAAAGGATACGGGAAAGGCAGTTTCGTGGTCATTGCAGCAGACAAAATCAATCATTTCGGCCATGAATGAATACGCAAGTGTTGAAACATCCCTGGAGACCTTGAAAGAAGAGGTGCTCAACTGTCATAAATGCGATCTGGCCCGGACAAGGAACCATGTGATCTTCGGGGAAGGCAACATCCGGGCCCCGATCTTCATTATTGGCGAAGCCCCCGGCAGGGATGAGGATCTGATCGGCCGTCCTTTCGTGGGACGATCGGGACAATTGCTGGATAAGATCCTGGCAGCCTGTGGATTTAACCGCGAGGAACATGTGTATATCAGCAACATCATCAAATGCCGGCCCCCGGGCAACCGGGAGCCATCACGGGAGGAAAGAAAGGCATGCCTGCCTTACCTGATCCGTCAGGTCGATCTGATCAATCCCCCGATGGTGATCTTCCTGGGTTCCACCGCCCTGAAAAGCCTGGCCGGAGGGGACAAAAAAATCACCCGGCTCAGGGGCAACTGGATGGAATGGGAGCACCACCTGGCCATGCCCGTCTATCATCCCTCGGCTCTTCTGAGAAATCCTGCCCTGAAACGTGATACCTGGGAAGATTTCAAAAAGATCGTTTACAAATACCGGGAACTGATCGATCCTTCCCACCATTCCGACCACGTATAATGCAGTCCCCCCATATAAAACCCAGTGCCAAAATGAAATTTGAACATGTTGCGCTTACCATCAACGACCCCCTGGAGGTCGATCGTTTTTATGAGGAGATCCTGGGTCTCAGGAAAGAGAGGGAATTCAACCTGGAAGCAGATCTTGCGGGCACGATCTTCGGGATCCATCAGCGAACATCTGTATATCAGCTCCGTAATGAAGGGCTGATGATGGAATTGTTTCTGACGCCGTCATCCACCGAAACAGGGTTCCGGCATATCTGTCTCTCTTTTGAGAACAGGGAAGAGATCCTCAGAAAGGTGCAGGAAAAGGAATATGAATGCATCCGGCAGGAAAGGACCCATTCCGACCTGGTATTTATCAAAGACAATAGTGGCAACCTGTTTGAAATAAAAGAAGAAAGAAAAACCTGAATCCGCAGATGAAAACCTTCCTCGATTGTTATCCCTGTTTCCTTGACCAGGCTCTAAGAGCGGGCCGCATGGCCACTAAAGACGAAGAAAAGATCAAACAATTGCTGGATTCGGTGGGATCGATGATCAGAGATATCCCGATGGACCACACTCCCCCTGAAACAGGTGAGATGATCTACAGGAAGGTCAGGGAGATCACCGGGGTGGACGATCCCTACAGAGACATTAAAAGAGCCAACATCCGGGAGGCCCTGGAGCTGTATCCCGATCTTAAAAAGATGCTGGATGGATCGGAAGACAGGCTGGAGGCCGCGATCAGGCTGGCCATTGCCGGGAATGTGATTGATCTGGGAGTGAGCAGAAAATTCGTTCTCAAAGATGAGATCCGAAAGATCCTGAAACAGGATTTCGCCGTTTTCCACTATCCGGAATTTAAAGAACACCTGGACCGTACCTCTTCGATCCTCTATATCGGCGATAATGCAGGAGAATCGGTGTTTGACCGGATCCTGATCGAGGAGCTTGACAAACCGGTGATCTATGCGGTGAGGGAAATCCCGGTGATCAATGATGTGACCCGCGAAGATGCCGAGGAATCCGGGATCGGGGAGGTTGCCGGGATCATCTCTTCCGGATCCACCGCGCCGGGGGCCATCCTCAGTCTGTGCAATGAGAAGTTCCTGGAAGAATTCCGGCGATCCGGACTGATCATCAGCAAGGGACAGGGGAACTATGAGGCCCTCTCGGAAGCCGGTCGCCCGGTCTTTTTTCTGCTGAAGGCCAAGTGCAAAGTGATCGCATACGACATGGATGTGAAGGTTGACGATATCGTACTGAAAGGGATCCATGTATGACCCTCTCTCAGGACACCTCCAGGCACAATTTCTACGCTTTCCTTTGGCATGCGACTTTTCTGGCGCTTGCACAAAATTTCATGGATGTGGACACCGTGATGCCGGCCATGCTGATCGAGGCCGGAGGGAATGGCCTGCACGTGGGCCTGATGACAGCCATCATGCTCGGAGGCGCGAGATTCGCCCAGCTGGCATTTGCTCCTTTCATCAGCAACCATCGGTTCAAACGGAAATTTCTTCTGACCGGCATCAACAGCAGGGTGCTCTCCCTGCTGCTGATGGGACTGTTGCTGTATTTTTCTGACATGTTCGGGGGACAGATCATGATCTGGCTGATCTTTCTCCTGATCACTACTTTTTCCCTGGGAGGTGCATTTGCCAATGTGAGCTATACCGATATCCTGGGCAAATCGATCAACCCGTCCACCCGCAAATCATTCCTCTCCATCAAACAGGCTTTCACCGGGGCCGTCCTGTTGCTTTCGGCCCTCCTGGCCAGGAAAATACTGACCATAAGGGATTTCCCGGACAACTACGCCTGGATGTTTTTTATCGGTTTCGTCGGCCTGTTCATAGCTTCACTGGGTTTCTGGCGACTGAAGGAGGAGGTTCCTTCCAGGATGCCGGTCCGCAGCGTGAAGCATTTCCGCACCCTGATGAAAGAGGAACTCCTGTCCAACAGGCGGCTGGGATATTTCCTGGGATGGGTGAATACCATGGGAGTCAGCATTACCCTGCTTCCTTTTGTGATGCTCTATTCCAAACAGGTTTTCGGGACGCACAGCCATGAGACAGGATGGTACCTGTTCTTTAAGGTGATGGGGACCGTGGCCATTGGCCTCCTGCTTTTCCTGTTCTCCCGGAGATTCAGATACCGGTACCTGCTCTATGGAAATGCCCTGGTTGTGCTTTCACTGCCTTTGATCCTGCTTTTTTCAGATGCCATTCCCCCGTTCAGGCTTCTTTTTCTGGCCGGGGGGGTGGTATTCGCAGCATATACCATTTCAATGAGCGGGGTGTTACTGGAGATCTCAGGAAATGAGAACCGGGCCCTTTACAGCGGCATCGCAGGGGCAGGGAACGTCCTGCCTGCGCTGTTCCCCCTGCTGGGCGGCTGGATCATCGAGCAGTCCGGATTTCAGACCTTCTTTATATTATTTACATTTGTGATCCTGTTATCGTTTTATTTCATCTATAAGATGAATTGCAGAAAATAGACACACATGTATCAATATCTGTTCGGACCGGTTCCATCGCGACGCCTGGGCATGTCCCTCGGAGTGGACCTGGTGCCCCATAAAGTATGTTCCCTGGATTGTGTTTACTGTGAATGCGGGCCCACCACACGGCTCACCCTGGACCGGAAGGAATACATTCCGTACAGAAAGGTGACCTCGGAACTGGACCATTATTTCGCGAATAATCCGGATCCTGATTATATCACCTTCTCCGGTTCTGGAGAACCCACCCTGAATTCCCGGATCGGTGATGTGCTGAAATATATCAAGGAACACAGGCCCGGGATCCCGGTGGCCGTACTTACCAACGGTACCCTGC
Organism: Bacteroidota bacterium; assembly: GCA_051746185.1. Taxonomy (GTDB): domain Bacteria; phylum Bacteroidota; class Bacteroidia; order Bacteroidales. The sequence continues at coordinate 19,830 of JBNJEV010000037.1, forward strand.
TTCACCTGGAATCCGTCAGGAATGAGCTATTGGATGCAGATGTGGTCCTGCCTTCCCTGGATGCAGCCACCAGTGAGACATTCAGCAGGATCAACCGGCCTCCGTCAAAGCTGAGCCTACGGGACTATATCGAAGGACTGGTGACCTTCAGAAAAGGTTTCAGCGGACAGATCTGGCTGGAGGTATTTATCATCCCGGGATATAACGATCATCAGAAAGAACTGGACGCACTCAAAGAGGCATTCGAAAGGATCCGCCCCGACCGGATCCAGCTGAATACCCTGGACAGGCCGGGCACGGTGGAAGACCTGCAGCCGGCCAGCCGTAACAGTCTTCAGCGGATCATGGAATATTGGGACATGGCCGGGGTGGAGATCATTTCAAATCCTCTGCAGCGAAAGGATATCAGGGCATACCGTGAGGATATCGAGACGGCCATCCTGGAAACCATCGTCCGCAGACCCTGCACGGCGGAAGACCTGGCTTCCATCCTGGGTCTACACCTGAACGAGGTCAACAAGTACCTGGATGTGCTGGAAGCAGAGGAGAAGATCCGGCCTGTCCGCCAGCAGCGGGGGATCTTCTACCGGAAGATTTAAATGATCCGGCTTACCCCAGTGCCCTTTCCAGGTTGAATGCAGCGCTGATCAGGGCCAGGTGGGTAAATGCCGGATAGCATTCCAGCTTCATACGTACCTTTCCGTGGATCCCCCGGACACGCCGGACGATTCTGTAATCGAAATCATTCCTGATGTCATCCCCGACAGGCATGTAGTCCGTAATTTCCACGATCCCTTCAGAGTTGTAGAAACGGGTAATGAGCACATTGGTATCGGGCCAGTAATATTGTTTGCTTCTGCTACCGGAAATTGCCGGCGCGATACGGAAATAACCTCCTTTGTGCTCATCCAGCAGGGACGCAAATACACTGGGGGAATCAAAATGGGGAAAACAGAACCAGTCGATGGATCCGTTCAGTCCGACCAGGGCGGCGGATCGCATGTTCCCGATAATGGCATAATTTTCAATGGGATGATAAGGCATCTTGCTTTCCTGATGATCATGAAACAGAGTTACAATCTATCAAAAAATATCCATTCCCTGAAATTGAATCCCGCGAGGGCATTCGCCGAGCTCCGCTTCGTTTCGGTTCCCGCAGCTCATCTGCGAGTAAAGTCAATCGTCTCTGCTGCAGGATTCCTGTTCCGGATTCCTGTTGTGTGGAATGCCAATGTGGAAACAGGTACACACTTTGGTTTCTCCTGAGATGCCTGTCATTGTCCGGATCGGAAAATCAATGCATCTCGTTTTCAAGCATGACAGGCAGAAGCAGAGTTACGGCACGGATCGATCCCGGTCCGGTCTTATTTCGGTTCAAATCTTGCGGAACAATTTCTGCTTTATGAACCAAAACCGTGCATCATGACAGCACTTGAGATTTTTTTCGCCGTGATCGGAGCCATTGTTATTGGCGTGATATTCTATTATGTTTTCAGAATATCGGGACCATGGGGTACTTTCTGGTCCTTTCTGCTTGTCCTGATCCTGGCCACAATTGCCGTTACCGCATGGATCACCCCGTTCGGACCGGTCTACAGGGATGTGGCCTGGCTTCCCATCCTTCTTGTGGTAATTTTATTTGCACTGCTGCTCGCCGCAGCCACTCCGCCCGGGGGACGACGGGTCCCGCCCCGGACAGAAAGAGAACTGGAAACACCGGAACCCACCGGGGCCGTGGCAGCCCTCGGAATACTCTTCTTTATCCTGATCATCGTGCTGGTTGCAGTCGCTCTGGTTGGGATCCTGGTATAGGACCATTTCATCATGAAACAGAATAGAATATTGATATTGATCTTGATCACAACCCTGTTGATCATGGGATGCGAGGAAAACGGAACAAATGGCAACGATGACGGACCTGCAGCAAATGAAGTCTGGATGCAGAATATTGCATTTGTCCCCGAGACATTAACTGTGGCAGCAGGAACCACCGTGTCATGGATCAATAAGGACGATGTGCTTCACAACGTAACTGCAGAAGGATTTACCAGCAGTACCAATCTCGGGGAGGGTGAAACCTATTCCTACACATTTGACCAGGCAGGGACATTTGATTATGAGTGCACGCTTCATCCGGGAATGGAAGGAACCATCGTTGTGGCTGCTCCCTAAAGAAGTTTCCCAATTTTCCGTTACTTTCATTCGCTGATAACAGAAGCAAATCAGCAATGGACCAGGAAACAGATAACAGGGAAATCAAACCCATCACCATGCCCGGGATCCACGAAAGTGTTTTCAGGTATCTGACGGGGATCCTCGGAGAGCGCAAAGACCTGAAAATACTCGATGCCGGTGCGGGACACGGTGCGTTTTCCAGACGGCTGTACGATGAAGGGTTCCAAGTTTACGCCTGTGACCTGGATCCGGCAAATTTCCATTTCGACAAAATTGAATGCAAACAGGCGGACATTACCCGGGAACTTCCCTATGAAAATGATAGCTTTGACGTGGTTCTGCTGATTGAGGTCATGGAACACATCCATGACCACAGGACCCTGTTCAGGGAATGCCACAGGGTGCTGAAACCGGAGGGAATCATGTTTTTCTCCACTCCGAATATCATGTCCCTGAAATCCCGCATGAGGTTCCTGCTGAACGGATTCTTCTATGCGTTTAAACCGCTGGACTATTCAAGGGATGACGGCAGGCAGCATGTGGCTTCGATGACCATTGACCAGTATTCTTATCTTTCGGCCATATCCGGATTCTCGGATATAAATATTTCCATCGACAAAAAGCAGAAGTCCTCCCGCTGGCTGTCTTTTCTGATCCCTCTGATCCGGCTTTCCTGCCGGATCAAAAGGATCCCTTTTCGCCTGCATAACCGGAACCGGTACCTGATGGGAAGGCTGTTGTTCTTTACACTGACAAAATGAACCTGCGTTTCAGTCGCCGTATCATTTTTAAGAAAATTTAACAGTTTCAATAAGATCGATCCCACTGAAAATTCAATCCACATTTTATATTTGCATTTCGTATTGATATGTCATTTAAAAATTACGGAGGATTTTTATATGTCTGTTTATACGAAAAGTTCCGGCCTTATTTTTTTTCTTCTCACCTTTCTGGTCCCCTTCCATGCTCATCCTGCGCCGGCAGATGACAGCGTGAAACTGTACACTCCCTACACTTACATTTCCGTTCCCCCGGGAGAATCGGTGGATTATTCCATTGATATCATCAACGACGGGAATGAAATCGAAAATGTGTACCTGTCGGTCTACGGCCTTCCGGACCAATGGGATTATACCATGAAATCAGGAGGTTATAACATCCGGCAGCTTTCCGTGCTTCCGGGTGGGAAAAGAACCTTTTCCCTGGAGGTGGAAGTCCCTCTCAGGGTGAACAAAGGCAGATACAGGATCAGGGTCTCGGCGGGCGATTTTGATGTGTTGCCCCTGGTGGTGAATGTTTCTGAAGAGGGAACATTCAAAACGGAATTTACCTGCGATCAGGCCAATATGCAGGGCCATGCCGATGCCACTTTCACTTTCAACACCGAATTGAAGAACCATACCCCGGAAAAGCAGCTGTATTCGCTGAGAGCAGCCGTACCCCGCGGGTGGAGGGTTGTTTTCAAGCCCAACTACAAACAGGCTACTTCGGTCGAAATCGAAGCGAACAGCACGGCGAATTTCAACATTGAGGTGAATCCCCCGGATCAGATCACCGCCGGTACCTATAAAATTCCCGTTCAGGCCGTAACCAGCACCACCTCGGCAAACCTGGAACTGGAAGTGGTCATTACCGGAACCTATGAGATGGAACTGACCACTCCCAGGGGACTGCTGAGTACAAGTGTTACCGCCGGAGATGAAAAAGACCTTATCCTGCTGGTCAGGAATACCGGTTCGGTCCCCCTCAGTGACATAGAGCTCAGTGCTTCAACCCCGGTGGACTGGCAGGTCATTTTCGATCCGGAAAAGATAGACACCCTTGATGCGGGGAAAAATGCACGTGTGCTGGCGACCATCCAGGTGGACAAAGAAGCCATCACCGGGG
>JBNJEV010000038.1:0-23801 GCA_051746185.1 Bacteroidota bacterium
AACGCTCATAATCAGCATCATACCCCAATCTTCTAAGTTGATTCATTTATGGAACAATATTTTCGAAGGATATACCAGGAGTAAATCCATTACGGTGCATCACCAAATGTCAGAAAAATGAGCAAAAAGAAGACCGTTGATTACGATAAGGACAAACTGAGCGAATACAAAAAGAAACGGGATTTTAAAAAGACCACCGAACCCTCCGGGGGGAAGGGGGAAGGATCGGATCAGCCCAGGTTTGTCATTCAGAAGCATGATGCGACGAACCTGCATTATGATTTCCGTCTGGAAATGGACGGGGTGCTGAAGTCCTGGGCAGTCCCCAAGGGTCCCTCCACCGATCCGTCCGAAAAGCGATTCGCCACCCTTACCGAGGACCATCCGCTGGAGTATGCCGGTTTTGAAGGGACCATTCCCGAGGACGAATACGGCGGAGGCACGGTGATCGTCTGGGACGGCGGCACATACCGGAACCTGCGGGAGGAGAAGGATGATGGGATGTCCATGCAGGAATCCTTTGATGACGGCAAGGTAGAGGTATGGCTGGAGGGAAAAAAGCTCAGGGGCGGTTATGTGCTCATCAACACGGGCGGCAAAAAGGACAATAAACGTTGGCTTCTGAAGAAGATGAAAGATGATGAGGCAGATGCCCGGCGCAATCCGGTTGAAACCGAGCCGAAATCCATCCTGTCGGACAAGACCATCGAGGAAATGGAAAAGGAGATGAAAAAAGAGGGAGGATAGCTTCGGGGAGAATCAATGAACAGGTACCATGGACAGGCTTTTTGACATACTTCCGGAAGGATCCAGGGAAAACCTCCGGGAAAAGGATCAGCCCCGGTGGACGGAGCCCATGCTGGCCACCCTGACGGATGAGTCGTTCTCCCGGGAGGACTGGATCTTTGAACGCAAGCTGGATGGCGAACGATGCCTGGCCTTCAAAAAGGGAAGCGATGTCAGGTTGATGTCCCGGAACAAAAAGAACATGAACCACCAGTACCCGGAGATCAGGGAGGCCATCCAGCAACAGGAACATGATTTTATCGTGGACGGGGAGATCGTTGCTTTCGAGGGCGATGTGACCTCCTTTGCGAAGCTGCAGCCCAGAATGCACACCGATGATCCCGACCTGGATGTGAAGGTGTATTATTATGTTTTTGACATCATCTACCTGGAGGGGCATGACCTGGCCGGGATGGAGCTCAGGCACAGGAAGACCCTGCTGAAAAAGGCACTGAGCTTTGATCATGAGACCCTGCGGTATGCCACCCACCGCAACCGGGAAGGGGAAAAATACCTGGAGGAGGCCTGCAAAAAAGGATGGGAAGGCCTGATTGCCAAGGACGGCAGCAGCAAATACGTTCACGGCCGGTCGAAGAAATGGCTCAAGTTCAAATGCGAGAACCAGCAGGAGCTGGTCATTTGCGGTTATACCGATCCGAAGGGATCAAGAAAGCATTTCGGGGCACTGATCGTGGGGTATTATGATAACGGGAAGCTGATGCATGCGGGCAAGGTGGGCACGGGGTATGACGAGGAGACCCTGAAAAGGGTCCACGATAAAATGAAGCCGCTGGAAAGAGATGAAGCCCCCTTTGACGATGAAGATCCCGGGTACAGGGATGCACACTGGCTGAAGCCTGAACTGGTGGGGGAATTCCGGTTCACCGAATGGACGGAGGACCACAGGCTCAGGCATCCCTCATTTCTGGGCATCAGGGATGATAAACAGGCAAAGGATGTAAGAAAGGAGAAATAGCATGACGACCATCAAGGCAAACGGACAGGAGATCGAGTTGTCGAATCCCGACAAGGAAATGTTTCCCGGTGAGAAGATCATCAAGAAGGATCTGGTGGAATATTACCACAAAATATCCGGATACATGCTGCCCCTGATGAAGGACAGGCCGGTGATGCTCCACCGCTATCCCAACGGGATCGGGGACAAGGATTTCTATCAGAAGGAGGAACCGGGATATTTCCCCGGCTGGATCGATACAATCACCGTGAAGGTGAAAAAGGAGGGGCAGGACACGCAGAAATTCGTGAACTGCAACTCTGAAGCCGCACTGGTGTATATCGCCAACCAGGCAACCATCACCCCCCATATCTGGCTGAGCAAAAAAGACAATCTTGGTCACCCGGACAAAATGATCTATGATTTGGATCCGCCGGAAGGTGAATTTGAGGTGGTGCGGGAATGTGCGAAGGATTTTAAAGCGCTGTTCGATAAGCTGGACCTGAATGCATTCCTCATGACCACCGGATCCAAAGGCCTTCATGTGGTACTGCCGATGGACGGCAGTGCGGATTTTGAACAGGTCAGGCAGTTTGCAAAGGATGTGGCCGGACTGCTGTCGGACCGGGAACCTGAAAAATATACCACGGAGACCCTGAAGGAAAAACGAAAAGGTCGGCTGTTCCTGGACTACCTCAGGAATTCATACGGTCAGACCTCCGTGGCCCCTTACTCCCTGAGGGCCCGCAAAGGGGCTCCGGTGGCAACGCCCATCGACTGGAATGAGCTCGGGAGCGGCGAACTGGATTCCCGGACCTATACCTACGGCAATATCTTCCGCCGGCTGGCCAACAAACAAGATCCCTGGAAGGACTTTGAGAAAAACAAAAACAACCTGAAGAAAGCGAGAAAGAAACTTGACCGGATGATCGAAAAATAGATCAGCCACTCAAAAAACTTTAAAAACAAACAACATGAAATATTCGTTAAGCCTGGGCAAACCGTTCGGCATCAAGATTGCCGTTCACTGGACATTCCTTCTTTTGATCATATGGATCGTTGCGGTCAATGTGCAGCAGGGCGCCAATACTGCCCAGATCATCATGTCCATTCTTTTTATCCTGGCTCTTTTTGTGTGTGTCACCCTGCATGAGCTGGGACATTCACTGGCCGCCCGGAGATACGGCATCGAGACCAGGAGCATCACCCTGCTGCCCATCGGGGGCATGGCCAATATCGACGATATGCCCGAAAAGCCCAAACAGGAGATCGTGGTGACCCTGTCGGGACTGGTGGTCAATGTGGCCATTGCCCTGTTGCTGTGGGCCGTCATCTCCATCATTCCCGGATACACTTTCGATACGAGTTTCCAGTCTATCACTTCCGAGAACTTCCTGATCCTGCTTATGTACATCAACCTGTTTATTGTGGCCTTCAACCTCATCCCGGCCTTTCCCATGGACGGGGGCAGGATCCTGAGGGCTGCCCTGTCCTTTCGAATGGAGAGGATCAAAGCCACCAAATATTCCATGATGGCAGGACAGGTGTTCGGGGTGATTTTTGCACTGATTGGCCTTTTTGTCAATCCCTTTCTTTTCGTCATCGGGCTCTTTGTGGTGATCGGCGCGCGGATGGAATATACCCAGGTCAAGTTCAGTTCCCTGCTGGTCGATTATAAGGCACAGGATATTGTGATGGATGATTATTCCAGCCTGGACCAGGAGGAGCCGCTGAAAAATGCGGTGGACCTGTTGCTGAAGTCCGCTCAGACAGGTTTCCTGGTCAAAGAGGGCGATGAGGTTGTGGGCATTCTGTCCAAAAACGATATCATCAGCGGGCTCTCCAAACAGGGCGAGGATGCCCCTGTGAAAGATTCAATGACCACCGGGTTCAAGCATGTGGAAGCCGGCACGCCGCTGCGGGATATTTTCAAGACCCTGCAGAGGGAAAAAACCGATATCCTTCCCGTTTTCCGGGAAGGGAAGCTGATCGGTGTGATCGACCAGGACAACATCCAGGAATTCATCATGGTGCAGTCGGCCCTCAAGGAAGCCTGAGACGGTGAGGATGCCTGAAACGGTGAGGGTGTCTGAAACGGTGAGGATGTCTGAAACGGTGAAGATGCCTCAAACGGTTCGTTTCTGTCTCAAACGGTTCGTTTCTGTCTCAAACGGTTCGTTTCTGCCTCAAGAGGAATATTTTCAGATTGGTCAGGCATATCCCTTCGTCGCTGAAAACTGAGCCTGCGAGCTCGGCCAATCCTTGCTTCGCAAGTATTTGTAGGCTTCCTCAGAGGTATGCCTGACCTTGCAGAATGTCAAATTCAGACTTTTAGACAGCTTTATAAGACTTATTCATGGATGTGCTGATCAGCCTGAGACAAACCTTCTGAAACAGCCGTGGATCAATGGAACGTATCCGTCTCTATTTCCAGGGAAACGCGGAACGTGTCCCGGTCCCTCTCTATCCTGAGATGATGTTTCCCCGGGTACAGCAGATCGAGCCGGTGCCTTGTGTTGCGAATTCCGATCCCGCCCTGTTTTTCCCAGCGGACCGGATCGGTGTCTCCCAGATTGTTCCCGATTTCAAAGCGGACCCGCTCCGGATCGATATGGAAGCGGATGTCCACCCAGGCCTTTTTCTGTCCGCCCTGCAGCCCGTGCTTGAAGCTGTTCTCGATAAACGGGAGAAAGAGCATGGGGGCGATCAGCCTGTCGCCCGGATCTCCCTCGACCTCAAACCTAATCTCCGCCCGTTCCGGATCGAGCCGGTAGAGGTACATCTCCAGATAGTCCCGGATCATGTGGATCTCCTTTTCCAGCTTCACCCGCGGATGTTCCGTTTCATAGAGCGTATACTTCAATATCTCAGAGAGCTGCAGGATCACCCCGGGGGTGCGCTCCGATTTTTCCAGGGAAAGGGCGTAGATAGTCTGCAGGCTGTTCAGCAAAAAGTGGGGGTTGATTTGTGACTGCAGGGACCTGAGCTGGTGGCTGGCTGTCATCCGTTCCATCCTGAGCAGCATGAACCAGCTCCGGGAAAGCTTCAGCAGGGTGGTCAGAAGCAAAAAGCTTCCCGTATAAAGCATCAGCTGGGAAATGCTGTAGTAGGAGATGAAATAATAGCCGGGCAGAATATGATCGATCCACCGGTCGAACAGATAGTAAAGGATTACCGCCCCCAGTGCGACCAGTGCAATGAAAAAAACGCCGTACAGCATGTACTTTTCCCTGCGGAGATAGCGGGGAATAAGCAGATAGAGGTTCAGGTAGACCAATCCGGCCACGGGCACCAGGAAGATCAGGGTATAAATGAGATCGATCATTTGAAAGGTGCTGGAAGTGGTGAATACATTGAGCAGGATCACCAGTGCAACCCCCCAGAAGAGCAGGTGCTGCCACCACCTTCCCCTGAACAGGATCATGTCGGTCAGACCCGATCCCTTCCGCCAGGTGTTTTCTTTCGGGGCCATGATCAGCCTTCAATTTATGAAAATCCCTCCATGCAGCAATTTTTTTCGATGAAACGGGACCACAGGCCGGATTTTGGTTTAGCCAAGACTTTCACGGAAGGAAGACCATAAGAATATCATGATATACCGTATCCGAAGACCTTTTATTCAGGAATCTTGCCGTCATAGGGTTTCAGGTTCAGGAAGATGCCATAGGCATCCTGATCATCGGTACTTCCCCTGGCGAATATCCTTTCGATCTTTTCGACCGTTTTCGGATCGCTGGCATATTTCCTGATGAATTTCTGAAGCTCGTCGGTGGACGCGGTCAGAAGATGACGGTCATAATCGGGTGCCTCGACCGTTTCGTGGCTGATGCGGATCCGGTTCTGTTCAAAAAGCTCATTGAGCCAGTCCTCCCCGTACCAGTAAAGCAGAATGCTGTCGGGGGAATACTGCACCCGGGCCAGGGTATGGACCGGGATGTGGTGGAAGCCGGTCATGTCGGAGGAAAAGTGATCCTCATCCTTTGCCGGGGAGAAATCCACATAGGATACACCGTTCAGCCGGAAGAGCACGCCTGTGAGCAGCGCTCTAAAATCCTCGTCCTCATAATAGGTGATCCGGTAGGTGCTGTCCGGTACCGGTGTGGCCATGAATGTCGGCGAGACCTCGTTGGGTTCGATGGTCCATATGCAGGAGTCCCCGTCTATCCAGTTCCCTTCCATAACAGGGTCGTAGACCTTGTCTTTCGTTTTGTAAAAAGGATGCAGGGAGCTTACCAGGCAGCCGGCCATAAATAGCATGGCCAGAAGAATTACGGGAATGGTGAATCGTTTCATGATGCTTGATTTTAATATTCGGTGTAAAGTTGCCGTCGGGCAGGAGGGAAAGCAATTTTTTTCGATGAAACGGGTCGTTTTGTCGGTGAGTCTAGGGCAAATAAACATAAATTATCAGTTTATTATACTGATCAGTTGCTTTTTTGGATAAAAAACATCGGTCCGTCGATATTTTTTATCCGAAATGACATCGATATGGTTAATAATCAGATAAAATATATTTTTCCCCAGGGAGCTCACAGGATTCAATTGTGTGTAGGGATTAATCATATACTTTTGTAAAAGAAGCAACCCGGCGGATCGTTTATTCATCTTATGGGTGAAATAAATTACGGGTGAAACAAAAAATGAGGGGTAATGAAAAAATGGACGGGACTGCTTTTTGCACTGCTGCTGCTTGCCTCCTGTGCGGAGTTGGATTACACCGAAACCATGCTGGGTGAGAATGCGGACATTGTGGGGACATGGGTGGAAGAAAGCCGTGAGGAGCTGGTGACAATGCTGGAGCGGGCAGAAAGCCTTGATCCTGACAAATACGGGTTCATCATCCGGGAGGATGGGGCGTTCATCGAAAGAAAGAATGCAGGATGGTGTGCAACTCCCCCAATATCGTATGAAAATTTCGAAGGAACCTGGGAAGCACTCTCGGACAGCCTGCTGGAGATCACGGTGGGGTACTGGGGAGGAACCATGACCTACCAGATGCGGATCCTCTCGCTTGACGGACAGTCCCTCAGGATCCGTTACCTGTATGCCGGGGACAGGGCCGAAAATAAGTAGCATTTGAACGTCCGTGAAATTCACCAAATTGCTGCGGATTCAGCAAAATCTTTTACCTTCGTGATCCTGATGGGTGCATATGGATCGTGAGACTTTTTTCCTTTTTATCCGGGCCTGGATTCTTTTCGGAGTGGCCATATTTATCATCCTTCTTTTTGTAACCGCTCCATATGGCCGTCACAGCAGCAAGGACTGGGGCCCTGTGATCCCCAACCGGACCGGCTGGTTCGTGATGGAGTTTCCCGCCCTGCTGGTCTTTGCGCTGTTCTTCCTGCTGGGACCATCCACACCCCACCCGGTCACCTGGGTCTTTTTTACCCTGTTCATCATCCATTATATCTACCGCTCGGTCATCTATCCCTGGAGGACACATACTTCCGGGAAAACCATTCCGCTGGTGGTGGCGCTTATGGCGGTGTTCTTCAACCTGGTGAACGGATTTATCAACGGTTACTACTTTTCGGCCTTTTCCAGGGGATACAGCTGGGAATGGCTGCTGGATGCCCGGTTTGCCGTGGGACTGGTCCTTTTCATCGGCGGGGCGGGCATCAACTGGTGGTCCGATCAGATCCTGCTGAACCTGAGAAAAGAACGGGACGGGGGTTACTTTATTCCCAGGGGCGGATTGTTCAGGTGGGTTTCCTGTCCCAATTTTTTCGGCGAGATCCTGGAATGGACCGGTTTCGCGGTCATGACCTGGAGCCCGGCAGCACTCGCATTTGCGCTGTGGACCGTCTTCAACCTGGTCCCCCGTGCTCTGGACCATCATCGCTGGTATCATTCCGAATTCCCCGAGTATCCCCCTGAGCGAAAGGCGGTCATCCCGTTCATCCTCTGAAGACCTGCCATCAATGGATTTATCCCCTGGTGCGTAAAACCCGTTCTCTTCAGGGAAGGGAGGACGTCAATCTGCCTGCTGTTCTATCCGCTTGCCTGCTGTTCTATCCGTCTGCGTGCTGTTCTATCCGTCTGCGTGCTGTTCCACCCACCTGCGCGCATTCACGAAGGCTTCCAGCCATGGGGTGGCCTCGTCGTTCCTGCGGTCAGCCGGGTACCAGCCGCACTGCCAGGGAAGGAAGGACCTTTCCAGGTGGGGCATCATGACCAGGTGCCGGCCGTCGGGGGAGCAGAGGGCGGCCACATCGTAATCCGATCCGTTGGGATTGGCGGGGAAGCTGTGGTGGCTGTATTTGGCGGTGATGTGGTATTCTTCCTCCGGCCGGGGCAGACTGAAATGACCTTCCCCGTGGGCCACCCAGATGCCCAGGGTCATGCCGGAGAGCGACCCCAGCATGACCGAATGGTTCTCCGGGATGTCCACGGTGAGGAATTTGGATTCGAATTTCCCGGAGTCGTTGTGAAGCATCCGGGGGGATTCGGGGTGACCGGGGACCACCAGGTTCAGTTCGGTCATCAGCTGGCAGCCGTTGCAGATCCCCAAACTGAGGGTGTCCTCCCTTGCATAGAAATTCTCCAGGGCGATCCGCGCCTTTTCATTGTACCGGAAGGCTCCCGCCCATCCTTTTGCCGATCCCAGCACATCCGAATTGGAAAACCCTCCCACGAAGACGATCATCCCGATATCTTCCAGGGTTTCCCTGCCGGAGATCAGGTCGGTCATGTGCACATCCTTCACGTCGAACCCGGCCAGGTAGAGTGCATAGGCCATTTCCCTGTCGCCGTTGACCCCCTTCTCCCTGATGATCGCCGCCCTGGCGCCGGATCCCGACCGGCGTCCGGGATCCGCTCCCAGGCTCCAGAATGTTCCCCCGAAAGATCCCATGGACAGGTTCAGGGGGTGTTCGCCGTAAGACCTGAAGCGTTCTGCCGCCCGCTCCCCGCCCGATTGTTCCCTGTCCAGCAGGTAGGAGGTTCTGTACCACAGGTCGCGGTAGTGATCCACGGGAAGGACCTCCGTTTTTTCCCCGGTCCGCACCTGGATCTCCCGTTCTTCAATGGGACGGCCGATGACATGGTAATGGATCTTTTCCTTCTCCAGCAGCCCGCAGATGGCATGATGGTCTTTCACCTGGATGAGGATCCCGGGATTTTCGCTGAACAGCACCTCAATGGTGCCGGAAGGGATCCCGGAGATGTCCGCTTCGATCCCCCCTGAGGGATTGGAGAAGCACATCTCCATCAGGGCGGTGATCATTCCGCCGGCGGAGATGTCATGCCCGGCAAGGATCTTTTCTTCCTCGATGAGGTTTTGTACCAGGTTGAATGCTTTCATGAAATAATCCGGATCCTTCACCGTGGGGACCTCCTTACCCAGGACGTTCAGCATCTGGGCGAAGGAGCTTCCGCCCGGCTTGTGGGTGTCGCCCGAAAAATCCAGGTAGATGATCCTGCTGTCCGGATCCTGTACGATCACCGGCTCCACGATCTTGCTTACGTCGGTCACCTCCCCGGCAGCGGAGATGATCACGGTCCCCGGTGAATAGACCATCTCCCCGTCGTATTTCTGGGTCATGGAGAGGGAATCCTTTCCCGTGGGAATATTGATGCCCAGGGCCACTGCGAAGTCGCTGGCCGCTTCCGCCGCCCGGTAAAGCCTGGCATCCTCTCCTTCATTCCTGCAGGGCCACATCCAGTTGGCGGACAATGAAACGCTTTTGATCCCTTCGGGCATGGGAGCCCAGATCAGGTTGGTCAGAGCCTCGGCGATGGACAGCACGCTTCCGGCCGCCGCATCCACCAGTCCGGCCACAGGTGCGTGCCCGATGGCGGTGGCATATCCCTTTTTTCCCCGGTAGTCGAGAGCGACCGCACCCAGGTTGTTCAGGGGGAGCTGCAGGGGACCGGCGCACTGCTGACGGGCGATCTTGCCGGTCACCGAACGGTCCACTTTGTTGGTGAGCCAGTCCTTGCAGGCCACCCCCTCCAGCTGGAGCATCTTCTTCAGGTACCGGGGGAGCTGCCCGGGATCGAATTCCGCATCCCTGTAATCGTGTACCACCGTCCGGTCCACCATCACCGTCCGGGGAGGTTTCCCGAACATGTCGGCCAGGTCAAGGTCCATGGGTTTTTCGCCGGAGTGCTCATCCACGAAGACGAAACGGTGGTCACCGGTCACTTCCCCGATCAGATACACGGGCGCCCGCTCGCGTTCGGCGATCCTTTTCAGCTCTTCAAAGTGGGCGGGTTTCAGTATCAGGCCCATCCGCTCCTGCGATTCGTTGCCGATGATCTCCCGGGCCGAAAGGGTGGGGTCGCCCACCGGAAGGCGGTTCAGGTAGATGGTGCCCCCGGTCTCTTCCACCAGTTCGGACAGACAGTTCAGGTGACCGCCCGCTCCGTGGTCATGGATGCTGATGATGGTATTCACACCCGATTCGGCAAGTGCACGGATGGCATTGAAAACCCGTTTCTGCATTTCAGGATTGGCGCGCTGTACCGCGTTGAGCTCGATCACATCCTCGTATTCCCCCGTGTCCACGGAAGAAACGGCTCCGCCTCCCATCCCGATCCGGTAATTGTCGCCCCCGAGCAGCACCACCACATCGCCTTTTTCGGGAACCTGTTTTTCCACGTGCGATTTTCTCCCGTACCCGATCCCGCCGGCCAGCATGATCACCTTGTCGAATCCGTATTTCCTTCCCGCTTCTTCATGCTCGAAAGTGAGGAGGCTCCCGCAGATCAGGGGCTGGCCGAACTTGTTCCCGAAGTCACTGGCTCCATTGGAGGCCTTGATGAGGATCTCCTCTGGGGTCTGGTAGAGCCAGGGCCTTTCGGGCATGGCCTTTTCCCACTCCCTCGGTCCGTCCGGCCTGGGATAGGAGGTCATGTACACGGCGGTCCCCGCCATGGGAATGGCCGCCCTTCCCCCCGCCATGCGGTCACGGATCTCCCCGCCCGTGCCCGTGGAAGCTCCGTTGAATGGTTCCACGGTGGTCGGGAAGTTGTGGGTCTCTGCCTTCAGCGAGAGGACCGTTTCGATACCGGTCACCCGGAAATAATCGGACCGGTCCTGCAGGGGAGGTGCGAACTGTTCGATCACCGGTCCCAGGGCAAAGGAACAGTTGTCTTTATAAGCGGATACGATCCGGTTGGGATGGGTGCGGGTGGTGCGTTTGATGAGCTGGAACAGGGAGGAGTCCTTCTCCTCCCCGTCGATCACGAAAGTACCGTTGAAGATCTTATGCCGGCAGTGTTCGGAATTCACCTGGGAGAAACCGAACACCTCGCTGTCGGTCAGCTTTCGTCCGATCCGCATGCTTACCTGTTCCAGGTAGCCGATCTCGTCCGGACTCAGTGCGAGTCCTTCCTTCCGGTTATAGGCGGCGATATCATCCACCTCGATGACCGGGTCCGGTTCCCGGTCGATGGTAAAGAGGTCCTGGCCAAGGCCGTGGTAAAGGGCCTGCAGCATGGGATCAAAAGAGGCATCCCCGGGACCAGAGGAGGCATCCCCGGGACCAGAGGAGGCATCCCCGGGATCAAAAGAGGCATCCCCGCCGGATACCTCAAAGAATTCCTCGATCCGCGCGATCCCTGCCACGCCCATGTTCTGGGTGATCTCCACCGCATTGGTGCTCCAGGGGGTGATCATCTCTTTCCTGGGTCCCACGAAATAGCCTTCAATGGTGGACTTGTCGAGCATCCGGGCCCCGCCGAACAACCACTCCAGTTTTTCCATGGTGAGCCTGTCAGGCCGGCCGGCCGTCTCAACGGCGATAATATTGCACTCCCGGTGCTGAAAGAAACAGATCATTGATGCTGCAAAGATAGTTGTATTGTTTGATTTTGAGCAGCCCGCAGGGGAACCGGGAGGGGGAATTTTCAACAATTGACTCCTGAATTGATGCTCTATTGAGAGGGAATTCATATATTTCGGGAAATCAAACCCCAGCAGATCATGATCAAAGAGAATTTTATTCAGCTCTACGAGAACAGTTTCAGGCAGAACTGGGATCTGCCCGCCCTTTCGGATTACCAGGGAAAGCCTTTTACCTATGGCGATGTGGCCAGGGAAGTGGCCCAACTGCATTTGCTGTATGAGCAAATGGGTGTCAAAAAAGGTGATAAGATCGCTGTTCTTGGTAAGAACTCTGCCAGGTGGTGTATTTCTTTTCTGAGTGTATTCACCTACGGTGCGGTGGTGGTCCCCATCCTGTCGGATTTCAAGCCGGAAGACGTGCATACCATCGTGAACCATTCAGATTCTGTCATGCTGATCATCGACGATCAGATCATGCAGACCCTGAATGAAGGGAAAATGAAGCAGCTCAGGGTCATTCTTTCCGTGGATGATTTCCGGATACTATCTTCAAACCCCGATCCCAAATATACAAAGGCGCTGGAGCAGCTGGATGACCTGTTTGAAAAAAAATACGGAAAGACATTTGGAAAGGAGCATGTACAGTATGCCGGGATCGACAACAGCGAGGTGGTGGAGATCAATTATACTTCCGGAACCACCGGATTCTCCAAGGGAGTTGTGCTGTCTGCGAACAGCCTGGCGGGGAATGTCACTTTTGCCCAGAGGTCCATTGAACTGAACCCGGGCGAACGGATGCTTGCCCTGCTGCCGCTGGCCCACTCTTACGGAGGCGCGTTCGATTTCCTGTTCCCCATGACGGTAGGCGTGCATGTGACCATTTTGGGAAAATTGCCGGCCACCCCGGTCATTCTGAAAGCATTTTCCGAGATCAGACCCCACCTGATCATGTTCGTTCCCATTTTCTTCGAGAAACTTTACAAGAAACGCGTGTTGCCCACCCTGGAGAAAGGGACCATCAAAGTACTTACAAAGATCCCCGGGTTGAAGAGTCTGATCTACGGGACCTTCAGGAAAAAGCTCTATGAATCCTTCGGCGGCAACTTCAGGGAAGCGGTACTGGGGGGAGCTGCCCTGAGTGAGGAAGTGGAGGACTTCATGCACAGGATCAAATTCCCGTTCACCATCGGTTACGGGATGACCGAGTGCGGTCCCCTGATCTCCTATGAGGGGTGGGAAACCACCAAGAAAGGATCCAGCGGCAAGATATTGGATATCATGGAGCTGAAAATAGACTCCTCCGATCCTTTCAACGAACCGGGAGAGATCCTGGTACGGGGCGAGAATGTGATGGAAGAATACTACAAGGACGAAAAAGGTACCCGGGCGGCCATCGATCCGGACGGATGGCTCCATACGGGAGACCTGGGGGTGACCGACGAGGAAGGATTTATTTTCATCAAAGGGCGCAGCAAGAGCATGCTATTGGGTCCCTCCGGCCAGAACATCTATCCGGAGGAGATCGAGGCCAGGCTCGCCAACCTTCCCTATATTGCCGAGTCGGTGGTGCTGATGAACAAGAATCACAGGCTGGAAGCGCTGGTTTATCCCGATTATGAGCAGGCCAAGGCCGACGGGGTGGAACAGGAGCTGGAGGCCAAAATGGAAGAGAACAGGAAAGACCTCAATCAGCACCTGAAAGCGTATGAAGCCCTGGTGAAGATCCGGATCCACGAAAAGGAATTCGAAAAGACCCCCAAGCGGAGCATCAAGCGCTTTCTCTACACCCTGGAAGAATAAATCGGGGGTGCCTCACAAGCCAAGATACAGTAACTGAGGGATGCTTTTGAAGCGGGAAAGCATCCCTCAGTTAAATAATGGGTATGATCGCTTGTAAGTGATGCCTGCTCAGTAACTCATCCCCTGGTATACCCTGGACAGGGCGGGAGGCACCAGGTAGCCTGTATAATTCAGCCTCCCCGGCCAGGATGAAGAAACCGTCGCATCGGCCCTTCCGTCGGAATACACCGTCATCCTTACATCGTAGGTTCCGGAGGGTGTTCTCAGGTTGTAGCTGACATAATAGCTTTCACTCTTCTTCCTGTATGAGTATTCATAGCTGGAGATGGATCCGTCCACGGTAATACCGCCCACACCGTTCAGTCCGACATATTGATTGCTTCCTATCTGCAGGACCCCTGATGTGGAATCGGCAGCCACGAAATTGATCATCGGGGAAACGATGGCTGTATTCCCGCGCCTGTCCCTCAGTCGGTCGGCTTCCAGCACAAAACGGCCGTGTTTGACCATCAAATCTACAATCTCCTTTTTCTTTGCTTCCTCTTCTGCCCGCTGTTCTTTTTTCAGCTCCCTTTCCAGTTTTCGCATTTCCCTGGGGCTGAGTTCGGGTTCCTGTGCCATCGATGGGATAGCCATCAGGATCATGGTGGCAAATATGATTATCGCTTTCATCGTTCTTATTTTTTCGGTTTGTATCAGGCCCTCAGGGTCATCCCTGTATAAGACCCAAAATCCGTGCCAATTTCCGGCCGGACCGGAGCCGGGCTTTTCCAGGAAAGAGCGGACCGTGTCGATGGCGATCTGGGCGGCCTCTTTTTTGGGAAATCCGCAGACCCCTGTGGAGATATTGGGGAAGGCAACGGATATCAGGCCTTTTTCTTCAGCCAGCTCCAGGCTGCGCCGGTAACAGCTTGCCGGCAGCTCCCGCTCATTTTTTCCTCCTCTGCTCCATACGGGTCCCACGGCATGGATCACAAAGCGGGCAGGCAGGTCGAAGCCTCCGGTCATTCCGGCATCACCGGTATCGAAGCCGTTCAGCCTGGGGCATGGCCTCCTTCAGCTCCGGACCGGCAGCCCTGTGGATGGCACCGTCCACGCTACCTCCGCTCATCAGCTTCCGGTTGGCCGCATTGACAATGGCATCCACCTCCATCTTTGTAATATCGACCTTTTTCAGGCTGATCTTTGCACTCATGATGATTCCATTCCTCTGATCAACGCGCCGAATTCTTTTTCGAATGCCCTGGCAATTTTCAGCATGGTTTTGTCGATCCGCTCATCGGTGAGGGTCTTTTCCTCATCCAGCAGGGTAAAGGTCAGAGCGTAAGATTTTTTCCCTTTTTCAATTTTATCACCCTCGTATACATCGAAGAGGGTCACATCTTTCAGCAGCTTTTTTTCGGTCCTGAAAGCAAGCGCCCGCAGGGCTCCGTATGTGACCTCCCGGTCGAGCATGAGGGAGAAATCACGGGTGACCACATGAAATCGGGGCAGGGGCCTGAAAGTGACCTGTTTTTCCGCCACCATCTCCATCACCCGGTCCCAGTTGAATTCGGCTGCGTACACTTCCTGTTTGATGTCAAATTGCACCAGCACTCCGGCGGCCACCCGGCCGAACTCCACGATCGTTTGTCCCCGGGTGCTGTAACGCATGTTCTCGGTATAATCGTCCCCTTCAACCCTGTGCTGGTCCAGCGTATGGGGGTTGATCCCCAGCCTTTGCAGCACCATTTCCACATAACTCTTCAGCATGAAGTACGATGCGGGCTCCGGTTCGCGGATCCAGTTGCCCGGCCGGGATTTCCCGGTGAGGAAGATCCCCATATGCAGCTGTTCATCGAACCGCTCCAGCGCCTTTTCCCTGGGGATTCCGGGATCCTGGTAGTAGCAGTACCCGAATTCATACAGCTTCAGATCGGGATGTTTCCGGTTGATGTTATACACAACGGCTTCCAGTCCCCCGTACAGCAGGTTCTTCCGCATCAGGGCCAGGTCCTGGCTCAGGGGATTGAACAGGCGTACCGCCCCGGGATCCTGTTCCCCCTCCCGGTCGTAATAGGCACTCCGGGTAAGGGAATTGGATTTCATTTCATAGAACCCGTTGGACGACAGCAGGTCCGAGACCAGGTTGATCACCCTGTCCCTGTCCGGTTTCTCCGGGTAGGCAAGGGTCGAACGCAGCTGCTGGTCCACTTCCACCCGGTTGAATCCATAGATCCGGAGAAGCTCCTCGATCACGTCCGCTTCCCGGGTGACATCCACGCGGTAGGTAGGGATCCGCAGCAACATTCCGTCCCGGTCCTGTTCTTCCACCCGCATTTCGAGGGATGTAAGGATCGAGCGGATGGTATCCGGATCCATGACGTTGCCCACCAGCCGGTTGACATGATCAAACCGGATCTGCACCCCGGCCTCCTCCACCGGTTCGGGATACACATCCGTTACTTCCGAGGAGATGGTCCCCCCGGCGATCTCCCTGATCATCAGCGCCGCCCTTTTCAGGGCCCAGACCGTGTTGTTGGGATCGGAGCCGCGCTCGAAACGGAACGATGCATCGGTCTGCAGCCCGTGGTGCCGGGAGGTCTTCCTGATGTAGACCGGGTCAAAGCAGGCCGATTCCAGGAATACGTCCCGCGTCTTTTCGGTCACCCCGGAATCGATCCCCCCGAATACGCCCGCAATACACATGCCTTCTTCCGCATTGCAGATCATCAGGTCGCTGTCCAGCAATGTCCGCTCCACCCCGTCCAGGGTGGTGAACCGGCTCCCCTCCGGAAGGGTCCTGACCAGCACCTGGCGGCCTTTGATCCGGTCCACGTCAAAAGCATGCAGGGGCTGGCCCGATTCATGCAGCACAAAGTTCGTGATATCCACCACATTGTTGATGGGCTCGAGTCCGACGGACCGCAGCCTGTTCTGCAGCCAGCCGGGGCTCTCCTTCACGGTCACCCCGGAAAGGGTCAGCCCGGAATAACGTTTGCATCCGGCCTGCTCTTCAATGTGGATGGGAATGGGAAGGTCACTGTTGTCAGGTGCAAATGCGTCAACCGAAGGCCGTTCCATCTTCACCCCGTTCTTCTGATCCAGAAAAGCGGCCAGATCCCTGGCCACCCCTATGTGCGAGGCTGCATCGATCCGGTTGGGGGTCAGATCGATGGAAAAGATCGTATCGGTTTCGATCCGGAAATATTCAGAGGCCGGGGTTCCCGCTGGAACATCGGGGTCCAGCACCATGATCCCGTCATGGGAGCTGCCCAGGCCCAGTTCATCTTCGGCACAGATCATCCCTTCCGAGATCTCACCCCTGATCTTTGCCTTTCTGATGGGAAATTCCTCTTCACCTTTGTAGAGCTTGCTGCCCACGGTAGCCACAGGCACTTTCTGTCCCTCCGCTACATTGGGTGCCCCGCAAACGATCTGTACGGGCTTCCCTGTTCCCAGGTCCACGGTGGCAAGGGTCAGCTGATCCGCGTTGGGGTGTTTCCGGCAGGAAAGCACCTCACCGACCACCACCCCTTCCAGTCCGCCTTTGACCGACCGGAAATGCTCCACTCCGTCCACTTCCAGTCCGAGGTTGGTCAGGATCTCGCCCACCCCGGCAGGGGGAAGGTCTGTTTTGATATACTCTTTCAGCCAGTTGTAGGAAATATTCATGATGAGCAAAAATAGTGCATTTCCCTTACAGTTGAAAATAGGTTGCCACCCTGTGAAAAAGAGTGGTCTGCACTTCCCGGTAAGTCAGAGGTGACGGGAGCCCATCGCTAAACAGCACCTCTTCGGTCTCAAATTCCAGATGCGGTTCGAGATCCCTGATGCGGGCCGCATAAAGCCTTCCGTACTCCTTTTTTTGATTCACCGTGACCGAATAATCGCAGAGATGGAGCAGGGAGAAATCCACCGCACCGGTCTCTTCCTGCAATTCACGCGCGGCCGCTGTATCGGGCGGTTCTCCTTTTTCTATATGGCCCGCAGGCATCTCCCAGCTGATCCGGTCCCGGTGCCTCACAAACAGCCACCGGTCCCGGTATCTTGCGCCGATCACCACGTAGGTGAGCCTGTTCTCATCGATGGTGCCGGGTGCCAAAAGCTCTGTTGTAACAGCCAATCCGGTTTGTTTTTCAAAAAATCCCAAGGTAGGAAATTTAACCTTCACCGGCAATCGGAGTGGCGGCATTGAAATGCAGGATGATAATTATTTGGTATCTTTGGGTCATGAATGCATCACCGGCCGGCCATATGGAACGGATCCTGCTGGAGGTGGGAGAAATGACCCGTTTCACCGGGCTTTTCTTCCGGAACCTGTTCAGGGGGAAGTCAGAGGCCAGGGAGTTCATACACCAGTGTTACCGGACCGGTTACCAGTCCCTGCTGCTGATCAGCATTACGGCCATCATCCTGGGACTGGTGCTAACCATCCAGACCCGGCCCATTCTGGCCGCACTGGGTGCGGATGCCTGGCTTCCCAACATGGTGTTCATTTCCATTGTCACCGAAATGGGACCGGTGATCTTCGCCCTGCTTTTTGCGGGAAAGGTGGGTTCGGGTATCGGAGCGGAGCTGAGTTCCATGCGGGTGACCGAGCAGATCGATGCCATGGAGGTTTCGGCCACCAATCCCATGAAGTTCCTGGTGGTGACCCGGGTGCTGGCAACCACGGTCATGCTGCCCCTGCTGGTATTCTACGGTGACCTGATGTCTTTCCTGGGTTCCTTCCTGGGGTTGAGGGCCTACGGCGACATTTCGTTCCAGCTGTTTTTCAGCCGGGCTTTTTCCGAATTCGGTTTCAGCGATCTGTTCCCCGCCACCATTAAAACCGTTTTTTTCGGCTTTTTTATCGGCCTGATAAGTTGTTACATGGGATATTACTCGGATCAGGGGACCCAGGGGGTCGGCCGGTCTGCCAACTCGGCCGTGGTCGTTTCCTCCCTTGTGGTTTTCCTGCTGGACCTGATCGCCGTTGAGATCACCGATCTAATTATCTGAGACATGACAGGGGAGCGCATCGTGCATATCAGCAATCTGACCAAGTCTTTTGGTGACAACCGGGTGGTTGACGGGGTGAGCCTCTCCCTGTTCTCGGGGGAGAACCTGGTGCTCCTGGGGAAATCGGGTACCGGTAAGTCAGTGATCATGAAATGCATCGTGGGACTGATGGAGCCGGATTCGGGTGAGATCACCGTATTCGGAAAGGATGTCAGGAATGCGACGGAGAAAGATATGAATGAGATCCGGACGCGTATCGGGTACCTGTTCCAGGAGGGAGCGCTGTATGATTCCATGAGCATCCGGGAAAATCTTCTGTTTCCGGCCAGACGGAATAAAAAACTGAGGAAGCTTCCCGAAAAGGAATTGCAGGAACTTGCGGAGAAGAACCTGGACCAGGTAGGACTGCTCGATGCCATTGACAAAATGCCGGGTGAGCTTTCCGGAGGAATGAAGAAAAGGGCAGGACTGGCACGCACTTTGATGCTTTCCCCGGAGCTGATCATCTACGATGAGCCCACCACCGGCCTGGATCCTTTTACCAGTGATACCATCAGCGAACTGATCCTGAAGATACAGAAGGAGTACCGGACATCCTCCATTATCATTACCCACGATATCAAATGCGCGGAGATGACGGGAGACCGCCTGCTGTTGCTGCACAACGGGGGGATCGTGGCGGATGGGAGTATCGGGGAATTGAGGAAGCATCCGGATGCGGAGGTACGGGATTATTTTAAATGAAACGAATATGAAAAAAAAACAACGAAGGAGCCTGATCGTCGGGGTGTTCATCACCCTGGGACTGGTCATATTCATCGCGGCGATCTACCTGGTGGGAACGAAAGAGAACATCTTCGGTTCCACCGTTGAAGTATCTGCCATTTTTGAAGATGTGAAAGGCTTGCGGGAGGGAGACCGGGTAAGACTCTCCGGGATCGATATCGGGACGGTGAACAGGATCGGTTTTCTCAGTGACAACCGGGTACACATCCAGATGAACCTGGAGGAGGACCTGGCGGTATTTGTGAAGGAAGATTCCAGGGTCACCATCGGCAATGAGGGCCTGATGGGGGCCAAAGTGATCATGATCCTGCCCGGAGGCCTACAGAGCGAGCCGGTTTCTGAATATGATACCCTTCCCACCGTTGAGCAGGTCGATGTGGATGACATCATGGCCGAGGTAAAGAGATCCAGCGAGAACATTTCTGTTGTCTCCAGTAACCTGATCGATATTACCGGGAAGATCAACCGGGGAGAGGGTATCTTCGGAAAGATCTTTACCGACACCACCTTGACCGCAAATCTGGACGATGCCAGTGTCAACATTACCCGCATCACGGATAACCTGAACGAGATATCTGAGAAAGTAAGCCGCGGGCAGGGGATCGTGGGGAGGCTGTTTGCCGATACCGTGCTCACCGCACAGCTCGATTCGGCCGGGGGTGATATCAACCGGATCGCGGAGAACATTAACCAGATCACCTCAAAGATCAACCAGGGAGAGGGAATCTTCGGCCGCCTGTTCACCGACACCTCCCTGACCAACAACCTCCACCGTACCAGCAAGAATTTGGAGCATACCACACTGAACCTGATGGATCTGACCGAAAGGCTGAACAGTGAAGGCAGCACGCTGAGCATGCTGATCTCCGATACCACCTTCGCCGATACCCTTCAGATACTCCTTCAGAACATCAATGAAGGCGTCCGGGAGGCCACCGAAGCTTCCGAGGCGATCCAGCGGAGCGGTCTGATCAGGCTGTTCTCAAAGGACAAAGAGGACAAAGAGGACAAAGAGGAATAGAGTTTGCACTATTTTGGTATTTTTGTGGTTTGATCCTCCTCGCGGCTCGCCGTGAGCATCGATCCCAGTGCAAATAGCCGGAAACCGGGACTGCAAACCCGGATGGGATACGGTGATGCCAGAAAACATAACAGACTATGGATATATCCAATAACAGACCGCTGATCCTGGTAACCAACGACGACGGATATGATGCGAAGGGATTCCGGGAGTTGATAAAGGTGGCCGGGGAATTCGGGGATGTTGCGGCCATCTCCGCCCAGATCCCCATGTCGGGCATGTCCCATGCCATTACCATCAAGGTCCCCCTTCGGGTACGGCTGATGGAGGATAAGGAAGGGCTGAAGAAGTACCTGACCACAGGCACCCCGGTGGACGGGGTCAAGCTGGCCTTTCACAGCCTGCTGGGCCGCCGGCCTGATCTGCTCCTGAGCGGGATCAACCACGGTTCCAACTCTTCGGCCAGCATCCTTTATTCCGGGACCATGGCAGCCGCCATGGAAGGGGCCGTGAACCATATCCCCTCCATCGGGTTCTCCCTGATCGATTTCGATCCGGACGCAGATTTTACAGCTTCTTCAGGGGTTGCCAGGAAATTGATAGGGATGGTGCTGGAAAAGGGCCTGCCCGATGGAATCTGCCTGAATGTAAACATTCCCTCCATCCCTGACCGGGAGATCAGGGGAATCAAGTTCTGCAGCCAGGCCAACGGTTACTGGAAGGAAGAATTTCAGCGCCGAACGGACCCCAACGGACAGGATTATTACTGGCTTACCGGGTATTTTCAGAACCGTGAGCCCAAGGGGGGCGGCACCGGCACCGACGAGTGGGCCCTGGCCAACAAGTATGTCGCGGTGGTTCCCATCAATACCGACATGACGGCCTACCCGGTGCTGAAAAAAATGAAGCAATGGGAAATCCGGGGGGTCAGGAATGAGGTCTGATAAGCGGTTCGATTCCCTGACGGCCGGACTTATCCCCGGGCTTGTCATTCCCGCCGTGACCCTGGTGATCATCTGGCTTGTCAGGCATGACGGTGGCTTATTCGAATTCCTGGTCGTATTTCAGAGAATGGGCATGCTTTCCAAACTCATCAGCCTGTCTGTCATCCCCAATCTATTGCTGTTCTTCCTGTTTGTCTGGACGAATCGTTCATTTTCGGCAAGAGGAGTTATATTTGCCACACTGGTTCTGGCATTTGTCATGCTGGTGCTCAAATTTTCATGAACGGATCATGAGATATTTTCTGATAGCCGGTGAGGCATCCGGTGATCTTCACGCTTCCGGCCTGATGAAGGAACTGAAACGGCTCGATCGCGATGCCGGTTTCCGGTTCATGGGGGGAGACCTGATGGGTGCTGTTTCGGAGGGGATGGTCATGCATTACAGGGAGACCAGCTACATGCTGCTGGATGTGGTGTTCCACCTGGGCAGGATCCTCCGGATCATGCGGAGGATGCGGTCCGAAATGAAGGCATTCCGTCCCCATGCGGTGATCCTGGTGGATTACCCTGGATTCAACCTCAGGATGGCCCGGACCGCTTCCCGCATGGGGCTGCGGGTGTTCTACTACATCTCCCCCAAGGTCTGGGCCTGGAACCAGCGAAGGGTGAGGGTGCTGAAAAGATATACGGACAGGATCTTTGTGATCTTTCCATTTGAACAGGAATTCTACCGGCGGTTCCGCATGCAGGTGGAATATTTCGGGAATCCCCTGGTGGATGCCGTCGGAGACTTCAAGAAACGTTTCAGGGGTACCGGGCAATGGAAAAGGAAGCACGGCATGGATGAAAAGCCCCTGGTGGCATTGCTTGCCGGCTCCAGGAAGAAGGAGA
Source organism: Bacteroidota bacterium (assembly GCA_051746185.1). GTDB lineage: Bacteria > Bacteroidota > Bacteroidia > Bacteroidales. The sequence goes on from JBNJEV010000038.1 coordinate 21,960, forward strand.
TCGAGGCCATGCTTCCCGTGATGGTCCGGGTGGCCGGGAATTATCCCGGGTTCCGGTTTGTGTTGGCCGGGGCTCCGTCCATCGATCCCGGGTTCTACCAACCCTTCATCAGGAGAACCCCTGTGAAACTGGTGCAGGGGGAAACCTACGAATTGCTCGATTCCGCTTTTGCGGGAATGATCACATCGGGGACCGCCACCCTTGAGGCGGCCCTGCTGGAAGTCCCCCAGGTTGTACTCTATAAAACCGGCTGGCCGGCATATTTTCTTGCAAAACGATTGATAAGCGTTAATTTTATCAGCCTGGTGAACCTGATCTACGGAGACCGGCTGGTGGAAGAGATCATCCAGAAGGAACTCTACCGGAGGGCCGACCGGGAGCTGTCCAGGTTGCTCAACGAGCGGGACTACAGGGAAAGGATGCTGAAGGGATACCGGGAGATCCGGGAGAAGCTGGGACGGGAGGGCGTCCCGGGAAGGATCGCCGAAAGAATGATGCAGATTTTAAAAGGAGAGAAGGAATGAGACGGAACATTTGGATGGTTGTGATGATCTTCCTCATGGGGAATGCAGGGGCGCAGACCGTGAGGATCGGCCTGTACCAGGACCACCTGGTCACTTCCTCGGTGGTCTACTGTTCCTCGGGGAATTACCACCTGATGTCGGGTACAGAGATCATTGCCAGGCTGGGTGAAGGGGATATCCTGTATCTTACACTGGAAGAGGAGAAGCTGAAGGTGCTGGATGCCGAACGGGATTTTGGGTACTTTACGGAAATTGAATTGAGCGGAACCTCCCCCGATTGTGTCTTTCGCATCAGACCACTCCAGCCGGAGCTGGAATCCAGGGTATTCGATGACGACCTGGTGGCTGTTGCGGGCGACCGGTTTATGACCCTGATCAACCGCGTCGACATGGACAAGTACCTGGCCGGGGTGGTGGAAGCCGAAGCAGGTCCCGGTTCGGAGAAGGAATTCTACAAGGCGCAGTCCATCCTGTGCCGCACCTATGCGCTGAAGAACCTGGACCGCCATCTCTCCGAAGGGTTCTCGCTGTGCGACGGTGTGCACTGCCAGGCTTACAAAGGAAAGAGCCTGAAGAACCCTGAGATTCTGACGGCCATTTTGGAAACCACCGGACTGGTGCTGGCCGATTACCATTACAGGCTGATCACCGCGGCCTATCATTCCAACAGCGGGGGCCAGACCCAGCGGGCATCAGAGGTTTGGCTCACCGATGCCGATTACCTGCAGGCGGTGGTCGATCCGTTCTCCCTTCACCAGCCCCATGCCAAGTGGAGGGATACCATTTCTTTCAGCGACTGGAAAGCATACCTGCTGGAGAATGGCATGGAATCTGTGAGAAAGATCCCCGAGGAGATCCTCTTTGTGGAGCAAATGCGCCGGAAAAAATATTTCATCCTGGACAGGGATTCTATCCGGATGACCAGGATCAGGGAGGACTGGGGGTTCTCTTCCGCCTTCTTTGACATGTTTCCGGAAGGAGACTCCGTTCTCATCTGGGGAAAGGGATACGGACACGGGATCGGGCTGAGCCAGGAAGGAGCCATGAAAATGGCCAGTGACGGATATACTTTCCGGGATATCCTGCAGTTCTATTATCATGAGGTCAGGTTGATGGATTACCGTGACCTGCCCGGATCCAGCATTCCCGATGTGGAGTTCTGAGTGAACGGATCATGATGGATCGCTTATGTGGACATTGTTTAAAAAGGAAATAAGCGGATTTTTCAGCAGCCTGACAGGGTATGTGGTGATCGTGGTCTTCCTGCTGCTGAACAGTCTGTTCATGTGGATCATCCCCGGACAGTTCAATGTGATCG
>JBNJEV010000039.1:0-23760 GCA_051746185.1 Bacteroidota bacterium
ATTGTGAGCAGGGAAAAAAGCAACAGCTTCATGGGAAGCGAGTTCTCCAATGCAGACATGACCGCACCCGGACTGGATGATTTTTCCTATGAACTGCTCGGAGAGGCATCCCTGGATGGAACACCGTGTTACAAGATCCAGTCGGTTCCCCGCAGCAGGGACCTGGAAGATGAATACGGGTATGCCAGATCGGTTCAGTGGGTGGATAAAAATACTTATCTTGTGCACCGGACCGAATACTATGATTTCGACGGCGAGATGTTCAAGACCATCGAGCATGAGGAATTCAGGGAACTGGACCAGGCCAATGACAAATACATGGTCACGCATATGACAGCCGAGAATCACAGCAACGGACGCAGTTCAGAGATGGTGATGGAAAAAGTGGCACTGACCGATACCGATCCATCCTATTTTACCGTTTCCTATCTGGAAAAAGAATGATCAGAACCATTGTTGCCGCTCTGTGTGTTTGCATGGGAATAAGCCCGGGGCTTCATTCCCAGTCACCACTCACAGGCACACTTGAGATCCGTTTCACCGGCATCCGGTCCGATGAGGGCCGGATCGCCATAGGGATCAACCGCTCCCCGGAGGGTTGGCCCCGCGAGCCCCACATGGACTATCACTGGGAGAAAGATAAGATGGATGAGGGCGTGATCGTTGCAGAGATTGTGGATCTGCCCTATGGAGTCTATGCGATCTCGGTGCTGGACGATGAGAACCGGAACGGGGAGATGGACATGATCCTCGGGATCCCCAGGGAAGGATGGGGTTTTTCTACCAATCCCCCGTTCAAGCTCTCAGAACCCGAATTTGATGAATGTTCCTTTCTGATCGAGCAGCCTTTTAACAGGATGACCATTGAATTGAGGTATGCGGGCAGGGGCCGTTAACCGGAGATTCCCTATTTTTGCATTCCGGACAATCTTTTACGGACAGCATGACCGGCGAGAACACCATATGTGCTCCGGCCACCGGCGCCACGGGAGCCATTGCCATGATCAGGGTAAGCGGTCCGGATACCTTCCCGATCGTGGACAGGATCTTTATGTCCTCATCCGAAGGAAAGATCCTGGCAGAACAGCCTCCCAACACCATTCACCACGGCACCATCAGGGAAAACGGAGAGATCATAGACGAAGTGCTCGTGTCGGTCTTCAGATCCCCCCACTCCTATACCGGCGAGGATGCCGCAGAGATCTCCTGCCACGGGTCCCCCTTTATACAGCAGAAGATCCTGGAACTGCTGACCGGGGCCGGAGCCCGGCCTGCCGAACCGGGGGAATTCACCCGGCGGGCATTTCTCAACGGTAAGATGGACCTTTCCCAGGCGGAAGCGGTGGCCGATCTGGTCGCCGCTGAATCGGAAGGATCCCACAGGGTGGCCATCCAGCAGCTCAGGGGCGGTTTCTCGGCCAGGCTCAGGGAACTCAGGGACCGTCTGCTGCAATTCATCTCCCTGGTGGAACTGGAACTGGATTTCAGTGAAGAGGATGTGGAGTTTGCTGACCGCAAAGAGCTGAACCGGCTGGTACAGGAGATCAGGGATTTGATCGGTGAGCTGATCCGTTCCTTCCAGCTGGGCAATGTCCTGAAAAATGGGGTACCCGTTGCGATTGTGGGAAGACCCAATGTGGGAAAATCCACCCTGCTGAATGCCATCCTGAACGAGGAACGCGCCATTGTCAGTGAATTTGAAGGCACCACCCGGGATACTGTGGAAGACACCATCACCCTGGGTGGGATCCGCTTCAGGTTCATTGATACTGCAGGATTGAGGGAGACCGCCGAACCCATTGAGATACTGGGGATTCGAAGGACATACCAGAAGATCGAACAGGCTTCCATTGTGCTGCTGCTCACCGAAGCGGAAGATGACCCGGATCTGATCCGGCAGTCCGTGGAGGTGATCCGCGGTCAGCTCGGAAAGGGATCCAGGCAGCTGGTTCTGGTGATAAATAAATCCGACCGGGTACCGGAGTCAAAACTGGACCTGCTTCGCAGGGAAATTCAGCTGAAAGAGAACGAGGACCTGATCATGGTGTCCGCCCTGACCCGGGAGCACATGGATGAGCTGATGACCATGCTGCTGGAAATGGTGCATGTCGGGTCGATCAAACATCAGGATGTGATCATCTCCAATATCAGGCATTACAATGCGCTCAAATCTGCCGCGGAGAGCCTGGAGCGGGTCTCGGAAGGCCTGGCCTCTGCACTGCCCACCGACCTGCTGGCCCAGGACATCCGGGAAGCCCTCCATTACCTGGGCGAGATCACCGGCGAGGTGACCACCGATGAGGTCCTGGGCAATATCTTCAAGAATTTCTGTATCGGGAAATGAAACCGGGGTTCAGAAAAATTCCGAAATAGATCTTTTTTATCTGATTATTAACTTAATCAGTGTTGTTTTTGATAATAAATATTCATCGAGGCATATTTTTTAGAAGAAAAGCACCGGATAAGTATAGTAAGCGGATAATTTATATTCTTGGTTCCATGAAACCGAAGCGAAATCGCTCTATGAAACCAGATGAACACTCCAGGCACGATCATGCCCGGTTCTGTCATGGTACATTTATTGCTGCCTTAAGCCTGAATATTGCATTTCATAAAAAAGGGAACCATGGCCAACGATCAGGAATATGTAAAATTCGATGTCAGCGAGGTACTGGATATCCTCGAAGAAAGCGCCCATGATGTATCTGAAGGATTGGAACCTCTCTACGACAGGATCAAAGATGCCAGGATCGTTATGCTGGGTGAGGCTTCACACGGAACGCACGAATATTACCTGTGGCGCTCAAAGATCAGCAAGTACCTGATTCAGCACAAAGGTTTTAACACAATAGCGGTGGAAGGTGACTGGCCGGCGTGCTATGCATTGAACAGGTATATCCGCCATTACGGCAACAGTGGAAAAAACACAACACAGGTTGTGGAAAGTTTCAACAGGTGGCCGACCTGGATGTGGGCAAATTTTGAGATCACCGCCCTGATCGACTGGCTGAGGAAATACAACCAGGGAAAACCATTCAACCGGCAGGTCGGGTTTTACGGACTGGACGTGTACAGCCTGTGGGAATCCCTGGAGGAAATATCCGGTTACCTGAAAAAAAATGATCCCGTAGCTCACAAAACTGCCCTGGAGGCCATGGCATGTTTTGAACCCTATGATAAAGAAGGTGTGGAATATGCAGGCTCTACCCGGTTTGCACCGGACACCTGCGAGGATGAAGTCGTCAGGCTTCTCCAGGAAATACGCTCCAGGGTACCCCTGTATAATACGGATCCCGAGGGGCCCTTTAACGTGGAGCAAAATGCCATGACCGCCGTGAATGCAGAAAAGTATTACCGTGCCATGATCCGGGGCGGTCCGGAATCGTGGAATATTCGCGATACCCATATGACACAGACCCTGGAAAAACTTCTTCAATTCCAGGGTCCCGGTGCAAAAGCGATTGTATGGGAACACAACACGCATATCGGCGATGCCCGGGCCACCGATATGGCAGCAGGCGGATTGGTGAATGTGGGACAACTCGTACGGGAGAAATGGGGAGAGGAGGAAACAGTTGCCGTGGGTTTTGGATCATATGAAGGCTCGGTAGTCGCTTCGGAAGCCTGGGGCAGTCCGATGAAAGAGATGGAAATGCCGCCCGCCCGGGAAAACAGCGTGGAATATCTGTTGCATCACGTCAGGCCGGCGGACAAACTGATCATTTCTGAAGACCTGGCAAAGAGCAAATCATTTTTCGAATACATGGACCACCGTGCCATCGGTGTGGTATACCATAGCCGGTATGAGAAAGAGGGGAATTACGTGCCCTCGGTCATTCGTTCCAGGTATGATGCATTTTTGTTCTTCGACGAAACCACCCCTCTGCATCCGCTGGGAGTCGGCTCCGATACCAGGAAAGTACCCGAAACCTATCCGTGGGGAGTCTGACCTTTTGTGGGGCGACTGACCTTTTGTGGGGCGACTGACCTTTTCAAAAAACCTAATCAGGGCTGTATTCCGGTGAATGCATAAGGATATTCCTCCGCAACCAGGCTCGAAGCCAGGGTGATGCTGTTGATATCCAGATGATCGGTCCAGCTTGACTGCTGATGGTTTTCGGGCTTCATCCAGTAATCCTCGATACCTGACACCATCGGTCCGTAAGGGTCCAGTTCGTTGAGAGGGAGACCAAGATCGATGATATGGTCCCTGAGACCTGAGATCACGTGGTATCCCAGGGTCATCCCGCATTCCCTGAAGGCCAGCCTGCCACCGGCGGGTTCATGCGGATCATAGTTCCGGTCCGAATAAGCCCTCAGGCCTTCCAGTGCGGATCTGAACAGTCTTCCGGGATGCACGGAGCCGGGAATCTCGGTTCCTGCTTTCAGCATCAAAGCTGTTCTGACGGTGTCCAGCAATAGACCACCGATGCCCAGGGGATCGGGGGTGAACCAGTCACGTCCGGAACAGAGTTTTATAAAATCTTTCCTGAGTTCCTCCAGACCGTCCAGGGATCCCGGCAGATTCCGGGATACCTCAAGGCTGCATATGAGTCCTTCCAGGGGGTCATGTGCACCCATGGTCGGCACCAGCGGATGACTGAGATCGATGCTCATTTTCCAGTACATGTGCAATCCACCGTCAGTTTTTACAATGAAATTGCGACCTGCCAGAAGCAATTCAGCCGCCAGGCGTGAATACCGGGAGTTGTCTGTCTCCTCTTGAGCGGTCAGCAGTGCATTCACCCATCGGGTCAGGTAATGGAAATACTGTCCGTCCCGCTCCCATTCCAGACGTTCATTGACAGGTTCCCCCGGTTTTCTTTCCGGCAGACGTTTTCCAATGCGGAGTCCGCCGCTGGTGGGGTGTTCGGCTCCTTCCTTTTCGTTCAAACCGCTGATCCAGCCTGTTCGCGGGTCATCCTCCCTGTGGCGTCCCAGATGCCAGTGTACCGCATTCATCAGCTCCAGCGCATGGGTGTTGTATTCCTCCGAACCGGTGATGTTTGCCAGGGCAAAAAGTGACTGCACGGCAAAAGCATCGGTCCACAGATAACGCCGGTCAGGGTCACCTTCCTCACCGGTGATCCCGGTCCGCCGAATATACCGGCGGATCAGATCCGCTGCCAGGGACAATTGTGAAGATTTGTCTTTCATGGTCTTGGTCATTAAAATTCTATTCGTACCGCAACGAGTGGACCGGATTGGCCGAAGCAGACTGGTAGACCCTGAGAATCACGGTTACGGCAGCGATCACAAAGGCCAGCAGGGTGCTGATGATAAAAACCAGGGGATCCAGGTCCACCCGCATGGGATAGTTCTCCAGCCAGTCCCTCATCAGGAAATAGCCCAGTGGCCAGGCGATCAGGGTGGCATACAGGATCAGCCAGATGAATTCCCTGGAAAGGGTGACCAGCACACTGCTGATAGAGGCCCCCATGGCCTTTCGGATCCCCACCTCCTTTGTACGCTGGGCTGCTGAAAAGGAGGCCAGCCCGAGCAGACCCAGGGAAGCGATGAAAATGGCCAGGATCGCGAACACGCTGAAGACGATGGCTGTTTTCTCATCATTCCTGTAAAGTACGGCCAGGTCATCGTCCAGAAAGCTCATTGAAATGGGCTGCTGTTCCATGAAAGCATTCCAGGTACGCGACATGTAGGCAAGGGTGGCCGAGGGACGGTTCCCGTCAATTTTCACGGAAAGCATATAGGGCGTGGAATCTGAGAGACGGATGACCAGCGGACGGATCTCCTGGTGAAGGGACTGGAAATGAAAATCTTTCACCACCCCGATGATCGGACAGGGTTCACCCGCTCCGTCACCCAGCGAGGTGACCAGTCTTCTTTCCAGCGGATTTTCGAATCCGAGTGCACGCACGGCTGCCTGGTTCAGGATCAGGGCGGATGAATCTGTTGGATTTTCCTCATTGAACCACCTTCCCTCCACAACTTCCAGCTCATAAGCATCGCGGAAATACCAGTCGGCCCACATGTTATTGATGGCATGGGTTTCTTCCATGGTCGCACCCTCGGGTACGAATACATTGTCACCGATCAGCTCACCCGGTACCGTACTGGAACCGGTTACCTGCAATATACCAGGATTTCTGAGCAGCTCCTGCCGGAAGGCTTCCATCTGCTCCCCCAGTACATATGCCCTGCCGATCACCACCAGGTTTTCCCTGTCAAATCCAAGATCTTTGTTCTGAATATAATTCATCTGACGGTTCACCACCAGGGTACTGATGAAAAGGACGATGGTGATGGCGAACTGGAAAGTGACCAGGATCCGCCTCATTAAAGCGCCCCGGACACCTCTCATGGCGCCGCTTTTCAATACATCCACAGGTTTGAAGGAGGAAAGAAAGAAAGCCGGATAACTGCCCGAGGCAAATCCGACAAACAGACCGATCAGGACCAGCCCCAACAGGAAAAGCGGACGGTTCAATACACTGAATGTCAGACCCTTCCCCGTCAGGTTGTTGAAGGACGGGAGGAACAGCTCCACAAGGGCGATGGCGAGCACCAGTGCCATCAGGGTGATCATGAAGGATTCGGTCAGGAATTGCCAGATCAGTCGTCTTTTCCCTGCTCCGGCCACTTTCCGGATCCCTACCTCGGTCGCTCTTTTGGCGGCACTGGCCGTGGCCAGGTTCATGAAGTTGATGGAGGCGATGATGATCAGAAAGACGGCGATGATGGAAAAGATGATGACCGAGGTCCTGCTTCCTCCCGGGTTGATCTCAAATTGAAGATCGGATTCCAGATGGATCTCTCTGAGGGGCTGAAGAAAATATCCATACTGGTTGCCTCCGCCCAGGAATTCCTCCATGGTCATCCCCAGCAGCTCTTCCAGCTGGGGCCCCATATGCTTTTTCAGCAGATCGGGGAATTTTGCTTCGAGCTCATCCGGATCGAAACCCTCCTGGAGCACGATGTAGGTATAATTGTTATTCCCCAGCCACTGCTCCATATCGGCAATGTAAATGGAAGACATGGAGCTTAGCATGTTGAACCGGAAATGCGAATTGTGGGGAAATTCCCTGACTACCCCGGTCACTTCAAAATTTTCTTCCTCCTGCCCCACTTTCAGCATTTTTCCGACGGGATTCTCTTCACCAAAGTATTTCCTGGCTGTTTCTTCTGTGAGCACCAGTGTATGGGGACGGTTCAGCATCTTTTCCGGGTCGCCCTGGATCGCCGGAGCGGTGAAAACATTGAAAAAGGTGGAGTCTGCATAATAGAACTCCTGCTCCACGAATATCCTGTCCTCATACCGTACGATGGGATCCCCGTCAAAGGTGAACAGACGGGTGAATTCGGTCACTTCCGGGAAATCACGTTTCAGCGTAGCGCCCATGGGGGCATTGGAAAGGGCTGCTTCCAACTCGTTGCCCTGGATCTTTCCCCTGATGCAGATCCTGTATATATCTGCAAAATGCTCATTGTGCCGGTCATAGCTCAACTCGTCCAGCACGAACAGCAGGATAATGATGGAACTGGCAATTCCAATGGCCAGGCCAAGGATATTGATCAGGGCATATCCTTTATCCCTCCAGATATTGCGAAATGCAACCAGCAGGTAATTTCTCAGCATGATAGCTCAGTTTTAAAGCGGGCTATCTTTTTCAGGCAGGTGGTAAATCGTGAATGTTTTCTAAATTGTGACAAATTTAAAACAAATTACGGTCATGAGAAACAGCTTTTCTTCTTTTCTGAGGATGGCCCTGCCGATCCTCTTTCTGTCCGCATCCATGGATGTTCAAACCTGTACCATCATTGCCGTGGGAAAGAAAGCATCGGCCGACGGATCGGTGATCGTCTCCCATACCGATTGCGGTGCCGATAACCGGATCAGGGTGGTTCACGGCCGTACCCACAAGGAGGGCGAAATGGCACCCGTTCACTGGGGAATTCAGGAGATTCAGCGTCCCCTGGACGATTTCGGTGAGGTTATCGGTTACATTCCCCAGGTGGAACGGACCTATACCTATTTCCACTCCGCCTATCCTCATATGAACGAGCACCAGCTGGCCATCGGTGAAAGCACCACCAGCCAGCGGGATGAACTCAGGATCAACAGGGATCAGTGCAAACAGATCATGACAGTGGAACAGGCCCAGGCATTTGCGCTCCAGCGCTTCCGGACCGCACGTGAGGCCACTGCCTTTATCGGTCAGCTGATGAGCGAATACGGATTCCTCCCTTCCTGCGGGGGCGAATCGGAAACACTGGTGATCGGCGACACCGGGGAGATCTGGATCTTCGAGGTATGCAGCGTCGGTCCCGGCTGGGATCCGGAGAGCGGGGAACCCGGGGCCATCTGGGTGGCACAGAGGGTTCCCGATGACCATGCCCTGGTGGTGGCAAACTGGAGCATCATCAAGGAGGTGGACGAATCCGATACCGTGAATTTCATGGCATCGCCCAACTACAAGCAGTTCGCCATCGACAAAGGCTGGTGGGATCCGGCCGGAAATGAGCCGTTCATCTGGCAGGATGTCTACGCCCCCCTACCCAGAGAATGGGCCACCAGCCGACTCTGGCTCTTCTACAGCACCTGGGCACCCGGTTACCGTGACTGGCCCGGTCGCAGCCTGGAGGACGGGCACATGATGGGTTACAATCAGTACATCCAGTATGTGGAGCCGCTTTCCATCTATCCCACCTCCGTAAAGCCTGAAAAGAAGATCTCGGTCAGGGATGTGATGGCATTCCAGCGCTCCACCTTTGAAGGGACCATTTACGACAAGACGGAGGATTTTGACTGGTATGTGCCTGACGGTCGGGGCGGAATGAAGAAGAGTCCGCTGGCAACCCCTTTTCCCACCAGGGATATGAGGGAGCTGCTGGATATCAATAACCGGCGGAATGTAGCCAGACCCATGGGTTATTACGGCATGATCGCCCAGCTGCGAGGATGGCTGCCCGATCCCATCGGGGGCATCTACTGGGTATTCCTGGACAATGCCTATACCAGTCCATATGTTCCGGTCTATGCGGGAACCCGGGAGATCGCCGATTGTTACAAGAACTATGACCCCACCACTTACAGCAACCGTTCAGCCTGCTGGGCCATCGATTTTGTGGATAACCTGCTGTACCTGAAATGGCAGGAAGCCATCAAAGATGTTTGGGAAGTAAGGCAGCCTTTTGAGGACAGGTTGTTCAGCGAGCGAGACAGCATCGATGCCGAAGCGCTTGCCCTTTACCGGGAACGGCCAGCCCGGGCACTGCGTTACCTGACCGGCTATACCGGGAGCAAGATGGAGGAAGTGCTGGAAATGTATAACACCCTGCATGATCGGCTGATCGTTACCTACAGCAACAGCCGGTAGAGGCTATTTTTCTTCGCGGGATCTTTGAAAGCCGGGTGTGGTAATGTTCTTATGAACACGCTGCCTGCCCTCGGTCCACATATGCAGCAGGTTCGATAACAGAATGATCAGGGTAGCGATCCCGGCCAGGGCCAGTACATAGGACAACAGGTCCCCGTAAGGGACCAGGTAGTAGAAGATAATCATGACCAGGGTGGTCCAGACACCCAGGCACCAGGGACAGGTGATGATGGAACGGATGGTCCCGATCACATAATAGTCTTCCTTCTTTTTGATCACATCTCGCAGGTATTTGAAGATCTTTTCAAAAACCACGATGCGGGTCATCCTGAAGGAGGCCAGGATGATCACCACCGCTTCCCTGAAAGTCATATCACGGATATCAATTCCTTGTTCCCGGAGCAGGAATCCTGTCAGCACCACCAGTCCAAAAAAGACAAGAGCTGACCAGAAATTCCATGCCTGGTGTTTTCGTTCATTCATACCCAATCATCCAAAATGATGGATAAAGATAATAAAATACCCGTCAGGATGATCCCGTAGATCATCTCAATTCCTTAATTTTGAACTAATTTAACACTGCATATGTACTCAAAAGAAGAAGCCAAGTCGCTCCGGGAAGACTTCTGGGAAGCATTCAGGTCCATGTCGGCCAGAAAACGGCTGCGGAGAAAAAGACCGGCCAGGTGGCTGCAGAACAACACGGGGATCAAAGCATTGAACCTGAGATTCCATGTGGACCGGGAAGCGGCCCAGGTGGGGATCGATATCGAAACAAAGAATATGGAAAAAAGACTGGAGCTATACGAAAAGCTGGAGTCGGTCAAAAAGAAACTGGAAGAGGCCATGGGAGAACCCATGATCTGGGCAATGGAGTACATCCGCGAAAACGGAAAGTCTGTCAGCCGGGTCTATGTCCAGCGGGAAGGGATCGATATCTACAATCAGGATACCTGGAAAGAGGCCCATGAATTCATGTTCGATAAAATGATGCTCCTGGAGGATTTCTACCGGGAACACAGGGATTTCTTCAAATACGGATAGAATGTCCCCCCGCCGCTGGTCTATTGTCCATCTTTTCCTAATTTTGCCACAGGATCCTGAACCACAATGCTGAATTCAAGAAGACTGGTATTCTTTTCTTCATGGCTGGCTGTGCTGGTCTGCACGATGCAACTCCAGGCACAGGACCTGCCCCCGGATGTAAACCGGAAACCAGCTGTGGCCGGTTCTTTCTATCCGGCCGATCGACAGGAGTTGCTTTCCACCCTTCGGCAACTCTTCGAAAATGCCCCCTCGGTCGAACTGGAAGGAAAGGTACAGCAGCTGATCGTCCCCCATGCCGGTTATCCTTTTTCGGGAAAGGTGGCCGCTGCAGGATATAAGAGCATTCCCTCCGATGCATCCTACAGGAACATTTTCATCATCGCATCCTCGCACCGGGTGCAGTTCCGGGGAGCCTCGGTCTATTCCGTGGGGAACTATCTGACCCCCCTGGGAGAGGCCCGGGTAAACCGGGAGATCGCCGCCGAACTGATCAGAAACAATGAGCATATTTTCTATGATGAAAGAGCCCACACCAGGGAACACAGCATCGAGGTCCAGATCCCCTGCATCCAGTATCATTTTCAGGATCCCCCTCCCCTGGTGCCCATTGTGATCGGGAACCAGTCAGTTTCAACAGCCAGGGAACTGGCCCTGGCCCTGTTGCCCTATTTCAATGAAGAGAACCTTTTCGTGGTCAGCTCCGACTTTTCGCATTATCCTGATTACAAGGATGCCAGCAAAATTGACAGCCTCACAGCCGAATCGATTACCAGAAATGATCCCGGGCATTTCTATAGCACCATCCGGGAGCACAGCAGCGGATCTGTACCCAACCTGGTTACCCCCTGCTGCAGCTGGAATTCGATCCTTACCCTTCTCTATATGTCCCAGGGCAGCGCGGATCTCAGGATCACCCCCATCCTTTATCACAATTCGGGTGATGTGGACATCGGGGACAGGAACCGGGTGGTCGGGTACTGGGCTATCGCCGGGCACAGGGATCACCCCGGAGAGGAAGCTTTTATCCTTGAAGATGCACATAAAGAGCAACTGCTCCAAATCGCAAGGAACACACTTGAGATATATATCAGGCACGGAAAGATCCCCGAAGTGGACCCGGTGCGGTTACCGCAAGCACTGAAACAGCAGGCCGGCGCATTTGTAAGCCTCCATGCCGGAGACCGGCTGAGAGGATGTATAGGAAATTTCATCTCCGACAGACCGCTGTACCTGCTGGTTCAGGAAATGATCGTTGCTTCGGCCACGCGGGACCGTCGTTTTGCTTCCGTGGAGGCCCCCGAGCTTAAGTATATCAACATTGAGATATCGGTACTTTCCCCGCTGCGGAGGATATGGGATATCGATGAATTCCAGCTGGGAAAACACGGGATCTATATGACCCTGAATGGAAGATCGGGAACATTCCTTCCCCAGGTTGCATCGGGGACAGACTGGACAACGGAATTATTACTGGGCCACTGTGCGAGGGACAAGGCCGGCATTGGCTGGGACGGATGGAGAGAAGCTGATCTGTTTGTTTATGAGGCTGTTGTTTTCAGGGAGGGAGATCAACCATGATCCAGGGACCCTATCATGTGATATCCATTGGATTGCTGCTGGTCTTTTTTTACCTGCTGAGCCTCCTGGGAGTCCGGTTGAAGGTTTTGACCCTGGCGGATCACAGGAAATTCTGGAACACCCTCCTGCTCATCTTCTTCTTTTCAGCAGCACTTCTGGGGCTCTTCCTCGCACTGAGGGTGAACTATCGATGGGATATCCCATGGATCGACAGGGCCCTGCAATGGCATGTGGATCTGGGAATCGGGCTGGCGTTCGTGGCATTTTTTCATTTTTTGTGGAATTTTGGATTTTACCGGCATCTCTTTCGCCGGAAAAAACATGTCAGCCTCCATCATGAGTTCGTCCCCCACCTGGTACTGGGATCCCGGCAGGTGATCATGCTCTTTATCCTGCTGGGATTTATCAGCATGATCGCACAGCTGGTACTGCTGAGGGAATTCATCAAGACATTTCACGGCAATGAGCTGATTATCGGGATCTTTCTGGCCATCTGGATGATCCTCACCTCCCTGGGCGCCAGGGCCGGTTCTGTTTACGGGGCCAGGATCTACAAAGGAACACTTTTCAGATTGGTCCTCTTCCTGAGCCTGGTCCCCCTGATCATCTATCTCATGCTGATCATGATCACCAGGGTCCTTTTCCTGCCCGGATACGAGCAGGGCATGTTCACCTCAAGCTGCTACATCATCTTTCTGCTGATCCTTTTCACACTGATCTCGGGTTTTCTCTTTTCCTATTTTTCCAGGTCCATCGCCCACCAGCAGGTAAGTGCAGGTTTTTACATGCTTGAATCACTTGGTTCCCTTGCAGGTGGGGTTGTATTCGGACTGATCCTGATCTTCTTGTTTGACAATGTGCAGGTGCTCACATTCCTGTTCCTGTTCACGGTGATCATGATCATCACCATTTTCGGTTATCCTTCCGGGATCCTGAAAAGGGTTGCCCTGGTCATTTCCGGGATCCTGATCTTCGGATCGATGCTGATCCCCCGGTTCCAGCATGCGGTGGAAGGACTCAGGTACAGGGGAGAAAAGCTCATTGATTCCCGGGATACTCCCTATGGAAACCTGTCATTCACCACCCGCGAGGGACAGGTGACCGGATACCTGGACCGGTTCCCGGTTCTGCAGTCCTATGACCTGGCCCGGGCTGAAGAGACGGTTCATTATCCCGCCCTCCAGCATCCGGATCCCGATTCATTTCTCATGATCGGCGGAGGACTGTCGGGGAATGCTCCGGAGGTGAATAAATACGATCCGGAGGTGTTTGATTACTGTGATATCAATCCCTGGATCTACCAGCTGGGAAGAAAACATCTTCCCCCGGAGCGAACCGGTTCATTCAAATTCATCAATATGGACGGAAGGAGCTGGCTCTTGCATGAAGGATCGGACAGGTACGATGTGATCATTGCCGATGTGGGCGATCCCCTGACCCTGGGATGGAACAGGTACTATACCCTGGAATTCTTTCAGCTGGTCAAATCACACCTGTCACCCGGTGGTGTTTACGGAATGCAGCTTTCTGCGGGAGGCAGCTATGTGAATGTGGAAGGCAGCGAGATCCTGAGTTCGTGCTACCAGACTCTTCAGAAAGTATTTAGCCATGTGACCGTGGTCCCCGGTTATGCTACTTATTTCCTGGCCTCTGAAGATTCACTCTCACTCGATTTCCCGGCATTGCTGAAGGACCGCTCCATTTCCACCACTTACGTGCATCCCGATTACATGGATCCGGTCCACCTGGCCTTTGACCGGGATCAGTTGCTGGAAAGGTTCCATGCACAGGAAGAAACGATCAACCGGGACCTGTGGCCCCGTTTGTTTTTCATGAGCATCTCCGGATGGATTTCACGAACCGGGGGTACCCTGGGAATTGCAGCCATCATATCCATCCTGGTATTTATCGTGCTGCTGTTCTCCTACCCTCCCCTGAAAGCAGGCATGTACATGGCCGGGTTTACCGGTGCGGGCATCCAGATCATACTGATCATGGTGAACCAGGCGCTTTACGGGTTCGCCTACCTGGTCGCTCCCATCATGATCACCCTGTTCATGGCAGGACTCGTCGCAGGAACCGCGTCCTGGAAATCCATCTGGCACCAGGCTTCCACCAGCAATTATACAGGCCTTCTTTGGATCCTGGCCATTCTGGCTGCCGTGGCGGTGGTCCTGCTCAGGATGGATCAGCTTTTCGCGAACAGGATCCTGGGTCAGTTGCTGCTGGGTGTGATGAACTTCCTGCCCGGTGTGATGGTAGGTTCCATATACGGGATTTCCCTGGCCCTCTCTGACCGGGAAGGTTTTTCAGGAATAGGAAAGGTCTACAGCGCCGACCTGGCAGGGGCTGCACTGGGAACGTTCATCCCCCCGATCTTTATTCTGCCTTTGCTGGGTGTTTCAAATACCTTTATTTTGTTCTTCGGGATGAATGTGGCCACCGGTCTTTACATACTTGTTCGCCGGAGAAAACGTTAGATAACAGGAGGAAGATCAATATGGACAAGAGGACTTTTATAAAAACGGGCCTGTGTGGTACGGCAGGGGCATTTCTCTGCCCCATGGAACTCTCAGCCGGGGCAGCGGCCGATGACAGGCCCTGGAAATGGAGCAGGGAGGCCATGTACCAGACCGAAACCCCCAGGGGGATCCGCTGCCAGATCTGTCCCAATGAATGTACCCTGGGAGAGGGAGAACTGAGTGACTGCAGGAACCGGAAGGTCTACCAGGGAAAACTGCACACCATTGCATACGGGAATCCCTGCGCCATCCACGTGGATCCGATTGAGAAAAAACCACTTTACCATTTTTTGCCCGGGTCAGACGCATTCTCCATTGCCACGGCCGGATGCAATCTTGCCTGTTTGAACTGTCAGAACTGGACCATTTCCCAGTCCTCCCCGGAAGATACCCGGAATTATGACCTGATGCCTGATAAAGTCGTTCAGCAGGCCCTCAAATACAATTGTGCCAGTATTGCCTATACCTACTCCGAACCCATCTCATACTACGAATATGTTATCGATACGGGTAAGGTTGCCCACGATGCGGGGATCAAAAACGTGATGGTTTCCGCCGGTTACATCAACACCGAACCCCTGGTCAACCTCTGCAAATACATCGATGCAGCCAACATAGACCTCAAGGCCATGGACGACTCCATCTATGCGAAGCTCACCGGGGGGAAGCTGGAACCCGTCCTGAATACGCTCAAAACGATGAAAGATCAGGGGATCTGGCTGGAAATCACCAATCTGATCGTACCTTCATGGACCGATGACCTGGACATGATCAAAAGAATGTGCGGCTGGCTGGCCGGGAATGGATTTGAATATACACCTTTGCACTTCAGCAGGTTCCATCCCCAGTACAAATTGCAGCGTCTTCCCTACACTCCCCTGAAAACCCTTGAATCGGCCAAAAAAATCGCCGCAGAAGAAGGTTTGAAATTTGTTTACATCGGGAATGTGCCCGGCACCGGGGCCACGGATACCCTCTGTCCGGGCTGCAACAGGGTGCTGGTGGACCGTGCTGGATACCGCATCGATGAACTTCATATTTCCGGTGGCAGGTGTCCTTTCTGCAACGAGGAGATTCCCGGCAGGTGGGACTGAACTCTTCCCGGCAGTGGTTGTTTTATGGATAACCTGCTGGACTTTCCCTCAACTGGTATGAAATTTGAGTACAAGGTATGTCGAAACATGTGAAAATGAAAGGCAATGAAAATGAGATCTTTTATCATACTGATCATGGTGAGCTTTTCTCTGGCGGCATGTGCCCAGGAAAGCACAAACAAACCCATTAAAAAGACCATTATGGATACCGGACAATATAACAAGCTGAATTCGCTGGAAGAATATGTGATCCTTCAAAAAGGCACGGAAAGGCCCTGGACGGGTAAATATGTGGATCACAAAGAAAAGGGGGTCTACGTATGCAAACGCTGTAATGCTCCTCTGTACAGGTCTGATGATAAATTCAACAGCCATTGCGGCTGGCCCAGCTTTGACGATGAGATCGAGGGTGCCGTGAAAAAGGTTCCCGATGCAGATGGCCGGCGTACGGAGATCATCTGTGCCAATTGCGGAGGTCACCTGGGCCACGTTTTCCTGGGGGAAGGCTTCACTCCGAAGAATACCCGGCACTGCGTGAATTCAATTTCGCTTGATTTCATCCCCGGGGAAAAATAAGGTTGTCAGCATTTCCATTTTTGTTTATATTCACCTTGTCCAACATAAATACCTGTCAGCATGGGAAAAGGTGATAAGAAATCAAGAAGGGGAAAGCTGTACAAAGGAAGTTACGGCGTTAAAAGACCCCGTAAAAAGAAACACAAATTCAGCGTTGTATCTTCAACGAAGCCTGCGAGCAAAGCGGTTGAATCCGCCAAAGCAACGGAACTGGCCGAAGGGGCTGAAGCGGTGACAGGAACCGGGCCATCCGAAAAGGCAGCCCGGGAAGCCAAAAAACCGGAGCCTGAAAAGCCGAAAGCCGAGAAGCCGGAGAAGTAGCATGACGGGTGATGTTTGCCATTCTTGACATCGAAACCACAGGGGGGAGTCCGGCCACAGAGAAAATCACAGAAATTGCCATCTTCTTCCATGACGGTGACAAAGTCGTGGATGAGTGGTCCACCCTGATCAATCCTGAAAAACCCATTCCCTATTTTATCACCGGCCTGACAGGGATCACCAATGAGATGGTGGCCGATGCACCCAGGTTCTATGAGGTGGCAAGGGAGATTGTCGAACGAACCGAGAACCATACCATTGTCGGACACAATGTACAATTCGATTATTCCTTTATCCGGAGCGAGTTCAAAAGGCTGGGATTCGATTTCAGCAGGAAAACACTCTGCACGGTCAGGTTAACCAGAAAGGCATTTCCCGGTTACAGATCGTACAGCCTGGGGAGGATCTGCAAAGAGCTGGATATCGAATTCACTGACCGGCACCGCGCGGCGGGAGATGCGATGGCCACTGCAAAGCTGTTTGAATTGATCAGGAGACAGCAGGATGCTTCCGGCTTGCTTGAACTGGAGCCCGGTCCGCAAGGACGCTACAAAAACCTCAATGACCACATCACGGTCGAAGATATCGAGCAGCTTCCCGAAGCATGCGGGACCTACTATTTTTATGACGAGAACAAGCAGTTGCTTTACATAGGGAAAAGCACCAATATCCGGCATAGGATACTGTCGCATCTGGGAAATGCCTCCAGCAGGAGGGCCATGGAGATGAAAGAGAGGATCCACTCCGTCTCCTTTGAGCTGACCGGAAGTGAACTCATCGCCCTTTTGAAGGAATCCAGGGAGATCAAGGAGCTAAAGCCCCTGTACAACAGGGCACAGAAACGGTCTCTCTATTACTGGGGACTTTACACCGGGAAGGATGGGTACGGATATGTCACTTTCAGGCTTCAGAAGATTTCAGAAACGGCCGATGATCCCGTTACCTGTTACCGGAACAAAAAGGAGGCCAGGGAAGCACTGACACGGATGGTGGAGAAAAACTGGCTCTGTCAGAAGCTGAGCGGACTTTACCAGACCGACGGGGCGTGCTTCCATTACAGCATCCGTCAGTGTAATGGCGCCTGTATCCAGCGCGAACCGGTGGCCACCTATAACAAACGTGCGACGGCATTGCTGGACAGCCTGAAACTGGACAGGGGAAATGTGCTGATCATCGACAGGGGAAGGGAACCCGAGGAAAGAAGCCTGGTGCGGATCGAAAAGGGAATGTACCTGGGTTATGGGTACATATCGGTGAACAATGCCTATCTGGGTATCGAACAGATGCTTGAATGCATTCACCCATCCCTTGACAACAGGGATGTACGCCAGATCCTGAAGAACTGGTTAAGGAACAACCGTGTGGAGAAAATGCTCTATTACTAGCTCATTCCTCATCCAGGTCCTCCAGGTTTTCCATCCCCGGCATATCCAGTCCCGAAGCGAGTTTTGAGATGCTTGCCAGATCGATTTCTCCTTTAATGGCGATCAGTGCATCATCCCCGTTCCCGCTTACGATCAGCAGGAATTCGGTAATCTTTCCTCTCTCTTCCCTGGCCAAAAAAAGCACTTCTTCATCTTCTTCCTTGACCACCATCATTTCCTTGTACTCCTCCCTGGGAAGCATGCTGATCAACTCTCTCCCGAAAGATTCCGAGCCTTTCCCTTCCTGGGTGAGGATCCTGATGGAACTGATCCCGGAAGTGGCTTTCTGGAACTCCTTGTAGTCCGGGTCATCCACCTTCAGGTTGCTCATCAGGTTGAACATGTAACTGGAGATAAACACGGTGGTATACCCCTCCTGGCCGCCGTACCGGTCAAACACTCTGTCCACGGCTGACTTTTGTCCGAATGCTGCAAGGGTGAGCATAATGAACACCCCGCCCATAATGATCCGTCTCATGATATTGATATGATTGAAGTTTGTATTCTTTTTCATTGTTTTTCTATCTCCCTAACCCTCTGAAGCTGGCCGAGCAGGCTGAGCTCTTTGGTTCCCTTGTTGATCTTGGATAATGACTGCAGCGGCTCTGTGGTTTTTCGCACCTGATTGATATGCTCGAGTTCTTCCGTTCCCTGGTTCAGCTTCGCTGAAACATACATCATAGCCCCTTTGGCAGATTCGTATGCTTCTATGGGATCTTCATAGGTATCAGACCACTGCTGATTTGTGGCCAAAAATGTTCCCGGATCACCCTGCCGCAGGAAAAACAGGTATACAGCGATCAGGATCAGAAGTCCTGCAGCCAGTCCGGACAGGGAAAAGAGTGATATCCTCCTGGTCCTGACAGCTTTCTCTCCGGCACGGTCGATGGATGCGATAATTTTCTGGTTGAGATCCTCAGGCACCGCTGCTGTTTCTTCGCCCGATTTGAATGACTGGAACAAATCCTTGTCAGGGATGAACTCCTCGGCAACTTTTGTGGATGAAAAGTATGCCTGCAGCTTCTTTTCCTCCTCGAGGGTGGTCTCTCCCCGGTAGAACCGTTCCAGCATCTGACGTAACTGATCTATGCTTTCCATGACGAATACTGTTTTTCAAGCATTTCACGCATTTGTTTTCTGGCTCTTGAAATACTCACCCTGATGGCATTCACATTCATATTGACCATCTCCGAGATCTCTTCATATTCTTTTCCTTCCATGTGCCTCAGATGAACCAGCGATCTCTGGGGTTCAGGCAATGAAGCGATGAGTGTGTGTATGATCTCTTTTTGTTCCTTTTTTTCCAGGTCCTCCCCGGGATCGTCCGGTGCAGGCCCCATCTCCTCCCGCTGAATTTTCATGGCGTTGTGACCCACCTTCCTGCGTCTTAACTGGTCCAGGCACAGATTCCGGGTAATCCTTATGCAGAGGGCCTCGATGCTCCTGTAATCTGACAGCTCGTTACGCATTCCCCAGAGTTTCATGTATACTTCCTGGACAATATCCTCAGCCTCCTCCCGGCTGTTCATCAGGCGGTAGGCCATCCTGTACAGCCGGGAGCTGTAGGGCATTACCAGCATTTTGAATTCTGAGGACTTCATACAGGGTCGATCTTTTTACGGACCCGAAGGTAAGGAAATCTAGAGTTCTATATCCACATCGTGGCCCAATGACTTTGCCATTCCCTGCAGGTCCTCCATACGGAAGCTTCCGGTGATATGGATCACCACATTGTCATCACCTCCGACGATCAGCAGGAATTCACTGACCTGTGACCCGTCGGCTTTCAGCCACATGCGCACGGTCTCTCCACCGTCGTCCACGGTCATCAGTTCCGCAAAATTGCTTACATCCAGATCATTGATGATCTCATCATAGAAATTTACCCCTTCCCAGAGGCTTTCATCCTCTATGGTCAGGATCTTCACGCTCGCGATCTTGTCCAGAGGGATGTTGTGCTGTTCAACTTTTTCCACCTCCATGGCCTGCACGATCTGGAAAAGCTCCGGACTGATCTGTACCGTGGTTACCCCTTCTTTGCCCTTGTATTTGTAAAATAGCTCATCGACCGCGCTGTTCTGGGCCGTCAATACCAGCGGGAGGGCGGCCATTGCAAACAAAAATAAGACTGCTCGTTTCATGATCTTTTGATTTGGTTAATAATGCTTTGTTTCATAATGATTTCTAAACCGAAGACGAACAGGGAGGAAATTCATTACAGACTCATAACAGAAAAGCAAAAACAGTTTGTACAAAACTTTATTGTTCTTATCTTTGCAACCGTTTTTGCGAAAGCAGATTGGATGATTCAGTAGCTCAGTTGGTAGAGCACCTCCCTTTTAAGGAGGGGGTCCTGGGTTCGAGACCCAGCTGAATCACGAAGTGATCGCGAAGTGATCGCGAAAGCAATCACCCCTTAATTTAAAAAACCGTTGTAGAAAAAATCACTACAGCGGTTTTTTATGTTTTTGCACAGCACCTTTTTCTCGTCATTATCATGACTTAAACTCCGTAAGTATTATAGTTCGCTGTTGATTTGGCGCTCTCAAGGTATGTGTGATTGAACAATTAATGCGAAGCCTTGCCGGTCATGGGTACGAAACGCACCGGCATGGTCCGCTTCTTTCTGATGCGGCCGTCCTCGTCCTTGGTGACCAGCACCAGGTACTGGGTCCCGTGAGGATCACCCACGGGGATCACAATTCGGCCTCCCTGTGCAAGCTGGTCGATCAGCGGCTGGGGGATATCATCCGGGGCAGCGGTGACTATGATCCTGTCAAAGGGAGCGTATTCGGGCCAGCCTTCATAGCCGTCGCCTATTCTGACCCTGACATTGTCATAGCCCAGTTCGTCCAGCAGCTCAGCAGCCTGCCGGCCGAGCGGAGGAATGATCTCGATGGTATAGACCTGTTTGCAGATTTCGGCAAGCACTGCCGCCTGGTATCCGCTCCCGGTGCCGATCTCAAGCACTTTGTGACCGGACTCAAGCTCCAGCTGTTCGGTCATGTGGGCCACAATATATGGCTGTGAAATAGTCTGGTTGTACCCGATCCTCAGCGGACTGTTTCGATAGGCCTGACGCTGCAGCCCATCGGGTACAAATGCATGCCTGGGAACACGTCTCATGGCCTCCAGAACACGCTCATCTTTAACGGGCTGGTAGGGATAATTCGCAATTCCCTCCTCCACCAGCCGCTCTCTTTCCTCAATTCTTTCCTGAAAAGCGGGGTGTTGCCGGGGGATGGTATCATCCTGTACGGTGAACTGGCTGGTCCGGGAAGCATCCTCGTGAGGCCTGCTGTGTGTACATTGCATGGCGGAAACGAGGAAAAAAACCATGATGAACTTCTGGGGGGCTGGGAACATATCTTGTCAAATCGTTTTAAACATGTAACGGAGCAACCTTGTACATTGTTCATGGGTCCTATAATAAACAGAAAAGAATTTGTGTTGTTAAGGATATATGTACATTTGAACACTCAAAAAGAAGGTAATGAATAAGGTCAAAATTTTATTGCTGGTCCTGATCCCAGGCTGGATCATTCTTCCCTCCTGTGAGAAGGATGAACCTGAACCTGACAATGAGGTCCAGCCGGAAGAGATCAGGATCATCAACAACTGGATCTATGGAGGAATGAATGATGTATATCTGTGGAACCAAGAGATTCCCGATAAGGACCCGGATATTCAACCGGATCCTGAAAATTTTTTCTACAGTCTTCTTTACAAAGATGACAGATTTTCCTGGATCACGGATAATTACGATGAGTTGATCGCCATGTTCCAGGGGGTTGAACGTACCACTGGCATGTCGGCCCGCCCGGGCCTGATCAGTGACACCAAGGTCATCAGCATTGTGGAATATGTGACACCCAATTCCCCTGCAGCAGATTCAGGGATCGAAAGGGGTGATATCATCTATGCCATTGACGGAGAGACACTCGACGTGGACAATTATTATTCTCTCTACAATCAGACCACGGCTACCTTTGACTTCGGTACCTGGAACGGTTCCCAGATAGTCCCGGATGGCAGGAGCATCACACTGACCGCCATAGAACTGAATCAGAATCCCGTAATCCACCGGGAGGTGATAGAGTATGAGGGCTCAGAGATAGGTTATCTGGTATACACCCAGTTTACCCGGGGAGCACAGGGTGAATGGTTTGATGAGCTCAAAGGGGTCTTTGAGGAATTCATCTCAGCGGGTGTCACCGATGTGGTCATGGACCTGCGTTACAATCCGGGAGGAAGCCTGGATATATCAGCATACATTGCCGGCACGCTCGGAGCCCGCTCGGCCATGGAAAACGGGGATACCTATGTACAGCTCGTCTGGAATGAGTACTATAATCAATTCTGGAAGGACTACGACCTGGATGAGGACGGAGAACCGGACGGTGAAGATTCGGAGCAACTGGTCATCAAGTTGCCCCAGAGCGACCAGAACATGAATCTTCCGGATGTGTATTTCCTAACCACCGACGTAACGGCCTCGGCCAGTGAATCACTGATCATTGGTCTTTTTCCCTATACAGAAGTGGTGCATATCGGAGACACCACCTACGGAAAGTTCTACGGATCGGTCACCATCGATGATTACGAAGAACCCAAAAGGCACAACTGGGCCATGCAGCCCATTGTGCTGAAATATGCCAATGCCGAAGGATTTACCGATTTTGTCGGGGGACTGATCCCCGATGTGCCAGTCCGGGAGAATCTTTTGTATGCCGAACCTTTCGGAAGTACCGAGGACCCTTTACTGGCAGCGGCACTGGAAAAGATCACGGGGGTTCCGGTTGCCAGGAAGAAAGTGACTTTGCCTGCAGATTTCAGGGCCCTGCCGGTTCCTCAGAAACAGGTAATTGAACGGATCCTCCGGTGGCCGGAAGAACAGCCGGTGGGTGACCGTTACTGAGCCTCTCTTTCCGGATACTGATTTTTCATCCTGAGGATGGCTTTGTTGATCCGTTTCACAAATGCCGGTCCATTATAGATAAATCCGGTATAGATCTGAATGAGTGTGGCGCCTGCGCCCAGCATATTCAGGGCATCCGGTACGCTCATGATCCCCCCCGCTGCGATGATGGGTAATTTTCCATGTGTCCTGTTGCTGATATAGCGGACGATCTCCAGGCTTCTTTCGGTGATCGGGGCACCGCTCATGCCTCCCTCCCCAATAGAATCGAGCTTCTGTTCTTTCGTTTTCAGATTGTTGCGGGTAATGGTGGTATTGGTGGCAACGATCCCGTCCAGCTTCAGCCTGGAGACAAGGGCAATGGTTTCATCAAGCTGTTTGTTGTTCAGATCGGGCGATATCTTGAGCAGGACCGGTTTGGCGGATTGTAATTCCCTGCGCACTTCAAGGATCCTTTTAAGGATGGTTTCCAGGAATTCCTGGTCCTGCAGGACGTGGAGATCCGAGATATTCGGACAGCTCACATTGATCACAAAGTAATCCACATAATCGTGAATGATCCTGAAAACCGCCTCATAATCGTCCGCTGCCCTGTCATTGGGTGTAAGTGTATTCTTGCCTATATTCCCCCCTAAAATGAGCTCTCTGGGCCTTCTGCGGCTTAATTTGACCGCTGCAGCCTCAGCTCCATCGTTATTAAAGCCCATTCTGTTGATCAATCCTCTGTCCTTCGGGATGCGGAAACTCCGGGGACGGGGATTTCCGGGTTGTCCCTTGGGAGTGACCGTGCCTACTTCGATAAAAGAAAATCCAAATGCATGCAGTTCGCTGTATACTTCCGCATTCTTGTCAAAACCTGCTGCCAGTCCCACCGGGTTCCTGAAGGTCAGTCCCAGGAATTCGGTTTCCAGCCTTTTGTCCTGAAAGGTGTAGATCCTTTCA
>JBNJEV010000040.1:0-23579 GCA_051746185.1 Bacteroidota bacterium
CCGCTGAACAACATCAAATACCACCAGCTGCAGGTGATCAGGGGGACAGCCATGGCCAGGGAGTTCCGGGAGCAACCGGATGCATTTTTCCCTTTCACCATGGAAAGTTACCTTCGGCTGATGGTGGAAATTGTCGAGTTGCTCAATCCTGATTTTGTGATCGAACGTGTTGCAGGAGAAGTAGCTCCCGGTATGGGTGTCGGACCGGACTGGGGGGTAAGATACGATGTGATCCTGAAGAGGTTTGAAAGAATGCTCGAAGAGCAGGATACCTGGCAGGGAAAAAAATATCAACCGTTGTTGTAATGCGACCTTTTCTGGAAACACTGGCCGTGCATCTGACCGAATCCCTGGGCAGGGATCTGGCCAATTCCTGCATCATTCTCCCCAACCGCCGGGCCGGACTTTTTCTGCAGCGCCATCTGGCCAACCATTCCCATGAGGTGATATGGACCCCCCGAATTGAACCCATCAGCGATTTGGTTGACGGGCTCAGTTCGTTTCAGATCGCGGACCCGCTGGAAATCCAGTTCATCCTCTATGATCTTTATCTCGGTTGTATGGAACGGCCCGAAAGTTTTGATGAGTTCTATTTCTGGGGAGAGATGATGCTGGGTGATTTTGATGACCTGGACAAATACCTCGTGGACGCTGAGATGGTCTTCAAAAATGTCCGGGATTTGAGAGAACTCGAAGAACCCCTGGCAGGACTCGAAGAGAGCCAGTTCAGGCTGATCCGGCAGTTCTGGGCAGGGTTTCACGAAGGCGGTCCGACGCCCGAGAAGGAAAAATTCCTTGCCCTGTGGAACCTGTTGCCCGTCCTTTACCGCCGCCTGAAGGAAACACTGGCCAAAAAGGGATGGGGCACACAGGGGATGCAATACAGGGAGATCGTGGAACGGATTGGGAAAGATGAACTGGACTGGGAGGGAGGCGATCCGGTGATCATTGTCGGTTTCAATGCCCTGAACAACTGTGAAAAAAGGATCTTTTCCTGGCTTCAGAAGCGGGGAGCCGGGTTTTACTGGGATTATGACGCCCGCTATGTAAAGGATGATACCCGGGAGGCCGGAAGGTTCCTGCGGGAAAACCTGAAGCAGTTCCCTGAAAGCAGCAGGCTGGAGAGTTTCGACGGACTGTGCAGGGATAAACCCATCCGGATCCTGGAGCTTCCTACCGATGTGCTTCAGGCCAAGATGGTGCACAGGATCCTGGAGGTGGAAGGAGGGGCGGGTAACGGTGACTGTACAGATACTGCGGTGATCCTTTGTGATGAGGACCTGCTGATGCCCGTGGTCATGTCCCTTCCCCCGGCTTTCGAAGAGATCAATGTGACCATGGGCTATCCAATGACCCATGCACCCGTGTACAGCTTCACCGATCAGCTGATCACCCTCCAGGATAACATCCGGATCAGCAGAAAGGGCAGGGTACATTTCTATCACCGGGATGTTGCCTCTATACTTTCCCATCCCTGCATGAGGATTCCGGGGAGCACACCGGGACACGGGTTGCTCCGTGAGATAGCTGCCCGGAACATGATGTATGTGGATGAATCCCTGTTCCCGGGTGAACTGGAAAAGATGATATTCCGGAAGATGGGAGAAGGGGCTGAACTGATCGGGTATTTCAGGCAGATCTATCAACAGTTGCTGGAAATGCAGACCGGACGGGAGGACAGGATGCATCAGGACCTTGACCGGGAATTTATTTTCCAGGTGCTGATCCATCTGAATAAACTGGAAACCCTGATCCGGTCCAGGCCGCATCTGAGCGGGGAGACCCTGATCCGGCTTTTCCGGAAGATCCTGGTCAGCATGCGGGTGCCCTTTGAGGGGGAGCCGCTTTCCGGTCTCCAGGTCATGGGGATTCTGGAAACCAGGCTGCTTGACTTCAGGCATGTGATCTTTCTTTCCATGAATGAGGAAATCATGCCCCGTTCACATCCTGGTCACTCTTTTATTCCCTATGCCCTGAGAGCCGGATACGGAATGCCTGTCAGGGAGGATATGGATGCCATCTATGCATACTATTTCTACAGGCTGATGCAGCGGGCCGAAAAGGTCGATCTGATTTTCAACAGCAGATCAGAAGGGGTAAGAAGCGGTGAAATGAGCCGGTATCTGACACAGTTGAAATATGAAAGAGGTATTTCGGTGATCCGTCCGGAACTGGAAGTAAGGGCAAGGGAAATCCCGCCTCTGGAGATCGAACATACGAAAAGGGCAGAAACGGCACTGGCACGGTACCTGGAAGGATCGGAGGAAGGGAAATACCTTTCCCCTTCTGCCATCAATACCTATATCGATTGTCCGCTGAAGTTTTACCTCCGTTACATTGCGGGTATCGGCGAGCAGGATGAGGTAAAGGAGGAAGTAGATGCGGCCGGATTCGGGACCGTGGTCCATGAGAGCATTTGCCATCTGTACACTGGAATTGCGCGGGAAGAAAAAACGATGATCACCGCCCGGGAACTGGAATCGCTGCTGAAATCGCCGGAGCCGCGGAAGATCCTTGAGCAATCGTTTTTGGAGCACCATTTCAAAGGTGACCGGCATGCCCGGATCGAAGGAAGGAACATCATCATTTTCCGGGTGATGCTCAAGTACCTGCATAAGATCCTGGAAACAGACCTTCACAGGGCTCCTTTTGAAATGGTATCGGCCGAAAGGTACTATAAAAGATCCCTCGGTGTGGTGTCCGGGGGGAGCAACCGCAGCATTCTGCTGGGTGGAAAAATCGACCGGGTCGACCGCACGGATGGCAGGCTCAGGGTGATCGATTACAAGACGGGGAATACCAGTCAGAGGTTTTCCGGGGTGGAGAGTCTGTTTGATGCCGGTTCAGGAAACAGGAACGGAGCCGCCATGCAGGTTCTCTTCTATGCATGGCTGGTTTCCGCACAGCATCCCGGGGAGCGGATCCGGCCCGGTCTGTATGTGATGCGCGAATTGTATGAAGAGGATTTTGACCCCGGGCTCCGAATGAAATCCTCATCCGGATACGTTTCCGTGGACAGCTTCGGCAGCCTGGAAGAGGAATTCATCTTTCATCTGGAAAAAGTGCTCGCAGAGATCTTTGATCCCGGGATCCCCTTTAGCAGGACTGAAAATGAGGATCTTTGCAGGAACTGTGATTTTGCGGGGATCTGCAGCAGGATCTCCGTTGATTAGATTTTGCTGGATATTTGAAGCTATTCTTCCCTGTCCTCCAGCAGGTCGGGGCGCAATTCCCGGGTGCGTTTCAGTGCCTGTTCGTGCTTCCACTCGGCGATCTTTGCAGCATGTCCCGACAGCAGGACCTCGGGTACTTTCCAGCCTTTGTACCGTGCCGGACGGGTGTACACCGGCGGGGCCAGCAGTCCGTCCTGGAAAGAATCGGTCAGGGCCGAGGTCTCGTCCGAAATGGCCCCCGGCAGAATACGCACCACCGCGTCCATGATCATGGCCGCGGCCAGTTCTCCGCCGGTCATCACAAAGTCCCCGATGGAATATTCGCAGGTGATCAAATGATCCCTGGCACGCTGGTCAATTCCCTTGTAATGTCCGCACAGAATGATCAAGTTTTCGGTCAGCGCAAGCTTGTTTGCCTCTCTCTGGTTGAACTGTCTGCCATCGGGACTGGTATAGATAATTTCATCGTACGCGCGCTGGCCGGACAGGTGGGAAATGGCCCTGTCGATGGGTTCGATGCTCATGACCATCCCGGCCTCTCCCCCGAAAGCATAATCATCCACCCTTCTGTGCCTGTCGCGGGAAAAGTCTCGCAGGTCATGGATGTAAATCTCCACAAGTCCTTTGTCGCGAGCCCGTTTGATGATGGAATATTCCATGGGCCCCTCGAGGATCCCGGGAAGTACGGTAATGATATCAATGCGCATCTGGAGACAAATTTCTGCTAAAGATAAGAAATTGACCCTGAACCGTTCAGAAAAAAACTTTCACTCATTTCATTTGTTATCCATAGTGACACAGGTTAGTTTTATGTTCAGATATTGAACAGTTATGTGAAATTTGAGTAATTTGTAGTGTCAAGCGAGCTCATTAACCCTCTACCCGTCATGAAAAACAATGATGTAAATGATCCTCTCAACGATAAAAAATCACACCGGCCACAAGAAGAAAACGAAAAAGAAGAACAGCTCAGAGAGGAATTAAAAAATAAAGACCATCAGGCATCTCAGGAGGATCAGGATGCTTCTCCTGCGGGACCCGAAGATGCCGATCCCAAGGAAAAACCCTCCCCGGAATCCGGTGAAGACAAGCCTGAAGACAAGCCCGAAGACAAGCCCGAAGACAGGCCCGCCGACAAGCCCGAAGACAAGCCCGAAGACAGGCCCGCCGACAAATCCCGGCCGGAAGAGGAGAAGTCAGCGCCGCACCATAAGCTCCGCCTGATCGATGACCAGGAGGAACAGATGAGGAATAAGTCCTACGATGAATTCGACCGGGACGATCATGACGATGAGCAGGAAGAAGAGGAAGATGAGGACCGGGATGACAAAGAAGAGGAGGAAGAAAGGGTCAATTATTCCCTGCTGAGCAAAGAAGATCTGGTCAAATTGTTGCGGGAAAAACTGGATCATCCGGGGAAGGTGAATCTCCGGAGGGAAGTTGAGGAGATCCGGGAGGCATTTTATCAGAAGCACAATGCTGCCATAGAGGAGAAAAAGGAAAAATTTCTGGAGGAAGGGGGTAACATGGAGGACTTCAAGCCAGTTGAGGATCCTCTTGAGGCGGAAATGAAGGAGTTGCTGAAGAAATACCGGAGCCTGAAAGCGGAGCACACCCGGCAGCTGGAAAAAACCAAAATGGAAAATCTTCGGCAAAAACAGGAGATCCTGGATCAATTCAGGACTCTCATGGAAGGTCAGGAAAGATTTGAGACCACTTTCAGGAGGTTCAAGGAGCTGCAAAAGAAATGGTTTTCCATTGGCATTGTTCCCCAGCAAAACCTGAAGGATCTCTGGGATTCCTACAACTATTTCGTTGATAAGTTTAATGATTATGTGAGGATCAACAGGGAATTGCGTGCGTTGGATCTGAAAAAGAACCTTGAACAAAAGATCCAGCTGTGTGAAAAAACAGAAGCACTTGCGGAAGAATCCAACGTGGTCCATGCCTTCAGGACCCTCCAGAAATATCATACACGGTGGCGGGAAATCGGTCCTGTTCCAAGAGAAAACCGTGATGAACTCTGGGAACGGTTCAAAAATGCCACCTCGGTGATCAACAGGAGGAACCAGGAATACCACGCCAGGTTAAAACAGTCCCTCCAGGAAAATCTCGACAAAAAAAGAGAGCTGTGTGAAAAAGTCGAAGCCATTGCTGAAAATACATACAACTCACACAAAGCCTGGTCTGATAAGACCCATCAGATCATTGAGATTCAAAAGACCTGGAAGACCATCGGCTACGCTCCCAAAAAGGACAACAATGCCATTTATGCCCGTTTCCGCAAGGCCTGTGATATCTTCTTTGAGAAAAAGGCAAAGTTTTATGCTGCGGCTTTCGAGGAACAGAAAGAGAACGTGAAGCTCAAAAAACGACTCATCGAAAGGGCGGAGGTATTAAGTGATTCGGAGGACTGGAAAGAGACCACCAACGAGTTGATCCGTCTGCAAAAACAATGGAAGGAGATCGGACCGGTTCCCAGAAGGGAATCCGAGAAACTGTGGAAACGTTTCAGGGCTGCCTGTGACAAGTTCTTTCACAGGAAATCCAATTACTTTGAGAACATTGATTCCGTTTTCGAAGATAATTTGAAAGCCAAGGAAGAACTGATCCGGGAAATGGATGAATATAAGCCCGTTGATGACCATAAAAAGAATGCTGATGCAGTGGAAAAATTTCAGGAACGATACAACGAGATCGGTTTCGTCCCTGCCGGTAAGAAAGATGAGGTCAGGGACCAGTTTCGCAGTGCGCTGGAAAGGTTGATGAAACGGGTGGGCATGGATGAATCGGAGCGCAGCATTTTAAAGTTCCGGAACAGGGTAAGAGGAATGATGCGGTCGCCCCGCTCGGAAATGAAGCTTAATTTCGAACGGGATAAGCTCATGAACAAGCTGCAGCAGCTTCAAAATGATATCGGTGTTTGGGAGAACAATATCGGATTCATCAAACAGTCGGAAAGTTCTGAAGATACCATTCAGGAATACATTGACAGAATTGAGTCTGCCCACAGGCGGATCGAACTGCTGGAAACGAAAATCCGCATCCTGGATGATATGGAAAATGCAAATTAAATCTTTACTTTTGCCTCCAAAATAAATCCGAGGCATTTGGGCAAAACTAAGTATGTATTCGTTACGGGGGGTGTGACCTCCTCCCTGGGTAAAGGTATTATTTCTGCATCCCTGGGCAGGCTCCTGCAGGGAAGGGGATACAGGGTCACCATCCAGAAACTGGATCCCTACATCAATGTGGACCCCGGCACTTTAAATCCCTATGAACACGGTGAATGCTACGTGACAGATGATGGTGCGGAAACGGACCTCGATCTGGGTCACTACGAAAGATTTTTGGATATCAAAACATCCCAGGCCAACAATGTGACCACCGGAAGGATCTACCAGTCGGTCATCAACAAGGAACGCAGGGGCGATTACCTGGGAAAGACTGTTCAGGTGATCCCGCATATTACCGATGAGATCAAGAGACGGATCACCTTGCTGGGGAGGAAAGGCGAATATGACATGATCATCACGGAGATCGGAGGGACGGTGGGGGATATTGAGTCCCTGCCTTACATTGAAGCGGTGAGGCAGTTACGGTGGGACCTGGGAGATGAGAATACTGTTTTTATACATCTGACACTGGTCCCGTTCCTTGCCTCCTCGGGAGAGCTGAAAACCAAGCCCACCCAGCATTCGGTGAAAGTGCTTCTCGAGAACGGGATCCAGCCCGATGTGCTGGTACTGCGCACGGAACACGAACTGAACAGGGACCTGCGGAAGAAAGTGGCACTTTTCTGTAACGTGGGACTCGATGCGGTGATCCAGTCCATCGATGTTTCCACCATCTATGAAGTCCCCCTGCTGATGCAGCAGGAGCGGCTCGATGTGATCGTGCTAAAGAATCTTGATATCACTGTCACCGGTCCGCCGGAGCTGACCGCCTGGAAAGATTTTGTGAACAGGCTGAAGTCCTCGGAAACCTTGATCAGGATCGCCCTGGTGGGGAAATATGTGGAGCTGCTTGATTCCTACAAGTCCATCATGGAATCCCTGATCCATGCGGGGGCCATGAACGGGGTGAAGGTGGAAGTTGCCTGCATTCATTCGGAGATGATATCAGGGGAGAATGTGGAGCAGGAACTGGAAGGTTATGACGGTATTGTGGTGGCTCCGGGATTCGGTGACCGGGGAATTGACGGCAAGATCCTCTCTGTCAGGTATGCCAGGAAGAACAGGGTGCCCTTTTTCGGAATATGTCTCGGTCTGCAGTGCGCGGTCGTCGAATTTGCCCGGAACGTACTGGGATATACCGATGCCCATTCCACCGAGATGACCAACATCACAAAGCATCCTGTAATTGATCTGATGGAAGAGCAGAAAGGGGTCACTGAGAAAGGTGGCACCATGCGTCTTGGAGGGTATGCCTGTGCCCTGAAGAAAGGATCACGGGTTCAGCTGGCATACAATGCCGATCTTGTCCGTGAGCGTCATCGTCACAGGTATGAATTCAATAATGATTTTCTGGAGGAATATGAGAAACACGGCATGATCTCTACCGGGATCAATCCCGAGAGCGGTCTGGTTGAGATCATGGAACTGAACGATCATCCATGGTTCGTGGGTACCCAGTTCCATCCTGAATACAGAAGCACCGTACTGAATCCGCATCCGCTTTTTATCGCGTTTATCAAGGCTGCGTCAGAAAAAAAATAAACCATTACTTTTGTGCCTGACACATAATCCTGAATATGGATAGAAATACGATCATTGGCCTGGTATTGATAGGGTTGATCCTGGTGGGGTACAGCATCTTTACCAAACCGGCTCGCGAAGCACAGATGGCCGAGCGCAGACGGCTCGATTCCATTGCCCGCGTAGAACAGATGCGGCAAGCGGAGCAGATGCAGGGGCAACAGGAACAGCAGACCGTCTCTCCGGTTTCCGGGGAACAGAGTGATTCCATTGACCTTGAGCGGAAAACCGAAGAGCTGGGGGATTTTGTGGCGGCGGCTTTGGGAGAAGAAAAAAAGGTGGTCCTGGAGAATGACTTGCTTAAGATTACATTCTCCACTCTGGGAGGAAGACCCTATACCGTTGAGCTGAAGGAATACCAGACGCATGATTCCCTTCCCCTGATACTTTTTGACGGCGATTCCACCGAATTCACCCTTCAGTTCTTTGCCAATAACCGCCGGATCAGTACCGGCGAACTTTACTTTACCCCGGAGATCGAGACATTCACCGAGGGAAACCGTTCATTCCAGCAGCTGACCATGAGCCTGGAGATCTCTGATACAACTTCCATTTCCTATATCTACCGGCTTTCTGAGGAGGATTACATGGTGGATTTCGATCTACGTATGCGGGGATTGGACCAGTACCGGACGGACCGGATGCAATTCAACTTTGAGATTTACCTGCCTTCCCTTGAGAAAGGATACCAGAACGAGTCCATGTATACCACCCTGTACTACAAATATCACCTGGGTGATGTGGAGAATTTCAAGCTCCGGTCAAAAAGAGAGATCGAGGAAACAACCGAGACCACCCGGATCAAATGGATCGCTTTCAGTCACCAGTTCTTCTCATCCATACTCATTGCAGATGAATATTTCGATGGAGCCTACCTCTACCAGCAAAGGTTCGAAGATCCGGGGAAATATGTAAGGCATTTCTCATCCTCGATCGACATGCCTTATGAACCGGCCGGGCAACAGACCATCGGAATGCGGCTTTATTTCGGACCGAACCATTTCGTAACATTGAAGGAATATGGCGACCTGGAGCTGCAGAGTGTGGTGACTGTTGGAGGATCGGTGATCAAGTGGATCAATGCATATGTGATCATTCCGATTTTTAACTGGCTGGACAACTGGATCGCCAATTACGGGATCATTATCCTTTTGCTGACATTGATCCTTAAGTTTGCTCTGTTCCCGCTTACTTACAAGTCCTACAAATCCCAGGCCGTCATGCGGGTGCTGAAACCCCAGGTGGATGAGATCAATGAGCGGTATCCCAAAAAGGAGGATGCCATGAAGAAGCAACAGGCCACCATGGACCTCTATAAGCGGGCCGGGGCCAATCCCATGGGAGGATGCCTGCCCATGTTGCTTCAGTTCCCCATTCTCTATGCCATGTTCCGGTTTTTCCCCACTTCCATTGAGCTCAGGCAGGAACAATTCCTTTGGGCACAGGACCTTTCAACCTATGATTCCGTACTCGATCTCCCCTTCAATATCCCCATGTACGGGGATCATGTGAGCCTGTTCACCCTTCTGATGACCGTGACCACGATGCTTTCCATGCGCTGGAATAACCAGGCCACCGGCGGGGGAAGCCAGATGCCGGGCATGAAAACCATGATGTACATCATGCCCGTCATGTTCATGTTCATCCTCAATAATTTTTCGGCAGGACTGACCTATTACTATTTCCTGGCCAACGTGATCACCCTGGGTCAGAACTACCTGTTCAGAAAATTCACGGATGAGGAAAAGATCCTGAAAAAGATCAATGCCAAAAAAAGCAAGCCGGCAAAAAAATCAGGGCTGGCGAAACGGCTTGAGCAGATCCAGAAGCAGCAACAGGCCGGCCGGAAGCCTGTGTCCAGAAGACGGTGATCAAATGTACACTACCCGGAACCGGTCTATCTGTTCCTGAGAGAGGCCATTTTGAGTGCGGTCACGGCAGCTTCATCGCCCTTGTTGCCATGCCTGCCTCCTGATCGTTCCCTGGCCTGCTCCGGGTTATCTGTGGTGAGGATGCCGAAGATGAAAGGGATGTGATAGTCGAGATTCAGTTCGGTGATGCCCTGTGTCACTCCCTGGCAGATGTAATCAAAGTGGCGGGTCTCGCCCTGGATGACGCATCCCAGGCAGATCACCGCATCAGGTGAAAAAAGATCTGCCACGATCCGGGCCCCGTAGGGGATCTCAAAGCTGCCCGGTACACTTCTAATGTGGATATTATGATCCTCTACCCCGTACTTTTTCAGGGTATTTAGCGCTCCCTCCAGTAGGGCGGCGGTGATTTCCTCGTTCCACTGGGAAACTACGATCCCGATTTTCATGGGGGAACCGTCCGGAATCGAGTCCGGATCATGATCGGAAAGATTCTTCAGGTTGGAAGCCATATGGTTACGCGGTCATTCTTATTTCCACGCGTCCTATGTATTTCTCTATTTCCCGCCCTTCGGGTGATTCGGGATAATTCAGCTGGATGCTCCTGTAGGCCTCCAGGGCACCTTCCAGATCTCCCATCTCCTCGCATACAATGCCCAGTTTTTTCAGGAGAATGGGAGAGGCATAATTGTTTTCATATTTTTCAATGCCTTTCTGGTAAGCTTCGGCTGCCTTTTCCAGCTCTCCCAGTTCGGCATAGGCATCACCCATGGTACTGTATTTTGCAGCTCCTACCAGCAGGTCATCCGTTTTGAATTTATCGAGATATTCCAGGGCGATCCCGTATTCTCCGAGATGTTGATAACAAACCCCTGCATAGTAACGGGCCAGCCTGGCCGATTTGGTGATCCCGTAATCATCCATGATGTCCAGGAATCCCGGATAGGTACCATAACCGTTCAGGGCTAGGTTGAACGAGTCAATTTCAAAAAACCGTTCGGCATAGAACATATTGGCTGCAGCCTCTTCGTTCAGGGGTTTCAGGTAATACCGGTTCCCGCCGATTATGACCATGAGCACCACGACAATCCCGACCAGTATATAGGTAAGCAATTTCTGGTTATCCTCGATGAACTGCTCAGACCTGGTTAATGCAGATTCGATCCCTTCAAGATTCCTGTCACTTGGTTTCGCGCTCTTTTT
The DNA here is from genome assembly GCA_051746185.1 of Bacteroidota bacterium. GTDB lineage: Bacteria > Bacteroidota > Bacteroidia > Bacteroidales. The sequence continues at coordinate 11,005 of JBNJEV010000040.1, forward strand.
CTTCGCCATCACGTGAGATTTGTTGGTATTCAAAAACTTCCGCAAAAGTAATCCTTTTTTGGAAAAATGGCGGAAACGGCCGCATAAAAATAGTAATTTTGTGTATGCATTTGAAATCACTCTCTCTGGTCAACTTTAAGAATTATAAACAGGTTGAGATCCCCCTGAACGAGAAGATCAACTGTTTCGTGGGTGAGAACGGGGTCGGAAAAACCAATATTCTGGACGCAATTCATTACCTGGCCCTGTGCAAAAGCAATCTGAATCCGGTGGATACACAGAACATCATGTATGACCAGGAATTCTCCGTGATCCAGGGCATATTTGAAAGGAATGGAAAGGAGGAGAATATCTACTGCGGGATCCGGAGACAGAAAAAAAAGCAGTTCAGAAGGAACCAGAAGGAGTACCAGAAACTTTCGGAGCATATCGGGCTGATCCCGCTGGTGATGATCTCACCCTTTGACAGCATACTGATCAACGGGGGCAGTGAAGAGCGAAGGAAATTCATGAACGGGGTGATTGCCCAGTACAACAAGGTATACCTGGATCACCTGATCCAGTATAACCGTGCGGTTTCCCAGAGGAACAAACAGCTGAAAGATTTTGCCGCCCGTAATCATTTCAACCGGACCATGCTTGAGATCTGGGATGAACAGCTGGTGCGGTACGGCGAGTCCCTGTATGAGGAAAGATGCCGGTTCGTGGAAGATCTTCTCCCGGTGTTCGGCCGGTTTTACAGGCATGTGTCGGGCGACAGGGAAAGCGTTACACTTTCATACCAGTCCCAGCTTCATCAGACCGGTTTCATGGAAGGGCTGAAGCGCTCGCTGGAAAAAGACCGGATCCTGCAGTATACGACATTCGGCATTCACAAAGATGATCTAGAAATGAAACTTGGCGGGCATCATCTGAAAAAAAGTGGTTCCCAGGGACAGCAGAAAACATTCCTTGTGGCCCTCAAACTGGCCGAATTCGAGTTTATCAGGAAACTCATGGAAATTCGCCCCATATTGCTGCTGGATGATATTTTCGATAAGTTCGATGCTTACAGGGTGGAACAGATCATCCAGCTGGTTGCCGAGAATAATTTCGGACAGATCATGATCACCGATACGAATGAATCCCGCCTGATGGGGATCCTCAAGGAGATCCCGGCCGATCACAGTGTATTCAGGATCGGTTCACACGGGAAGGTGCAATCCATGGATACATAGGATGGAAAAAAAAGATATCAAAAGAATTGATTCGCTCCTGGACCAGTTCGTGAAAGCCAACGGCCTGGAGAGGGGACTTGCGGAATACCGGCTCATGAAATCATGGAATGATCTGCTGGGCGTCAGCATAGCCAAAAAAACAAGGAAGATGTACATCCGGAACCGTACATTGTTTGTTGTCCTTTACTCTTCCGTGGTAAGGAATGAACTGGATATGATGAAGGATACTCTCCTCAAACGGCTCAACGAGGCTGCCGGCATGAGGGTCATTGACAATATTGTCCTGAAATGATCAGAAACGTTCGGACTGGGAAAAGAAAAAAGAAGCCTCTTTGATGGCATTCTCATCTGAATCTGAGCCATGAACCGCATTTTCCCGGACGGATTCCCCGTACAGATTTCTGATAGTGCCATCTTCTGCCTCCGCGGGATCTGTGTCCCCGATCAGCTCCCGGTAGGCCTCCACGGCATTCTCTTTTTCCAGGATCCCTGCCACAATGGGTCCGGCGATCATAAATTCCACAAGGGGTTCATAGAAGGGGCGTCCTTTGTGGACCTCATAAAAACGTTCGGCTTCACTGCGGGTCATCTGGAACATTTTCAGGGCTGAGATTTTGAAACCCGCATCGGTTATCAGGTGCAGGATGGGACCTGTCAGGCCTCTGGTAACTGCTCCGGGTTTGATGATCATCAAGGTTATTTTTCCTTTCATGTGATGCGATTTATCGAATCGCTTAAAGTAACAAATAAGTTCGGGCTTTTTTATGCGGCCTCCATTATTTTTTAACTTTGCAATTCTTTTTATTAAAACACAATGCTTGAGACAGGGGAAAGGAACAGGATAAAAGAATTGCTTGGTGATGCCGGCAGGGTGTTGATCCTCACCCATGCCAATCCGGATGGCGATGCCATCGGTTCCTGTCTGGCACTGGGACTTGCCCTGAAAAAGAAGGGAATGGATGCGCGGGTGCTGATCCCGGACGGTTTGCCCGATTTTCTCCGGTGGCTTCCCGGCATTGATCTTTCAACGACTTTTGTTTACAAGAAAGAAAAAGGCATCGGCCTGATAGAAAAGGCTGAACTGATATTCTGTCTTGATTTCAATGACCCCGCGCGTTTAAGGGAAATAAAGGAGCATCTGTTCAGTTCCGGTGCAAAAAAGATACTGATCGACCATCATGAAGACCCGGTCCCTTTTGCCGATATCATTGTATCTGAACCCCGGCGCGGATCGGTGGGTGAGATGATCTTCCTTTTTCTGCGGGAGATCTTTGAGGAAGACCTGATCGACAAGGATATTGCCACGAACCTTTATGTGGCCATCATGACCGATACAGGAAATTTCAGCTATGCCAGCAGTTATCCCGAGGTATTTCATATTGTGGGGGATTTGATGAATTACGGGTTGGAGAAGGACAGGATTTTCAGCAGGGTATATGATTCCTTTTCAGAAAACCGCATGCGCCTGCTCGGATACTGCATCCAGAAAAAAATGGTGGTCCTGCCCGAATACCATACCGCTTACATCAGCATCACCGATGAGGAACTGAAACGCTTCGGTCACCGCAAAGGAGATACCGAAGGTTTTGTCAATGTGCCATTTTCAGTGAAGGGAGTGAAGTTTTCGGCTCTTTTCGTCGAAAAAAAGGATCGCATCAAGGTCTCTTTCAGGTCCAGGGGTAATTTCCCGGTAAACCGCATTGCGTCGGAACATTACCAGGGAGGAGGCCACCTGAATGCTGCCGGAGGGGATTCCTTTGAAACCATGGAAGATACATTGAAACATTTTGAGTCACTGCTACCTGCCTATGAGGCCCTGTCATCAGATATTTAAAATGATCCTGCCGGTGGGCATGTTCTTCCTTTTTTCCTGCGAATCGCTGGATCAGGAACAACAGGAGACACCTTCCGATACGGTTCGAGAGCAATTTGTCCGCGCAAACCAGTACATGTACCGGAGGCATCAGGATCATATAGCTGCATTTGTTTCCCGGGTTGGATGGGATGCAGAGGTTACTCCCAGCGGGCTCTGGATTGTCAGGGAAACCGGGGGGGAAGGAAAAAGGATCGAAGAGGGGAGCCGGGTGGTCTACAGCTTCACCTCCAGGTTGCTGGACGGAACATCCTGTTATGAAGCAAGTGAAGAAGATCCGGAGGTGGTCGTTATCGGAAGGGGAGGTGTGGAATCCGGAGTGGAAGAAGGGCTCCGGAAATTGCGGGAAGGTTCTGAAGCAACACTGATCATCCCGCCACATTTGGCACACGGCAACTTTGGTGACGGCAACAGGATTCCCGGTAATTCTGTGCTTCTGTACAAGGTTCGGATCCTGGATGTACAGTAGATGGATAAAAATATTATTTTTGCACAAAGTGTATGAAGGGCCATAAAGTGCATCACATGAAATATTCACTGCAACCACTGCAACGGGCATACCTGATCCTGCTGGCAGCTTCCGGTTTTTTTCTGCTTACAGGCTGTCCGGATAATACGGAAGAGGAAATGCGCTCACAGGAACAGCGGTTTTTCGAACTGTATGTGGCAGCCAATTACCCGGATGTGGAGCCACAGCCGAACGGAATTTACTTTCTTGAACACGAAGAAGGCAGCGGAAGTTTCCCCGACTCGGACGACTGGCTCAAGATCAACCATGTGACCTACGTGATACCCCAGGAAGAGATCGTGGAAAGCTATATCAGAAATGTGGCCGTGGATAATGGCTTTTATGATGAGGGAGTGTTGTACGGTCCTTATAAGATGCAGAACGGAACAAAGACAGAAGGGCTCACGGAAGGCCTGATGATGATGAGGGAGGGAAGCCAGGCAACCATGTTCTTCACCAGCGAACTGGGTTATGGCGGCGGCGGAAGCGGAAGCGGGCGTATACAGGCTTACCAGTCCCTCAAATATGAAGTGGAACTGCTGGAGGTGATCAAGGATATAGAAACATATGAACAGAACCGGCTGGAAGCTTATGTGGATACCATCCCCGGGGCGGACACCATCCAGGATCCGACCACTGATTTCGTGATCTATTATGTGATCGATGAACCCGGGGAGGGAGATCCCATTGAAGATCAGACCCGGGTGGAGTTCTCCTATACGGGATACCTGATTGACGGCAGGGTTGTCGGGGAGACGGATGAGGAAGATCCTGAACTGATCACCATTGGAGACAGGGAGGCTATCATGGGATGGGAACTGGGTATACCCAGGTTTTTGGAAGGGGCCAGGGGGAGGCTGATCATTCCTTACCAGCTGGCTTTCGGTGATCAGGGGGGCTACGATCCCAACGGAAAGAGCATTCCGCCTTATGAGAACGTGATCTACGATATTGAGATTCTAGATACGAATCCTCCGGCGGATGCCGGACCGGATCCCGAAGAGTAATCACGGTTTTATTTTCCCAGCAAAAAAATTGCAGGCCGTTTATGCAGAAAGGGGCGGTTCTTGTGCCAGGATCGCACAGGAAAGGTCCGGATATATTCAGATTCCATGGTGATGTCAGCAGCGATGCATAGCATCGTTGATGGATCACACACTTCCAGCAAATCATCCAGCAACGGTTCATTCCGGTAGGGCGTTTCAATAAAGACCTGGGTTTCTCCGCTTTTCTTCAGAGCCATCTCCAGCTCCCTGATCTTCCTTTTCCTTTCGGAGCTCCTGACGGGGAGATAACCGTGGAACCTGAATTTCTGGCCGTTCAGCCCAGATGCCATCAGGGACAGGGGTATGGATGACGGACCGGTGAGAGGCACCACACGGATCCCCTGCTCATGGGCCAGTCGCACCACCGAGGCTCCCGGGTCCGCAACACCCGGCATCCCTGCTTCGGTGACCACGGCTGCATCGGAACCTTCCAACACTTCCTTCAGAAGCGCCGGGATCTCTTCCGGAGGGGTATGTTTGTTCAGTTCATGGAATACCAGCCCATCAATCCTGATCGACGGGTACAGCAATTTCAGGTATCTTCTTGCACTTCTCAGGTTCTCCACGATAAAGACCCCTGTTTCTTTTACCTTTGCCCGGATCCCCTCCGGGATGGTAAAAGCGGTATCGGGATTGCCCAGGGTACTGGGAAGCAGGTAGAGAATTCCCTTCATCCGAAATTTTTACTAAAAATAGTTATAACTTCGTGAAAAGAGCAACGCAACCACATTTCACTTGAAAATCACTTTTCTGGGTACCGGCACTTCGCAGGGAGTTCCTGTCATCGGCTGCAATTGCGACACCTGCAAATCGGACGATCCCCGTGACAAAAGGCTGCGCTCATCCATCCTTGTCCGGCAGGACGGGATCACCCTGGTCGTGGACACGGGACCCGATTTCAGGCAGCAGATGCTCAGGGCGGGTGTCAGCAGGCTGGACGCGGTACTTTTTACCCATGAGCACCGGGACCATATTGCGGGACTCGATGATATCAGGACATTCAATTTTATCCAGCAAAGTTCCATGGACATTTTCGCGGAAGAACGTGTCCTGAGAGCGCTGGACAGAGGATTCCCCTACGTGTTCGCCGAGAAAAAATACCCCGGTGTGCCCAGGGTCCGGATCCATGTGATTTCCACAGAACCCTTTATGGTGGGCCCCTTGGATGTTGTACCTGTCAGGGTGATGCATTACCGGCTGCCCGTTCTGGGATTCCGTTTCGGTGATTTTGCCTACCTGACCGATGCAAGTAATATCTCCATGAACGAAAAGAAAAAATTAGATGGAGCTAAATATTTGGTTGTAAATGCATTAAGACGTAAAAAGCACATTTCCCATTTTACCCTTTCCCAGGCACTGGAACTCATTCGATCAGTCAATCCGGAGAAGGGATACCTTACGCATGTTTCCCACCAGCTGGGTCCGGTTGCCCGGTTCGAGAAGGAGCTTCCGGACAACGTCTCGGCTGCCTATGACGGTCTGGTTCTGGAACTGTAATCCCTGACACGGTCCGTCAGCCTCCCTGTGGAGATGAACAGGAGTCCGGCGATCAGGCTAAGGACCAGGAATACAATGCCTGCCAGGGTAAGTGCCTGAGGCAGGGAATACAGATCCTTGACCCACCCAAGCAGAGGCCCGGTCAGGGCAAACAGCAACCTGATAATGAAATTCCTCACCGAAAGGACCGTGGCCCTGATATGGGATGAGGTGAGCCGGTTGATATAGTCCTTCAAAACGGGAGTGGCAAAGCCCCTGACCAGGTAAAACAGGTACAGAATGATCAGACCGGTGGGTGCATGGAACCGTCCCAGGGCAAGATAACCACCAGGGATCAGCAGGGCGATCAGCAGGATCGATCTTCTTCTGCCCAGGAATCTTTCTATATAATGCGCCGAATAGGATGTGATGGCGACGGTCAAATTCAGGCTGGTCCACAGCACGCCGAACCAGATAATATCGATCTTGCTGTATTCGAAGAACGGCTGTGCGAACCAGGCCATGGTCAGGGTGGCCGTTCCGGTGATGGCACTGAAAAAGATATTCCGTCTCAGGGGTTTGTCCCGGAAAAGCGCAAAATTAGCGATCCGGAGGATCTCCATGAAACCCGTTTTGACCAGCGCGATTTTTCTTTCGGGCTCCCTGAGCGTGATCGCAGCCGGCAGGGCAATGAGGGATACGGCTGTCTGGGCAAGGTAGGGCAGCCTCACGGAGATCCCTGCCAGAAGTCCGCCCAGGATCCCTGCCACTGCCTCCGAGATGTTCCCGAAGGATGTGATCCGGCCTTCGTACCGGGTATATTTTCCCTCCTGTCCTTTTTCCAGGAGGGAATCATACAGCATGGCCGAATCTGCACCGGAAATGCAGCTCTGACCAAAGCCCAGGATCATTTCTGCCAGAAGGAATCCGGCAAATCCATGACTGACGCTGTATGTGGCAAAGCCTGCTGTCCCGAAAACAGCCCCTATGATCAGGGTCTTCCTGCGTCCGATCACATCGGCCAGGTAACCCGAAGGGATCTCCAGGACCACAATAGCAATGGAATAGATCGCCTGAAGGACCATGATATCCCTCATGGAAAGTCCGTTGCTTTCGTAGAACGGGACCACGATGGGCATGAACAGCATGAACCATTTGGCGACCTTGATCAGGTAGAGTCTGACAATATTCGGATGGACAGAATTGAGCACGTCCCGGGAACACTTTGGGCAAAGCTAAAAAAACCGGCGGTTTTCCTTCTCAGATGTTTTATAAAATATTTATCGCAAACGCTTTGTAGTTATCTTTGAAAAAAAAGAAGCTGAACATGGGGTTGACTGTGATCGAGAAGATAATGGCCGCCCATTCCGGAAACGAGAAGGTTGCCCCCGGCGATATCATCGACCTTTTCATTGATGCCCGGGCTGCGCGTGATTTCGGGGGAGCCAGTGTGGTACAGCACATGGTCAGGAACCGGCTCGAGATCCGGGATGCCTCCAGGACTTTCTTCACATTTGATTGTAATCCAACGGGTTCTGATCAGAAATATGCTACCAATCAACAACTGTGCCGGCAGTATGCCAGAGAGAACGGGATCAGGGTGTTTGATATCAACCGTGGCATAGGGACCCATCTCATGATCGAGGAAGGTCTGGCTTATCCGGGCTCCACCGCGATCTCCACCGATTCACATGCCAATATACTTGGTGCGGTGGGCGCCTTTGGCCAGGGAATGGGGGACAAGGATATTGCTTCGGCCTGGCATAAAGGTACCGTGTGGTTCAGGGTCCCTCCAACGGTCAGGATTGTTTTGAAGGGCAAACCTGATCCGAGACTGAGCGCAAAAGACATGGTGCTGAACCTGATGGAGCTGTTTGGAGCGGATACTTTTCTGGGAGCCGCCATTGAAATGGAAGGGGATCCGGTGGATGATCTGACCCTGGAACAGCGGATCACCATCGCTTCCATGGCCACCGAACTGGGAGCGATCACCATCCTTTTCCCGCCCAGCATGGAGGTGATCAGGTATTGCGAATCACGTACCAGGAAAAAAATCGCTCCCGTGAAAGCGGATCCTGACGCATCCTTCGCCGGGATCCATGAGGTGAATGTCTCGGATTTTTCACGAAAGATCTCCCTTCCGGGAAAACCGCACGATACATCCGGGATTCCGCGTGAGGAAGTATGGATCGATTCGGGCTTTATCGGCAGTTGCACCAACGGAAGGATCGAGGATCTCCGTGCCGCCGCATCCATACTGAATGGCCGGAAGATTGCCGAAGATGTTGTGCTGAAGATCGTCCCCGCCACCGATCGCGTCTGGGAACAATGCCTGGAGGAAGGATTGATGGAAATTTTCAAGGAATCGGGCGCCCTTGTTTCCAATGCCGGTTGTGCCGGTTGTGCGGCCGGGCAGGTAGGGCAGAACGGACCCGGTGAAGTCACTATCAGCACCGGGAACCGCAATTTTCCCGGTAAGCAGGGAAAAGGAGATGTTTTTCTGGCTTCCCCTGAAGTGGTGGCTGCATCGGCCATAGCCGGTTTTATCACCGATCACGATCATATCCCCGACCATCCCCGGAAGCGCCCGGTGAAAAAAATAATGAGGACAGAGAATAAGGAACAACCCACTGTGGAGACTCCTGCAAGGCCCCTGGAGGTGACAGGCAGGGTCTGGTATATTCCCAGGGATCATATTGATACGGATATGATCTTCCACAACAGGTACCTCTCGGTCACCGATCCGGATGAAATGGGCGAATATACTTTCAGGAACCTGGAAGGGTACGAGAATTTTTCCGGGCGTGCCGGGAAAGGGGATATTGTGGTCTCCGGCAAGAACTTCGGAGCGGGCAGTTCCAGACAGCAGGCGGTGGATTGCTTTGTATCCCTGGGCATACAGTGCCTGATCGCAGAATCTTTCGGGGCCATCTATGAAAGGAACGCCATCAATGCCGCCTTTCCGATCCTGGTATGTGACCGCATCGATGAATTGAAGCTTTCTGATGGGGATGTGCTGACCGTGAATTTTAAAACCGGACTGATCCGTAATCAGACCGGAGACATCAAAATAAGGACGACTCCTTTCTCTGAGATTCAGATGGAGATCTACCAGAACAATGGATTGTTTTAAAGGCATTATATCATGAGACTGATCATTCCCGAGGGGTATAAACCCCTTATCGGCCTGAAAGAGACTGAAAAGGCCATCCAGTTAATGAAGGACCATTTTGAAACCGGTTTATCATCCGATCTCCGGCTGAGGCGGGTTACGGCTCCCCTGTTCGTGCTGAAGGGCACCGGGATCAACGATAGCCTCAGAGGTATAGAACGCCCCATCTCCTTCCAGATCAAAGACATGCGCAATGAGGATGCGGAAGTGGTTCAGTCCCTTGCCAAATGGAAACGAATGATGCTCAGGGATTATGATATCCAGACAGATTACGGGGTCTATACGGATATGAATGCCCTTCGTCCCGATGAGGAGCTTGACAACCTGCATTCTGTCTATGTGGACCAGTGGGACTGGGAGAAAGCGATCCTTCCCGGGCAGAAGAACCTGGATTATCTGAAAACGATCGTCCGGAAGGTCTGGGACAATGTTAAAAGAAGCGAGTTCTATATGCATACCTTCTATCCCAATATTGTCCCTTCCCTGCCGGAAGAGATCACATTTATCCATTCTGAACAGCTCTACGAGATGTATCCGGACCTGCCCCCGATCGAACGTGAAGACAAGATCGCCGAAAAATACGGGGCAGTATTCATCATCGGTGTGGGCTACGATCTGCCCGATGGCAAACCACACGACTGGAGGGCTCCTGATTACGATGACTGGAGCACGGAAACGGTGGATGGATACAGGGGACTGAATGGAGATATCATTGTTTGGAACAAGATGTTAAAATGTGCGGCCGAGATCACTTCCATGGGTGTGCGGGTGGACCGGGAAGAGTTGCTCACTCAGCTGGAGATCACCGGACACATGGACTGGGCAGAAATGCTTTTCCACAGGAGGCTGCTGGACGGGGAACTGCCCTGTTCCATCGGCGGGGGCATCGGACAATCCCGTACCGCCATGCAGCTTCTGCAGAAAGCGCACATCGGTGAGATCCAGTCCGCCATCTGGCCCGGGGAAATGGTGGATCACTGCCGCAAAAGCAACATTTTTCTCATATGAGCAAGTCCGGAAAAATGCCCCGAACATTTGCCGAGAAAGTTTTCGATGCTCCTGCAGGAGCCATTGTATTCAGACAGCCCGATCTGATCCTTTCCCATGACAACACCGCCAGTATATATAAGACATTTCATAAAATGGGCGGAAGCAAGGTGAATGATCCCGGCAGACTGGTGATCGTTCTGGACCATAATGCCCCACCCACGAATGCGGGCCTTGCCAACAGCTATCAATCCATCCGGGATTTTGTCACAAACCAGGGGGTTGAAAAGTTCCATGATGCAGGAAGCGGAATATGTCATCAGCTGATGACAGAATATGCAAAGCCGGGGATGTTGATCGTCGGAAGTGACAGCCATACCTGTACGGCCGGGGCATTCAACACCCTGGCCGCCGGAATTGATCGTACGGAGACTGCCGGTCTTTGGAAAAGGGGTGAGACCTGGTTCCGGGTTCCTGAATCCCTGAAGATCACGCTGAAGGGGAGACTGAAACAGGGGGTGTATGCCAAAGATCTGAGCCTCTGGATCATCGGTATGCTCGGTTCAGCCGGCGCCAATTATATGTCTGTGGAATTTCACGGCGACGGATTGAAGAACCTGACCATTTCCGACCGCATGACCCTGGCAAATCTTGCCTCGGAAATGGGGGCAAAAAATGCGGTTTTCCCGCCGGATAAAGTTCTGATGGAATTTCTCGGGGAAAACCCGGAAGGGATCCGGGCCGATGAGGGAGCAGCCTTTGCCCATGAGATACAGCTCGATCTGGAAGATCTCTATCCGCTTGTGGCCGCACCTCATCAGGTGGACAATGTGATGGCCCTCCCGGAAGTGGTGGGTCTGGAGGTCCATCAGGGGCTCATAGGGACCTGCACCAACGGAAGGATCGAAGATTTAAGGGAGGCTGCTGCCATGATCAAAGGCAGAAAGGTGAAACCCGGATTCCAGCTGCTTGTCATTCCGGCTTCCCGGGAGATCTATCTCCGGGCAATCGAGGAAGGACTGGTCACCGAATTCCTGGAAGCAGGCGCCAGTGTGCTCAGTGCATCCTGCGGTCCCTGCCTGGGGACCGGTCAGGGGATCCCGGCTGACAATTTCCGGGTGATCTCCACGGCCAATCGAAATTTCAAGGGCAGGATGGGCAACCCGGAAGCCGAGATCTACCTGGCATCACCCGCAGCGGTGGCCCTCAGTGCCGTAGATGGCAAGATCAGGGATCCCAGGAGAGACGGAGGAGCCGAAAAATTCCCGTACCGCAGGATGCAGGCAACAAGTGCAACCATCGAAGAAGATGAATTCCGGAGGGAGAAAGGGGTCTGGGATTATTCAGATTGTGATAACCTGAATACAGACCAGATGTTCGCGGGGAATCTGACCTACAACATTCCCAGTTCGGATCCGGATGCGATCCTGCCCCATCTTTTTGAAGGATTTGACAAACGTTTTGCCGGGGATGTCAGGCAGGGAGATATCATCCTGGGAGGGGAGAATTTCGGTTGTGGAAGTTCCCGGGAACATCCTGCAGTGGGTCTGGCCCACGCGGGCGTCAGGGCTGTGATCGTCAAGTCGGTGAACCGGATTTTCTACCGCTCCTGCATCAACCAGGGCCTCCCGGTCATCGTTCATCCCGATGTGATAAGGGTCTATCACCGGGGCGACCGCATGGATGTGGATCTGAAGCGGGGCATCATCCGGCTGGAAAAACAGGAAATTCCCTTCGAATCCCTCCCTCCCAAGCTGATGGAGATCATTCAGGCCGGGGGCCTGGTGAACTGGATCCGGAAGAAGTGATTTCTCCATCCAATCCTTTATCATTAGAGTTGGACTTACCCGAGATTTAGCACAGACCGAATCCAACCTGCACTACATCCGTCAGGTTTTGCATCATATGTTCAGATTACCTGTTTCGCACCACGAAAATCAGTGGAAATAAATATAAATTATCAGTTTAATAACTTATTTGGTGATTTACGGATAAAAAATATTCCTCGATGGATAATTATTATCCAAACACACAGTGAAATAGTTAATAGCTCGATAAAAAACATTTTTTCCTGAAATTTCAGAGATTATCAAAAGAATTTTTGAGGTAGGTCCAACAAAAGATCCATTCTCTGTCCAGGAACTTTTTTTATCTTTGCACGCAAATCATGCTGGCATCAGGTTTGTGGTTCCTTTATCCCAATGCCGGCACCAACAAAACTGGTTCCGTAGCTCAGCTGGATAGAGCAACAGCCTTCTAAGCTGTGGGTCGCAGGTTCGAATCCTGCCGGAATCAC
>JBNJEV010000041.1:0-23002 GCA_051746185.1 Bacteroidota bacterium
AAGGCGTCCGAATAGATCCTCAGCTTGCAATCGTGGATCTTCCGGCAGTCGCAGTGCATGCACCTCCCGGCTTCTTCCATGACCTGCCGGGCGGTCAGCCCGTCGGAAAGGCTTTCCGGTTCAACCCGGTCTCCCTCCACCGACTCTTTCAGGTATTCCCCGTGTTCTTCAGGATGCAGTTTGCCGAACCGGGAGTTGAACATGAACTTTTCCCCTCTGACCGGCTCTCCGCGCAGCAACTGGTCCACGCTGAAGGAGACCTCCTTTCCCTGTCCCAGGGCACGGATAGCCATTTTTGAGGGTTTCAGGGCACTTCCCGCCACAAACACGTTGCTTTCACCTACCCGGTAGGTATTTGCATCCGCCTCCACTCCCCTGGAATGCATCCGCAGGCCCCACTTTTCCACACCGGTCTCGTTCTTTCCCGCTGCCACTACCACCGCATCGAATGATCCGGTGAGCTCCCTGAACCGCTCCGGGTTTACCTCCTGTTCCATTTGAAAATCGACCCCGAGCCGGCCGATCAGTCCGATCTCCCTCTGAAGCACTTCCCGGGGCAGCTCTTCCGGGGTGGTCTCGCCGATCAGGCTCCCCCCGGGCTCCCCGTTCCGGTCGATCACCGTACACCGGTGCCCTTTCACCGCCAGGTGATAAGCGGCGGCAAGTCCGGCCGCTCCCGCCCCGATGATGGCGACCCGCCAGCCGGTATCCGGGGCCTTTTCCGGCAGCCACTGGCTCGCCGCTTCCAGGTCATGGTCGCCCGCATACCTTTTCAGCAGGCAGATGGAGACCGCCTGGTCGACGGACCTGCGGTGGCAGGCACCTTCACAGGGAGCCGGACAGATCCTTCCGAATACTGCGGGCAGGGCGATGTCATTTTTGACCACCTGCAGGGCTTCCCTGAATCTGCCTTCTGCCAGCAGGCGGTTCATCAGGGGAATGTCCATGTGGGCGGGACAGGTTACCTGGCAGGGGGCCTCGCAATCGCCCACATGCTCGCTGAGCAAAAGGTCCAGGGCCATCTTCCTGGCTTCCCTCACCTCGTCGTCCATGGTAATGATATCCATTCCCTCCTCCGCTTCCAGGGAACAGGAGGGAATGAGCTTCCCCGACCGGTTGTCTTTCACCACGCACACCATACACGAGGCGAAGCGTTCGGCATCCTTCAGGTAGCACATGGAAGGCACCTCGTTACCCGTCTCCCCGATCACATCGATCAGAACGGATCCGCTGTCGGCTTCCACCTGCCTGTGGTTGATATTCAGTCTGACCTTCATTCCGTTTTTCCCGATTTGATGACCACGGCATCCTCCGGGCATACCTGCCTGCACCCGTCGCATTTGATACAGAGCTCGTGGTCGATCACATGCTTTTCATGGGGGGCAAAGGGGATGGCATCCACCGGGCACTGCTGGGCGCAGAGCGTACACCCGATGCAGTCGTCGGTGATCTCATACCGGATCAGCTCATTGCACCTGCCGGCGGGACATTCTCCCCTGATATGGGCTTCATATTCATCCCTGAAATATTCCAGCGTGGAGAGCACCGGATTGGGAGCGGTACGGCAGAGTCCGCAAAGGCTTCCCTTTTTGGTCCAGTGGGCCAGCTGCTCCAGGTTCTCCAGATCCTTTCCGGTCCCCCTGCCGGCAGTGATCTTTTCCAGGATCTCCAGCATCCGCTTGGTGCCGATCCGTCCGAAGCTGCATTTCCCGCAGGCCTCGTTCTGGGTGAAGGTGAGGAAATATTTCGCTATGTCCACCATGCAGTCGCTGTCATCCAGCACGACCAGTCCCCCGCTCCCCATCATAGCCCCCACCTCGTTCAGGGATTCGAAATCGATCTTCGTATCGGCTTTCCAGTGGGGCACGCAACCTCCCGAGGGGCCGCCGATCTGGACCGCCTTGAATGACCTTCCTCCGGCCACCCCGCCCCCGATCACCTCCACCACTTCCCGGATGGTCATGCCCATGGGCACCTCGATCAGTCCGCCCCGGGCCACCTTCCCGGCCAGGGCAAAGACCTTGGTCCCTTTGGAACGGCCGGTCCCCACCCGGTTGAAAGCCGAGGGTGAATTCTTTATGATATAGGCGATCTGGGCGAAGGTTTCCGTATTGTTCACCAGGGTAGGCTTGCCCCACAATCCTTTCACCGCGGGGAAGGGAGGCCGGACCCTGGGAAATCCCCTTTTCCCCTCGATGGATTCCATCAGGGCTGTCTCCTCCCCGCATACAAAGGCTCCCGCTCCCTGGTAGACGGAGAGTTCAAGATCAAAACCGGTGCCCATGATGTTTTTTCCCAGAAAACCGTGCTCCCGGCAGGTGGCGATGGCCTGCTGGATCCTGTTCACCGCCAGCGGGTATTCCGCCCTGATGTACAGGATGCCGGTGGAGGCGCCCACCGCGTAGGCGGCAGCGATCATTCCCTCCAGGATCCTGTAGGGATAGGATTCCAGCAGCATGCGGTCCATGAAAGCCCCGGGATCGCCTTCATCTCCGTTACAGATCACATATTTTGTATCGCTTTTCTGGGCGGCCACCAGTTTCCATTTCTGTCCGGTGGGAAAGCCGGCCCCTCCCCTTCCCCGCATTCCGCTTTCCATGATCTCCTGGGTGATCTGTCCGGGCGACTTTTCCTTCAGGGCCCGGGTGAGCCCCCGGAAGCCGTCCCGCTCCATGTATTCTTCGATGTCCAGGGGGTTGATGATTCCCCGGAATTCGGTGGCCATGGGGATCTGCTTCCCCAGGAAGGAAGAGACATGCTTTTCCCGGATGTCCAGGGAATACCGGTCCACGCCCGGCCACCGGTCCTCGTCCTGGAAATCTTCCAGTCCCTGCAGCACACGCTGGGTGAGCCTCCTGAAAAAACTCGAGGACCGGAAGTGATGGTCCACGATCTGTTCCACGTCAGCAGCCCGTACCTTTGAATAAAGATGCGGCTCGCCCCGGACGGGAACCACTTCCACCAGCGGGACCTGGTGGCACATGCCCACACAGCCCACATGTTTCAGTTTTACGTTCAACCCTTTCCGGTCGATGGTCTCCCTGACCGCATTCCTGATCTCGTCGCTCCCGCTTGCCACGCAGCAGGATCCCAGTCCGACCCGGATCTCTCCCTGGATCTCCCCGCCCTCCGCATGCCGGTACCTTTTCTTCCCGCCTTTTTCCTTCTGGGCTTCAAAATCGGAAAGCACACCGGCCGCACTGGAAGTGGTCACATGTCCGTAAGTGATCCGGTCGATCTGGACCACCGGCGCGAGGGTGCAGCAGCCCAGGCAGTTCACCTTCTCCACGGTATAGCTTCCCGAAGCGGAGGTATCCTCTGTCCCTTTCAGTCCCAGCTCCCTTTTGAAGGATTCGTAGACCTGCTCGGAGCCTTTTACATGGCAGGCGGTCCCCACACAAACTTTGATCATGTGCGCCCCTGCCGGTTTGAACCTGAACTGGGAATAGAAGCTGGCCACCCCGACGATCTGCCCGGGGGTGATCTCGGTGATCTCACACACCCGCCGGAGCGCCTGGTCGGGAAGATAGTTGTACAACCCCTGGATGGCCTGCAGGATGGGGATCACCGCCCCTTTGTGGCTTCCCAGCTCCTCTACGATCCCGTCTATGTCCTTCAGCTCAACCTGCATGCCTTTGTTCATCATTCCTTTTTCTTTATTTCCCGATGCAGTAAAGGTGCTCGATGCCCCGAAGGTAGATCACCCCGTCTGCAAATACGGGAAGGGCAAATACCTCTTCCCCCAGCTCCGGCTCACTGATGACCGTCCCGCTTTTGTCCGCCTCCAGGATATGGGTTACCCCGTCCAGATCGGTGATATACACCTTGCCTTCGGCGATCATGGGAGAAGAATAGAATCCATCGTCGAACTCCCTCTCCCAGTATTTTTCACCTGTCCGGGTGTCATAGCAGACCATCACCCCGTAGCTGGTGGCCACATAGAGCAAACCCTCCCAGGCCACCGGACTGGCAGCCTCGGACAGGTATTCATCGTCCTCCCAGATGAACGAAGTCTCCTGTTTGGGCTCCAGGGCCACCAGCCTGGCGTATTCGTTATTGGCAAAGACCAGTCCGTCGCTGTAAGCCACCGAGGGTCCCACCTCGCCCATCATCGCCTCCACCTTCCACAGTTCGCGCCCTGTCTCAAGATCGTGTCCCGAGACATAGGGATCGGAGGTGGTCACGATCTGGATGTTCCCGTCCACCTCGATCAGCACCGGGGAGGCCCATGAAATATGCACCGGTCTGTTCACGTCCCAGAGGGTTTCGCCGGTGGAGGTATCCAGCGCCAGCATCCTGCCCCGGGTGTTGGTATCGTACTGGACCACCAGCTTGTTGGTCCATACCATCAGGGAGGAGGAATGGCCGTAATGGTTTTCCGGGACCCCCAGGTTCCGTGCCCATACCCGGTTGCCCTCCAGGTCGAAGGCGATCACATCGCCTGTGGCGAAGATGGCATACACCCGGTGGCCGTCCACGGCCATGGTGGGGGCGGCCCATCCCGTATCGTCGGTGACCCTGGGCATGGTGGCCGGCGAGCCCGGGATGTTATTTGCTTCCCGCTCCCAGAGCAGCTGTCCGGTATGCCGGTTGTAGCACGCCACCACTCTGGCCTCTTCATCGGCCCCGGAGATAAATATTCTGTCGCCCCAGATCACCGGGGAGTTGTAACCCGGTTTTGAGAAGGCCACCTTCCATTTCACATTCTCCCCGGTGGACCCGTTCCAGTTCTCCGGGATGTCCTGGTGATAGGAGATACCCTGTCCGAAAAAGCCCCTGAAGGTGGCCTGGTTCCTCTGAAAGGCCTCCTTCCCGTAATAGGCCGGCGGGGTGGATGCCGGTGTGGTGGCTTCCCGTGTGGCTCCGGGGGCTGCCTGTCCGTCCTCAGCGGCGGACCGGCCGGAACGGTCCGCCCCGGATCCCTGTTCTGTTCCCTGTTCTCCAGAGCGGGATACGGCAGTCGTATCCTCCCCGCCGTCCTCATCCGAGGTCCCGTCCGGAGAACCGGATCCTGAAGGGAACACTTCGATCACCTCTACATCCCCTCCCTCTGCGGGAACCTCTTCCGCGAGGGTCCGCTGCGGATATTCCGCCAGGTAATCGTTGCTCATGAACGCCGCAAAAAGCGCAAGCCCCAGGACCAGTCCCCCGCCGATAAACAGCCAGTACTGGGTGTTGGCCCGCGCCCTCAGCAGGTCCTCACTGACCTCTTCAGGCTTTTCGATCCGGGACCGCAGGTCGGTATACACTTTCAGGGAAGCGGCCAGGACGATCCCCCCGAAAAGCAAAAGGTAGGTTCCGGTTTTAACCTGCCAGCGGCTGGTGAAATAGGCTTTGCGGGCGAGCAGGTCGAAATTGCGGATCTCCCGCTTCAGTTCCTCGTTGTTGGGCTCCTGCTCCAGCCGCCCGAGAAGTGCCTCCATGGCGGCGCTCTCCAGGGGCTCGTTCTGCTTCATGTGCCAGAAATTGAGCAGCAGCATCAGCGCCACCACTCCGCAGAACACCCCCGATATGATGGCCGTCCTGTGAGCGATCTTTATTTTGGTTTCCCGTTCCATTCCTTACTGGTTCCCTTTATGTTTTTTGACTTTCAACGTTCAATTTTTTGGTCTTCACCCTGATGGCCTCTGTTTCCCTTTTTTCCACCGGACAGTATTCCATACACCGTCCGCAGCTGAAACAGTTCCCCCTGTGGGGTTCATAGTCCTCCCTTTTGCGGAAGACCACCTGGTTCATCAGGAACACGCCCAGGGACAGCCCGATAAAGCCTCCCAGGATCCATCCGCCGGTTCTGAACTTACCCCGGATCACCGAGGCCTCCTCCACCAGCTGGTCGAAGGATTTTCCCGATTCCAGGAAGGTCTGTACATCGATGTTGTCCACATCCTCCCGTAGTTCCGGGCGGCTGATCATCAGTTCCGCCAGGTAGACATCGGGATGCACCCGGCTTAAAAAGACATGTGATTTGTACCCGATCCAACCACCCAGCACGGTAAGGACGGGGATCAGGGCGATGTACAATACAAGTTTTTTCAGGTTCTTCCGGGATGTTTCGGGGGCCCTGTGCTCCTCTCCCGTGGGATACTCGATGGCATCGAAAGGACAGGAATCCTTGCAGAGCTTGCATTTGATGCATTCCGCAGGGGTAATGGACAGGTGCCGTTTGGAGAAGCGGGACATCCAGCTCAGGATGAGCCCGTAGGGACAGAAAACCCGGCAGTAGGGCCTGGCAAAGAACATCCCCAGCAGCAGGAAGCTGATCCCCAGAAAGATCATCAAAAATTTCCCATCCATCCTGAAGATCCCGATGAACGGGTCGTAGCGGCAGATGATGAAATCACTCCCGGTGGCGGCGAACAATACGGCAAGTCCCAGGTAAAGCACCGGAACGAACCCCAGGGTCTTCCTCACCCAGCTGGGGACCGAGACCGGCTTGATCACCACCAGGTCCTGGATGGCTCCCAGGGGACAGGCACCCCCGCAGAACGCCCTTCCGAAAAAGAGGGCGAAGAAAAGCGGCAGCAGGAAAAATGCCAGCACGGAAATGGAAATGGCATAGGCGGGGTCGAAGATGGAAAGAGCCACATTCTGCACTGCCCCGATGGGACAGATGCAGCCGTTGCGGTAAAACCCGAAATAGATCAGTGAAAAGACGGACAGCCACAGGATGCCCCTCCTGGAACGCTTCCGGATAGCCAGCCAGGAAGCCAGGGCCAGGACAACCACCAGAACGATCACGTCGAAATATTCCATTCCCACGCTCCTGGGTTCAGGGGTGGTGGGACTGGGCTGCTCGTATTCGGTGGCAAATTCCGGCTCGGGGAACCGCTGCTGGGCCAGGTTCAGGTTCCCGGCCAGGATGACCGCCAGGATCACCAGCACAGAAATTATGGCGCGTTTCCGGTACATATCAGCCTTCCCCCCCGCTTGTATAGTCTCCCTTGATCATATAGGGTGTGTCGGCCGGCACCCTGCTGATGGCATCGGACGGACAAACGCTGGCAATGCTGCACTGGTTGCAGTTCAGGCACCGGTCGTGCCGGATCTGCAGGTGGAGGGATCCGTTCCCGAAAGCGGCACATCCCTCGACGCATTTCCCGCATCCGATGCACAGCTCCTCATCGATGGTGTATTCGAAATAGGGATCCTCTACGAAATTGCGACGGATGGCAGAAGTGGGGCACAGCTGGCTCTCCGCCCCGGTTTCCAGTTTGGCTCCCGGTAAAAAATACCCACTGCACAGGTCACAATAACCGCACAGGTCATATGCATGGACGCACTTGACCGCCGAAGGGCTCATCACGCACTCGTCGGCACACCGTCCGCACTGGGTGCATTTGAACGGATCGATCTGCCAGACCGTATCTTTCCCCACCGATGAACGGACCAGGGTGAAGGCGCCCGTCCCCGCCACGGTCAGTCCCAGGGTGAGCCTTGCTCCCCGGTTGATGAATTCCCTTCTGCTGTACCCTTTGTCTTTTTTCATGCCTTTCCTCCTTCTCCTGCTTCCCTCTCATGAACGGCCTCGGGCAAAGTGCAGCGGTCCAGCATCCCGCAGCTGCTGCACCGGAAATCGCCGGTACACCCGCTCCCGGAGGATACCTGCCGCCGGGACAGAAAAATGCCCGGGATCACTAACAGGCCTGCCAGCAGGCCGCCGCGCATCAGCCTCTGTATAAAATCTCTTCTATCCATCTTCCTTGGGTTCAAATATGCGCACCGCATTGCGGTCAAAGTCCAGCGCATAGACGGTCCCCCGTGCATCCGCGCAGACCTCGGGGGCTTTGCCCTCTTCCCTGAAAAGGGCCGGGGGAGCCACCACGCTCCGGAGCTCGCCCGAAGGCTTGTGGATCTTGATCCGCACCATCCCCTTTTCACTGGTCACAAAGGACCCGTCCGCCATGGCCGCCAGTTCGGCGGGGTTGCAGCAGCCCGCAAACCCTTCCACATCGGTGGAATTTTGCTGCCAGAATCCCCGCATCTCCCCGTCGCCGGTATAATTCTCAACGGCCTTCCTGCCCGGGTTGACCACCCAGAGTTCCCCGTAACTGTCCACGACCAAATCGAAACAGGGACTGGGAACGATGAATCCGTGTCCTGCTTCGGTAACCGCTTCGCCTTTAAACTCGCCCAGGACCTCCCCTTCCGGGTTGAAAATGACCACCCGGCGGTTCCCGGCATCGGCCGCAAAGATACGGTCGCCCTTCACGGCCACCGAGGTGATCACCGTGCGCTCGCCCAGACCGGGCCACCGGGCGACCAGTTCACCGGAGCGGTCATATTTTACCATGAAGGTATCGTAACCGATATAAAAGGCCTCATCACCGGCCGCAATGCATGTGGGATGGGGCAGGATCCTGACGATGTCCTCCGGGGTGCCTTCCGGGGAAAGGAACAGCAGCGAGGAATCGCCCACCAGGTAAAGCATGTTGTCGTAAAGGCAGATGCCCGTGGCCGTCAGGGATCCCAGGGAAAAATTCTGTGTCTCGCGGTGGGAAATGAGTTCCTCATCCACTTCCCTGAGGGCATTCACGTCCAGGGCATAGGGATTGCTTCCCCTGCGGTCCGGACGGTTGCCCATGAAGTCCGCCACGATCACCCCGACGATGATCACCAGGACAGCCAGCACAAGGATGGTCCAATATTTTTTCTTCATTGTATCCGGTTCAGTTACATTTTTATGTCATCTGTTGAGCGTGAACTGCATCCATTTCAGTTTCCCGGGTGACCGGGCCCTCACGCCGACCGTTCACTGTCTCTCCTCTGCCATGTCCAGGCATACCATGGTCTTCGAATCACGCATCACCAGGTAGCCGTCGGCTATGGCCAGCGGACCCCATGCATCGGCTCCCTCCAGCACCCGGTGGCGGTCCAGCTCGATATACTGCTGCGTGCTGGGCCTGGCAATGACCAGCGTGGCATCGTCATCCACGATGAACATTTTGTCATCGGCGATCATGTAGGGACCCAGTCCAAACCTTTTGGTCTGCCCGCTGGACCAGACCACCCTGGTGAAATCGTCAGGATGCACGCATACCAGCTCATTTCTCAGGGGCCCCGCATCCTTGGGCATGATCCCCAGCAGGTGTCCCCGGTACTCCACGGGTGTCTGCTGCTCGCATGCCAGTCCGTCCCTGGGATCGTATTCCTGCACAACCTCCACGTCAAATCCTTCTCCGCTCTGCCTGAGCTGGAGCACCATGCTTCCCGCCCCGTAACCGGCGGTCAGAAAAACCTTTCCGTCCGGCAGACAGACCGGTGAGGGAGCCACCACCTGGTGGTTCCATGCGCCGGTCTCCCAGAGGATCTCTCCCGCATTCTCCCCTTCGGCAGCAATCCCGCAGGCCCCGCCGAAGGCGCTGTACACATACATTTTGATCCCCCTGAACTCGTAGGGCATGAGCGAGGAATGGGACATTTTCCAGTCCTTATCATTGGGCGTTTCCCAGACCACCTCGCCGGTCTCCAGGTCCAGGGCCGCCACCAACGCCCTGCCCCCGGTTGCGATGATCGCTTTTCCGTTGTCGATCAGCGGGCACTGTCCGGTATACCACATGGGGATCTCCGACTGGTACTCCTTCTCCACATCCAGTCCCCACAAATACTCCCCGTTCTCTCTCCGCACGCACATCACATGGGCACGGGGACCGATGGTCACCACATAATCTTCGGTCACCGCGGGCACCGTCCGTGACATGCCGTGGTTCCTTTTCAGGCTGATGCGGTATCCCCTTCTCCAGATCTCTTCACCCTCCACCAGCGAGAAACAGCGCAGCACATCGGCCCTCATGCCTTCATCGTAATCGAGCACATAGACCGCTCCCTTGTAGATGGCCGCACCTGCGTATCCCTCCCCCATTTCCGCGGTCCACATCACTTTCGGCCCTTCCGGCGGGAACTCCCCGATCAGGGAGATACCGGAGCGGCTGATGTTGTCGTAATGTTCTCCCCTGAAACGGGGCCATATCCCGTCGAGCCGGGTCTCCAGGCTGCCCAGGGTCTCGCCGTAGGATCCGATGTCTATGTTGGCCAGGGCCGCCGAACCCTCTTCCCGGTTGTCCGCTCCGGGCTCGGAAGTGGAGAGGTCCTTCGCAGGGCTCCCCGACAGCCACCAGCCCAGGGAAACGATCCCGGTCAGGACCATCAACCCGGTTACCATATTTGAAAGCTGCATCTTCACATTCTCTCCGCTGTTTCAACTGCAGGCAGCACCTTGCTGTGCTCCGCCACTATGTACTTCTGAGGTTGTAAGCGATCAGCTTTTCCCCGTGACGGACCAGCAACATCCCGTGATAGATGGCCGGTCTGGCCCAGTGGGCCCCCGTGCCCTCCTCCACCCGGAAGGAGCTGACCACGGTGAAAGCTTCGGGGCCGGCCTTCACCAGTGCCATGTGTCCCCGCTTTTCCTCATAGCAGTAGAGCATTCCGTCGGCATAGATGACAGGGCCCTTGTTGTGGAAGTCGCCGATCCAGACGATCTCCCCCGTTTCCCAGTTCATGCAGACCCACCTGCCGCTGTTCCGTCCGGTGAAATTGGACCCGTAAAGATAACCATTTACCAGTACAACCCCATGGTTCTGATTATCAAAGGTCCGGTCCAGGAATTTCTCCTTCACCGACCGGCCGTCGGGGGCGATCTCCAGCATGACCGACTCCCTTTCCCACCCGCTGGTGATCCAGAGGCAGCTGTCACTGTAAGTGGGTGTATTGGCCAGGATGGTGGTGTTCTCATCTTTCTCGTTCGGGAAGTGGTAGTGATAGGTCCACATGATCTCCCCGCTCTCCGCATCCACCCCCACCACATGGGTCCGGGTGGCGGTGATGATGAATTTTTTCCCACAATGTTCGATCAGGGCCGGGGACATGTTGGAACGCTGTGCGCCCAGGGAGGCGGATTCCCAGACCGGCGCTCCCGTGTATTTGTCCAGCGCGATCACCGTGGTGCGTTCACCGGCCGGGGTAACGATCACCCTGTCATCCACCAGCAGGGGGGATTCGGAAACACCGAACATGTCCCAGCGGCTTCCGTATTCCCCGTGGATGTCCACGCTCCAGATCTCCTCGCCGGTGACCGCATCCAGGCAGCTCATCCGGTCCAGTCCGGTCAGCACATAGACCCTGCCGTCCTCCACCGCGGGGGTGCAGCGGGCATCGGGCACGGACTGGTTCCATGCCCGCCCGTAGGGTTTCTGCCAGAGGATCTTTCCATCCAGGTCCATGGCCGTCAGGTATTCCGTGGAATCCTTCAGCCCGGTCACATAGATCCTCTCGCCGGTGGCCACCGCAGAGGAAAATCCCCTGCCGAGTTCCCCGCTCACGAAAAGCACTTCAGGGCCTCCTTCCGGCCACTCCTTCAGCAGCAGGGTATCCGGAAAGACCCCGTTGCGGGACGGTCCCCTCCACTGGGCATCCTGCCCTTTGCTCTCTGCCGGGATCCATAACAATACCAGGGCAGCTGTTGAGAAAAGCAGCCAGTACCTTCCGATGCGCTTGTTCATCTCATTTTTCCTCATAGCCTACTTGATCTTATAGGCGATCAGGGCATCTCCGTGGCGTACGTAGAGCACCCCGTCACGGATCGCCGGATGTGCCCAGTGCTGATCGGAACCCTCGGTCACCCGCGTCTCGCCGGCAAGTTCGAACCCTTCCGGGGTGGCCTCCGCCAGGGCCAGCTCGCCCCTTTCCGAATAACAATACAGCATCCCGCCCGCAGCGATCACCGCACCCTTGCTGATCTCGTTGGATGCATACAGCTGTTCGCCGGTTTCCCAGTCCAGGCACATCCATTCCCGGTTGGTATCTCCCGATCCGTAGATATATCCGTTAATGAGCACGGCACCCCCCATGCGGCTGTCCATCTGTTCGGTCCTCCACACCCGGGATACCTCATTCCCGTCCCGGCTGAGGCGCAACAGTCCGCCTCCCTGGCCGTATCCGCTGAAATAAAACAGTTCCCCGTCATGATAGATGGGGGTGTTGGCATGGACGGAATACCTGTTGGTCTGAGGATGCGACCAGAGCAGCTCACCGGTTCCCGGATCCAGTGCGATCAGGTGGGAGGCCGTGTGGGTGGCCAGGATCTTTATGCCGTTGTGCTCGAACAGCAAAGGGGAACAGTAAGCCGACAGCTCGCCCATTCCGCGGCTGCTCCAGACCAGTTCTCCCGTATGTCTGTCCAGGGCGACCACATTGTTCCTTCTGCCCCCGGGAGTGGCATAGACGATATCACCGTCCACCACCGGCGTTTCGTTGATCCCCCACTGGATGTTCTTTCCGTCGAAATCTTTGAAAAGGTCCTTGCTCCAGAGGATCTGTCCGTTGGTCTTGTTGAAACAGACCAGTTTCCCGTGTCCGCTGATCACGTAGACCTTGTCGCCCGCCACCACCGGTGAGCCCCTGGTGCCATACCAGCTTTCGGTGAATTCAGGTCCGTAGGGCTTTTTGTAGACCAGGTCGCCGTAAGACCAGATCTTGAACAGGTATCCGGTGCCGTCGATCATTCCGGTGGTATATATGAATTCACCCTGCGGGACCGGGGAGGAAAATCCCTGTCCCAGTCCCCCGAATGTCCAGATTATTTCAGGTCCCCCTTCAGGCCAGCTCTTCATCAGACCGTTCCCCGGGTACGTCCCGTTCCCTTCCGGTCCCCTCCACCTGGTGGGATCCTGCGACTGGCAGGGCATCAGGAATGATGCCGCCAGGATTACACATGCAATTCGAATCATCTCTTTTTCAATTTAATTACCATTGTTTTACCTGGCTGCAAAAATAATACGAATCGGCATGAATCCCGGCAATTTGCGACCCAACCGGCGTTTATTCAGATTCATTCTAAACACGAACAAATGACAGATCAGAAAAAGCTATCTGTCAATTCGTTGAGACAAATATCCCATACCCACATATCAACAGGAAATGTTAAATTTTTAACAAATTTTTGGATTATAAACTTTAATTATTATAAATTTGGATCTAACTAAAAACCCTAATACATCCGGTAGTACCCCGATTCCCGTTATTTTATATCCAAATGATCCAGAAGGCACATTATGCGGTGGTCGCGGGGGAACTTGCCCCCGGTGCCAGGGTCTCGGACGAGCAGTTCAGCAAGATCCCCGACATTATCCGTGCATCCTTCCAGGCGGTAAACCGGATGGCTGCAGGGACCGGGAAGCTGAAATATGAGATCATCAGAATGGATGAATTCCTTGCTCTCTCGGAGGATCCCGTCCATTCCCTCCGGTCGGTCATCATGCTGTTCAGCGCTTTCCGGTTCCTCTCCCACAAAGAACTGGCCGGGAAACTCGAATTAAAAATGTGCGAAGGGATCGGTCCGGTTGAATTCGCCCAGGACCATTTGCGGGAATCGGACGGCACGGCGTTCAGGATCGCCACGGAGGGGATCAGCCAAATGAAACGCAGTCAGCGGATCACCATCTATACCGGCGACCGGGCCCTGAATGAGGAGCTGGAGCTGACCTGCGCCTTTATGGATATCCTGATACACGACTGGTCGGACGAACAGGCGGAGGCGGTGTTCCTGAACCTGACGGGGAAGAACCAGATCGAGATCGGCCAGATACTGGGGATCTCCCAGCCTGCTGTGAACCGGAGACTCAAAGCAGCACATTTTGATGCTGTCAACAAATTCATCAACCGTTATGAAAACATCCTAGCCCTGCCGGAACCCCTATGAAAACTCTTCACTGGATCGTCCTCAGTGCCGTTATTATCCTGGCAACCTGGTTTATCTACCGGACCCGGGAGCCCCTTACCAGGACAGACACAGACATTGATCTGAACTGGAGGTTCACCATGGGCGACCCCGCGGGGGCGCAGGCACCAGGATTTGATGATTCCGGATGGAGGTATGTTTCCCTGCCGCATGACTGGATGATCGGGCAGCCGGTCGATCCCTCCAATGCCACGGGTACCCGGGGAGGCTTTTACCCATCCGGGGTGGGGTGGTACCGCCGGACCCTCGATCTTTCGGAAAACAGGATGGAACAGTTCTACCTGCTGTTCGAGGGAGCCTATATGAATGCAGATGTCTATTTCAACGGAACCCACCTGGGCCGCCAGCGGTACGGATATGCCAGTTTCTATCATGACATCACCGGCCTGATCAGGCGCGACACGCTGAATGTGATCGCCGTACGCACCGACTGCAGCGATGTTCCGGCAGACCGCTGGTATTCGGGTGCGGGCCTGTACCGGAAAGTCAGGCTGATCGCCACCAGGAAACTGCATTTCCCTATCTGGGGCCATCATGTTTCATCGGAGATGGACAGCAACGGGGATGCGGACCTGAACATTGCCATGGAGGTCTGGAACAGGGGCAGAAAGGCCCAGCGTTTCGAAGTGCTTTTTGACGTGCTCGACCCGGAAGGGCACCTGGTGGCCGAGGGGAGTACCATCGACTTCCTTCAGCCCGGCTCCCGAAAAACGGTATCCCGGACCATCCGCATCGAGGATCCCCGGCGCTGGTCACCCGACCGCCCCGTGCTGTATACGGTCAACTGCTACCTGAAGGAGAGGAACACATTGTTCGACCATGTGGTGACCCGTCACGGCTTCCGTTCAATCGGGTGGGACCCCGATAGGGGATTTTTGCTCAACGGGGAAAAGGTCATCCTGAAGGGGGTGTGCCTGCACCACGACGGCGGGGAACTGGGTGCGGCGGTCCCCATAGAAAGCTGGAGGAGAAGGTTTACGCTGCTGAAGGAACTGGGGGTGAACGCCATCCGTTTCGCGCACAATCCCCATTCACCGGAAGTCCTTGACCTGTGCGACAGGATGGGGTTCCTGGTCATCGAGGAAATGTATGACAAATGGGAAACCGGCTGGGACGGCGAAACGAACGACTGGTTCACGGACACCTGGAAGACCGATTTGGCCAATTTTATCAGGCGCGACCGGAACCATCCCTCGGTGATCCTCTGGAGCGTGGGGAACGAAGTGGCGGAGCAGCTTGAGGATCCGGTGAAGGCGGTGGAGTGGTATGGAAACATGATCGAACTGGTCCGCTCGGTCGACCCATCCCGGATGGTCACATGCGCGCTGCATCCCGGAAACCCGGAAAGGGGCAACGAGGTTCCCTCCAGGATGATGCACCTCGCCCCGGTGGTATCCTACAATTACAGGACCGATTCCTTCAGCGCATGGCATGAAAAATATCCCGGACTGGTTTTCATTGCCACGGAAACCAGGCCCTACGGGACTTCCCGCAAAAAGAACTACCAGGAAATCAGTTTTGCGGACAACTCTTGGAATGACATGGAAGAATACGTGGCCGGACAGTTCATCTGGGCGGGTATCGATTACCTCGGGGAATCCATGGGATGGCCCGACAGGGGATTCCGGCACGGACTCCTGGAGACCTCCGGTTTCATCAAACCTTATGCCTGGTATATCGGAAGCCGGTACAGAGAGGATCCCATGGTCAAACTCACCGTAAAGGATTCCCTTGCGGCCGATTCGCTGAACCGTCTGGAGAGCTGGCAGTCGGCCTGGGCCGGGGCCCCGCTCACCGACCACTGGTCTTTTCAACCGGACGGAACCTTAAAGGAAATAGTGATCTTCACCAATTGCGAGCGGGTGGACCTGCAACTGAACGGCCGGCTGGTGGACACGCTGAGGCCGGCTTCATTCGAGGACGGAGTGATCAAAAAGAGGATCAGGTATGAACCGGGCCATCTGGTGGCGCATGCCCTGTATAAGGACAAGGGGGGGCGGACCGTCAGGGTCTCCGATACCCTGCGAACCTCCGCTTCCGCATATGCACTGGCCATGGATCCGGACCGCGACCGGATCGCGCCCGGCAACCCGAAACTGGTCCATATCGCCACGAAAGTGCTGGACAGCCTGGGGATCCTGGATCCACACAGCCGGCATATGGTCAATTACAATGTGGACGGACCGGGAAGGATCAGGGCCATCGATAACGGGGATCTGGCCGACCATACCCACCAGGGTGCCGCCTCCAGGGAGGTCAGGCGCGGCAGACAGCTGATGATCCTCCAGGCGGGAAACGAACCGGGCGATGTGATCGTCAAAGCGAGCGCAGAAGGACTGAAACCTGCTACCGTAAAGATCAGGACCAGGGAATGAACCTACCGGTTATTTTCACTCCACTTCCATCCCGTCCTCTGGTATCCGAGGGTCTTTCCGTGTTTTAACCTGTACCTTTCAATGGTGTTCTGATCCATGTCCAGATCGTCGATCAGGAATTCAAGTCCCGGAAAGGACCGGCTCTTCTGTTTGATCTTCTCTATGACGGGTCCGCTCTCTTCAAGCACAATGGTCGCAGAGTATTTCTGTGCAGCCCTGGGCTGGAAAACATAATCGGTGTAATGCTCCATTCCCAGGCTGTGATGCACCTCATTCCGCATTTCCTCGTCAAGGGCTTCCACGGATTTGATTGTTAATACCTTCATTTTCGCTATATATGGTTAACGCCTGCCCGATTGAATGCCTATCAGGATGGTGGATCCGATACCCGATTCGCTCTCGATTTTCATCCAGCCGTTGTTGGACTGCACGATCTCGTTGCATATGATCAATCCCAGTCCCGACCCCCTCTCCCCTTTCGTTCCTTTTGTGGATACGGAGGCATCCGGATCCAGAAGCCTTTTCCGGATCACATCGGGGATCCCGATGCCCGTGTCCCGGATGGAAATGATCACTTCCCCCTTCTTCCTTTTGGAGGAGATATAGATATGTCCCTTTTCCGGAGTGAACTTGATCGCATTGCTCAGCAGGTTCCGGATGACCACATAGAGCTGGTCCCTGTCAGCCTCCAGGTAATGGTCCTCGCTCACATATACTTCCACCTTCAGTTTTTTCTCCCGAAGTCCGATGTTCACCAGCTCGATGCTTTCATCGATCAGAGGTTTCAATTTGAATTTAACCGGGTTGGCTTTTAGTTTCCCCGTCTGCGACCTTCCCCAGACCAGCAGGTTATCCAGCAGATGGTAGGTAATCTCGGCCGAACTCGTGATCATCCCCAGAAGCTCCTCCCGTTCCTTCGGCGTCATTTCTTTGTCCTCCAGGAGCATTTCCAGTGCCTGCCTCATATACCCGATGGGCGCCCTGATATCGTGTCCGATGATGGAGAATAACCGGTTCCTGGCATTCATGGCTTCCACCAGCTCACGGTTGCTCGCTTCCAGTTTCTTCTTCTGTCTTTCCAGCTGCCTGGAAACGGACCGCAGCCGGGTGGTCCGCTCCTTGACAAGTTCTTCCAGGTTGTTCCTGACCCGGGAGACCTCATCGGCGAGCCTCATGGATTTTCGCTGAAGGGCATTGGATTTGTCCGCAAAGATATATGCATAAATGACCAGGTAGAGGAACATGGCGTACTGGACCAGGTAACGGGTCTCGACCAGGTTGATCTCGTTCAGCATGTCATTCAGTGCGCCCATAAAGAATATAAACAGGCCAATGGCAAAGGCCGGAGCGTGACTTCTGCCCCTGATCCACGCGAGGACCATTACATAGAGGAACAGCATAGAAAGCAGGAGAAAGAAGCCGAAAAACCAGTTGATGGTATAGGAGAACAGGCTGATGGGAGATACCACCACCAGGACAATAAAGAGTACGGAAACCCACATGGCCGTCCTGAAGGCCCACCGGGGAAACTCTATGGGAAAAAGGGCCTGGATCATCAGGGTGAAAAAGGGTGCAAAGAGGTAAATGTTCAGATAATCGAGCCGGGCGATGGTCAGTCCGCTGAGGTTCAGTGCATCTAAAAAGGGGGGATTCTGGATGACCACGATGCGGAATACCATCAGCAGGCAGATGATCGCGAAATACAGCCGGTACTGTTCGGAACGGATCAAATAAAGTCCCAGGAAATAAATTCCGATGATCAAAAACGCACCCATCAAAAAATGGCCCCGGTTCAGCTCCTTCTGACGGATCCTTTCCATCTGGTCAGGGAGCCCCAGGGTGATGCCCCCCACGATCCCCGAAGAACGGTGCTCAAAATTGGATACCCTTACCAGCAGTTCCGCCCGTGGACCGGTTACCGAACTTTCGATCAGCGGCTCCCGGTATTTGATGACGGTCTGGTACTTGTTCACACCGGGAAATCCCAGGTAAGCGATGGCCTTACCGTTGAGAAAATAACCGGAAGCGGAATAAACATCCTCGATCCGGAAGGCCACCTCGTCGACATTCTCCGGGAGGCGGATGACCAGCCGGTAGGTGGCAAACCCGTACCGGGTCACCTCCGGATGTTCCTTTTTCAGCCAGTTCCATGATCCGGGCACGGTGACATACATCATCTGGCCGGTATCGTCCTCTATGGCCGGGTGAAGCATCTGGTCCCAGTAGAACTCAAATTCTCCCCGCAGTTCCAGGGGTCCTTCCGATCTGAACTGGAAATCAGTGAGATCCAACTCCCCCCTGACAGCCACAGGAGGATCCTGTGCCCGGATATCCGCTGAGAAATGAAAAACCAGGACCAGCAGGTATGTCAGGGGTGCAATTCTCATTCTTTCAGAAATCATCTCCGGTGGCAAAAACAACTTGCCGGTTGATCCACCTTCCCTTCGTAAAATCGGGGAAGGCCTGGGGTTCCCCGTTATTATCTATTGAACGCTCCGAGAGCGGGGTAATGGCGCTCCAGGCTGCCGCATCATAGGCATCCAGCGGGGCTTCCAGCTTCCTTTTCACGATCTCCGCGAAGGCATGGTCCACGAAGAAATCCATCCCTCCGTGACCGCTCCCTTCAGCATATTCCCCGTACCTTTTCCACAGGGGATGGTCGTATTTTTCCAGGTATCCGTCCATCTCCTCCCAGCGGTGGGACGGACTGAGCCCTTCGATGTAGATCCGACGGGTATGCTGATCAAATTCGGTGATCCCGGCGGTTCCCTGGACCCTGAACCCCAGTGAATAGGGACGGGGTGAATTGGTGTCGTGGGTGACGATGATCGTCTCGTCCCTGGCGGTGGTGATCGTGGTGGTGACCACATCGCCCAGCTTCCATTCCAGGCCGGCATTGGGATGGTCCGGTCCGCCCTCGGGATGGTTCACGATATACCGGTGAAGCCCTTCCGGCCGGGTGGCACTGGAAGTGAGGGAAACAAAGCGGTTCCCCCGGTTGATCTCCAGCATGTTAGCCACGGGCCCGGCCCCGTGGGTGGGATACAGGTCTCCGTTGCGGTACAGGGAATGGAGGGTCCGCCACCTGGCCTCCCCGGCCGCCTTTTCACCGAACTCCACACCTCCCCCGTACCTCTGTGTCCCATTGTTGAATTTTACCTCCCTCAGATCGTGCTGGTATCCGCAGCGGGCATGGATCAGCTCCCCGAACAGGCCTTCCCGTACCATCTGCAGGACAGCCATCACATCCCTGCGGTAACAGACATTCTCCAGGATCATCAGGGGTACCCCTGTCTCTTCGTAGGCATTCACCAGGTCCCAGCACTCCTGCAGGGTGTTGGCGGCGGAGACCTCAACTCCGGCATACTTGCCTGCATGCATGGTATCCACCGACATGCGGGTGTGCCACAGCCAGGGAGTGGAAATGATCACCCCCTCGAGGTCAGGACGCCCCAGCAGGTCGCGGTATGCATATTCATCCCCCGTATATTCCGCTGCGGGACTATGCCCGTGGTCCGCGATCAGTTCCCGGGCCTGCCGGAGGGCTTCCGGATCGATGTCGCAGATGGCAGGGACGACCACATCCTCCCTGAGCAGCAGGTTGCGCAGGTGGCTCCTTCCCCGGCTCCCCACTCCTATAAATCCGATCCGGGCCTTTCCGGCACCACCCCGCCCGGCAAACGGGGCTCCCAGCAGGTGCAGCGGCACAGAGGCTGCCAGTCCGGCCGCAGTGCCCGTCCTGATAAAATCTCGTCGTTTCATGCTTCTGATCGTTTTGAGTGCAGGATCAACGTTCCAGATTATGCAAACTAAGATAGGGAAATCCTGACAATGGACACTATACCTAATCAGGCAACACCGGCGATAGCACATAGCTGTATTTCATAGGACGGGCCCGTATGGTATATTCCGCATGGGTCCGCGCCCCCCAGGAGTTGTCTCCTCCCACGCCCATCTGCTTCCGGTCCACATTCAGGAAAACCCTGTCCGATTTTTCCAAAAGTGAGGCATGGGCCCCGTCGCGCTGCTCCCTGTCCAGCTGTTCCAGGGAAAAGTGGAGTGCCGAGAAATCCACCGTGGGCTGGCCCCTCACCATCAGTCCGTACCCCTCATCATCCTTCAGCACCAGCCAGCGCACCTCCGTACGGTTCCCGTTCTCCCCGGTGGTGATATAGGGAACGAACTGTTCGTCCACCGTGCTCCTGTACAGGTCCACTTCGGCCGAATGGTTCCGGTCAGTATAATTCTCGTGCGGTCCCCGTCCGAAATAGACCAGTGAGTCGAGTCCCTCCGGCAGCACCAGGCACATGCCGAAACGAGGTATCTCCGGGAACCCGTCCTCCGAAGGCCGGAAGGAGGCATGCACCAGGACCTCCCCGCGCTCATTAAAATGGTAGGAGACCGTGTAATTGGAACCATTTCCGGGATGGAGGTATTCGGCCATGAGCATGGTATGGTTGTCAGTCTGGACCGGCACCAGGGTCTGGATCTGCAGTTCCTCTCCGAAATGATGCCACACGGCACATCTTTCAGGCATGTTGTTCCCGAAATCGTTATCCGTCGGCGCCCTCCAGAAATTGGGCCGGGGCCCGTCAACGACCAGGTCCCTTCCCCCGGCCACATAGGAAGCCAGCCTGCCGCTTTTCCGGTCGAAACGTATCACCGCAGCAGGGCTGACCACCTTTACCGAATCTGCAGATTCCAGGATCTCCAGGTCCCCGCCGGCACCCCGCGAAAAGCTCCCCGGGTCCTGTCCGGCCAGGATGCCTGGATTGAGCGCGAATTGTCCAGCGGCCACAACGTGCCCTCCGGGAACAAGTCCCCGGTCATTCCTGGTAATGGCTTCCAGGTGGAGGAAATACTCCGCGTTTTGATTCTCCGTTCCCCCGGCCAGATCCAGGTCAAAGACCCCGGAGCAGCCCGGTCCCAGATCCGGCGATTCGATCGCTCCTGAGCTGACCGTAACCCCGTCCGCTTGCAGTCTCCAGCGGATATCAAATTCATCCAGGTTCCTGAATGCATAATTGTTGGTGATCCTTACCCGGTTCACGGTGAAGGGGACCGGGGAGAAATCAATATACCGGTAAGCCTTTTTCACTTCGAGCAGTCCGGGATGGATGCTCCGGTCGGGAAATACCAGCCCGTTCAGGCAGAAGGCTCCGTCGCTGGGCACATCTTCGGGACCGAAATCTCCTCCGTAGGCCCAGTATTTTTCCCCGTCCTCCGTATACTTTGCCAGACCCTGATCGACCCAGTCCCAGATAAAACCTCCCTGCATCAGGTCATACTTTTCGATCACATCCCAGTAGTCCGCCAGGTTCCCGGTGCTGTTTCCCATCGCATGGGCATACTCGCACTGGATCAGCGGCTTGTCCGGATGGGTTTCCACATACCGGATCATGCTGTGGATGGGATCGTACATGGGACAGAAAATATCGGTGTTCCTTCCGCTTACCGCTCTTTCATACTGGACCGGTCTTGTCTGGTCGCGCTGCTTGATCCAGTCGTAGGTGGCATTGAAGCAAACCCCGTCTCCCGCCTCATTGCCCAGGGACCAGATGATCACCGAGGGATGGTTCTTGTCCCTTTCCACCATCCGGATGGTCCGGTCCAGGTGGGATTTCAAAAAGAGAGGATTGTTTCCCAGCGTCCTGTCGGGACGGTACCCCATCCCGTGGGATTCGATGTTGGCCTCGTCGATCACATAGAGCCCGTAGCGGTCGCACAGCTCATACCACCGGGGGTGGTTGGGATAATGGGAGGTCCGCACCGCATTGATGTTGTGCTTTTTCATCAGTTCTATGTCCCTGATCATCATCTCCTCGCTTACCACATGTCCCTCGTATTCGTCGTGCTCGTGCCGGTTGACCCCTTTCAGCAGGACCGCTTTTCCGTTGATCAGCAACTGTCCGAACCTGATCTCCGAGGTCCGGAAACCCACCCCGGAGGAAACGTATTCCACCGGGGTCCCGTTCTCATCCTTCAGGCAAAGCACCAGGGAATACAGCCGGGGGTCTTCGGCCGACCACGGCAGCACCTGCTCAAGGACATCCGAGAAGCCTGTAATGTATTCGCTGCCCTGCTCAAGCAGGATGGATTCCGATGCGGTCCATACTGGATTTTCCATGTTACCCGGTTCAAAGAGCATTGCCTCCAGCTCACAGCTCCCCGTTGCCGCCTCGCCCAGGTCCCTGAGTTCCACATCCAGTTCTAGCAGTCCGGCCGTATAGTCGTTTGTCAGAGAGGAGCGGCAGAAAAAATCATGAATGTACCTTTGCGGCCTTGCCTCCAGGTATACTTCTCTCTCAATGCCGCTGATGCGCCAGAAATCCTGGCATTCAAGCCAGGACCCGTCCGACCACCGGTACACTTCCACCGCCACCAGGTTTTTGCCCTCCTGAATATAGGGTGTGATGCGGAACTCGGCCGGGGTCTTGCTTCCCTGGCTGTACCCCACTTTTTCCCCGTTGATCCAAAGGTAAAAGGCAGATTTGACCGCGCCGAAGTGAATGAACACCTCCTGGCCGGACCAGGAAGCAGGGATGGTGAAGGTTCTCCGGTAAGAACCCACCGGGTTGTGGCCGGTGGGGACCGAAGGCGGCTGCGGATCGCTGGTCCATTCATAGGGAATGTTCACATAGATAGGCACCCCGTATCCTTTCAGCTCCCAGTTGGAAGGAACCTCGATGTCGTCCCATTTCCTGTCCCGGAAATCTGTCCTGTAAAAATCATCCGGGCGGGAGGCAGGACCGGGTGACCAGTGGAACTTCCAGGTGCCGTTCAGCGAGATGAAGTTGGGAGACTGTTTCCTGTCTGCGGTCAGGGCTTCACCGAGGGTTCCGAAGGAGAACCTGGTGGTGTGGGGATCTTCCCGGTTTACCTGGACGATCCC
>JBNJEV010000042.1:0-22551 GCA_051746185.1 Bacteroidota bacterium
AGCGGATATTCCCTCGAACCGTCGGGTTTGGGATGCTCATTGGTAGGATTGCTCTCGGTCCAGTAATCCACGTCCAGGTTGTTGTAGCGTCCCTGGAGGGTGGATCTGGCGATCAGGTAGTTGTTGTATACGGTATGCCCGAATACACCCAGGAGCATAAAGGAAAAGTCGACTCCTTTGTACTCCAGCCGGGATCCCAGGCTGACGGTCAGCCTCGGCATATCCGAACCGAGGATCACCCTGTCGTCCTGGTTGATGATGTTGTTCTCATCCTGGTCCTTGATCTTGATCTCGCCGGGGACCTGTGCGTATACCGATGCAGCGTCTTCCTCACCCAGCTGCCAGATACCGATCTTTTCGTAATCGTACCAGACGGTGAGCGGTTCGCCGATGAACCATTCGTTCCCCACATCATCTTCTCCCGTTCCGTAAAGGTCCACGATCTCTTCCTTGTTGCCGAACAGGATCAGGTTGGTCTCCCAGCTGAAGTCGCCCGTGGCAATGTTCCTGGTGGTCAGGCCCAGTTCCCAGCCCCTGTTGCGGGTTTCACCGATATTCTCGAATACCGAGTTAAACCCGGAGGTGATGGGCAATTGCCTTTGCAGCAACAGGTCGGTGGTGTTGGTATTGTATACCTCAAAACTACCTGTGATCCGTCCCTGCATCAGCCCGAAGTCCAGTCCCAGGTTGGCGGTGGCAGAGGATTCCCAGCGCAGCTCGGGGTTGGCCAGGGCATAGGGCCTGAAACCCAGTCCGGAATTGTCCCCGAAGTTGTAATAGGTCCTGGTGAGGGCCCCGCGGGTCTGGTAGGGATCGATCCCCGTGTTCCCGGTCACCCCGTAACTGGCCCTTAAACGCAGGTCGTTGACCAGGTCCTGTCCGGTCATGAAGCCTTCGTTGCTGATCCGCCACATCAGGGCTGCAGAGGGGAAGAAGCCCCATTTGTTGCCTTCCGCCAGCCTGGAAGAGCCGTCCCACCGGCCGGTCAGGGTCACCATGTATTTGTCCATCAGTTCATAATTCACACGGCCCATGAAGGACATGATGCCCCACTCCGACAGGTCGCTTCCCAAATTGTTGACCGTTTCGGCCGTTCCCAGGTTGTGGTACAGCTGTGATTCATAGGGGATATCCTCTACTTCGATAAAGGTATTCTCGGCATAGGATTCCTGGATACTGTACAAACCTGTGAAATTCAGGTTGTGGTCTTCGGTATCCAGGTTGTAGGTCAGGATATTCTCAAAAGTATACTGGTATACCTTGTTGTGTTCCTTGCGGACCAGCGGATTTCCACCCTGCCGGGCGCCGGACATACTGCCCTGGAACAATCCCCGTCGGTAGGTGGTCAGGCTGGGTCCGAAGTTCATCCTGTAACCCAGGTTCTTCAGTATGTCAACCTCCGCAAAAATATTGCTGAACACCCTGTATGTCTGCCGTTCATCGAGAACGACATCTTCCTCGTAATCTGCCAGGGGATTCCACAGCAGCGGATCGGCTCCCGGACGGTAGATGAGGTTTCCTTCATCATCATAGGGTTCGGCCAGCGGTGAGATGTTCACGGCACCTCCGTATGTATTGGGAC
Organism: Bacteroidota bacterium; assembly: GCA_051746185.1. Taxonomy (GTDB): domain Bacteria; phylum Bacteroidota; class Bacteroidia; order Bacteroidales. The sequence continues at coordinate 1,583 of JBNJEV010000042.1, forward strand.
CCACATTCCGGAGACCGTCAACCACCTGGGTGGAGGTTCCCACTTTGAGCCAGTCGGTGGCCTGGTGGTCCAGGTTCAGCCGGAAAGTTTTCCGGGTGTAATCCTGGAGTTCGATCACCCCCTGCTCCTTGAAGAAGTTGGCCGACATGGCATAGGCGGTCTGTTCGTTCCCTCCCCGTACACTCAGCTGATTGTTGGTCTGGTAGCCGTTGTCCAGCACCAGGTCCACCCAATCGGTGGATACACCGGCCTGATAGGCATCCAGTTCAGCCTGGGTAAAGGCGCGTCCCCCCACCTCCTTGAGCCTGTAATACTCCTCACCGTTCATCAGGTCGGGCACTGCCAGTACACTGCTTACTCCGTAGTGTCCCGAGTAAGATACGGTTGTGGGCATGTTCCCGCCCCGGTAGGTGGTGATCAGGATCACCCCGTTGGCACCACGCGATCCGTAAATGGCGGTGGCCGAGGCGTCTTTCAGGACTTCCATGGATTTGATATCCTTGGGGTTGAGGCCGGTTATGCTCCCCTGCCAGGGAATCCCGTCCACCACAAAAAGCGGTTCGTTGGTGGCGGTCAGCGATCTCCGGCCGCGGATCCTGATGGTCACGTCGGTCCCCGGTGTACTCCCGCCGTCAGAAAGGGCAACCACACCCGGAGCCCTGCCCTGGAGGGCCTCACCGGCATTCAGCACGGGCCGCTCCTGAATATCGTCGGAATCGACAGAAGAGATGGCCCCGGTGATACTTCCCCTGCGCTGGGTACCGTATCCGATGACCACCAGTTCGTCCAGTCCGACAGCCGACGGCTCAAGCTCCACATTGATCTCGGTCTGGTTCCCCACCCTGATCTGCTGGGTAGTATAACCCACGAAAGAGTAATCAATGACTGATTCAGCCGACGGCACAGTGATTGAATAGCTGCCGTCCGCATCCGAGATGGTCCCGATGGTGGTCCCTTCGACCACGATGTTCACCCCGATCAGGGGCTCACCGGTGGCAGCATCTGTAACCATGCCTGTCACAGACCTTTCCTGTGCAAAGGATTGCATGCAGAAAAGGCTGCAGGCTACTCCGAAGAAAAAAGTTAAAAGATTTTTTTTCATAGAATTAGTTTTAGATTAGGTTGATAAAATGATTGGTTTGGATATGATCTTACCTTGCAATCGGTTGCAACAAGATACAAAAATTTTTTATTGGTCCCGGAGATGACCAGGGAAATTTTGTCTCCGATGTCAGGGATCATGCATAATGCCTTGCATCTAATTCAATAGTGTTTTCATAAATTATTACATTCTGATATAATTCGTTCCGTAAGGTGCGCGTTGCGGTCTGTCCAGCATGGAATTGGCTTCGTCGTCATTGGGGAATCTCTCCATGACCGGATCCCAGTACAGTTTCCTGGGCAATTTCATGGCAATATGGCTCAGCAGGCAGACACTGCAGGCACGGTGCCCGATCTCGACCGGGGAGATGGGCTCTTTCCGGCTGATGATGCAGTCGAGCCAGTTCTTGTGCTGTTCCTCGCTCACATAGAGATGGATCTCATCTTCCCCGATCTCGGATTTCAGGATCTCAGGATCACTTGCATCCAGGGCTTTGCTGCTTCTTTCCGCTTCCACCGGATCACTGGGGGTGGCTGTGTAACTTCCCCTGGAAACGAAGATCCATCCTTCGGTTCCCTCGTACCTGATCCCGTTGGGGAATCCGCCGCTGGTAAACATGGTGATGCCGTTCTCATACTCCGCTTTCACCATGAAATCACCATGTACATCCCAGAGGCCATATTTGGGGAACTCGGCGACTGCTTCCACGGAAACCGGTCCGGTATACTCGGTATCCATGCCCCATGCCGCTGAATCGAAATGATGCTGGCCCCAGCCTGTGATCATTCCTGCTCCGAACTGCTCCCGGCGCAGCCAGCCCGGTCGTCCGTATCCTTCCTGGGGGTGCACCCCGATCTCTGTATAGTATACATAAGGTGTGCGGCCCAGCCACATGTCGTAGTTCAGGTTTTCGGGAATGGGTTCGGGACCGGCCTCGGGACCTGCAGGATCCCCGGGCAGGCCCACTTTCACCGTATGCAGCTCGCCGATCCTTCCGTTTCTCACCAGCTCGGCTGCGACCCTGAACTGCTGGGATGAACGCTGCTGTGTGCCCAGTTGCAGGATTACTCCCTGTTCCCGGGCAATGTCGCTCAGCAGCCTTCCCTCTTTGATGGTCAGGGAGGTAGGCTTCTGCAGGTAGATGTCCTTTCCGGCCAGAGCTGCCTCAATGGCAGGTTGTGTATGCCAGTGGTCGGGGGTGCTGATGATCACCGCGTCGATCTCCGGATCGGCCAGCATATCCTTGTAATCATCGTACATTTTTACCTCGATGGCATTGTTGCTGTTCTCCTGACGGGCGTACATCCGCTCAACCAGTTCTTTGCCTTCTTTCATGCGCTTGCTGTCAACATCGCTGACAGCGATCACTTTTGAGACATCCCATCTCATGGTCTCGGGGAGGTCGTGTCCCCTGGCAATACGGCCGCACCCTATCTGTCCGATCTGGATCTTATTGCCGGGTGCGCTCCTGCCGAACACCGACGAGGGAACAATGGTGGGGATCGTCATCGCCCCTGCGGCGGCGGCGGCATTTTTTATAAATACTCTGCGTTTCATAGGATTGAATGATTTTGGTTATTTATTCGTTCATGTATTGTTCATACTGCTCCGCAATGCCGGCTTCCAGGTGATCCCCGGCATGGATCAGCACCCTGTACCGCAATGCAACGGTCTGTCCTTTCTGCAGTACGGTATTTTCACCGTTTTCGGGCCAGTACATGGGTGTGGGTGAGAAGAAACCGTAGTCACGGGTGAACCAGGGCGCAGGGAACCATTCGCTTGTGGGGTGCTGAAGAATGGCAACGCCCTCCTTTTTTCCCATCCTGCTCCCGTGATAGTCCATCCATGGAGAGCGTTTTCCGAAGGTATCCTCTTCCCCGGTTTCACCTTCGGCATTCACCAGCGTTCCGCCGTTGATGACCGCCAGGTCCGGATCCATGCGGATGCTCAGAAGCGAGTGGTTGGTCTTTTCAATGGTCACATCCATCAGCATCTCCATGGTGATCTCGAAATCGATCCGGTACATTTCCCTCGAAGGGGCTGTGATGGTGATGGTCCTGATGTCCCTGACGGGGGAGAGTGCGCCCGGCCGTTTCCAGATGTTCTCGTTCTCAATAACCACCTTTTCACCGCCCGATTCCAGGATATCGGCCCTCAGCGGGACGATCTGTCCGCGTTCGAGCCCTTCCTGCCAGTAGTTGCCGCCATTGACCCTGTCACATCCGAAAAATAGTGAGCTGTGGTGCGGGTAATTGGCATTCCTCATGGAAGTGACGCTGGCCCGGGAGGGACCGTTCACGGGGAAGAAGAACGGATATTTCTCATGTTCTGACAGAATATAGTTTGTCAGCAGGGACCCGTTGATCCTGATCTCGATCCTGTCCCCGAATTTTTCCGCCGTTACCCTCGTTTGCGATATTCCGTGACCTGCAGTTATGAGCAGGACCAGGATGGCGGCCAATGCTTGTTTTGTCTTCATAAAATCTTTTTTACCGGTTCACAATCTCCACCCGGGGAGGATTGGCAAAACCCTGCCAGTGCATTTCAGCCTCTTCGGCAGACAGGCTTCCGTCAAACACGAGCAGGCGGTACTTCAGGGTGTAGTCTCTTCCCTTATCCAGTTTCCAGTCCTTATGACGTATGGGGCAGAATTCAAAATATACATCTCCTCTGCCGCGGTTGGCGTCCACCGGCCATACACGCATGGGTTCAGGAAATTCACGGTTGGAAGTATGACCCATGAAGAGGATCCCGCTTCTTTCTTCTTCGGAAACGGATTCTCCCTCCACGATGCACCACCTGGCCTTGGTCCCGTCGGCATTCAGCCTGTTTTTACCTTCCGAGGTGAGCACGGTACTGTTATCCTTATGCCATTTTTCAGTGGCCCGAAAACCGATCCCGCCCCCGTAGCGGTATGCATCCAGCATGATCCCGGAATCCAGGGGCGTATTCAGCGTGGTGGTATAATCGATCAGCCATACATCTCCATTGCCCACATTCCAGGTACGGACATCCAGCACTTCGTTGATGGCCACCTGGTCTTCACCCCTTCCGCCGAAATCAATGTGCTGCTGGTGGGCCTGGAAACCGCTGAAGACCGGCCCTTCCGATTCAGACAGAAAACCATTGAACTTCACAGTGCCCTGTCCTTTCATCAGGTTCCAGAAGTCCACCTCGCGCCCCATGATATGTGTTTTTGTCCACGGACCCCAGATCCCGTAGTGATGGTAGTGATCGGGGGCCTGGACGCGCGTGAGTACCTGTCCGTCCGGAGACCACAGAGGATGAATGAATCCCGAGCGCTTGAAAAGCAGGGGTACTCCTTCGGGTGGATACATGGTCCGGAACTGGTAGTCCAGCACCGGGCTGTCCCGGCGACTCAGGTTGAGGCTCTTGTGTTTCTTATGCAGCTTTACCGCTGCGGTTCCGGTTTCTCCTTCCTGTTTTACCAGGATGAATTCCCGGGTCTCCTGTGCCGGGGTCTCTCCGGTGAGAATGAACCAGAACCTGGTGGTATGCCCGGTTTCAATCTGGCAGGGAACGGCAACCCTCTGGTTCCCGATGATCTCGTATAGTACAAGGTTCCCATTGTCTTCATTGTAATTGACCTGATCCAGTTCAACGCTGACAGGACAATCTCTGCGGCCGGCCTCACCTGAAAATACCTTGAAGGTTGCGATCTCCTGGGTGAAGGCATGCAGGGAGATCAGTGCAAATGCGAATGATAGAATCGTTTTATTCATTATTCATGGTCTTACGTAAAGGTAGTGGATGAGGATTTCATCAGGTGTTGTGTTTAACCGTATCAATAAACGTTTGGAGCTGTTCGGTGGACACATCCGGAGGCATGCCCCCGCCGCAGGAGAAAAGGATCCTGTCCTTGGTTTTCAGATGCCTGATCAGTTTGACTACCTCCTTCTCAATTTCCCCGTTGGATCCATTGGCCAGCACATCCCTGGGGGGGATGTTCCCCATCATGGTTACCTTGTTGCCGGTCTTTTCCTTCAACTCGTTGAGGTCCGACTCAAAACCCATATTGAACAGGTTGATGCCCATCTCATCGAAAAATTTGATGGAGGATTTATAGGTGGCATCGTTGTGCAGGAATTTTACGGAAGCCTCCCTGCCGAAAAGTTTCTTAAAGTAGGGCAACCCGAATTCCCGGAATTCTTCTTCCCCAATAAAACCGATGATGTCATCCAGGATCATGATCCCGTCGATGGAGGGAAAGGTCTGCGCCTGAAGCTCGTGCCAGTCCACCAGGTACTGGTTGACCAGATCAAGGAGCTGATGGACCTCACCGGGATGGGTGATCATACCGGTCATCAGTTCGGTGGTTCCCATCAGGTAAGAGGCAATGTTCAGGGGGCCTCTTGATACAGAAAAACGGATCCGGTGCCCGCTGTCTTCAATTTTTTGCCTGTTGAGCCTGAGGCGGTTCAGGATGAAAGGACCATATCCATCGGTTTCCGGATCGGGCCTGGACAGCCTGGAAATATCCTCCATGGAATGGATCACCTGATGTGCATCGGGAAAAACATTCCGGGGCATGGAGCATTTTGACCCGAATGCCGATGGTTCGGTACACATCCCGACTTCGGACCAGAAACCGGGAAGGAACAGGGTTTCGGGGAAGGTATTCACCACCTTAAGGTTTGCCTGGAACCAGAGATCGTCATTGGTGAAGTAGTCAAGAATATTGATCCCATACCAGTTCGGCAACCAGGGCGAGTCAACAATGAATGCTGTGGGGATGGGGCTGATCTCCTTCCCGTCAATGATTTCCAGGAGATTGTTCCACTGATGGTCTGTCACGGTGCAGGTTTTTCAACATAAAAATAGAAAAAATGCAATCGGTTGCAATAGAAATGACGATTTTTTTTCTATTTTTATTACCGGATAGTATAAATTTCCCTCAATTGCGAACCTTTCCATGAACCAAAAAAAAGAGGTCACCATCTATGATATTGCAAAGGCCCTGAATCTTTCGGCCTCCACGGTGAGCAGGGGATTAAGAAATCACCCCGCCATCAGGAAAGAAACCACAGAAAAGATCCTGGAAAAGGCCCGGTCCATGGGCTACCAGCAGAACACTTTCGCCAGGAACCTGAGAAAGAACAGATCAAACACCCTGGGAGTGGTCCTGCCCCGGCTTGACAGCAGTTTTCAGTCATCGGTGGTATCCGGGATCGAGAAGAAAGTGAACCAGAAGGGTTATAACCTGATCATCAGCCAGTCGAGGGAATCTGTTCGGAAAGAAAAAACAAATATCTCCACCATGTACAGCAGCAGGGTGGACGGATTGCTGATCTCCCTTGCCTGTGATACCCGGGATTTGAACCACCTTGAAATGTTTTTTGAAAAAAGGATCCCTGTGGTGTTGTTTGACCGGGTAAAACAGCATCCCCATTACCGGTGCACAAGTGTGATCATCGATAACAAAAAAGCGGGATACGATGCGACTTCCCATCTCGTTGAGCAGGGGTGCAAAAGGATCATGTTCATCGGAGCGAATCTGCTGTGTAATGTATATAAGGAGCGTTACCGGGGTTTCCGGCAGGCTCTCGAACAGCATGGGATAACGGATCACAAGGAATTGACTTTCATCGACATCCTGAATGAACAGACAGGGTTCTATGTGGTGGAAAGAATTTTAAAGATGAGTGACCCGCCTGACGGGATCTTTGCTGCCAATGATTCTTCAGCAGTATCTGTCATCTGTGAACTGAAGCGGAAAGGGATCCGCGTTCCGGAAGATATCGCAGTGGTGGGATTCAACAATGTTCACATGTCCCGGGTGGTTGAACCCGGGCTCACCACCATCCATTATCCGGGGATGGAAATGGGGGAGGTGGCAGCCTCCACGCTTATCGAAATGCTCGATCAGGACCAACCTGTTCTGACCAGGACCATTGTACTGGATCACCAGCTGATCCTCAGGGGATCTTCACTGAAGAAAAAAGAGGCACCTGTAAGAAGATGATCGGAATTGTGGGAGGAGTCGGACCCTATACGGGATTGGACCTTTTTCGAAAGGTGCTTGACAATACCCTTGCAGTGAGGGACCAGGAACATCTGGATGTGGTCCTTCTTTCCATGCCTTCGGCCATCATGGACCGTACCGAATACCTGCTGGGCAGATCCGGGATCAATCCCGCATTTGCCATTACCGAAGTGCTGATTAAGCTGGAAGCTGCCGGGGCCGGTGTGGCCGGCATCCCCTGCAATACTGTACATGCACCGGAAATATTTTCTCTGATCCTGGAAAGGATACGCAGGCGCAACAGCCGCATCAAAGTCCTGCATTTGATCAGTGAAACGGTTTCCCATATCGGTACTTCTCACCCGGACCTGACCAGGGTCGGGGTACTTTCCACCACCGGGACCTACCGGAGCGGGATCTATAAAAATGCCCTGGAAAAAGGCGGCTACCGGGTCATCCTGCCCCCGGCTGAAATGCAGGAAAGGTTGATCCATCCTGCGGTGTATGATCCGGAATATGGCATTAAGACCCGTTCAAATCCTGTTCATCCCAGGGCCAGGGAAAACCTTCTCAGCGGGATCAGATACCTGAAAGATCAGGGGGCCGAAGCCGTGATCATGGGATGTACCGAAATACCCCTCGCCCTGTCAGGAGAACAAACCGGCCAGACGGTACTCTTTGATCCCGCGCATATTCTTGCCAGGGCCCTGATCCGCACGGTCGATCCCGGCAAACTGAAACCGGAGGAAAGCGATGATGTTTAAATCTCTTATTATTTTGTGGATAGCCTTACTGGCTTTGGCACCGGAGGTCTTTTCACAGGACCGGTCAGGAGCTCAGGACCGGTCAATAGTCTGGGACCGATCAATAGCGTATGACCGGTCAATAGAGCATGACCGGTCAATAGAGCATGACCAGTTAACAGCCCGGGACCGGTCAATAGTCCGGGACCGATCAATAGCGTATGACCAGTCAATAGCCCGGGACCGGTCAAGGGCCCGCGAACTGGGCATCGAACCGGGCATCCTTACCCCCGGGAAGTGGAACACCATCACCGATGTAACAGGGGTGAGGGTAGGGCACAGGACATTGATCGGGGGCGATTCCATTCGGACGGGGGTGACCGTGATCCTGCCTCACGAAGGAAATCTTTTCAGGGAAAAGGTGCCGGCTGCCGTAGCTGTAGGCAATGGCTTCGGGAAGGCTGTCGGATTCACCCAGGTGGAGGAGTTGGGCAGCCTTGAAACCCCCATCGGACTGACCAACACCCTGAGTGTGTTCAGGGTGGCGGAGGGACTGGCTGAATATGTGCTGGGTCAGCCCGGAAACGGGGATGTGCGTTCGGTCAACCCGGTTGCCGGAGAAACCAACGACGGCTGGCTGAATGACATCCGGGGCGGGCATGTGAATGTTTCTCATGTTTTTGAAGCCCTTGATGCAGCGGAGTCCGGTCCGGTGGCCGAAGGGAACGTGGGTGCGGGGACCGGAACCATATGCCTGGGATTCAAGGGTGGCATCGGGACTTCTTCGCGGGTGCTGCCGGAGGAAATGGGCGGTTATACGGTGGGGGTGCTGGTACAGACCAACTTCGGCGGGATCCTCACCATCAACGGTGCTCCGGTGGGTGAGGAACTTGGGAGCCATTACATGTCGGGCAGGGTCCCGTACCAGGTGGAAGGTTCGTGTATGATCATCATCGCCACGGATGCACCGCTTTCAGCCAGAAACCTGAAAAGACTGGCCATGCGTTCTTTTCTGGCCTTCGGACGGGTGGGGGGATTCTCCTCCAACGGAAGCGGCGATTATGCCATCGCATTCAGCACCCAACCGGAGTGCCGGATCTTCCATGACTCTCCGGAACCCCTCAGGGTAATTCCACAGTTACGCAATGACCGCATATCGCCCCTTTTTTTGGCGGTGGTGGAGGCAACCGAGGAGGCAATCTACAATTCCCTGTTCATGGCCACCACCATGGAAGGAAAATCGGGAAGAACCGTGGATGCGTTGCCCATTGCAGAGACGCTGCATATCCTGGACATTTACAGAGCCCGTTCTGACAAACTAAAAAGATGATATGAGACCTTATATTCTTTCGGAAACAAACTGGAAAACGGTGAAGGACGGGAAATACCAACTTGCCGTTCTGCCCTGGGGTGCCACCGAGGCACACAATTATCATTTGCCATACGGTACCGATAATTTTGAAACCGAAGCCATTGCCTTTGAGTCTGCAAAAATGGCCTGGGAGAGGAATGCCAGGGTGGTGGTCCTTCCCACGATCCCGGTGGGGGTGAACACAGGGCAGACGGATATCAGCCTGACCCTGAACCTGTATCCCAGCACCCAGATGGCCATCCTGGGCGATCTGGCAGAAAGCCTGGCAGGCCATGGAATGAATAAACTTCTGGTCCTGAACGGACATGGAGGCAACAATTTCAAACAGATGATCAGGGAGGTGGGGAGGATGTTCCCGGAGGTGTTTATTTCCACCTGCAACTGGTTCCAGTCGGTAAATAAAGAGGAGCTTTTTGAGAACGAAGGGGACCATGCCGATGAAATGGAAACAAGCCTGATGCTTCATATCCGGCCCGATCTGGTATTGCCTCTGTCCGATGCGGGGAGTGGTGCTTCAAAAAGGTTCAGAGTCGGTGCACTGAATGAATCCTGGGCATGGGCGGAAAGAAAGTGGACCAGGGCTTCGGCCGATACGGGGATCGGGGATCCGCGAAAAGCCACCGGGGAAAAAGGGCAAAAATACTTCGAGGCCGTTACCGGCCTGATCGCTGACCTGATGGTGGAGCTGGCCCTAACGGATGTGGATGATCTTTATATGTAGGACCACTTCAGTTTAGATTTGTTCTAAACGAAATAATCACAATCTTCAGTTCCGGTGATAAACCGATTATTGGTGAGAACCCGATTATTATTGTCGTGGCAATGAACCGAAGATCTTTCCTCAGGAGCGGCCTGGCGGGTTTCGGTAGCATCATGCTGCTTCCATCCTGCCTGAAGGATCCTGGTCCTTACCGTTTCTTTACCCCTGAAGAGGCAAAATGTCTTATTGCACTCTGCGAGGAGATCATCCCGGCGGATGAACATGGAGGAGGCGCTACCGAGGCAGGGGTGATCCATTACATCGACAGACAGCTCACAGCGGTCTTCCATTACGACCAGGTGAAATACCAGCGGGGACTGGCAGGGATCCAGCATTGCTGCCTGGATCTGTACGGGAAGAACTTCGAGATGCTGGATCATGCTACCCGGATCGCTTTCATGCAGAAGATGGAGTCAGGTGGGCTGCCCGGGGAATACTGGACCACACTTTCTCCAGCCGGTTTCTTCAATCTTGTGACCGATCATACCATGCAGGGATTCTACGGAGCGCCCAGGCATGGAGGCAACAGGGACTATATGAGCTACCGGATGATGGACCTGGAATATCCGCTGGTGATCGGCCGGAACCATTATAACCATTCAATCTGATTAGGGATGGACAACAAACATGTGAATGCGGTTGTGGTGGGTGCGGGAGCAGGAGGAGGCGTGGTGGCCAAGGAACTGGCTGTGAGCGGACTATCGGTGGTCCTTTTTGAACGGGGCGGATGGCCCGTATATGATAAGCACATCAATGACGAGCTGATCTCCCAGAGGACACAGGTGCTGGGTTCCGCATTCGGGCCCGATGGGCGGAAACATCCCAGGGTGCTGGTCGGACCTGAAGGTGAGAAGAGAATCGTTACCCCCATCATGGGCGGCTACGGGCACAATGCGGCCTGCGTGGGATCGGGAACGGTCAGCTACGGTGCCATGGCCTGGCGGTTCATGCCCGAGGATTTCAAGATGAAAACCACATACGGACATGTGGAGGGATCCACATTGGAAGACTGGCCCATTTCCTATGAAGATCTGGGACCATATTACGAAAAGGCGGAATGGGAGATCGGGGTCGCCGGGGATGACAGCCAGAATCCCTTTGCGCCACCCCGCGGCAAGCCCCAGCCGATGCCCCCTTTTGAAAACAACATGAAAGGGAAGGTGCTGGCAGCTGCCTGCAGGCGCCTGGGCCTTCATCCCTTTCCCATTCCCATGCTGCGAAACTCCGTCCCCTATAACGGACGACCCGCATGCATCCGGAACAGGACATGCGTGGGTTTCCAGTGCCCGGTGGACGGGAAGAACGGGACACACAATACAGTGATCCCCACCGCCATGGGGACCGGCAACTGTGAGGTCAGGACCGACTGCATGGTGGCGGAGATCATTGCCGGCCGGGCGGGAAGGGTGACCGGGGTGAAGTATTTTGACGGGAAGGACCGGGGACAGATCCAGACTGCGGATATGGTCATTGTGGCTGGATCGGCCACCGAGACGGCCAGGCTTCTGCTCAATTCTGCATGTGAATGGGCCCCGGACGGACTCGGAAACAGTAATGGCTGGGTTGGACGCAACCTGCAGGGACATGCTTATACCGGGGCACTGGGCGTATTTGATGAGATGATCACTGATTATGCCGGTCCCGGAGCCACATTCGGATTCTGTGATTTCAATCATCATAATGAAGGGATCGTGGGGGGAGGATTGCTGTGCAATGAGTTCAATACCCTTCCCTACCTTTTCACCTGCACGCGGCCGCCAGGTTCTGCCAGGTGGGGGCGGGAGCACAAAGCCTTTCAGATGGAGAACATTAAACGGGTGGCAGGCCTGCACGGTCCCATTCAGGAGATGCCCAATTTTCATTCCCGGGTGGGCGTGGATCCAACGGTAAAAGATCACTGGGGAATACCCGTGGCGGCACTTTCAGGTGAGCGTCATCCGCTGGATCATGAACATTGTAAATTCCTTTCGGCCAAAGCGGAGGAAGTGATCAGGGAGGCTGGTGCTTGTGAGACATGGTTGCGTGTGGGAGGAAAGGGACTCAGTGGAGGGCAGCACCAGGCGGGTACCGCCAGGATGGGGGACGATCCCGCCACCTCCGTGGTGAACCGTTACGGCCAGGTACATGAGGTGGATAACCTGTTTGTGGCCGACGGAAGCGTTTTTGTTACCAATGCCGGATTCAATCCCGTGTTTACCATCCTGGCCATGGGGTACTGGGTGGGGGACTATATCTCAAGGACCTGGAATGGTACGAAATTCAAATCCTGATACAGACGGCAAATGGCGGGTAAGAAACTCATCATGATCTTTTCCGGGGTGCTGGTCTTGCTGCTCCTGTTGTTTGTAGGGTATGCCGGCTGGAATGCGGCAATCCCCCGGAGAACATGTGCTTCCTGCCACGAGATCGTGCCCTCCTTTGAGACCTGGCAGCTCTCGGCACACCGCGAGGTGACCTGTGTGGATTGTCACGGAACAGCTCTGGGCAATGGGTTCCACAGCCTGCGGGAAAAAGCGAGAATGGTTTTCACCCATGTGAGCGGACCCGTCATGAATGACGAGATCGACCTGAGGGAGGGACAGGTGCTCGAAGTGATGGAATCCTGTACCGGATGCCATCAGTCGGAATATAAAAACTGGCTGGCAGGTGGCCATTCAGCCAATTACGGGGAGATCTTCCTCAATGAAACCCACAACAGCCTGGAGCAGCCTTACTGGGATTGCCTCAGATGCCACGGGATGTATTACGACGGGAACATTTATGACCTGGTGGAACCTGTGTCCATACATGGCCCCTGGAGCCTGAAGGATCCGGAAATGTCCTCGCTTCCCACCATTCCCTGTCTTGCCTGTCACCAGGTGCATGGCGAAAACGAGGTTCTGAAAAGGCCAAGTGCAATGGATGAACCCGAGACCATTTTTTACCAGCGTGAACAGCGTAATCCGGTAACCAGTCTCTATGTACGCTCCGATAAGATTTCCCTGAGGGTCGACCAGTTGACAGATCCCGGTATTTACCTGGGGGAAAGGAAAGTGGTTACTTCGGATGATCCGGTCCAGCGCCTCTGTATACAGTGCCATTCCCCTGACTGGGAACATACAGCAGGATCTTCGGATGATCGGACGCCCACAGGAGTCCATGAAGGGATCAGCTGCATGGCCTGTCACGAGCCTCATTCCAACGATTCCCGGAATTCATGTGGCAAGTGCCACCCGGCCCTTTCCAATTGCGGACTGGATGTGGAGACCATGAATACCACATTCCTTAGCAGGGAGAGCCCGAACAATATCCATCACGTGGCATGCGAGGATTGCCATGAAGCACCGGTGAGATTACGAATCCCCTGATCAGGGTTAAATTTTTAGTTGCTCACCGGCCAAAACAGTCAGATTTCCCCGGGAATTTCCCTACTTTTACATTATGCAATTCAAATCAAAAGTAGAATCGGCCTTTTACAAAGCATCCGGTTCCCCGCCCGTTAACACCAATATCCCTTATATCATCGTGGAGAACTTCCCTTTGCTGGGACTATTTGCCGCGCTGCGTTTTCTGGAATGGGTCAAGGAGCATCCCGGGGGTACCATTAGCCTGCCCACAGGAAAGACTCCCGAATACTTTATCAAGTGGACCGCTTACCTGCTGGAGAACTGGGAGAATAAAAAGGTAAAGGATCTCAGGAGCAAATACGGGATCGGGAAAATGAGTAAACCTTCGCTGGAAAAGCTCCAGTTCATCCAGATCGATGAATTCTATCCCATCAGCTCCCGGCAGCATAACAGTTTCTGCAACTATGTGGAAAAGTACTATATCGGAGGATTCGGATTGGATCCGGAGCGTGCCCTGCTGATCAACTCTGATGAGATCCCGCTGGCCGAGGGCCGCCATTTTTCTGAAATATTCCCCGACAGCCGTGTGGATCTATCCCTGAGGTACCGGGAGCCAAAGAACCAGTTTGAAAGGAACCAGCAGGTTTCTATTTTTGCCATTGACAACTGGTGTGTCAATTATGAACAGGCGATCAGGGATCGCGGCGGGATCGGCTTTTTTCTGGGCGGGATCGGTCCCGACGGGCACATTGCTTTCAATGTCCGGGGATCGGATCATTACTCCACAACAAGACTGACAGAGACCAATTTCGAGACCCAGGCGGTGGCTGCCTCGGACCTGGGAGGTATTGAAGTTTCCAGGAACCGGCTGGTGATCACCATCGGACTTGAGACCATTACCTTTAATCCCGAAACCGCCGCTGTCATTTTTGCAGCCGGCGAGGCCAAGGCGCCTATGGTAAGGGATGCGCTTGAGAAAGAACCGTCAAATCTTTACCCGGCCAGTGTGCTGGCCAAGCTGGACCAGGCCCGGTTCTATCTGACAACCGGTGCTGCTTCGTCCCTTCAGACTTCTGTGGATGCATATTTCAGCCAGGGGGAGTGGACGCAGGAAAAGACCGACCGGGCGGTGATTGATCTGTGTGTGAAGCTGGCCAGATACGGCCATCACCTGACCATGAATGACCTGAAAGAGGACCGATACTGTAAGATGATACCCGGGCTGGATGAGCATACGGTTCCTTCTGTGATCGATTCAACCATCGGTAAACTCGAGAAGGGAATGTTCCCGGAAAAGAACCAGGTTTATTACCATACGGGCCCCCACCACGATGACATCATGCTGGGCCTGCTTCCCCATATCCACCGTCTCATGAGAAATGAGACCAACGCAAATGTCTTTTCCATCCTCACTTCAGGTTTTACCGCTGTTACCAATAAGTTCATCATCGATGCACTGGAAGATACCAAGCATTTTCTTGATGTGGGACTGATCCAGATGACCCGCTATCCCGATTTCTTCGAAACGGGATACAAGTATAAAAGGGACAAGGATGTGAACCATTACCTGCTGAGGGTGGCTTCAGGTGAGGATTACGAACTCCGACGGGGTCTGGCCCACAGGCTGGTGAGGGATATTGTGGAACTTTATGGGGTGAAGGATGTGGACCAGCTCAGGGATGAGATCAACAATATTCTGATGATCCTGAAGAAAAGCTATGACGGGGAGATCAACCTGCCGGACATCCAGAAACTGAAAGGGATGGTCCGCGAGTTTGAGGAAGAGCTGGTCTGGGCCTATTTCGGTATCCAGAGCAAGAATGTCCACCACCTGAGGCTTGGTTTCTATACGGGAGATATCTTTACCGAGCAGCCCAAACGTGACCGGGATGTCAAGCCCATCCTGGAACAGCTCAAAGAGTTCGATCCTACCGTGGTCAGCCTGGCCTTCGACCCGGAGGGCAGCGGACCCGATACCCATTACAAGGTACTGCAGGTCATTGCCGAAGCCCTGAAGATGTGGAGCCGGGAAAAAGATCTTTCCGGACTGAGGATATGGGGCTACAGAAATGTGTGGTACCGTTTCCATCCGGCAGAGGCCAACCGTATTGTTCCTGTTTCCCTGAATGCCATGGGTGTAATGGACAATGCATTCACCAACAGCTACCTGAGCCAGGTTGATGCTTCCTTTCCCAGTTACCAGCATGACGGTAAGTTCAGCGATCTCACCAAAAGGATCTGGGTGGAACAGCTCAAGATGCTGCATCTGCTCCTGGGCAAGAATTATTTCTACCAGCACGAGAGCCCCCGGGTCAGGACCACCCACGGACTCCTCTTTTACAAGGAGATGACCCTGGATGAATTCCTGGGCCATGCCCGCGAGCTGGAGAAATCCATGGAGGGTGTTGTTCTTTAGAACTCCTGTCAGTTCGCTCGTACCAGTTCAGTTCGCTCGTACCAGTTCAGTTCGCTCGTACCTGTTCTGTCCGCTCGTACCAGTTCTGTTCGCTCGTACCAGTCCAGTTCGCTCGTACCTGTCAGTTCGCTCGTACCTGTCTGTCCCCGCTGTGATTTCTTCCCTCGATACGCTTATACTCCGCGAAGGGATCGCTGATCGGTACCATATCCCTCGCTGTGTTACGGGATTGCGGGTCGGGACGATGTAACTCCGTCGTTTCGGGATTGCGGGTCGGGACCATATCCCTCCCTTCGGTCCGGGATATAGTGTCCCTCTCCTGCAATCCCTCCACTGGGGGGAAACGATGCGCCTCCCTCGCAATCCCTCCACCCGGGTGAAGTGGTGTCTCTTCGCTGCAATTTCTATACTCGGGTGAAGTCGTATCGCTCCTCTCTAATTCCCTCGAGTATAGGTGCGTACGGGAAGACAATGTGCCTGTGGCTGCCCGCGCTGGATTTCGCGGTCGAGGATGATACTTTTGTCAATCCCGGTTTGGTCATATTAAACCCGGTATAGCCATTTCGGTACTTTGCCACTTAACAATTTTGTTGCTTCTTCTTAATTCTGTTAGTTTTTCAAAACTCCCTCTCTTTTTTTCGTGCTTTGTATCTGATTGAATACAAGACTAATAGAGAAAAGAAATAGAAATGTCCAGATATCAGCGAATTAACAAGATTGTTAAGAAGTAACAATTTTATTAAGTCTGCTTTTCCCGAAATGGGACATCAGTTCAAAAAATGCAACCCGTCAGGCAATACGTATCACGAGTGTTGTTGCTCCGCTGTGAGCCCTTTGAATAGAGAAAAACTTGAGTGGTGTATTGGGATTGCGGGTTGGGACCATGTTGCTGTGTTCCGGGATTGCGGGTCGGGACCATATCCCTCCCTTCGGTGCGGGATATAGTGTCCCTCCCTCGCAATCCCTCCACTCGGATGGTGTTGCATCCTGCCTCGCGATCCCTCCACTGGGGGGAAACGATGTACCTCCCTCGCAATCCCTCCAGGGTTGAATATTTTCCTGGGAAATATTCAGGGGGCGCTTTTCTGGGAAATGATCACTGGGTCCCGGTTGGGCCGCGCCTGGTATATGATATATTTTCCGGAGGGACCTTTTCCACTGGTGTATTCGAGCTCCCGGTCACCCTGGGATAACCGGATGGTTTCCCACTGTTCGGGGATGATCGTTTCCAGGGTCAGTGGAAGATCGTAGAGATCCGGTTCCAGCCGGTGGGTGAGTTCCACCCGGATGAGATCCTTTGCCCGTGATGTGCTGGCCCGGCTGAGTTCCTTTCCCCGTGATGTGTTCACCTGGCTGTTCATTCTTTCGCGCATGTATTTGGTAACATCCCGGAAGGTGGCTACCCAGAGGTGCTCCCCGTTTGACCGGATGGTGCTGAAAAAGCTGTGAAGGGTGTCTCCGGGAATAGCCTCCCATCCTACACCATCCACTCCGTGAAAGACCAGGACGAGCCAGGTATTATCATGGGCCAGGCAGGTGTCGATCCACGATTCCATGAGTGCAAGAGGAGTATCTGACAGGGGTCCGCGCTGCCACTGGACATATTCCCGGTTTGTTGCCCCGGGGAATTTCCTGCTGCTTCTGTTCAATTCTGCAAGAAAAGGTTCGGGCATCCTGTTCCGGAGAGCTGGATGAATATCGTAGGCATATTCCATCACCCGCTCATTTTCTGTCCCGTAAGGGCATTCGCAGGAAAAGGTATGCTCCCGGCCGAGCTGGTTGAGGATCTCTTCCCGGCACTTTTCCAGTTCCCAGAGCAGGTTGGGTTCATCCAGAATAGCCAGGCGGGGATGGGAAATCGTGTGGTTTGCGAATTCATGTCCCCGGGAAGCAAACTCCCGGATCTCATCCCAGGTGATACGGTCCGTACCGGAATAGGACTTTTTTCCTCCGTCTGCTTCAATCTCCCCGCTTCTTGCCTTTGCATAGGCTTCATCGATGATCTCGCAGGCTCTTTCCATATTTCCGGCATCCACCGCGGCTCCTGCACGGGTATGGTATTCCATCAGTTCAGGATCACCCAGATAACCCACCGCCGATCCCCTTTCAAACAGGTTTTCTGGTGTTGTGGGAACGGTACCGGTTTCCGCGATGATCTCTTTCACCGGTCTGCCGATGAACCGGGCGCCGAATTCAGAACCGGGGATCAGTCCGGTATTGATGAAAAAGGTTCCCCGGAACCCCATTTCTTCCATCATGGGCAGGGCCACTCTGAACTGGTTAATGGTTCCGTCGTCATAGGTCAGGGATATGGCCGCCTTTTTTCCGTTTTTCCACTTCAGGATCCTTGTACTGCCGGCATTTTCCTTCCCTCCCGGATTGCAGGATCCCAGCCACGTGGAAAGAATTAACAGGCTGACAATCAACTGTATGTATGATCTGTTTTGCATCATTTTCTGCGCTTTAATTTTGTATTCACCAGCAGCAGTATTCATGAGACAGCCTTGCGAGAATTTTGCGAAAAACCGAATAATCCGGCTGTCGAATGAATCACTGCGGAACGCCTGCCCTGATGGGGTTGCAAGGAAGGGGCCTGATATTACGGTCTGCAGGTAGCCCCAAATAGCGGCTCCGTCAGGGAATCGTTATGAACGGATTGCGGGTCGGGATCATGTAACTTCATTGTTTCGGGATTGCAGGTCGGGACCATATCCCTCCCTTCGGTCCGGGATATAGTGTCCCTCCTCTGCAATCCCTCCACCTGAAGGATCCGGGGAAAATAATGTGCCTCTCCCGCAATCCCTCCACCCGGGGGAAATGGTGTCCATGCTCCGCAATCCCTCCACCCGGGGGAAATGGTGTCCATGCTCCGCAATCCTTCTACCCGGGTGATCCAGGGGAAATGGTGCCCCTGCTCCGCAATCCCTACACTCGGATGGTGTTGTGTCCTCTCCCGCAATCTCTCCACCCGGGTGATCCGGGGGAAATGGTGTCCATGCTCCGCAATCCTTCTACCCGGGTGATCCGGGGGAAATGGTTTCTCGCCTCTGCGAGCCGTTCACGCGTGTCTGTACATCAGAGCTCCTTCAGCACGGTCAGAGCTCCTTCAGCTTGATGTTCTTGAACCATACGGCATGCCCGTGGTCCTGAAGGCCGATATATCCTGTCTTGGCCACATCCGCAAAATCGGGATTGAATTCCGGGAACTTGCTGTCGGCGATCATCTGGTTCCACTCGTCTGTCCAGAGGTGGAATTCCATGGTATTCTCGCCGTTCATCCGGAAAACGATCGTGCCTTCATAGGAAATGATCTCCGAGTGGTTCCATTCCCCTGCGCATTTGGCGTTCTGGGGATCGGGGGGAATCAGGTCATACAGGCTGCCCGCCCTTCGGTTCCCGTCTTCACCCAGGATATTATCCACATGGTCGCTGCAGTTGTCCAGGATCTGGTACTCGGGGGCGGTATACCATATGTTCTTTCCCGGGATCTCCTGGGCCAGGAAGAAGATTCCGGAATTTCCGCCTTCGGAGATCATCCAGTCAAGCTTCAGATGGAAGTTGGTGAATTTTTTATCATAGATGATGTCCCCTCCGAAACCGGCTTCACCTCTGCCTGAATCGGAACATTTGATGGTTCCGTTCTCGATGGCCCATCCTGTATCGGGAAAGACTTCCATGTTGTAACCGCGCCAGTCCTCGGTGGTCTCACCGTCGAAAAGCAGCATCCAGCCTTCTTCCGTTTCCTGTTCGGAAAGGGTGTTGTCCGCCACGGCCAATTCTTCCGTGGTTTCAGCCTGTTCGGCTTCCTGATCCTTCTTTCCGGATGAGGTACAGGCCACCAGTCCCACGAGCAGAAGCGCGGTGATAAAAAACAAACTATTGCAATGTTTCATAATGATGGATATTTTACGATTCAACAATAATGTTTAAGCTGGCATATCGGGAAGTTTCCAGTTTCCTTCTCTCGGAGTATGTCTGACCAGTTCCTTCGCAAACTGCTTTGCTGAGAACGGATCTGTCCGGGTCTGCTGGAATGTGGGATGCCCCTGGTGGATCTCAAAACCATCCTTGATGACTATACTGAGCTGTTCACTATCAGAGATATTGGTGAATTCCATATTCTCGCCGTCCCATTCCAGTTCCTTGTTCAGCCCCTGGAGACGAACGGCACATACGCCCATGACCACCATTTCGTTAAAGGGACCTGCCTCGCTGAAAGGAGAGGCTGTGGGAACCCTGTTCCCGGGACTTTCCTTACAGGCACGTACCCAGTCCATCTCATGGCTCAGTTCCACACGGCGCCTGACCTTGGGAGCATCCGGGATCCTTCCGGAAAGGAGCCAGGGGTTGACACCGTAGCATCCGCATACCAGCGTGTCCTTGGTGCCGTGGAAGAGGACGCCGCCACCACGGTCGTTCATGTCCCTCCCGGCAGGCCATCCTTCCGGTTTCATGGGTTCCAGCCCGCCATCATACCAGGTGACTTCCACCTCGGGGAAGTTGACCTTTTCGGCAGGTTCCCTGGCCGGGTAGGTGAGTTTCACCATTTCTGCATTGGGGGCACATTCGGTGAGCAGCAACGTGGAACTTCCCTGTACCTTTGTGGGATAATTCAACCTCAGACCCACGAAAACCGGGTGCAGGATATGGCAGGCCATATCGCCCAGTGCACCGGTCCCGTAATCCCACCAGCCGCGCCAGTTCCATGGCGTATAGATCTCATTATAGGGCTTCATTTCGGCCGGACCGGTAAACAGGTCCCAGTTCAGGGTGGCGGGCACCGGCATGTCTTCCTCGGGCGGATTCAGCCCCTGCGGCCATATGGGACGGTCCGTAAAGGACTCGACCTTCCTGACTTCACCGATCTCTCCATTGAGGATCCATTCCACTACCAGGTTTACACCTTCTCCGGAGGAACCCTGGTTCCCCATGGAGGTTGCCACCTGGTATTTATCGGCCAGTTTGGTAAGCAACCTGGATTCGTAAACCGAATGGGTGAGCGGCTTCTGGACAAACACATGCTTGCCGAGTGTCATGGCATGTCCTGCGACCAGGGCATGGGTATGGTCGGCCGTGGCGACCACCACCGCATCGATGGAATCGGCCATTTCATCGTACATCTTTCTCCAGTCCCAGTATTTCTTTGCCTGAGGATATGCTTCAAAACATTCTTTTGCATATCTCCAGTCCACATCACAGAGTGCCACGACGTTCTGGCCCTGGATATTCTGAAGGTTGGTATGGCCCATTCCGCCAACACCCACCCC